>CAKZHZ010000064.1 GCA_936928855.1 uncultured Polycyclovorans sp.
CGTGCCTGCTGGAGTTCTTGGGGCTCATCAGCGGCAGGCCCAGCGCGTCGATGCGCGGCCCGGGCATCGCCAGGCAGATCAGCCCGCGGCCATGCGTCGCCATGAAGTTGATCGCGTCGGGCGTCGCCATCTGCGCGGGGATGACGAGATCGCCCTCGTTCTCGCGGTCCTCGTGGTCCACCAGCACGAACATGCGGCCGTTGCGCGCGTCCTCGATGATTTCCTGGATGGAGGAAATCGCGTCGGACCAGTCGCGTTCGACGGGACCGGGCGCTTCGTACTGCATCGGCATCTCTTGCATCGCTCTCTCCATCCGGCGCAATTCTTTCAGTCGGCGCGCGTCGCGTGGCCGAAGTGGACCTGCCCGCCGACGAAGCCCGCCAAGCCGCCCGCCGTCATCATCTCGCGCTCATGCGCCGTCTCGCCGATCATCAGGACGGCGTCGCGCGGCAAGCCCTGGGCACGAAGCCATTCCTTCATCTCGTCGCGCATCGCGGCCCAGCTGCTGCCGAACGGTGCGAGCGTGCGGCCCGACACGGCCCCGATCTGCCGCGCCAGCACGTCGGGCGCAAGGCCGGGCGCGCATCCCAGGTGCGATATGCTGCGGCGGCACCTGTCTGTTCAATGCCATGTCCGCCGATCACCACCATCGCGGCCGCTTTCGCAATCCGCACAACCGGGATCCGCACAGCGGTGCAGGGCTGTTGCGATTTCTCGGCCAGTGGGCGCGGTCACGGCCCAGCGGCGGGCCGCCGGTGCCGACGCGGCCGGACCTGGCGTTCATCACGGGGAATCGCTCGGTGCGGACCGCCACCTGGATCGGGCATTCGACCTATCTGATCCAGCTCGACGGGCTCAACATCCTCACCGATCCCCACCTGTCGCCACGTGCCTCACCGGTGCAGTGGGCGGGGCCGGAGCGCTTGCTGCCGCCGGCGTTGTCCCACGAGCAGATTCCGCCGATTGATGTGGTGCTGATCTCCCATAACCACTATGACCATCTCGATGCCGCCACCGTGCAATGGCTGGCGGTGGCGCACAGCCCGGTGTTCATTGCGCCGCTGGGCAATGCACCGCTGTTGCGGTCGCTGGGGGCGCAGCGGGTGGAGGAGCTGGACTGGTGGGGCGTGCACCGCCGTGGCGGGCTGACGGTGCGGCTGGTGCCGGCGCAACATTTCTCGGGGCGCGGGTTGGGCGACCGCAACGCCACCTTGTGGGGCGGCTTCGTGTTCGAGGCGGACGGTGCCAAGGTGTTCTTCGCCGGCGATACCGGTTACAGCCCGGACTTTGCCGAGGTCGGCCGGCGCCTGGGACCCATCGATCTGTCGCTGATTCCCATCGGCGCCTATGACCCGCGCGACTTCATGCGGCCCATGCATATCGATCCTGAGGAAGCCGTGCAGATCCATCTGGACGTGCGCAGCAGACGTTCGCTGGCGATGCACTGGGGCACGTTCCGGCTCACCCTGGAGCCGCTGGACGAGCCGCCTGTGCGGCTGGCCGCAGCCTGCACCGCAGCCGGGTTGCCGGACGGCGCCTTCCAGGTGCCCGCGCCCGGGGAAACGCTGGGCTGGTAGTGCGCTAGCGGGGATCCTGCAGGGTTTCCAGTCGCTGCTGGCGCTCCGATTCGGGCAGCGCCGCCAGCGCCGCCACAGCGGCGTGGAACCGCGGCCAGTCCTCATCACACTCGCGGAACAGCGCGGCGAAGGCGGCGGTCCAGCCGTCGTACAGCCCGAAGGGCAGCAGCTTGGCGTTGTTGAGGCCGCTGCTGAACCAGCGGTCGTACCCGGCCCAGCCGTCCCAGTCGGCGCGCAGGGCCTGGTAGCGCGCCTCCAGTTCGGTAAACGCGGCGTTACGGGCGGCTTCCAGGCGTTCCGGGCGGCCCTGGTGGCGCTCGTAATCTGCCGCCAGCCGCGCCCGTGTATCCAGCACCAGTTGCACGAAGGCCTGGCGCCGTTCGCGCAGCAGGGCCCAGTCCGGTTCATGGAGGTGTCGCGCCGCCATCCAGGCCTGCAGCCCGGCCTCCTCCACGAAGCTGGCGTAGGACTCGTTGAAGGCGGTGTCATCCGCCACGAACACCTGCTGGTGGGCCAGCTCATGGAACACGGTGCCCACCAGCTGCGCCGTGCTCCAGCCCATCATGGTGTTGAGCACCGGGTCATCGAACCAGCCGAGGGTGGAGTAGGCCGGGACCGGTGCAATGTAGGTGTCCAGGCCGGTCTTCCGCAGCTTCTCCGCTTCGCGCTCGGCGCGGGCCAGATCGAAGAAGCCCTGATAGGCCAGGCAGCCCACCATCGGGTGGCACACCTCGCGCGGTGCCAGGCTGTGACGGGGCGTGGCGAACAGGTTCCACACCACGGCGTCCCGGTGCAGGTCGGCGTACTGCGTGTAGCTGCCGTTGTCGGGCAGGCCCAGGTGACTGACGGCAAAGCCGCGGGCGTCCAGGACCGAGCCCAGGCGCGCGGCCAGGGTGGGGTCGGTGTCCGGGTTGGTCAGCAAGCGGTCAATCGGCACACGGGCCTGCAGCAGTGCCCACTGGCCCTGGGCCAGGTGGCTGTAATAGCCCACACGCATGCAGCCGGTCAGGGCCAGCAGCGGCAGGGTGGTGAGGGCGAGGGTGGCGCGACGACGCATGCGCCAAGTGTACGACGCGGCGAATGACGGTAGCGGTGCATCCATTTCGGCAGCCCGGCCGTAGGAGGGGGTGTGGTGAGGGTCGGGTTCGCTCTCCGTCACCACGCCCGAACCCACGGCAACGTCCCTGCCCGTGGCGCGATTGTGGGCAGCCTGCGGGCTGCCCGCTTTTTTTGTCGGGCAGTGCGCATCCGGTTTCGTGCCTGTGCCGTAAGGGGTTGGAAGTCGTGTTCCAGCTCAATCACTGCACAGGGGAGTGCTCATCATGAAACGCCAGACACTGACACCCGCAATGCTGCTCGGCAGCCTTGTCCTCTTCGCCGCCTGCAGCGACAACAACAACCGATACCAGCCACCACCCGACCCGATCGCCGTGGGCCAGGAGGTGTTCCGGTTCGAAACCTTCGGCAACGAGGCCTTCTGGACCGATGCCATGCAGTTGCCGCAAGGCATCATCGAAGCCGGGCTGACGCCGCTGCAGGCGATCGGCGTGGGCCTGAACGTCAACGCTGAAGCTCTGGAACCGACCTTCGCCGGCATCGTCGTCGACCAGATCAACACCGCCCTCGCGGGGGGTGATGCGCCGGCCCTGAGCGATCCCGCGGTCACGCTTGAACTGATTCGTCAGGGTGCGGTGATCGGCGTGGTGCCGTTCGGGGCGGACGGCAAGCGGCTGCCCCTGGGCAGCGACCCCGCATTCGGAGCGGATGATCAGATCGCCAAGGTCGGCGTGGCCTGTGCGCTGTGCCATGCCCGGACCGATGATTCGATTCTGGCCACCGGGGAGGTGGGGCCGGGCTCGGTGGGGGTGCAAGTGGACGGCATCACGGCGGAAGGCCTGGATGTCGGCGCTATCTTTGCCACGGCCCAGAATCCGCTGGCCTATCTGCCGTTCCTGCAGCTGGCCTACGATGCCCTCGACGGCGCCTCGCTCGGACGTGGCGGGCATCCGGGGATCAACTCGGACGATACGATCGAACAACAGACCGCCGATGCGCGGGCCTATCTGACCGGCATGAACATGGAGACCGGCCTGCGGCATTACCCGCTGAGCTCCTTCGACCCCACGCCGGACGGCATTGGCAACGCCACCTACATCCCGCCGTTCTTCCGCACGGATCTGGCCGCGCCCTGGGGCAGCAGCGGTGCGTTCGAGCAGTTGGAGGACTTCAACAACCTCGTCTACACCGTGGCGTTGGATCCCACCAGTCTGCTCACTGACGAGGGTCGTGCCCTGCTGAACGTGCTCGCCGGCCCGGTTGGCGATGAGATTGCCGCCCGCTACGAGCAGGTGCTGCGCGATACCGGCGTCATTCCCATGGGCATGGCGGTATCCGATGTGCTGCCGTATGTGGAGGTGGCGCAGGACGATCTGCCCGCCGGTTCGGCCAGCGGCCCTGTGGGGCGGCGCGTGGACGAGGCGAAACTGGCGGCCCTCAGCGCCTACACCGATCAGTTGCAGGCGCCGGCCGCGCCGATGGGGCTCAATGCCACCCAGGTGGCGCTGGGTGAGCAGCTGTTCTCGACGCCGCGCGACATGGGCGGCGCGGGGTGCGTGGGTTGCCACAAGGCCGACCCGGGCGAACCGGTGGAGAACGATCGCATCCGGCCGATCACGTCCCTGTACCGGGCCTATGAGGATGATCTGCTGGTGCTGCTGGATCGCAGCATGCAGGGGCTGTCGCCGCTGCAGACCACCCTGGCCGGTCCCAGCCCCGAATACGACCTGGCGCTGGTGGTGCTGGATGCCACCCGCCGCGGTCAGGAAGGGTTCGGGCGGGGCTTTGCCAAGCCCATGCTGCTGGCGCTCGACAGCAAGACCGAGTTCCTGCACAACGGATCGGTGGCGGGTGAAACCAGTGCCGAGGGGCTGAACCTGCTGCTGGATCCGGCACGCGGCACCAACGCGCCGCACGGGTTCTTCTACCCCGCGGTGGGCGAGCCGGATGATCCGGCGGGCCGTGCCGCGCTGGTCGACTACCTGCGCAGCCGCACCACGCCCTGAAGACGTAAGGGCGATACCAGCAACGAGAACGGGCCGCGCGAGGCGGCCCGTTCTCGTTGGGGTGGGGGACTGTCAGCGCGGGCGGGGATTGAAACGCAGGCGCTGACCCATCGGCTGCGGCGACAGCTCGCCGTCGCGGTACACCAGATGCCCGTTGACCCAGGTGGCGTCGACGCGGCCTTCCATGACATCGCCTTCCAGCGGCGACCAGCCGCAGAGATAGCGCACGTCCTCGCGCCGCACCGGGTCGCGGGCGTCGAGATCGAGCAGGGCGAGGTCGGCATAGCAGCCTTCGCGCAGATAGCCGCGCTCCAGGACCCCAAACAGTCGCGCCACGTTGTGGCTGGTGCGGTCCACCATCGTCGTCAGCGACAGCTCGCCGCGATTCACCAGCGTCATCAGCATCGGCAGCGCATGCTGCACCAGCGGCAGTCCGGACGGTGCCTTGAAGTAGCTGCGGGCCTTTTCTTCCAGCGTGTGCGGCGCGTGGTCGGTGGCGACCACGTCGATGATGCCGGCCTCCACCGCCGCCACCAGCGCCGCGCGGTCCTCGGCGGTCTTCACCGCGGGGTTGCACTTGATGGCGCTGCCACGCGTGGCGTAACCGCTGGCGTCGAAGTACAGGTGGTGGACGCAGGCTTCCACGGTGATGCGTTTGTCGGCCACCGGGCCGGGCTGGAAGAAGGCCAGCTCCTTCGCCGTGGTGAGGTGCAGCACATGCAGCCGGGCGCCGTGTTCCCGGGCCAGCCCGGTCGCCAGTTCGGTGGAGCGGTAGCAGGCCTCGGCGGAGCGGATCAGCGGGTGCTGGTCCATCGGCACGTCCTCGCCGTAGCGCTCGCGGGCGGCGGCCTCGTTGGCGAGGATGGTGGGGGTGTCCTCGCAATGGGTCACCACCATCAGCTTCGAGCGGCTGAAGATGGCGGACAGCGTGCCGGGGTCGTCCACCAGCATGTTGCCGGTGGAGGCGCCCATGAACACCTTCACCGCGCAGGCCTCGTCCGGCTGCAGCCGCGCCACTTCCTCGGCGTTGTCGTTGGCGGCGCCGAAGTAGAAGGCGTAGTTGGCGAAGCAGCGCCCCTGGGCCAGCGCGTACTTTTCCGCCAGCCGTTCACGGGTGGTGATGGTGGGGTTGTTGTTGGGCATGTCGAAGAAGCTGGTGATGCCCCCGGCCGCTGCCGCCGCCGATTCGCTGGCGAAGTTGGCCTTGTGCGTGTGCCCCGGTTCGCGGAAGTGCACCTGGTCGTCGATCATCCCCGGAATCAGCGTGCGGCCCTTGGCGTCGAACACCTCGTGGCCGGGCGGGCAGGGGATTTGCGGGGCGATGCGGGCGATGCGTTCGCCTTCGATCAGCAGGTCGGCTTCAAGGATCTGGCCTTCATTGACCAGACGGGCATTGGTGATCAGCACGATGCATTCTCCAGTTGCCAATCGCCCCACAGGGCCTGCAGGGCGGCCAGCGTGGCAACGCCGGCGGTTTCGGTTCTCAGGATACGCGGACCGAGATGGACCGCAACGAAGCCGGCGGCCTGGGCCCGGGCCGCCTCGCCCGCGCTGAGCCCGCCTTCGGGGCCGATCAGCAGGGCGATGCCGGCGGCCGGCGCGCTCAGGCTGCGCAGGCTGGTGTCGGCATCCGGCAGCAGGGTCAGCTTGAGGGTGTCGGCCGGCAGCGCCGTGAGCGCGGTGTCCAGCGGCACCACCGGCAGCAGCGGCGGGATGCGGACACGGCCGGATTGCTCGCAGGCCGAGACGATCACGCCTTCCCAGTGGCTCTGTTTTTTGTCCCAGCGATCGCCGTCGAGCTTGACCACGCTGCGTTCGGAGCGCAGCGGCTGCACGCGGGTGACGCCCAGCTCCACGGCCTTCTGCAAGGTGTAGTCCATGCGGTCGCCCTTGGACACGCATTGCAGCAGGGTGATGTCGAGCGGCGATTCGCGCCGGGGCTGGTGGACCGTGCCGATGCGGACGCTGCCGCTGCGCTTGCCGATGGCGTGCAGGGTGGCATCGGCCTCGTGCCCCTCGCCATCGAACACCGTCACGGCATCGCCTTCACGCAGTCGCAGCACCTGCACCAGATGCCGGTGCGCGCTGTCGGGGAGCGGGTGTTCCTGCCCCTGCGCCCACGGCCCGGGCAGGTGGATGCGGCTCATGGTGCGCAGGCGGCGTCAACGGCGCCGGCCAGCACCTCGCACAGACGCTCCAGTTCGCGGGGCGTGATCACATAGGGCGGCATCAGATAGAGCGTGTTGCCCAGCGGCCGCAGCAGCACCCCCTGTTCCAGCGCGTACTGGTAGGCACGCAGGCCGCGGCGTTCTTCCGCAGGGAAAGGTTCGCGGCGGCTGGGTGCCTTCGCCATCTCCACCGCCAGCACCATGCCCTGCTGCCGTACTTCGGCCACGTGCGGGTGCTGGCGCAGGCGCGCGGTCTGGGTCCACATCAACTGGCCGAGCCCGCGGTTGATGCTCATCCAGTCGCAGCTGTCGAACACCGCCAGGGTGCCCAGTGCGGTGGCGCAGGCCAGCGGGTTGCCGGTATAGGAGTGCGAATGCAGAAAGGCCTTGCCGGTGTGGTACTCGTCGTAGAAGGCGGCGTAGACCGTCTCGGTGGTGAGCGTGACCGCCAGTGGCAGAGTGCCGCCGGTGAGGCCCTTGGACAGGCACATGAAATCCGGCGAGATACCCGCCCATTCGCAGGCGAACATCTGCCCGGTACGGCCGAAGCCGGTGGCGATCTCGTCGGCGATCAGGTGGATGTCGAGCCGGGTGCAGGCCTCGCGCAGGCGTTCCAGATAGACCGGGTGGTACATGCGCATGCCGCCCGCGCATTGCAGCAGCGGCTCCACGATGACCGCGCAGATCTCGTCGGCGCGCGCTTCCAGCACCCGCAGCGTGTCGTCGAAGCGGCTGCGGCTGTAGTCCTCCCAGCTTTCGCCCGGCTGGCGGCCGTTGGGCTGCATCAGGCTGCAATCCGGCGAGGGCACGGTGATCGGCGTCAGCATCAGCGGCGCGTAGGTGTCGCGGTACAGGCCGGTATCGCCCACCGCCAGCGCGCCCAGGGTTTCCCCGTGATAGCTGTTGCTGAGGGTGACGAAGCGCTGCTTCTGCGGCCGGCCCACATTGCGCCAGTAGTGGAAGCTCATCTTCAGCGCCACTTCCACCGCTGCCGAGCCGTTGTCGGCATAGAAGCAGCGGCTCAATCCCTCGGGGGTCATCGCCACCAGCTTTTCCGACAGCGACACCACCGGTTCGTGGGTGAAGCCGGCCAGCAGCACATGGTCGAGGGTGTCCAGCTGCTGCTTGAGGTGCTCCACGATCACCGGATGGCGGTGACCGAAGATGTTGGTCCACCAGGAGCTGACCGCATCCATCACCCGCTGGCCATCGGGCGTTTCCAGCCACACGCCTTCGGCCCTGGCCACCGGCACCAGCGGCAGCCATTCGTGATCGCGCATCTGGGTGCAGGGGTGCCACACCACCGCCCGCGAGCGCGCGGCGAGATCCGATGCCGTCATAGCGTTTTCACCAGCACGATGCTGTTCCGCTGATAGTTGTAGAGCTGCTTGCGCGCCACCGGCAGGTCCTCGACGCTGCGCTGCACGAAGCCGTGCTCGATGAACCAGTGCGGTGAGTGCGTGGTGAGGCTGAACAGCTGTTTGAGGCCCTGCTGCCGCGCTTCCTGCTCCACCCGCTTCAACAGCGCGGCGGCACGGCCGGCGCGACGATAGTCCGGATGCACGGCCACGCAGGCGAACTCGCCGATGCCGGCGTCGGGGAAGGGCAGCAGGGCGCAGCAGGCGATCACCATGCCGTCGCGCACGATGACATTGAAATGGCCGATCTCCAGTTCCAGCTGCTCGCGCGAGCGCGGCACCAGCACGCCACTGGCTTCCAGCGGCTGGATCAGTTGCAGTACGCCGCCGACATCCTCGATGGTGGCGTCGCGGGTGGCCTCGTAGTCGTCATCGGCATAGAGCATCAGGCCCACACCGTCGCGGGTGTAGAGCTCGCGCAGCAGCACGCCGTCGGCATCCTCGCCGATCAGGTGGATGCGTTTGACGCCGCGGCGACCGGCACGGATGGCGGCATGCAGGATGCCGCGGTCCTCCGGTGACACATGGTTGGCATCCGCCAGCAGCGCCTCGGCTTCCGCCAGCGCCAGCTGACCGACATCGCCGGCATCTTCCGCCACCCGCCAGCCGCGCGGGTCCGATGGCAGCACGAACACCAGCTTGTCCGCCCCCAGCGCGGTGGCGGTGGCCGTGGCCACGTCCTCGGCGCGCAGGTTGAAGATCTCGCCGGTGGGCGAGTAGCCCACGGGGGAGAGCAGGGCGATGCGGTCCTTGTCCAGCACATCGCGCAGGGTGTCCACATCCACCCGCCGCACCTCGCCGGTGAACTGGTGATCCACCCCGCCGCGCACCCCGACCGGGCGCGCGGTCACCCAGTTGCCACTGGTGACGCGCAGGCGGGCACCGCCCATGGGGGTGCTGGCCAGGCCCGTCGACAGGCGCGCCTCGATCTCCATCCGCAGGCTGCCCACCGCCGCCTTCACGCATTCCAGGGCAGCGCGGTCGGTGACCCGCAGGTCGCCCTGGTACAGCGGCTGCAGCCCCTGGCTGCTCATGCGGGCATCGATCTGCGGGCGGGCGCCATGCACCAGCACCAGCTTCACGCCCAGGCTGTGCAGCAGCGCCACGTCGTAGAGAAATGCATCGAAATCCGCGCGGCAGGCCGCCTCACCGCCGAAGGCGATGACGAAGACCTTGCCGTGATGGGCATGCGCGTACGGCGCGGCGGCCCGCAGGGCGGCAATGAAGGCGCTGTGATCCATGGCGCGCAGTATACGGCGCGCCCCCGGCGTGGGCCCCTTATGGGGGGTGCGCCCCCGATCTGGGGGGCGCTGGCGGGGCCTGCGGATTCCTAAGGTCGGCCGGTGCCGCGGCGGGTGGTCTGCCGCGGACGATTGATATCGACCATGAGGGATACAAGATGAAACTGAAGGCATGGATGGTGGTTCCGGCGGCGCTGGTGCTCGCGGCCTGCGACAGCGGTGGCGGTGGGGGTGGCAAGACCGTGGCCGGTGTGGCCGGGGCAGACAACTGCACGGTGACCGTTCCGATGTCGGTTACCGGGGAGCTGACGCCGATGTACAGCTGGGATGTGCCGGACAGCGACGATGGCGTGTTCAACCTCTCCGTGATCCGGGTGGAAAACATCGACTACATCGCTTCGAATCCGACCACCTGCTTTGCCACCACGCCGGGTGCGGAAGTGGACGAACGCTGCAAGATTGCCTACGCCCGTACCTCGGGTCCTGATCTAAGCAATCCTGAAGTGCCGCAGAACATCGTGACTTCACCCGTGATGCATGGCGCGGCGAGCAGCGGCTTTGATGTCATCGCGCTGACCCAGGAGTCGCCTCTGGAAAATGGTGTTGAGTACCAGGCCTCCGTGGTTCGCGCCCTGGACAACAACAGCGCGCAAGCCTGTGGCTGCATGCGCTTTGTGGCGGGCACGGCGGACAGCAGCGACACGCTCTGCGGCAGCTGATCGAGCGGCGTCAGGCCCGGGTGGCTTCAATGCCATCCGGGCTTTTTTGTTGGCCTCACCCCACTCCCATCACCCACTCACTGAAGTGGTGCAGCGGGCCAACGCTGGCGAGCGTTGCGCCGAGCAGGACGAGCGCGAACAGCGCCAGGCGGGCGCGGACGTGGCGGGGCTCGACGGGTGGGTGCAGCAGACGATGGATGCGGGCCGTGAGATCGCCTTCGGCGAAGGCGCTGTGGCCGAGGCCGATGGGGGGCTGTGTCAGGCGTTGCACCTGGATCAGGGTTTCCGCGACCTGCCGGGGGCCGCTGACGGTGGCGGCGTGGTGGTCGGCGAGGTGTTCGCTGGTCTGCTGAAGGTCCATCAGCAGCGTGCGGCTGTGCGGCAGCAGGCGGGACAGGCCGGCCAGCAGATGTCGCAGCGGGTCGCGGCGCTGACGATGGGTGTGTTCGTGGGCCAGCACGATGGCCACCGCCTCCGCGCTCAGCGCCTGCGTCAGCCCTTGCGTGAGCCAGACCCGGGGGCGCCACAGGCCGGTGGTCAGCGCCAGCGCACGCGGATGATCGATCAGGTGGTGGCCCTGCGGCTGCGGGCAGGCGCCGGCGGCGCCGAGGCGACGCAGGGCGGCGTGGTGTCGGCGCAGCGGCTGCAATCGGCGCCCCAGGTGCGCCAGCATCAGCAGCAGGGACAGCCCGCCCAGCACGGCCATCATCGGCGGTGCCAGCGCGGCGGGGCTGTGCGCGCTGCAATCGGTGCCGGCATGGCAGTGGTCGGAGACCAGCCAGGGCTCCAAGCCGGGGCTGGCCAGCAAGATCGTGATGAGGGCCGACAGGCCCAGGGGCAGCAGGGCGATGGTCATCAGCACCGGCGCTGCGCGCTGCGGGGTCAGGCGCTGCAACTGCGGCCGGAGCAGCGGGTAGAGCCCGTTGGCCAATGCTTCCAGCAGCAGCCACAGCAGCCCGGCCAGCAGCAGGTTGACCGCCAGATCCGGGGCATCGGTCATGTCAGGGGCCCCCGGAGCGCTGTCGCGCGATCCAGGCCTCCAGCGCCTGCAAGGTGGTTTCGTCCACCGGCTGCGCAACGTCAACGAAGCCGCTGGCGGCGGCGGGTTGGCGCAGCGATGCCACCAGCTCCGCCACCAGGCTGGCGGTGAGGTGATCGCGGCTGACGGCGGGGCGGTACTGGAAGGCACGCCCACTCTTTTCGCGCGTGAGCAGCTGCTTGCGCACCAGCCGCTCCAGGGTGGACTGCACGGTGCTCAGCGACAGCTCGCGTTCGCCCGCCAGCCGCGTGTGGGTGGACTGCGCACAGGCGGCGCCTTCGGCCCACAGATGTTCCAGCACGCGGCGCTCAAGGCCACCGAGGGCGGGCATTCTGCGCGAGTGTCCACGGAGGGTCATGGCGCGATTGTTCAGTGCGCTGGACAGGCTGTCAAAAACCGATCTGTTCTCGATCTTGGTTGCGTCGGCTAGGGTCCCGGCATGACAACAACACGGGGGAGCGGGACGATGCGGATACTGCTGGGCGTGCTGGCGGGTGGATGGATGGGCGGGGTCGTCGCGGGCGGACTGCCCGCCACCCCCATGGACACGCTCCGGGTGGAAGGCGAGCGCGGCCTGGCGCAGTCCGCCTCCGAAGGGCTGGTCACCGCGGCGCAGCTGGAGGCCCGGCCGGTGACGCGGGTGGCCGAGCTGCTGGAGTTCGTGCCCGGCATGATCGCCACCCAGCACAGCGGCGAGGGCAAGGCCAACCAGTATTTCCTGCGCGGCTTCAACCTCGACCACGGCACCGACTTCGCCAGCTTCGTCGACGGCATGCCGGTGAATATGCGCTCGCACGGGCATGGGCAGGGCTATTCCGATCTCAATTTCCTCATCCCCGAGCTGGTGCACTCGCTGGCCTACCGTAAGGGGCCGTACTACGCCGATGTGGGCGATTTCTCCGCCGCCGGCAGTGCCGACTTCGTGCTGCGGCGCGAGCTGGACGCGCCGCTGCTGAGTTTCACCGGCGGAGAGAACGGGTTTGTGCGCGGCCTTGCGGCCGGCAGCGTGGCGGCGGCGGAGGGGCGGTTCACCCTGGCGGCGGACGTGACCCGGTATGAGGGCCCGTGGGTGCTGGACCAGGACCTGTCCGCCCTGAAATGGCTGGGGCGGTACAGCCGCGGCAGTGTCGCCGATGGCTTCGACATCACGCTGATGGGCTACGACAGCCAGTGGGATGCGACTGACCAGATTCCCGCCCGCGCGGTGGCCGATGGCCGCATTGACCGCCTCGGCTTCATCGACCCCACCGTGGGCGGCGACAGTGCGCGGTACAGCCTGTCATTCAACTGGCGCCGCCCGGCAGGCGAGGGGCGCTGGGCGCTGTCCGGTTATGCCATCGACTATGCGATGGACCTGTTCTCCAACTTCACCTATTTCCTCGAAGACCCGGTCAACGGCGACCAGTTCGAGCAGCTGGACGAGCGCCGCATCTACGGCCTCAGCGGCCTGCGCCAGTGGCCCCTGCCGAGCACCCTGCCGGGCAGCATCGAAGTGGGCGCCGAACTGCGCCACGACGCCATCTCCGATGTCGGCCTGTTCCACACCCAGGCACGCCAGCGCCTCGACACCATCCGCCGTGACCAGATCGACGAAACCAGCCTGGGCGCCTACGCGCAGCTGCGGCTGCTGCCCACCGAGCGGCTGCGCGTGGTGGCCGGCCTGCGGGTGGACGGCTATCGCTTTGATGTGGACGCGGACCTGCCCGAAAACGGCGGCCGTGCCGATGACCACATCGTGTCGCCCAAGCTCAGCCTCAGCTACGACGTGGCGGCGCCGCTGACCGTGTTCGTCAACGCCGGCCGGGGCTTTCACAGCAACGATGCCCGCGGCACCACCATCGCCTTCGACCCGGCGGCGGACGTGCCGACTCCGGTGGACCCGGTGGCGCCGCTGGTGGCGGCGGATGCGGTGGATGTCGGCATGCTCGCCCGTATCCGCCCGCAGTTCCTGCTGTCCGCCACGCTGTGGGGGCTGAAGCTCGATTCCGAGCTGGTGTACGTCGGCGATGCCGGTGCCACCGAGGCCTCGGATGCCAGCAAGCGTTACGGCATCGAAGTGGCGGCCTACCTCACACCACAGCCCTGGCTGATCGTGGACATCGACTACGCCTGGTCTCACGCCCGCTTCGACATCCGGGACCCCGCCGACCGCATCCCCGGCGCCGTCGAACAGGTGGTCTCCCTGGGCGTGACCGTGACCGATCACGGGCGCCTGTCCGGTGGCCTGCGTCTGCGGTACCTCGGCGCTGCCCCGCTGATCGAGGACAACAGCGTGCGCTCGCGCGGCACCACGGTGGTCAACCTGCAAGCCGCGTATCAGCTCACCCCGCAGTTCTCGCTGGGGGCCGGTGTATTCAACCTGCTGGACAGCGACGACAACGACATCACCTACTTCTACGCCTCCCGCCTGCCGGGCGAGCCGGCGGAGGGCGTGGAAGACGTGCACCTGCACCCGGTGGAGCCACGGCAGCTGCGCGCCACCCTGCGGTACCGGTGGGGCGGCTGAGGCCGGGCGGGGAGTGTTGCGCCCCGGCCGGGGCGCTGGCATGGTTCGGGCCTAGTGGATGCCGTTCCCCTCGGCCACAGGCGCAGGGGCAAGGTTCCATCGAACAGGCACAAGGACAGCGCCGATGTCGAACGTGGATCGCATCATCGTATTGGGGGCGGCCCTCTGCGGCATCGCCATGGTGGTGTTGTCGGTGTGGATGCTGACGCGCTACCCCGCCACCGCCGACCTGACCGACGGCTACCGCACCCCCGTCCTCGCCTTCGAGTTCGCCCAAACGCCCGCCGACCTCGCCTTCATGACCGGCGATAGCGACAGCGCCGTCCGCCACCGCGCCGCCATGGCCGCCGGCCAGCAGCTCGACACCGCCTTCCCCGTCGCCTACGCCGGCCTCATCGTCTTCCTCCTGCTCGGCCAGGCCCGCCGCGGCCGCAAGCTCGCCTGGGCCGGCGCACTCATCGGCCTCCTCATCGTCCCCGCCGACTGGCACGAAAACGCCGTCATGGCCGCCGTGCTCAACACCCTCTCCGCCGGCGATCCCGTCGCCCCCCTGCTGCCCACCCTGTGGACCGCCACCTGGCTCAAGTGGGGTGCCATTGCGGTTGCCCTGGCAACGCTGGGGTTGGGCGCACTGCGCGAGCGTCAGCGCGTCAACGGCGGCTTGGCTCTACTGGCCGCGATTCTGATTGCTGCCACCGCGGCGCAGGGCGCGCCGGGCTGGTTGGCGGAAGGAATGATGGTGGGGTTGTCGCTGAGTTTGTTGGGGTTGGCGGTGGGGGCGACGAGGAGGGCGGCAATCAAGAACAATCGTTGTTGAGGAAGGAACGGATGAGCATCGAAAAATGTGCAGATATTGAAGGCCATATCGCCAACTTGGAGCGTCAAATCCTGGAGGCTAAAGACGCGGTGCGGTCTTGGGTCAACGCAAATACAAATCTGTCACACAGCGCTGCGAAGGCCCGAGCAGAAAATCAGGGTGCGGGCCGAGGCTTCATGGGCGGCCTTTTGGGTTCCAAGTACAGAGCAGCGGTAAGAGCCGGTGCTGCAGCTTCCAATGCAGCCATTGCAAGAGAGGTTGCTAAAGAAAGAGCAGCTCCGTTCCAGGCTGTCGGGGCGGAGTTGTCGTTCCGGGTCACATGAGGAGCAGTGACGTGCGCAACCCGTTTTCGATTCGGTTTGAGTCCAGGCTCATGGCGCCGCCTGAGCGCGTCTGGGCGTGGATAACTTCGGTCAAGGGCATCTCTGCGGAGATGTGGCCGTATTTTCGGATGACGGTGCCGAAGGATGTGGAGTCCCTGGCTGACGTGCAGATGCAGCCGGGTGTCCGGATGTTTCGCAGCTACGTGTTTCTGTTCGGCATTCTGCCGATCGACTACTCGGACATGACCCTGCTGGAGCTGACTCCGGGCAGTGGCTTTATCGAGCAATCACCGATGGGCTCGATGAAGTTGTGGCGCCACGAGCGATATATCGCACCTTGTGGTTCGGGTTCCGGGGCGGTTGTGCTGGTCGACCAGCTCACGTTTCAACCGCGGATGGCTCGCCGGCTGGTGGGGTGGTTCATCGGACACGTCTTCACCCATCGGCACAAGGTGCTCCGCGCAAACCTTGATGGCGCCTCCTGCTAAGCCTGTTCGGCGTCAGGCTGCAGCCTCGGGGCGTCCTCTTGGGCGGTGTGCAGCACACGACCCCGCCGTTGGCAGCATCCTCTTGGCTCCACTGCTGTTGGCACCGATAATCGGCCCGTGTCTGGAGGTGCGCAGTTGAGGTGTTGAGACCTACGGCTCACCAGCGTCCAGATGGATGCCCTTCAATCGAGTCCCTCATGACGTTTGTCCAGCCCGTTACCCTTTCAGCACATGGGGTGAAGCTCGTCCCCCTGGGGGTGGAGCACGAAGCTGGCCTGCGGAATGCGGCTGCGGACGGTGCCCTGTGGAATCTTCGGGTGACGTCGGTGCCTGCGCCGGACGAAACGCCTGGCTATATCGATGTGGCGTTGCAGCGTCGTGCGGAGGGAGTGAGGTTCGCCTTCGCGGTGATGGAGGCGGCGACTGGGACGGTGTTGGGCTCGACGAGTTATCACGACATCCTGCCGGAGGTGAAGCGGGTCGAGATCGGCTACACCTGGTACGCGCAGCGCGTGCAGCGCACGCATGTGAACACGGCCTGTAAATGGCTCCTGCTGACGCACGCCTTCGACACGCTGGGCTGCAATGTAGTGGGTTGGCGGACCGACAATTTCAACTTTGTCAGCCAGCGTGCCATCGAGCGCCTGGGCGCCCGCAAGGATGGGGTGATTCGGGGGAACTCCCTGCGCCGCGACGGCACGATCCGTGACACCGTGATGTACAGCCTCCACAAGGGCGAATGGCCCGAGGTACGGGCGCACCTGAACCATTTGTTGCGTCGCGCCGGCCATTCGCGCGTGGCGGAAAGGGGCGGCGCTTCGGGATAGCGCCCCCTTGATGCCACGCCCGATGTCCGGTGGCGTGCCATGCTGGCGCGTACCTACAGGGTGTCGTTGGCCTATACTCGCTGCAGGGTGCACTTGGGGCGCCCTTCTCGCGAAAGCGCAAGCACCCGTAATCTCCGCAAGCACTGCGCTTGCATACCCTCCCAGGCCGCGAAGCGAGCAGGCCGGCATTCAGGAGCTGGTATGCACCTCGATTCCCTTGATGTTCCGTCCGCTGCGCAAGATGACGCTGCTCTCCGTGCGGTGCTGCGCGCGGCCCGTTCCCTTCACCACGCGGCAATATCCGACTCGCTGGCAGCATCGCTGCCGGTGCTCAGGCGTCTCCTGGCCAGCGGCATTTTCGTCGGCATGAGCCTCCCTGCGCTGCATCGGGGGCGACACCGTGTTCGCCGCAAACATCTGTTGCGCCTGTTGGCGGTGGAGGCGGGCGCGGCGAGCTGGGAGCACTATCGCCCGCAGTTGCGTGCGCGATCGGCGGCGCAGCTGCCGCACTTCGATATCGTCCGTCGCAGTGCGGGCTACCCGAACAGTTGGTTTTCGTCCCTGGCCGACGCGGAGGCGCACGCCGCGCAGTACGGGGGGCGGGCGCTGGCGGTGGGCCGGCAGGCTGTGGTGTTGAACGGCCCGTAGCCGTCGGGGTGCGGGTTTCAATTGGGGGGTGTGAGGTGTCCCAGCGCCTCCACCCCCTCGCGCAGGAGGGTCGCCAGCCGTTGGGCGCCGGGCCCGGCGGCGTCGCCATGGGTGACGACGAGGTAGAGGTCCGCCTCGCGCACGGCACCTTCGGCCAGGGGCAGGGGTTTCAGGCTGCCGCGGTCCAGCTCTTCGCGGATGGTGTTCTCGGCATACCAGGCGAATCCCAGGCCGAGCGTGGCGGCGCGGATGGAGGTGGCCTTGGAGGTGACGGTCCAGCGTTGTTCGGCGCCCAGCCAGGCGCCTTCGCGGGTGCGCTGGCTGCCGGAGTCACGGATCACCAGTTGTCGGTGCTGGCGCAGGTCGTCGAGGGTCAGGGTGCGGTTCAGCTGGTGTAGCGGGTGGTGGGGCGCGGCGGCGCAGAGAAAGCTCACGCGCATCAGCGGGTCCATCAGGAAGCCGGGGGGCATGCGCGAGGCGATGGCGAGATCGACGCGGCCTTCCAGCACGGCCTCGTCGGTGCCGCCCAGCACGGTTTCGTGCAACTCGATGCGGGTGTCGGGGCGTTCCGCAGCGAAGCGGTCCAGGCACTGCAGCAGCAGCCAGGTGGGGAACACCACTTCCACGGCCAGCCGCAGTTCCGGTTCCCAGCCCTGGGCGAGGCTGGCGGCGGCGCGTTCCACGCGGGCGGCCTCGGCCAGCAGGGCGCGGCCGCGGCGATACAGCACGTGGCCGGTCGGGGTGAGCTGTGCCTTGCGGCCTTGCAGGACGAACACGTCCACCCCGAGCAGGGATTCCAGTTTCTTCACCGCGTAGGTGAGGGTGGACTGTGTCTTGTTGAGGGCCTCGGCGGCCTGCGCGTAGCCCCCGGCATCCACCACGGTGACCAGGGCACGCCATTGTTCGAGGCTGATTCTGGGGCTTGCCATAGTCGAAATTATCGATCAAATTTGCCGAAATAATCCGCTTTTATATCGATCATTGCAATTGTTTAATGGCGGCACGTTTCCAGACATGGGAGTTTCGCCATGACCACTTTGCTCCAGATCAGCACCAGTCTGTTTTCCGAAGACGGCCAGTCCTCACGCCTGAGCCGCGATTTCGTGGCGGCCTGGCAGGCCCGTCATCCCGACGGCCGGGTGGTGGTGCGCGATCTTGCCGCCCAGCCGCTGCCGCACCTCACCGCCGAGCGGTTTCAGGCGTTTCTGGCCAAGCCGGAGACGCGCACCCCGGCGCAGCAGGCCATCGTGGCCGAAAGCGATGCCCTGATCGCTGAGCTGCAGGCCGCCGATGCGGTGGTGCTGGGCCTGCCGATGTACAACTTCGGGATTCCCTCCACGCTCAAGGCCTGGATCGACCATGTGGCCCGCGCGGGCATCACCTTCCGCTACACCGCCAATGGCCCCGAAGGCCTGCTGGCGGACCGCAAGCTCACGGTGCTGGCGGCGCGTGGCGGGCACTATGTGGGCACGCCGCGGGATACCCAGACCGGTTACATCCGGGACTTCTTCAACTTCATCGGGATTCGCGATATCGATTTCGTCTATGCCGAGGGTCTGGCGGTGGGGGAGGACGCCCGACGTACGGCGCTGGATGCCGCCCATCAGCGGATCGAGGCACTCGCGGCGTAGACGGTGCATCACAGTTCCCTCCGGAGATCATCATGAACACACGGACCTTGCAGCGCGTCATCCCCAGCATGGACACCTCGGACGGCGCCGGTGTGCGTCTGCGTCGCAGCATCGGCGCCACGCCGGGGCTGCGGCTGGACCCCTTCCTGATGCTGGATCAGTTCGGCACCGACAACCCGGACGACTACATCGCGGGGTTTCCGCCGCATCCGCACCGCGGCTTCGAAACCGTCACCTACATGATTGATGGCCACATGCGCCACGAGGACCACCTCGGCAACATCGGTGAGCTGAAGAGCGGCGGCGTGCAGTGGATGACGGCGGGACGCGGCGTGATCCACTCGGAAATGCCACAGCAGTCGGAAGGGCGCATGCGCGGTTTCCAGCTGTGGATCAACCTGCCGGCGCGCGACAAGCTGCAGCCGGCCGGCTATCGCGACATTCCCGCCGAGCAGATTCCCACCGTGTCGCTGGCGGATGGCGGCTACCTCAAGGTGATTGCCGGCCAGGCCACTCACCAGGGGGCAACGTTTTCCGGCCCGGTCAACCCGACGCCCGGTGCGATGGCCACCGATCCTCTGTTCCTCGACCTGCGGCTGGCGCCCGGTGCGGACTTCCGTCATTCGGTCCCGCGGGGGCACAACGCCCTGCTGTACGTCTATGAGGGCAGCCTGCACGTCGGTGATGACAGCACCCGGGGTGGGCTGCCGACGCACGCCGCCGGCATTCTGGCGGACGGTGACGGGGTGACGGTGACGGCAGGGCCGGACGGCGCGCGCTTCGTGCTGATCGCGGGGCGTCCGCTGGGCGAGCCGGTGGTGCAGTACGGGCCGTTCGTGATGAACACCCGCGAGGAGATCGAGCAGGCGCTGGACGACTATCGCAGCGGGCGACTGGTGGCGTGATCGCTTTCTGTGGCATGCCCATACCGTAGGTGGGGCATGCCACGGCGGTGGTGCCCGCGCACACTGCCGTCTCCCAATCTGGAAGGAAACCGGCCCATGCATGCGCCCGTTCGAACGATCCTTGGCCTGATGGTGGTCGTGTGGAGCGCTGCGGCGCTGCCGGGCGACGCCGCGTCAGAGGCGGCTGCAGCGGCCTGTGACCGCATGCGGACCTGTGCCATGGAGCAGGTGCAAACCATGCCATCCGAGTATCGGGCCATGATGGAAGCCAACCTGAATCACCTGTGCGATGCCTTGCCCTGGGCGCAGTATCAGAGCGCCACCGGCGTCAGCGGACCGCTGCGCAAGCCGTTCATTGCCTGCATGGACAGCATTGCCACAGCCAGTTGTGCCGATCTCGATGCCGACCAGGGTTCCCCCGCCTGCGAAGACCTGCAGCAGCGGGCAGACGCGTACCTGGGAGAAGGTGCCGAGTAGGGCGTCGCGCTGCCGTCGCCAGGGGTGCGCGCATATACTGCGTGCATGACGGATACCTTTGACTACGCGGCCTGCCAATCCGCCCTCACCGCCCTTGGGCGGGGCGGCGACGCAGCGGAATTTCACGGCAGCCTCAGCGGTGCGCTGTGTGTGCTGCCCCCCGACCAGATCGATCTTCTGCGCCTGCTTGATGCCGGGGTGCCGGCGGGGGCTCGCGCGCCGGATCTGCTCAAGCAGTTGCGGGATCGCACCCAGGCGGCGCTGCAGGACGAGGAGATGGGGTTCACGCCGCTGCTGCCCAGTGACGAGTTGCCACTGTCGGCACGCGTCGAGGCACTGGCAGCCTGGTGTGCGGGGTTCCTGTTCGGTCTTTCCACCAAGGCCGGGTTTCAGCTTGATCAGCTTTCCGCCGATGCCCAAGAGGTGATCGACGATTTCGCCGAGTTCACCCGCGCGGGCCATGAGGAGGACGCCGACGGTGAATTGGAGGAAAGCGCCTACGCCGAGCTGGTGGAGTATGTGCGGGTTGGTACGCAGCTGGTCTACATGGACCTGCGCCCGCAGCCGATTCCCGATCCCAGCGACTCGCAGCGGGTCCACTGAGCATGTTGAGTGCATCCCAGCAGCGTGAGTTTGCGGCGCGCCGCAACGCCCTGTTGAAGCACGTGGGCGCACGAGGGGTGGTGGTGGTGCCGGCGGCGCACGAAGTCACCCGGTCCCGTGACACCCATTTCCCGTTTCGCCAGGACAGCGACTTCACTTACCTCACGGGCTTTCCCGAGCCGGAGGCCATTGCCGTGTTGGCGCCCGGGCGCAAGGAAGGGGGCTACGTGCTGTTCGTGCGGCCCCGCAATGCCGAGCGGGAAATCTGGGATGGGCGTCGCGCCGGTCCGGAGGGCGCCGTTCGCGATTTCGGCGCGGACGAGGCCTTTTCCATCGACGAGTTCCCGGCACGGTTGCCGGCGCTGTTGGCAGGGCGCGAGGTCGTGCACTACACGCTGGGGGAACACCCGGCGATGGATCCGCAGATCACGGCCGCCATGCGACACATCCGCGAGGTGTCGCGCCGCGGGGGCTCTGCGCCTACGACGGTGGTGGCGCTGGAGCCGTCGCTGCATGAGATGCGCCTGCACAAGCGCCCGGCGGAGCTGCGCACGCTGCGACAGGCGTGCCGGATCAGCGCCGAGGCGCATGTACGCGCCATGCAGGCCACCCGGCCGGGCCGCAACGAGTGGGAGATTGCCGCAGTCATCCACAATCATTTCGCCGATCACCACATGGTGCCCGGTTACAGCAGCATCGTCGGCGGCGGCGACAACGCCTGCATCCTGCACTACACCGAAAATAACCAGACCCTGCGCGACGGCGACCTGCTGCTGATCGATGCCGGTGGGGAGCTGGACGGCTACACCGCGGACATCACCCGCACCTTTCCGGTCAATGGGCGGTTCAGCGCACCGCAACGGGCCCTGTACGAAGTGGTGCTGGCGGCCAACCTGGCGGCAATCAAGACCCTCAGGCCGGGCACCTCGACGGGCCGGCCGCATGCCGTGGCCACCCGCATCCTCACGGCCGGTCTGGTCCGTCTGGGGTTGCTCAAGGGCGATGTCGACGCGCTCATCAAGGCCGGCAAGCACCGGCAGTTCTATATGCATGGCACCGGTCACTGGCTGGGGCTCGATGTGCACGACGTCGGCCGCTACAAGCTGGATGGCCGCGACCGCAAGTTCGCGCCGGGCATGGTGATGACCATCGAGCCCGGGCTGTATGTGGCGCCCGGCACCCCGGGGGTTGACCCTGCGTACCACGGGATCGGCATCCGCATCGAGGATGACGTGCTGGTCACCCCCGACGGGCCGGAAGTGCTGACCGATGGGGTGCCCAAATCCATCGAGGCCATCGAAGCATTGATGGCGGCCGCGCGCGACGCGTGAGCGGGCAGCGCGACATCGTGATCGTTGGGGGTGGCCCGGTGGGGGCCAGCCTCGCCGTGGCACTGGCCGCAGCCGGACGGGGCGTCACGCTGGTGGAGGCCGGTGGACCACCGGCGGGTGCGCCGCGCTGGGATGAGCGTTGCATCGCACTCAATGCCGCCAGCCAGGCCACCTTTGCCCGTCTGGGCCTCTGGGACGCGCTCGCCGAGGCCGCCACACCCATCATCGCCACCCACATTTCCGAGCGCGGTCGCTTTGGCATGGCCCGTTTCACTGCCGAACAGGCGGGACTGCCGGCGCTGGGCTACAACCTGCCGATGCGGCATCTGATGCAGGTGCTGTGGCAGCGGGTGGCGGCGCTCGATATCGCAGTGCATGCGCCGGACACGGTGTCGGCACATCGTGTCGACGCGGACGGAGTGGAGGTGCAGCTGGCGTCCGGCGTGTCGCTGCGGGCGCAACTGCTGGTGGCGGCCGATGGTGCGCAATCCCCGCTGCGGACCGAACAGGGCGTGGCGGCCGTGACGGATGACTACGGACAGACCGCCATCGTGAGCGCGGTGCGGGTGCAGCGGCCGCACCGGGGCTGGGCCTACGAGCGGTTCACCCCGGAAGGGCCCATCGCCTTGCTGCCCAAGCCGGGGGATGCCTGCTCGCTGGTCTGGACGCTGCCCGACGCGCAGGCGGCGGCGATGATGGCGGCTGACGATGGAGCCTTTCTGGCGGCGGCGCAGACGTGCTTTGGCGAGCGCCTCGGCCGTTTCGGGGATCTTGGCGTGCGCGGCGCCTGGCCCCTGAGCCGGACCCTGAGCACTGCATTGACCGGGGCGCGCACGCTCTTCATCGGCAACGCTGCGCAGGCGTTGCATCCGGTGGCAGCGCAGGGGTTCAACCTCGGGCTGCGCGATGTCGATACGCTCGACACCCTGCTGCGTCGACACCCCGATGACCCGGGCGCTGCCGACCTGCTGCGGCGCTATGCCGAGGCCCGTCAGCCCGACCGGCGTCGCACGGCGGATTTCACCGATCAGTTGGTGCGGCTGTTTTCCAACCGGGTGCCGGGCTTGCAGGGCGCCCGTCACTGGGGATTGCTGGCCCTGGATCTGCTGCCGCCTCTCAAGCAGGCGGTGATGTGGCAGAACCTGGGATACGGGGGGAGCCGGTGACGCTTCGCCGGTGGGACATCGCCGTGGTCGGCGGCGGCGTGGTCGGCTTGGCCACTGCCCGCCTGCTGCGGGAGGCCGGGTTTGACGCCGGAGTGCTGGAGCAGGGCGGCGAACCCGTGATGCAGGCTGATGATCCCCGCCTGTACGCCATTGCGCCGTCGTCGGCGCGGGCGCTGCCGGAAGCCTTTGCAGAGGCGCCGGAGCGCCAGCCCTATCAGCACATGCGGGTCTGGCGCGGACAGCCCGAGCAGGCGCTGCACTTCGATGCCGACCTGCTGCGGATCGAGGCCCTGGGGTGGATCGTGCCCGAGTCCCGCCTGCGCGCCGACTTGTGGCAGGCGCTGCCCCCCGACCGCCGGTTGTCCGGCGTGCGGCTGGATACCCGCACCGACCACGACGATGGTGTCAGCCTGTTGGTCAGCGACGATAGCGTGGTGCGGTGTGCGCTGGTGGTGGCCTGTGATGGCGCCGGCTCGCCGCTGCGGGCGGCGGCCGGCATTCCGGTACACCGTTGGCGTTATGTGCAGGGCGGGCTGGTTGCACCCCTGCGGACCACGCAGCCGCATGCGGAGACTGCCTGGCAGCGCTTCTGCCCGGATGGCAGTGTGGTGGCCCTGCTGCCGATGGCGGATGGTCGTTGCTCACTGGTGTGGTCCTCGCCGGAGGCGGAGATGCTGCAGCAGGTGCCCGACGCACAGTTCAGCGCCCGTTTGACGGATGCGGTGCAGGGCGTGCTCGGTGACATCACGGTGGACGGGCCCCGGCAGGTGTTCCCGCTCGTGGCTCAGCATGCCGAGCATTACTCCGGGCATCGCCTGGTATTGGCAGGGGATGCCGCGCATACGGTTCACCCGCTGGCAGGCCAGGGTGTCAATCTCGGCATCGCCGATGGCGCGGCGCTGGCCGCAGTGCTCGCCGAAGCGCGGCAGGCCGGGCGTGACTGGTGGGCGCCGCGAACGCTGGCGCGCTATCAGCGGCAGCGGCAGGCGGCCAATCGCGACATGATTGCGCTGACCGACCTGCTGTCCCGTGCCTTCGGATCGGACATGCCCACGCTGGCTACCGTGCTGGGCGCCGGCATGGGCTGGCTCAACCGCAGCCCCAGCCTCAAGGCCCTGCTGATGCGCCGCGCGATCGGCTGAGCACACGGCCGTGTGCGGCGGCCTCAGCAGCCAGGCGAAGAGACCTCAGTTGCATTCGGCGCTGGTGGGGTCCGGAGTCTGCAGGGCGAGATTGGGCGGGTCGATGGGCACCAGGTTGCCGAATTCATCCACCCAGACAAACTCATTGGGACCCAGTTCGGTACCGCCGTCGGAAGGGGGGGGAGCATCGTCAAGCGTTCCTCCCTGCCAGCGCGCCACCGCCCACCGTTGGCCGGTGAAGGTTGGAATATCCGTATGCGCCGAGCGAGCGAAGGTGTGGAGTACCACGGTGCCGCTGAAGGTTCCGATCACCGCGCCATCGCCCCGTTCTACGCCCTCGGGAAGGTCCAGCTGGTCGATCATCGGACTGGTGGCCTCGACCAACTGCACGAACGGCTCGGTGCCCCGGATGCCGATGGTGGCGACCGGGGTGGTGATGCGGTAGTCCTCTTCCCGCAACTTGCCGATGGCGCCGGTGACCGCGCGGAAGCCCCCTTTCAGCAGACGGAAAAAGGCGCGCTGCGGGGTGTTGTCGGCCGCCGCCACCGTGGTGCTGACGGGCGCCGTGGCGGCGGCGGGAGGCGCCGTGCGCGGGCGTGGGGTTGGTGCGGTTGTCGGCGCCGGGGTGGGTGCCGGCGTTGCCGTCGGCACGGCCGCCGGTGCCGCGGCGGTGAAGTCGAATGCCTCCACCTGGAAGCGGCTGCCGGGCCGCACCAGGACATAGCCACCGTCAGAGAACTTCACGTTGACGTAGCTGCTGGCGGCGGTTGAGATGGTGTCGCCGGGGTAGACCGGGCTGCCGCGTTCCAGCTTGCGGATCAGGCCAGCGGTGGAGCTGGCTGTGCCCACTCCAGTGACCATCTTGACCTCCCCCGCCACCGGCTGGGCCCAGCTGGCGGCGGCCCACAGGCCGATCAGCGCCGCCGACATCTGGCGGAAGGCGTGCTGCAGGGCTTGGCGGTTCATTCGCACACTCCTTCTTCCAGCGCAGCGGTGTCGTCGACCGCGATCATCTGATCTCCCTCGAACAGGGCGTCATCGGGGTCGCGAGCGCCGTCATCGTTCTCGTCGGTTGAAGGGTCGCCCTCCGCATCGCTGCCGTTGCCCTGCTCGCGCACGATGTCCGCCGCGACCTGGGTGGCGGCACGGGTTTCGGTCTCCTGCTCCCCGTCAGGGGTGGGCGACGGCGTCACCGACGGCGTCGGCGTCGGCGTCGGCGTCGGTGTCGGTGTCGGTGTCGGTGTCGGCGTCGGTGTCGGTGTCGGTGTCGGCGTCGGTGTCGGTGTCGGTGTCGGTGTCGGCGTCGGCGTCGGTGTCGGTGTCGGTGTCGGCGTCGGTGTCGGCGTCGCCCCGAGGTCGGTGGTGTCGACGCCTTGCGCCTGCAAGGCTGCGAGGTTGGTCACTTCGCCATCGGTGAGGAAGTACGCTTCGGTGGTGCTCGCATCGGCGCTGCCGGTATCGGGCCCCGGTGCGGCATCAATGTCGCCGCCGAAGCCGGTGCCGCCCAGCGCGAGCAGCAGGTTGTCCGGACGGGCGGCCTTGGGCGTGATGTCCTGGAACTGCCCCGGCGGGCTGGTGGGCGCGCCGATCAGGCTGGCAAGGCCGAGATTCGCCAGCGCGATGCCGTCGCTGTCAGCAATGGGCCGATACATCAGCAGGATGGTGTTCAGTGCCGTCAGGTCTTCGATCGATGCGTCGGCACCGCGGAAGAACAGGTAGGCCTCGGCGCTGCTGGTGACGTCCACGGCGCCAAGGACGATGCTGCCCTCGACGTCGTGGGCCACGAAACGTCCGGTCGGGTCCTGTGGCAGGAAGCGGTCGCTGGCGGCATTGATCCGGTCGATGAAGCCGGCATCGCCTCCCCCGGGGATAGCTTCGCCGCGCAATACGATGACGCTGTCCGCCAACTGGATGCTGCCGGCCTCGATGTCGAGGCTGCCGCTGTCGATCTGCAGGGGCGCGAGCGGCAGGTCGTTGAATACGGTGGTGAACGCTGCGGCGGGTGGCGCGTCGTCTTCATCGAACAGCGCCGGAACGGTGGCGAAGGCGGCGCTGGCTGGCAGCATGCCGCTGATCAGCCCGCCAGCGGAGATCATGCTGTCGCCCTGCACGCGCAGGTTGCCACTGAGCTGCGCCTGGTCACCGGCGCTGACCCGCAGGTCGCCGCCGATCACGGCGGGGGCCAACAGGTCCGCGCTGCCGTCGTCGAGCACTTCGACGAACAGCAGGGCGTTGGATACCGGGCCGCTCGGCAGCATGCCGCCCGGGGTGGCCTCCAGTACGACCTCGCTGGCGGTCATGAAGCCTTCGCTGCGAACGGCGATGCTGGCCAACGGATTGCCACTGACTTCGAGGCGATCCAGCGATACGGTGCCCTGGAAGGCGGTGCCGCCTTCCAGCAGATCGGCAGGGGAGGTCAGCCCCACGCTGAACAGGCTGCGGCCGCCCTCATACAGATTGCTGAAGCCGTCGCCGCTTTCGATGTAGCGCAGCGGCGCCACGGTGTCGGGGCGTCCGACGTACACGTCATCCAGTTGCAGGCTGCCGCCACCCTCGACGCTGAACTCCGCGCCGGGGCCCTGGATGTTCACGCCGCCCAGCGCGCCGCTGCCGCCGCCGAGAAAGAGGTTGAACATGGCGAGACCGGAGCTCGACGGTGTTTCCCCTTCGCCGACTGTCAGGGCGGGGTCGCCGTAGCTGCCCAGCAGGGTGCCGTTGGTTGCCTCCACCAGAATATTGGGGGTCGCGCCTTCGGCACCGCTCACCGATGTGCCGGCGATGTTCAGCACCGAGGTGCCGATGCCGCTGACCCACACACCGGGACCGCCCAAGGTGTCGGCGCCCAGCTGCACGTTGTTGCCGAACAGCTCCAGCGAAGCGGAGCCCCAGGTCAGGCTGCCGGTGTCGGGGCCGTCGAAACGCATGCGATTGAAGGCGATGTCGCCTTCCGGCGCCAGAGTGAACAGTGCAGGGTCGTCGAACAGCGCGCGTGGGCCGGACAGTTCGTAGCCGGTGGCGATTACGGCGGCCGGGTTCATCAGCATGAGGTTGTCGTCGGTGCCGATCCAGACGTCGGCTGAAGGCGCGGTCACCGACAGGCCTCCGAGGGTGATGCCGTCGCCTGATCCGCTCTGATCGGTGCCGATGTTGACCGCCGCATGGCCGCCGCGGGATGCCAGCACACCGTTGCCGGAGGTCAGCTGCCAGTGCCCTGCCATTCCGCTGTCGAGCGAATAGGCGTTGATATCAATGTCGCCGTCGACGGTCACGGCGCCGCCGAACAGATCCACTCTGACATCGGCGCCTTCGACACGTATGTCGCCCAGGATGCTCAGGTCACCGGGCGCTGACCCTTCAAACGGGCCCATCACCAGTTGCGTGCTGCCGATACGGCCGCTGAGCTGGTCGCCGCTCTGGGTGTCGATGTAACTAAAATCGCCACCGCTGGCACTCATTACGAGATCGCCATCGATTATGGTCGGGCCTTCGGAGCCGATAAGGATGGCGCTGCTTTCCTCGACACCGCGGATCTGCATTGCGGCACCGTCGTCGATGGACACCGCGTCCTCACCGGTGGTCATCAGGCTGCCGATACGAATGCCGCCGCCGTTGGCGTAGACAAACGCGCCCGCACGGCCACCGGTGCCACTGCCACTGACGTTGCCGGCGGTATAGGCGTAGGGAGTGGCCCCGCGGTCGAGCAGTACGCCCTCGGTGACCTCCACGCCACCACCCGCGGTGAGATACAGCTGGGCGCCGGCCGGGGGGTATTCGCTGGTGCCTTCGGTGGCGAGACTGATCACTTCGGCTCGCCCGTCAACAAAAATGTCCCCATGGGCATGCAGGAACAGCGCAGCGCCGAAGTTCTGGTCGTCGAAAGCGACCAGGCTCTCCGTGCGGATGTCGCCCTCCGTCGCGATCAGGTCCAGGTAGGTGGCCGCCAGCGTTCCCATGCCGAGGATTTCGGTGCCGCTCAGGACCAGGTCGGTCATTTGTGGCGCGATCAACTGGAAGCCGCCGGTCGGTTCGCTGTTTTCCAGCACGTCCAGCTGCCAGCCGTCGCGGGTGTCGTAGCGTAGCCCCTGTGTTGCAGTCTCGATGCGCAGGACGCCATCTTGAATGGTGACCGGCAGCGCTGGTGGCAGCGACAGGGCATCGAAGTCGAGCGCCAGGCTGCGCACGTTCCAGCCGTCGGCTGTGTCGACAAACAGAGTGCCGTCGCCGAACAGGTGCAGGTCGCTGCCGGGGAGGTTCAGGCCGCCCTCCAGCACACGCATGTTGTTGCCACTGAGGTGGACACTGCCCCAGCCCTCGGAAATGCCGGTGTGGCCGATCAGGTCGAAGCGGCTGATCAGCTCGCTGCCGTCATAGGTTTCGACAAACAGGGGGCCGTTGTCGGGCGCCTGGCCCAGGTGGAGGTTGTTGCCGGCGAAGTGCAGTCCAATGAGGAAGGCATCCAGCTCCGGCGCGCCTCCCTCACCGGCGGAGCCGCTCAGCTGCCATCCCGACAGATCGATTTCATCAGCGGTGATGCGTGGCGTCGACAGGAAAATTTCGCCCGGTCCCCAGAGTCCGAGTCGACCCGGCAGGCCTTCCCCGCCGGGGTCGGCGAGCGTGACGGAGGGCAGAATCAGTTCGATGGGGCCGGTTGTCGTGCTGACCAGCAGGTCGCGTGCAAGGCGGTCGCTGTCGCTGAGATATACGCCACCGTGACCGATGAAGACCCCGGGGCTGAACTCGCTGCCGGTGCCGCCATCGCCGTCGATGTTGACGATGATCTGGTCGAACCCACGACCTTCGATCCGGTCGACCGCGATGCGACCGGCGTAGCTTTGGTCGGCACTGGCGGCGAACAAGGCGTCGGCGTCGCCCTGACCGCCATTGTCCAGCAGGTCCACCTCGATTATCCGTGTCACCGCGCCAGGCGCGAGGCGATCCTGCAGAAACGCGTGGTCGGCCGGGTCCGTTTCCGAAGACAGCGGGCCCTCCAGCAGGGTCAGCAATCCGCGATCCCCGACGAAGACCTGACTGTCGTGGCCCCGGATGGCGCCCACACGGATGTCGCCATCGTTGGCACTCAGCAGGGTGCGTCGGCGATTGTCGACTTCGGGATTGAACGGTGATGTGCCGTTCTGCAACGCCACCGGAAACAGGTCGAGGTCTGCCCCCTGGATGTCGATGATGCCGCCGGGCCCGTTGTGGGTGATGAAGGTCGATTGGCCACCACCGGTCGAGAGCGAGGAGAGCGCGGTGGGCGCATCGCTCGACGCTTCGAGGTAGTACCCATACGAATACACATCGCCGCCGGCGCGCACCCGGAACTCCGCATCCGAGCCGTAGGTGTCGATGAAGCCCTGCAGCTGCACATCGTCGGTGGTGTCGATGAAGATGCCACCGCCGGTACGGGATGGCGTGGACTCCTCAATATCGCCTACCCGCGTGCTGGAGTAGCCGAATTCGGAGCCCAAGGCGATGTCGCCGCCGGTGGCGGTCAGGATGATCTCGCCGTTGGGGCCTGAGGCGATGCCAGTGGCTTCGACCGAGCCCTGCTGATTGATGGCGAGCCCGCTGAGGGTTTCACCCCGCTGCGCCGCCATGACGATGCGGCGCGTGGCCTGTGCGAAGCCCTCGTGATCAATGCCGCTGTTGGTATCGGTGGTTGCCTGGCGCAATTCGTAGCCGATCATGCCGCTGCTGCCGGCCGGCATCAGCTGGACCTCGTTGGCGGACAGCATCAGCAGGTCACTGCCGGCGCGGATGTCGCCGGCAGTGTCAATTCGCGGGGCGATGAGAATGACTTCGCGCCCGGCGGCGATCAGGCTGCCGTAGTCGGTGAAGATCTCGCCATCGACGATGGGGGTGCCCCCATCGGTGAACGGCGAAAAGAGCAGGTTGTCCTCGCCGGTGGCGAAACGGGTGAAGGCGGCATCATCGACGTTGAGGGTGGACAGGGTGAGGCTGCCGACGTCCACCGATGCGCCGTTACCGAGCATCACCCCCCGGGGGTTGAGAAAGACCACATTGCCGCCGGCCGTGACGGTGCCGTCGATCTGGGAGGCGCTACCCGTGCCGCCCGCGTTGATGCGATTGAGCAGCCACTGATCGGCAGTCTGGATGAAGTTGACCGTCTCACTGGCACTGACATCAAAGCTGTTCCAGTTGACGACCGCTGCCGCGCCGCTGCCCTGGGTGACGGTGGTGATGTCGCCACTCTGTCCGACGCTCGCGTTGATCGCGGGGCTGCCGGTGTCCTGTACAGGACCGGCAAGGACCAGCGCCGGGAAGGCGCCCAGCACGGATGCCCGGGCCCAGTTGCGGGCGGCGGCACTCAAGGGGGAGAGTTTGAAGCTGCGCATGGCCGGTTCCTCAGAATTGGAGCGACAACGTGCCGAACATGCGGCCGTCGGTTTCGCCGTCGCTGATCACGCGGTCCTGCAGGGGGTGCGCCCAGTCCAGTGTCAGGCTCAGCGCGCGGAAGTGGAGATCGAGGCCGAGGCCTGCACTGGAAGCGTCGTCCTGGTCGTCACCCTGGCCTGCAGGGAGGTCGACACGCCGCACGAAACCGCCATCGACGAACAGTCGCGGCATGACCGTGATGCCGGTCAGTGGCAGGCGGTAGCCCACGTCAATCGCGGCACTGAAGCCCTGATCGCCGCGGTACTCGCTGCCGGGATAGCCGCGGACACTGCCGGGGCCACCAAGCCCGAAGGCCTGGGTGTCCAGCAGGGGGTCAGGTGAGTAGACCGCGGTACCCCGTAGCAGCAGCAGCCAACGCGGGGTCAGATTCTGGTGGTGCAGCGCGCCGACCTGCAGCCGCAGCCGCTGGTGGCCCTCGACCGAGCCGTTGACGGGCGTCAGGTCCGCCCGGTTGAGGGTCTGGAAATCGGTGCTGGCGCGCACACTCAGCTGGGTGCTGCCCTGCGGACCGCGGCGCAGGGCTTCCATGCCAATGTCGAACAGCTTGATCTCGGTGTCGCTGATGTTGGCACTGATCAGGTCGACGCCGGACTGTACGTCGGAGAAACCCGCTCGGATGTCGACGTGCCAGCCTGCGGAACGGACCAGCGCCTGACGGATACCGATGCGGGCCTCCTCGCTGCTGCCCTCGATGGGGGCGACGTCGTCGGATTCGTATTCGGCGCGGCCATAGTAGGCTTCGATGCGCGTGCCGGCACTGTTGAGCGGAAGGCTGTAATCGATGGCTCCGTAGGTGAGCAGACCATCCTCGCTGCCGAGTACCGAAAGCGTCAGCGCATCGCCCAGCGTCAACGGGTTGTTGACCCGTAGTTGGCCGGTGGCGCGCAACTCTCCGATGGCGTCGCGGCCGTGGTTGTCGACGGTCAGGCTGCCCTGGACTGCGCGCTCCCGCAGGCGGACCACGATATCGCTGGTGCCGAAGGTGGTGCCAGGCCGGATCACCGCCCGCGCCTGAAGGCCGGGCAGGTCATTGAGCCGATAGAGTCCCTGCTCCAGCGGGGCTTCGAGGTAGGGGCCGCCTTCAAGATCCGGCAGATGGGCGCGGAGCAGGCTATCACGATAGCGGCGGTTGCCCTCAAGGCGAATCGCCGCAACGCGCGCCTCCACCACCTGCAGCAACACCTTGCCGACCGTGATTTTCTGCGGCGGCACGATCACCGAGGTGAGTGGATAACCCTGCTCCGCATAGAAACGCTCGACGCCATCGGCTGCCTCGTAGATGTCGCCCAGCGTCAGTGGGCGGTTGAGGTAGCTGCGCAGAAGTTCGGCCAGCACGGCGGTCGAGAACAGCGTGTTGCCATCGAACTCGAAGGCTTGCAGCGAGACCTGAACCGGACTGTTCAGGGCCGCCCGGGACGGGGTGGCGCCATCGTCGGAAGGCCGCTCGGGTGCCCGCACCGGTGGTGGCACCTGTGGCGTCGGGGTGGGCAGGCTGTCGCGCACCTGGCCGGGGCTGGTCTGCGCGAGTGCCGCCGGTCCCCATGCCACGGTGACTGCGAGGGCAAGGCCTCCCAGCAGTGGTATGCGCTTGATCCCCATCCCCATGGTAAAGCTCTCCCCTGACACCTGGTTCATCGACTATAGCGAATGGTGCCCAGGCCGCCCACACGCGTATGGGGGGCTTTCGTGCACTGCCGCACAGTCGCTGACAAAGATCACTAGACTCCCGGTCCGGCGCGACAGATTCATGACCATGACCGAGATCCTGATCCTCTACTACTCCCGCAATGGCTCCACCGCAAGCATGGCCCGGGCCATCGCGCGGGGGGTGGGCGCCGCAGGTGCCGAGGCCTGTTTGCGTACCGTGCCGCCGGTGAGCGAGGTGGTGGAGGTGGCGGCTGCGGCCGTCCCTGCCTCTGGTCCACCCTACGTGACGCATGAGGACCTGCAGCGCTGCGACGGTTTGATCCTCGGGTCGCCCACGCGTTTCGGCAACATGGCGGCGCCCTTGAAGCACTTTCTCGATGGCACCAGTGGTCTGTGGCTGTCGGGGGCTTTGGCGGGCAAGCCCGCGGCGGTGTTCACCAGTACCAGTTCGCTGCACGGCGGGCAGGAGAGCACGCTGCTGTCGATGATGTTGCCGCTGCTGCATCACGGGATGCTGGTGGCCGGACTGCCCTACAGCGAGCCGGCACTGAGCACCACCTCCGCGGGAGGGACGCCCTATGGTGCCTCCCACTGGGCGGGGACTGCGGCGCAGCCGCAGCCCTTGGATAACGCCGAGCGTGCCCTGTGCGAGGCGCTCGGCCGACGGGTGGCGGGGCTGGCGGAGCGCCTGCGATGATCGTGTGGTCTCCCCGCCTGCGGTGGGCAGCGGTGCTGCTTCACCTGCTGCTCATCGGTTTGATGGCCTGGCGTGCCAGCAGCATTCTCGACATCGTTGTGACCTTGGTGCTGGTGCCGGCGCTGCCGGGTCTGGTGCGGGGTCGTCTGCGCACCTATGGCTGGGCGTCGATGCTCGTCGCCTTCTATGCCGCCTTGTGGCTGGCCAATGCGTACGGCGCAGGGTCGGAGCGGCCGGTGGCGCTGATGATTGCCACGGTAGCGGCACTGGATTTCAGCGCCATCGTGTTGTTTGCCCGCCTGCGACGACGCGAGCCCTGAGACGGCTCAACGCCAGCCGACCACCGATTGCACGAACGGCAGGGTCAGGCGGCGTTGTTCCCTGAGCGCCGCCCGGTCGAGCTGGGTCAGGGTGTCCAACAGGCTGCCGGCGTCTCGCGGCAGGTGGCGTAACCACCAGTTCAGCACGTCATCGGGCAGGCTCAGGCCGCGGCGGTGGGCGGCCTCGGTGAGCAGGCGTCGCTGACCGAAATCATCCAGGGGCGACAGGCCGTAGCGCGGCCATTGTGACAAACGGGTGCGCAGGTCAGCCGGCAGCGCGGGCAGTTGTTCGGGCGGCAGTCGAGCCGCCATCCAGGTGCGCCGTTGCTGGCGCAGACGCTGGTCGAGCAGCCGTAGCAGCGCCATCCACAAGGCGGGATCGGCGGTCAGGCGTTCCAGTTCGTCGAGCGCCAATGCCGGCACGTTGTCGAGTCCCGCAAGGCTCTCGGCGCCGAGCGCGAGGGCCTCGGACAAGGGCAGGTATGCGCCGTCATGACGGCGCACTGCTGCCATCAGCAGGTGGGTCTTGCCGGTGGCTGCGGGTCCGAACAGATAGGCGGAATCACCCGCGTGCAGTGCCGCGACCGCAGCGTCGTCCTGGCGGTGAACGAAGTTGTCGAAGTCGGCGGTCTGCGGCAGGTGTACTGCCAGCGCGAGTTGGTGGCCGTTCACGCGGCCCTTAGCCCTGGTAGACGCGGCTGTCCAGCCAGCGGCGTTTGGCGTGACGGAACAGCACGGCCAGCACCGCTGCGACCGGCAGCGCCACGAGGATGCCGATGAAGCCGAACAGCTGACCGCCAGCCATCAGGGCGAAGATCACGGTGACCGGATGCAGGCCGATCTTGTCGCCGACCAGGATGGGGGTGAGCACGCCGCCTTCGAGCATCTGCCCGACCCCGAACACCATCGCCACCCACAGTAGCGGCAGCCATTCGCCGGTCTGCAGAAACATCGCCATGAGTGCTGCGGCGATGCCGAGGATTGTGCCGAGGTAGGGGACAAAGCTGACCAGGCCGGCGCCGACGCCGATGACCAGAGCGAGGTCGAGCCCCACGAGCATGAGCCCCACGCTGTAGAAGGTGCCGAGGGCCACCATGACGTAAAGCTGGCCGCGGATGAACGAGCCGAGCACTTCGTCCGTTTCGCGGGCGATGCCGCTGACCGATGGCAGCAGGCGTGGCGGGATCACATCGCGGATCCAGGCGACCAGATCATCCCAGTCGCGCAGCAGGTAGAAGCTGACGATGGGGACCATGACCAGGTTGGCCACGGTGGTGACCAGCGCCGTGCCATTGCGCGAGACCTGCTCCCACAAGGCAGCGGCGACATCGCCGGCCTTGGACCAGTTCTTGGCGACGATCTCCTTGAGGCCTTCGGCGTCCAGTGCGATGCCGTCGGGGGGGGTTACGCCCACCGCGGGCAGGGCGGTGTTCTGCAGCCAGATCAGCGCCTCCGGTACACGCGACAACAGTGCTGCGAGCTGCGTGTAGAGCACCGGTAATACCAGCAACAGGATCAGCAGGCTGCTGAGCCCGAGTACCACGAACACCACGCAGACGCCGGCAGTGCGGCTGAGTCGCATGCGTTGCAGGCGGTCCACCAGCGGGTCGCCGAGATAGGCCAGCCCTGCGCCGATCACGAACGGCGTGAGGATGGGGGCGAGTAGCCACAACATGATCAGTGCGACCGCGGCCGCTGCCAGCCATGGCCAGGCTTCGCGCAACCGCAGGGGTGCGGACGTACTCATGCTCAGCGCAGCTGATACCGCAACAGGCCGCCGTCGCCGCGGTCGTACAGGCGAACGGCACCGGCCTGCGCCAGGGCCTGTTCGAGCAGCATGACGCCGTTGGCGGTGGTGACGCGCAGGTCGAGCTGATGACCTTCGACGGCATCGATCCGCAGGGCGTCGGTGCCCGGTTGCTTCAGCGCGGTATAGATCCTGGCCAGGTCGCCTGGGGTGCGCAGGCCTTCGATCCGCAGCCGCCACTGCTGGCGGTCTCCGGCAAAGGCCCCCCAGACCGGGTAGCCCAGATCCCGCAGGGCACGGTCGATGGATCCGGGGTCGAATCCGGCGCGCAGGACCAGCCCGGCATCCTCGGCGCGGGCGACCCCGAAATGCTGCACCCAGCGATCCGCAGCTTCGAGGTCGACATCGGCCACCGGGCGTCCGGCCACGCGCTCCAGCACCAGGGCCAGACCCTCGCGGAGAGCGCTGGCGCGGGCGCTGGCAGAGTCAGTTTCCAGCGGGACCTCGGCGGTGTAGTCGCGGGGGGTGGCCTGCGCCGACGCCGCGCTCACCCACAGCAGGGGCAGCAGGAGCAACAGATGCAGCAAAGCAGGCAGGTGGCGATTCATGGACGAATTATCCCGTGGCACCCGGTAAAATGACAGTTCATCACAGCCAACGTCCCAAATCTATGAGCAGCTCTTCCGGCCTGACCTACCGCGACGCCGGCGTGGACATCGAAGCGGGCGACGCCCTGGTCGACGACATTTCGCGCATCGTGCGCAGTACCCGCCGGCCTGAGGTGCTGGCCGGGGTGGGGGGCTTTGGCGCCCTGGTCGGGCTGCCCCGGAAGTACAAGCAACCGGTGCTGGTCAGCGGCACCGATGGCGTCGGGACCAAGTTGCGGCTGGGCATCGACAGCGGCCGGGTCGAAGGCCTGGGCCAGGATCTTGTCGGCATGTGCGTCAATGACGTGCTGGTCTCGGGAGCCGAACCGTTGTTCTTCCTGGACTACTACGCCACCGGCAAGCTGGACCCGTCGGTGGCCGCGCAGGTCATCAAGGGGATCGCGCGCGGCTGTCGCCTGGCAGGCTGCGCCCTGGTGGGCGGCGAGACCGCCGAGATGCCGGGGATGTACCGCGACGGCGACTTCGATCTCGCCGGCTTCTGCGTGGCCGTCGCCGAGAAGCGGAAGCTGATCGACGGCAAGGGGATTCGTGCCGGTGATGTGGTGATCGCCCTGCCTTCGACCGGACCGCACTCCAACGGGTACTCCCTGATCCGGCGCATCCTCAAGCACAAGCGCGCCAAGCTGGATCAGGCCATGGGCAAGGGAACGCTGGCCGATGCGCTGCTTGCGCCCACTGCCATCTACGTCAAACCGGTGCTGGGGCTGCTGGAGGCCGGCGTGCCCATTCGCGGTATGGCTCACGTGACCGGTGGTGGCATCGTCGGCAATCTGCCGCGCTGTTTCCCCAAGGGTGTGGGCGCGGTGATCGACACCGCCAGCTGGAAACGGCCCGAGGTATTCCAGTGGCTGCAGCAGGCCGGCAAGGTGGAGGATGAGGAGATGTGGCGGGTTTTCAACTGCGGCATCGGGTTCATGATGGTGATGCCGCGCACACGCGCCGACGAAGCGCTGGCGCTGTTGAAGCGGCAGCGGCAGCGCGCCTGGATCGCGGGTGAGATCGTCAAGGGCGCGAACGACGTTCGTTTCGCGTGAAGCGCGTTGCGGTACTGATCTCCGGGACCGGACGCAACCTTCAGGCCTTGCTGGATGCGCAGGCGGGCGGGGCGCTGCCGGTGCAGTGGGCGGGGGTGTTGTCGAATCGCGCCGAGGCCGCCGGTTTGGCGCGTGCTGAGGCTGCCGGGGTGCCCACCCGGATCATCGACCATCGCGATTACGCGGGGCGCGAGGGCTTTGATGCCGAGGTGATCGCGCAGCTTGAGGCATGGCAGGCCGACTGGGTGGTGCTCGCTGGCTTCATGCGGGTGTTGACGCCCGGGTTCACGTCCCGGTTTGCCGGGCGGTTGCTCAACATCCATCCATCGCTGCTGCCGCGGTATCCGGGGCTGCGCACCCACCAGCGGGTGCTGGCCGCCGGGGACGCCGAGCATGGTGCCACCGTACATTTCGTGACGGCGGACCTCGATGGGGGTCCGGCCATCATTCAGGGAAAGTTAACGGTACAGGCGGAGGATGATGAGCAGTCGCTGGCGCAACGGGTGCTGGAGTCGATTGAAGTTCGCCTCTACCCTCAGGTGCTGGCATGGTGCGTCGCAGGAGACCTCAGTCTCTCGCCTTCCGGCAAGGTGTGGTTCCGGGGGCGCGAGCTCGACGCACCGCTGGGGCTGGAAGCCCTGTCGCCTACGTTTTGCCAGGAGCGCCCATGAAGCGGACCCTCATCATTTTCCTGATCGGCCTGTTCGGTATGCCTGCCTGGGCGTTGCCGATGCCTGAAGTGGACGCCCGCTACGATCTGCAGAAGGGGTTCCTGGGACTGGGCACAGCCCGGTTTTCGCTGACGCCGGAGCCTGAGCTGGGCGAGGACTGCTACCGCTACGCCTACGTCGCCACCCCTACCGGCATGGCCAAGCTGTTCATCGGCGAGATTCGTGAGACCAGTGAGTTCTGCATGGTTGACGATGCCCTCCGGGTGCAGCGCTACGCCTTCTCCAGGGCTGACCGCCCCAAGGGCGATTACACGCTCGAGTTCGATCTGGACACGGGGGTGGCGCGTACCGGTGACGGGCGCTCCCAGACCTTCGAAGGGGCGGCCACCGACCGCCTGTCCCTGCAGCTGGTTGTGCAGCGCTGGGTGATTGCCCGCAATGGCGTGCCCGGGGACACCGAGCTGTCGGTCCAGCAGGTCGAGGATGACCGGGTGAGAACCTATCGCTTTGCCATCACCGGTCGCGAAACCGTGAAGGTCGACGGGCGCAAGGTGGAAACGGTGCGGGTGGAGCGGGTCGACCGGCCGGACAAGTCCGTCCGGTTCTGGATGGACCCCCGCGATGGCTGGCGCGTGGTGCAGGTCGAGCACATCGAGGACGGCAGCACCCAGTTCACCATGACCTTGCGGTCGAACTGAGGCTGCCGTCCGCGGCAGCGCGATTCAGACGGTCTCGCCGAACAGTTCGCGGCCGATCAGCATGCGGCGGATCTCCGAGGTGCCGGCACCGATTTCGTACAGTTTGGCATCTCGCCAGAGGCGTCCGGTTGCGTAGTCGTTGATGTAGCCGTTACCGCCCAGGGACTGGATGGCCTGGCCCGCCATCCAGGTGGCCTTTTCGGCCGCATACAGAATGGCGCCCGCAGCGTCCTTGCGGGTGGTTTCGCCACGGTCGCAGGCCCGCGCCACCGAATAGACATACGAACGGCAGACGCTCAGGCCCACGTACATGTCGGCGAGCTTGCCCTGCATCAGCTGGAATTCGCCGATGGACTGTCCGAACTGGCGCCGCTCGTGGACATAGGGCACCACCACGTCGAGGCAAGCCTGCATGATCCCCAGCGGTCCCCCGGAGAGCACCACCCGTTCGAAGTCGAGCCCGGACATCAGCACATTGACGCCGCGGCCGACCGCGCCCAGCACGTTGTCCTCGGGGACTTCGCAGTCCTCGAACACCAGTTCGCAGGTGTTGGAGCCGCGCATGCCCAGTTTGTCGAGCTTCTGCGCGGTGGAGAATCCCTTGAAGCCCTTTTCGATGAGAAAGGCCGTGATGCCACGCGGGCCGGCGGCGGGATCGGTCTTGGCGTAGACGATCAGCACGTCGGCGTCGGGGCCGTTGGTGATCCACATCTTGTTGCCGTTGAGCACATAGCGGTCGCCGCGCCGGTCGGCACGCAGTTTCATGCTGACCACGTCGGAGCCGGCGCCCGGCTCGGACATCGCCAGTGCGCCGATGAAGCTGCCGTCGACCAGTTTCGGCAGATAGCGGTGCTTCTGTGCCTCGGTGCCATTCTTGGCCAGCTGGTTGACGCAAAGATTGGAGTGCGCACCATAGGACAGGCCGATGGACGCCGAGGCCCGTGAGATTTCCTCCATGGCCACGACATGGGCCAGATAACCCATCGGCGTTCCGCCATAGGCCTCGTCCACGGTCAGGCCGAGCACGCCCAGTGCGCCCATCTTGGGCCATAGCGGCAGGGGGAACTGGTTGTCGCGGTCGGTCGCCTCCGCCAGCGGGGCGATCTCACGGCGGGCGAAGTCGGCAACGGCGTCGCGCAGGGCGTCGATGTCGGCCCCGAGGTCGAAGTTCAGCGTTTTCATGGGTGCTCTCGAATAACCAAAAGAAGTCAGGCGATCTGGCCCTCGTCGACCAGCTTGCGTAGATGCATGCGGATGTTCTGGCGTGCCAGGGGCCAGAGTTTCTGGTCGACGCCCGCGTAGACCGTCGGCAGCATGCCGTCGACATCCAGCCCCTGCTGGTGAAGTGTCAGGATCTGCGCCTCGCGCATGCGGCGGTGTTTCAAGGTCTCCACCAGGCGGTAGGTCTCGCCAAGGGCGTTGCCATGGGAGGGCAACAGCACGCCGGGGTTGAGGTCGATGACTCGCTGGAGCGAGTTGAAGTAGGCGCGCATGTCGCCTTCCTCTTCGGGAATGACGACTGTGCCGATGCCCTGAATGAGGTCGCCGACCAGGCACCAGGCGCGGCTCTCGGGCATCAGCGCGAGCTGGCCGGCGTCGTGGCCGGGGACTTCGAGGACGTGTACCGGCTGCCCCAGCCAGCGGCAGACCACGTCGCCCTCCTGATACAGGTGGATTTCGGTGTCGTTGAAGAATTGCGGCTTGCTGCGCATCAGGCGATGTCGGGTGTCCGCGCTCATGCCGATGGTCAGGTTGAGTCGGTCGGCGATCCGCTCGGCGCGTTCGGAGTGATCGGGGTGGTGGTGTGTGATGAAGACCTCATGAACCCCAATGGGGCTGATGGCCTCGATCAGGCGCTCCATTTCCTCGTCCGAGGCCGGCGAGGGGTCCACCAGAATGCGGTGCGAGGCCATGTCGCCCAGCAGGAAGCAGTTGGTGTGCTGTGCCGGCGGCAGGGTGTGTGAGCGTACCGGCAGCTGACGGACGCCGACCATGGGCTCGAGGATCGGGATGCCGTGTCCGCGGCTGGCAGCATCCAGGTTGGGGATGTGCAGCGCGTCCGGGTCCGCGGCCAGGACCTGCAGGGTGATGCGGGTCGGGGGCGCCATCAGCATCGCACCGGCGCGATAGCGGGCCATCAGGTCGGCGGGGGTGGCCCAGAATGCTTCGGCGGTTTCCCGTGCATCGACGTTGAGCGCGGGCCGCCGGGTGAGGTCGACCCGCATGAAATAGGTATTGAAGCGCAGTGGTTGATGCGCGGGCGTCAGGGCGGTGCCGATGGCGTGAACGGCGCGGATTTCGCCGGCTTCCGCCATTGCGGCGAGGTCGATACCGAGTTCCTCGTCCAGTTCTCGTGCCAGCGCGCAGAGTACCGCGGCTTCCACTGCATCGCCGGCCAGCTGGCGCAGCGCGATCGGACAGGGCGCGTCGCGGTCGGCAGCGTCGACCTTGCCGCCGGGAAAGGCATGGAAGCCGCCGAAAGCGGGTAGGGCGGGCTGCCGCCGCGTCATGAGCAGCTCACCCTCGTGGAACAGAGTGGCCGTGACCGCATCTACGATTTTCATGGGCGCGACGATACCAGTCGCGACCGGGTCACGGCAGTGTGGAAGATTGGTTACCATCGCCGCCCCCTTGTGATGGCCCCTGCCCATGTGGTTCAAGAATCTCTGTGTGTTTCAGCTCGAGCAGCCGTGGACCTTGCCGCCGGGTGCGCTGGAGACGCTGCTGACGCAGCGCCCGCTGATGCCCTGTCCGGCAATGAGCCCGGAAAGCACGGGGTGGTTGCCGCCGGGGCCCGATGGAGCGCTGGTGGCGTCGGTGGAGAAGCACCTGCTGATCTCACTGGGATGGGAAACGCGCCTGTTGCCCGGAGCGGTGGTTAATGACGCTGCAGCCGAGCGGGCGTCGGCGTTCGAGCAGCAGCGGGGCTTCAAGCCCGGCAGGAAGCTGATGCGCGAGATCAAGGAACAGGTGGCAGCTGAATTGCTGCCCAAGGCCTTCACCCGGCGCAGCCAGCTGATGGCCTGGATCGACCCGGACGCCGGGCGCATCGTGGTGGACACCGGCACCGTGGCTAAGGCCGAGGTGTTGATCCAGCACCTGCGCGATGCCCTGGGCAGCCTGTCCGTGGTGCCGTGGACGACCGAGGTGTCACCGGCGGCGACGATGACCGGCTGGCTGATGGCGGGCGATGCACCGGCGCCGCTCGATCTGGGGGACGGCTGCGAGCTGTCCGGCAGCGACGACAGCAAGTCGGTGGTGCGCTACGTACGCCATCCCCTGGAAACGCCGCTGCTCAAGCGTCATCTCGATGAAGGGATGCGTGCGACGCAGCTGGCGTTGCACTGGGATGGCCAGCTCAGCCTGACCCTGACCGAGCCCTTGATCATCCGCCGCGTGAAATTCCTGGAGGCGGAAACCGAGGATACCGATCGCATTGACGATCCCCACCTCGCGTTCGAAGCCGATCTGACGCTGATGACGGGCATCTTCGGCCGCCTGTTGGCCGATCTCGACCGGGTGCTGGCGCCTGCTGCCTGATCTTCGCGCCGGCTCAGGTGGCCATGAGCACGTAGATCAGGCCGGTGGCCAGGGTCAGCACGGCGCCGATGCCGACAAAGTCGCTGAAGCGGTAGCCCCCCGGCCCCAGCACCATCAGATTGGTCTGGTACCCGATGGGCGTCATGTAGCAGGCTGAGGCCCCGAAGATCACTCCGAGGGCCACGGCGGTCGGGGTGAGGCCGGTTTCCGCGCCCAGTTTCAGCGCAATGGGAAACATCAGCGCGGCGGCCGCGTTGTTGGTCATGAACGCGCTGAGCAGGGCGGTGGCGATGAAGATGGCCGCCAGCACCCCCATGGCGGATTGCCCAGCCAACACCGCGATCTGATGGGCGATCTGGCTGGCCAGGCCGGTCTTGTCCAGGGCTGCGCTGAGGCCGAAGGCACTGGCGATCACGATGATGACCGACCAGTCGATGCTCGCGCGTGCAGTGTGGGAGCTGATGCAGCCGGTGGCGACCAGGGCGCCGGCAGCCACCAGAGCAGCCTCCAGCATCGGCAGCAGGCCGGTGCCCGCTGCCAGCACCATGCCGGCCATGATGCCCAGGGCGAGCTTGGCCTTGTCGTGCCGCGGCACCGAGGAGCCTTCGATCAGGCGTGTGAGGAAAAAATCGCGCGAGTGCCGTTGCGCCTGCAGAAAGCTTTCGCCGGCCTCGATCAACAGCGTGTCGCCGGCCTGCAGGCGAATGGCGCCGAGCTTGCCCTCCATGCGCTCGCCGCGGCGGGCGACAGCCAGCACGACGGCATCGTAGCGGGTGCGGAACTCACCCTCGCGGATGGTCTTGCCGTTCATCGGGGAGGTGTCCGAGACGACAGCCTCGATCAGGGTGCGGTGCGCGCGCTGTCCCGACAGCTTGAACACCTGATCGGTTGCGGGGTTGAGCCCGCGGATCTTCTGCAGGTCCACCACCGAGTCGACGCGGCCGACGAAAATCAGTCGATCGCCGGCGTGCAGCCGCTGCTGCGGCGACACCCCCGTGAGCAACTGGCCGTCGCGCTCGATCTCCACCAGGTAGCAGCCCGGCAGGTGGCGCAGGCCCGCTTGCTCGACTGTCTTTCCGGGCAGGGGGCCGGCGCTGTCCACCAGCATCTCGATGGTGTACTCGCGCACATTCTCGAGCTGCGAGGTCAGCGCTTCCCGGTTGGGCAGAAGAAAACGGGAGGCGATGAGGATCAGCACCAGGCCGACGACCGCAATCGGCAGGCCGATCGGTGCCAGCGAGAACAACGTGAAGCCACTGCCGGTGGCTTCGATGAGCATGCCGTTGACCACCAGATTGGTGCTGGTTCCGATCAGGGTGCAGGTGCCGCCGAGAATGGCGGCGTAGCTCAGTGGAATGAACAGTTTGGAGACCGGCAGCTGGAAGCGCTGCGCCCATTCGGAGACCGCCGGAATCAGCATGGCGACCACCGGCGTATTGTTCAGAAAGGCGCTGAACGCCGTGACCGGCAGCATCAGTCGCAGTTGTGCATGGAGGATCGAGCGAGGCTTGCCCAGGACGGTCTGGACGATCCATTGCACACCGCCGGTTTCCTTGATGGCAGCCGCCACCACATAGAGCACCGCAACGGTGAGCACGCCGGCGTTTGAGAGCCCGCTGAAGGCTTCGCCCGGCGTCAGTACGCCCGTGCACAGGAGTGTGGTCACGGCGGCGAGGAACAGCACGTCCGGAGCAATGCGCGTGCGGAACAACGCGATGAAAAGCAGCAGCAGAACGCCAGCGGTCAGCAGCAGGGGAAGATTGGCGTCGGGCATTGGGGGACGTCAGCACATAGAGGTGCGGCACGATAGCGCAGTGTGGCGCCTTGCTGGCGTTGCACGGATGCGTGCGGCATCACTGCTATATGCATAGGTGCAGCGGTTATGACTGTTCCATCCGCACGCAACCGGACTGCAGAGAGTCGGCGGGTCCTCAAAAGAAACGGGCCGTCCCGTGACGGCCCGCCTTCAACAATCGCAGTTGCGGCAGGCTGGAGGATTCAGCCCAGCAGCTTTTCGACGTCAGCCGCGATGCTCTCCGGCTTGTCCACGGAGCCGTAGCGCTTGACGACCTTGCCGTCACGATCCACCAGGAACTTGGTGAAGTTCCACTTGATGCCTTCCGAGCCCAGCAGTCCCGGTGCATCCGACTTCAGCTTGCGATAGAGCGGATGGGCGCCGCTACCGTTCACCTCGATCTTGGCGAACATCGGGAAGCTGACGTCGTAGTTCATCGAGCAGAAGCTGGCGATCTCCTCCTCGCTGCCGGGTTCCTGGTGGCCGAACTGATCACAGGGGAAACCGAGGACTTCCAGCCCGCGTTCCTTGTACTGCCGATAGAGCGCTTCCAGTCCTTTGTACTGGGGCGTGAAGCCGCACTTGCTGGCAACGTTGACGATCAGCAATACCTTGCCGCGATAGTCACCAATCTTCAGTGGCTGTCGCTGGATGGTGTTCACTTCGATGTCGTACAGCGAGGTCATGGCGGTACTCCTGCGTGCGCTTCGGGTGGGAAGGGGTTAGAAGTGGTCGGCGCTCAGCGCCATCAGCGATTCGGCCGGCTGTCGGACGTTGCCCAGCAGCGCCGGCACCTGGCTCAGCATGCGGGTGGCAAAGAACTCGGCGGTCGCCAGTTTGGTTGCACGGAACATGTCGTCGGACTGCTGACGCGCGGCGCGCGCCATGCGCAGCCAGTTGTAGCCGAGATAGGTCAGCGAGAAGGCACGCAGATAATCGGCGCAGCCGAAGGCGCCGTCGTCGGGCGTGGCCTTGAAGGACTGCTGAAGCCAGGTGGTGGTGGACTCCAGCGCATCCAGCGCGGCGCGCAGTGACGTTTCGATCGTGGCGTCCGCCGCGTCGCCGGTCAGCGCCGCACGTGCGCGCTCGAAGAAGCGTCCCGGCAGCCGACCGCCGTGCAGCATCAGCTTGCGTCGCACCAGATCCATGGCCTGAATGCCGTTGGTGCCTTCATACAGGCACAGGATCTTGGCGTCGCGTGCGATCTGTTCGACGCCGTGTTCACGGATGAAGCCATGGCCGCCGTACACCTGAATGGCCTCGGAGGCGAGTTCGAATGCGCTGTCGGTACAGTAGCCCTTCACCAGCGGCGTGTTGAGCTCGACCCAGTCCTGCGCTTCCTCACGGGTGGTGGCATCCGGGTGGTGATGCGCGATATCCACGTACATCGCGGTCTCGTAGGCGAGCACGCGTGCACCTTCGGTGGTGGCCTTCATGCGTAGCAGCATGCGGCGAACGTCGGGGTGATGCAGGATCTCCGGCTGCCCGTTGAAGGCCTTGCCCTGCTTGCGATCCTTGGCGTAGTTGATCGCGTTCTGGGTGGCCAACTCACACTGGCCCAGCCCCTGGAACCCCACCATGATGCGGGCCAGGTTCATCATGACAAACATGTTCTGGATGCCGGTGTTGGGCGCGCCCACCATCCAGCCCTTGGCGCCTTCGAACTGCATCGAGCAGGTGCACGAGGCGTTGATGCCCATCTTGTGTTCGATGGACACGCAATAGGCCTTGTTGCGCTCACCCAGCGAGCCGTCTGCATTGACCAGGAATTTCGGCACCACGAAGGTGGACAGCCCCTTGACGCCCGGGGGGGAGTCCGGGAGGCGGGCGAGGACGAAGTGGACGATGTTGTCCGCCATCGTGTGTTCGCCCGAGGTGATGAAGATCTTGCCGCCTTCGATCAGGAAGCTGCCGTCGTCCTGCGGGAGGGCTCGGGTCTTCACTGCTGCGAGATCCGATCCGGCCTGGGGTTCGGTCAGGCACATGGTTCCGGTCCACTCGCCGGTTGCCAGTTTGGGCAGGTAGGTCTGTTTCTGCTCATCACTGCCATTGGCGTGAATGGCCTCGAAGCAGCCCGTGGTCAGACCGGGGTACAGCGCGAAGGCCACATTGGCCGAGCACAGCATCTCCTCGACCACCTTGGACAGCGTGTAGGGCAGGCCCTGGCCGCCGAACTCGACCGGATTGGACAGGCCAACCCAGCCGGATTCCCAGTAGAGTTTGTAAGCCTCGGCCATGCCCTTTGGCACAGTGACTTCGTGATTGTCGAGCCGGCAGCCCTCCGCATCACCGGGATGGTTGAGCGGTGCGACCTGGTCCTCGATCAGTTTGGCGGCCTCATCAGCCAATCCCACCAGAACATCCGGTGTGGCCTCAGCGTAGGGCGGGAGCTCACTGAGTCGACCGACGTTGAGCACGTCCTCGAGCACGAAACCAATTTCACGAAGGGGAGCTTTGTACGTCGCCATCTGCTGCCTCGGGTTATCTGTTGATCTGGAAAGGGGCGGAAGGCTAGCACGGGCGGGGGTGTCGGCCCATTCCGTCCGCGTCTTGGCGAGACATATCCTGTCCCTTAAAAATGCGACAAGCAACTGATCGTGTTGTGGATTTTCAAACGTCGCCGGCTTGACGGGGGCGTGCGCTCGCGCACCATGCAGTGGCGACCAACAGGGTTGCGATGCCTCAATCCAAGGAGGGTGACATGAAGTCGATACGATGGGTGTTGGGCGCGGCCGGGCTGCTGTTCTCGGCATGGGCCTGGGCTGCCGTGAACGTCAACGCCGCCAGTGCGGGGGAGTTGGCGGAGGGGCTCAACGGCGTCGGTGACGCGATTGCGGAGCGTATCGTGGCCGAGCGCGAGGCCAACGGCGCCTTCAAGGACGCGGCCGACCTCGAAGCGCGTGTCAAGGGGATCGGTCCGACGTTGATCGAGAAGAACGCCAGCGACATGACGTTCTGATTCCAGGCGGTGCACGGGGCCCGGCTTCTCAGGGAAGGCCGGGCCCTGCTGTGTTCACGACCCGCCCAGCAACCGCTGCTGCAAGGCATCGATGAGGCGGCTGCCGGCGGCGAGGATATGGCCGTCGGTCATGACATCGGAGTCCTCACGCAGCGAGCGGACCACTCCCGTGGCCTCCTGAACGAGGACGATGCCGGCGGCGATGTCCCAGGGCTTGAGGTTGAACTCGAAGAAGGCATCCAGACGACCCGCCGCAACATACGCGAGATCAAGAGCGGCGGATCCGGCGCGGCGCACTCCCGCGGTACTGGCTGCCACCCGCTCCAGCATGGGCAGGTACTCGGGAAGGAACTGTGCCTGCAGTGGGACGCCGGTACCGATCAGCGCCACATCCAGTTCGCGTGCGCCGCTGGTGCGCAGGCGTCGGTTGTTGAGCATGGCGCCTGAGCCCCGCGAAGCCACGTAGAGGTCATTGGTGCAGGGCGCGAAGATCACCCCGTGCTCGAGACGTCCGCGGACCTCGATGCCGATCGACACGGCATAGTGGGGGATTCGGTGCAGAAAATTGGTGGTGCCGTCCAGCGGATCAATGATCCAGCGCACCTCGGCGCTGTCGCCGGAGGGGCCGGACTCCTCGGCCAGAATGGCATGGTCGGGGTACGCGCGGCGTATGAGGCGCACGATCTCCTGCTCGGCGCCCCGGTCCACCTGACTGACGAAATCATTGTGACTCTTGCGATCCACCTGCAGGGTTTCGACCCGTTCGGCGTTTCGAAGAATGAAATTGCCGCCCGCACGAGCAGCGGACACGGCGATGTTGACCAGCGGATGCATGGGCAGGGGGCCTTGAAAAGGAACGCGCAAGTAATGCGGCGGAGCGGCCTAGAATATCACGCATGAATCCCACTTCCGACTTGCCTGACCGGGGTATCCGCATCGTGCTGGTGCAGACTCAGCACCCCGGCAATATCGGCGCCACCGCGCGCGCCATGCTCACCATGGGGCTGACCCAACTGGTGCTGGTGGCGCCCGAGCGTTTCCCGCATCCGCAGGCGCGTGCCATGGCATCCAATGCCCTGGAGATTGTCGAGCGTGCGCGCGTGGTGCCCACCCTGGAAGCGGCCATTGCCGATTGCGGCTGGGTGGTGGCCACCTCGGCGAGGCCGCGTCATCTGGGCGATGAACCGCTGACCCCCTGGGACTTTGCCACCCTGGCAAATGAGCGGGCGCGGGAGGCGCCGGTAGCCTTGGTGTTCGGTCCCGAGCGCACCGGGCTCAGCAATGCCGACCTCGATCGCTGCCAGACCATTGTGATGGTGCCGACCAATCCCGAGTATCCGTCGCTCAATCTTGCGCAGGCGGTGCAGCTGATGAGTTGGGAGTTGCGCAAGGCGGGACTGGATGAAGTGCCCCGGGTGGCGGCCAAGAAGGACATTCCGGTCTACGCGCCGCCCTCGGCCGAGGAGATGGAGCACTTCTTCGGGCACCTGGAACGGGTGCTGCTCAAGACAGGATTCCTGGATCCCGAGAACCCCCGGCTGCTGATGCGGCGGCTCCGCAATTTCTATCACCGCGCAGCGCCGGACCGGAACGAACTCAACATCCTTCGCGGCATCCTCACCACCACCGAAACCCCCAAGCGGCGGACCCGACGCAAGGGTCGAGGCGAGGGTGACGAAAACCCCGCCTGAAGCTGTGTAATTGCTCGCCATCTTTGGCGCTGCCGCGGGGCATGTGCGCTGTCACGTTGCGGCAACATTCATCGACCGGGCAATGACTTAGCTGCGGAGGTGCAGGGGGCAGTTGACGGCCTTCGGAAAGCCAGTAAGATTCGCCGCCCTTGCAGCGGCAAACGCGGATCTGGCGGTAAGCGGAACG
>CAKZHZ010000065.1 GCA_936928855.1 uncultured Polycyclovorans sp.
ATGCGCCGGATGCAGCAGGCAGAGCCGCATGTAGTCGTCGAGCCGCATCGGCCCCTCGACCGCGATCCGCTGCGCGATGAGCCGCGCGAGCGGGGTCACGGGCGGGGTCACGGGCGGGGGCCCGCGGGCGGCCTGCGCCGGGCGGCGAGGATGAAGCCCAGCCCGATGAGCAGCATCGGCAGCGAGAGCAGTTGCCCCATCGTCAGCCCCCAGACCGGCCCGCCGAGGACATGGCCCCAGGGGTTGTCGGGGGTGACGAACTGCGCGTCGGCCTGGCGGAAGAACTCGACCACGAAGCGCGCCAGCCCGTAACCGGCCAGGAACACCCCGAGCGCCAGCCCCGGCCGGCGCAACCCGCCCCGCCGGACCAGCCACAGCAGGGCCATGAGCAGCACCACGCCTTCCAGCGCGGCCTCGTAAAGCTGGCTCGGATGGCGGGCGCAGGCCATCGTCGCCGTGGCGCAGGCCTGCGCGGCCTCGCCCGGATCGGCGGCTGGGACGGCGCGCCGACCACCCTGGCCCTGCCGGCGGCGCCGGTGGCCGTGCGCGAAGATGCGCCGTTGCGGTACGTGGTGCAGCCCGGGGATACGCTGTGGGGGCTGGCGCAGCGCTTTCTGGTCAAGCCCTGGCAGTGGCCGGAAATCTGGTTCGTCAATGAGCAGGTGGCCAACCCGCACCTGATCTATCCCGGCGATGTGCTGACCCTGATCGTGCAGAACGGCCGTCCGCAGTTGGTACGTGACACCTCGGTGCCGGATCGCGTGCTGCGATTGGGGCCGCAGGTGCGGGAACTCGATCTTGATCAGGCCATTCCGGCGATTCCGCTGGAAGCCATCCGCGACTTTCTGTCGGCACCCCGGCTGATCGGCGCGGAGGAACTGGAGCGGGCACCCTACATCGTCGCGTTTGGCGAGGATCAGTTGATCGCCGGCGCCAACAGCCCTGCCTATGTTCGCGGCGTACCGCCGGAGGCCGACTACCGTTGGGCGGTGGTGCGGCCGGACGAAGCCATTCACGACCCCGACACCCGAAAGGTGCTGGGCTTTGCGGCGACCCCGGTCGGCGGCCTGGAGATTCGCGAGTACAGCGAACCCGCCGCCTACGCTTGGCTCACCGTGTCGCAGCAGGAATCGCGGGTCGGCGATCGTCTGGTGCCCATCGAGGATGCCAGTTTCGATGCCCGGTTCTATCCGCGTGCGCCCACCGAGGCGGTCGATGGACGGGTGGTGTGGATTGCCGATCAGCGCCTGCAGGCGACGCAGTATCAGGTGGTGGCGTTCAATCGCGGCCTCGATCACGGTCTGGTGCCCGGCCACCTGCTGACCTTGCGGGAAGCCGGACGGGTGGTGACGGACCCGTACACCAAGGGTGATGTCGAGTTGCCGGACCGCGAGATCGGCACCCTGATGGTGTTCAAGGTGGGCCCGCAACTCGGCTTCGGACTGGTGCTGGACGCCACGCGCCCCATCAATCGGCTTGATCGCGTGGTGCATCCCAGCGGGTCGTGACGGCCGATGCGCGCATTCCGTGGCTGCGGCTGGCACGCTGCCGGCCACTGTCATCAGGGCTGGCGCGCAGGCTGCTGAGCCATTTCGGCGATGCGGCGACACTGTTCGACGCCGGTCCCGGTGCGTGGCGCGGGCAGGGCGTTCAGGCGCCGCAGCTGGCGGCGCTGACCGCCGCCGCCGACCTGCCTGTCGAGGCCGATCTCGACTGGTTGGCGGGCGGCGCAGACCGGCACCTGCTGGCACTCAATGATCCCCGTTACCCCCAACGCCTGCGCGAGATCGAGGATGCGCCCGCAGTGCTGTTCGCCCGCGGCGATCCCGAGCTGCTGAGCCTGCCGCAGCTGGCCGTGGTCGGCAGCCGTGCGGCCACTCCTCAGGGCCGCGAGAACGCGCACGCGTTTTCCGAGGCGCTGGCGGCGCGGGGCCTGACCATCACCAGCGGCCTGGCCGAAGGCGTGGACGGCGCTGCGCACGAAGGCGCCCTGGCGGCGGGCGGGTTGACCATCGCGGTCTGCGCCACCGGTTTGGACCAGGTTTACCCCGCCCGGCACCGCAGTCTGGCGCATCGGATTGCCGGCGAGGGGGTGTTGGTGTCCGAGTTTCCGCTGGGGGTGGGGCCGCTGGCGCACCATTTCCCCCGTCGCAACCGCATCATTTCCGGGCTGTCGCTGGGCGTGCTGGTGGTGGAGGCAGCGGCGGGTTCGGGCTCGCTCATCACGGCACGACTGGGCGCTGAGCAAGGGCGCGAGGTGTTCGCCATTCCCGGCTCGATCCACAACCCGCAGGCCCGCGGCTGCCATCGCCTGATCCGGCAGGGCGCCAAGCTGGTGGAGTCGGTGGACGATGTGCTCGAGGAGCTGGGGCCGCAGATCGGACCGGCGCTGCGGGCGGCGCAAGGTGGCGGTGCACTGTCGGCGCGCGCCGCCGACACAACCGAACTGGAGCAGGCGCTGGGGGACGAGGCGCTGGCCTTCGATGCGCTGCTGGCGCGGGTGGGGGGTCGCTCGCAGGATCTGTCATCCGCTTTGCTGTCGCTGGAGCTGGCGGGGCGCGTGCGCCGCGAGGCGGACGGTCGTTATCGGGGTACGCCGGACCGCGGTTGAGCGTTTGGCACGTCTGATGCAGTCATCAACCTGTTCGCTGACACCGCCTATACTGTCGGCGACGTGGTTCGTCATTTGCAGCCCAAGGAGAGCGCCCGTGAAAGAGACCGTCCTTGATGTGCTGATGTACCTGTTCGAGCACTACCAGTCGGTGGAGTTCAGCGACAGCGAAAACTTCGACACCCTTCGCGACGAGCTGGTGGCCGCCGGCTTCCCCGACGAGGAGGTGTCACATGCCTTTGCCTGGCTCGATGGACTGACGCGCAGCCGGCAGTTGCCGATCATCTTCGGTCCGGGCAACGCCCTTCGGGTCTATGCCCGCGAGGAAATGTTGCGGATTCCGACCGACTGCCGCGGCTTCCTGCTGTTCCTCGAACAGCTCGGGATTCTGCCGCCGGCAGCCCGCGAGCGGGTCATCGACCGTCTGATGGCGTTGCGCGAGGAGATCGACCTGGAGCGGGTGAAATGGGTCTGTCTGCTGGTGCTGATGAACGAGGACGACGCCGACGAAGCCTTCGCGCAGGTGGAGGAGATGGTCTACTTCGCTGGCGCCTGCCTGCACTGATCGCCGGGGCGCCGGAAGCCGCCCCGGCACGGGGCATGGCGCCCCGTCGGGTCGGTTCTGGGCCCCGGTGTCGGCTTTACAGCGGCAACAGCCTGCCTTTATAAGCCGCCCCTCTGGGTGGCAGCTGGCCGCCCCTTGCTGGACAGGACATGAGCAAATACCTAGTCGTCGTCGAATCGCCGGCCAAGGCGAAGACGATCAAGAAATATCTCGGCGGGGACTACGAGGTGCTGGCCTCGTACGGCCACGTACGGGATCTGGTGCCCAAGGACGGGGCGGTCGACGTGACCAATGCCTTTGCCATGAAGTACCAGCCGATCGAGAAGAACGAGAAGCACGTGCGCGCCATCCAGAGCGCGCTGCGGCAGGCGGACAGCCTGCTGCTCGCCACCGACCCTGATCGCGAGGGTGAGGCCATTTCCTGGCATTTGCTGGAGTTGCTGCGCGAGCGCAACGCGCTCAAGGACAAGGCGGTGCGGCGGGTGGTGTTTCATGAGATCACCCAGCGTGCCGTGCGCGAGGCGGTCGAGCACCCGCGTGAGGTGGCGGATGATCTGGTGAACGCTCAGCAGGCCCGGCGAGCGCTCGATTATCTGGTGGGTTTCAATCTGTCGCCGCTGCTGTGGCGCAAGGTGTCCCCGGGGCTGTCTGCAGGTCGCGTGCAGAGTCCTGCCCTGCGGCTGATCTGCGAGCGCGAGGAAGAGATCAAGGCCTTCGTGCCGCGCGAGTACTGGACCCTGCTGGCGCAGGCCGACAAGGGCGGCAGTGCCTTCACCGCCAAGCTGGTCGAGTTGGAGGGCGCCAAGGTCGAGCAGTTCACACTGACCGATGGCGGGGGCGCGACAGCGGCGCGGGAGCGCCTGCTGAGCGCCAGTGGCGGGCGCCTGTCGGTGGCGGCGGTCGACAAGAAGCAGCGCCGTCGCAGTCCGGCGCCGCCGTTCACGACCTCGACGCTGCAGCAGGAGGCCAACCGCAAGCTGGGGTTCACCTCCTCGCGCACCATGCGAACGGCGCAGCAGCTGTATGAGGGGATCGACCTCGGCGGTGAGACGGTCGGTCTGATCACCTACATGCGTACCGACTCGGTGACCCTCTCTCAGGAGGCCCTGGGGGAGTTGCGCGATGTCATCCGCAAGGAGTTCGGCGCCGCCAGTTGTCCGGACGAGCCCCGCTACTACAAGGCCAAGTCGAAGAACGCGCAGGAAGCCCACGAGGCGGTGCGGCCGACCTCGGCCTTGCGGCTGCCGAAGTCGGTGGCCAAGTTCCTGACGCCCGACCAGGCCAAGCTGTACGAATTGATCTGGAAGCGCACGGTCGCCTGCCAGATGACGCAGGCGATCTTCGACACGGTGGCCGCCGAGCTGCGGGTCGACGAGCGGAACGCTTTCCGTGCCAACGGTTCCGTGCTGGTCGAGCCCGGCTACCTCGCGGTCTACAACGTGTCGCTGGATATCGGGGAGGAGAGCGAGGACGACGAGAAGCGCCTGCCCCCGCTGGAAGTAGGCGAGACCGTCACGCTCAGCGACATTCAGGCCGACCAGCACTTCACCGAGCCGCCGCCGCGCTACACCGAGGCCAGCCTGGTGAAGACACTGGAGGCCTACGATATCGGTCGCCCGTCCACCTACGCCGCCATCATCAGCACCTTGCAGGCGCGTGACTACGTTCGTCTGGACGGCAAGGCTTTCAATCCCACGGATGTGGGCATGATCGTCAACCGCTTCCTCACCGAGCATTTCGAGCGCTACGTCGACTACGACTTCACCGCCACTCTCGAAGATCAGCTCGATGCGGTGTCGCGCGGCGAGCAACAATGGCAGCCGCTGCTGGCGGAGTTCTGGCAAGCGTTCAAGCCGCAGATCGACCAGAAGATGGAACTGCGCCGCGACGAGGTGTCGGAAGCCCGCGTGATCGGGACCGACCCGGAGTCGGGCAAGCCGGTCAGTGCGCGCCTTGGGCGGTACGGGCCGTTCGTGCAGATCGGCACCAAGGACGACGAGGACAAGCCGCGATTCGCCTCGCTGCGTGCCAATCAGCGCATCGACACCATCACGCTGGACGAGGCGTTGGCCCTGTTCGCCCTGCCCCGCAAACTGGGCAAGCTCGACAGCGGCGAGGAGGTCGAGGTCAATATCGGCCGGTTCGGGCCCTACGTGCGGTATGGCAGCCAGTTCGTCTCCCTGAAGAAGGACGACGATCCCTACACCGTCGAACTGCCGCGTGCCATCGAGCTGATCGAACAGAAGGCGGCGGCGCTGGAAGCCGCCACGCTGGTGAAATTCGGCGATACCGGCATCCGCATCATCAAGGGTCGGTTCGGGCCGTACATCACCGACGGTACCCGCAAGGCGCCGGTACCACGGGGCAAGGAGGCGGAGTCACTGTCGGTATTCGAGTGCGAGGCCTTTCTCGCCGAGGCCGCTGCCGCCAAGAAGGCCGGCAAGGGCAAAGGCAAGACAGCCGCCAAGGGCAAGACGGCCAAGGCCAGCAAGCCGAAGGCGACGGCTGCCAGCAAGCCGCGCAAGACGGCGACCAAGAAGGCCGCGCCCCGCAAGGCCAAGGCCAAGCCCTGAGGCGGGCGGCGGCGCATGGTCAGCCCGGTCCATCTGCGTCGCGTCATCACCGCGCTGCGCGCCGGTGAGGTGGTGGCCTACCCGACCGAGGCGGTGTGGGGGGTCGGCTGCGATCCCCGCAACGCGCGTGCGCTGCTGGACCTGTTGCGACTCAAGCGCCGGGATCCCGCCAAGGGGCTGATTCTGGTGGCGGCCGATTGGGCGCAGTTGAGCCCGTTCCTGAAATCACCACCGGCGGAAGCCTTGGCACGCGCAACGGCAAGCTGGCCAGGCGCGGCGACCTGGGTGTTCCCCGCTGCCGGGATGTCCTCCCCGTTGCTGACGGGGCGGCATCCGGGCTTGGCGGTGCGGGTCAGCGCGCACCCGGTGGTTCGGGCCCTGTGCCAGGGCTTTGGCGGCGCACTGGTGTCGTCGAGCGCCAACCTCAGCAACCGTGCGCCGGCCCGCAGCCGGGCAGCGGTGGTGGCGCAGTTCGGGCCCGGTCTGGTCCGCATGCCGGGGGCCCTGGGGGGCGCCATGCGGCCCACCCCGGTGCGGGATGCGATCAGCGGTGAGGTGTTTCGCGCATGACTGCCCTCTCCGATCCCCAGGATCACTTTGCTGCGGAAGTCGATCAGTGGCTGCAGGGTTTGCAGCAGTCCCTGTGCCGGCAGCTCGAGACCTTCGAGCCCGAGATACGGTTTCGCGATGACCCCTGGCGCAAGCCGGCCGACAGCCCCCTGCAGGGCGAAGGGCTGACCTGCGTGCTGGAGGGCGGTGCGGTGTTCGAGCGTGCCGGGGTGGCCCGTTCGCTGGTGCGGGGGGCGGCACTGCCGCCGTCGGCCACGGCTTCGCGTCCCGAGTTGTCGGGGCGGCCGTTTGCCGCGATGGGGGTGTCGGTGGTGTTCCACCCCCGCAATCCACATGTGCCGACCACGCATTGCAACGTGCGAATGCTCTCGGTCGGGGGTGATGGCCTGCCGGCGGTACGCTGGTTCGGGGGTGGTTTCGACCTCACGCCCTACTACGGCTATGACGACGATGCGCGCGCCTGGCATCAGGCTGCCGCTGCTGCCGTCGGCGCGCACTATGGGCGCTTCAAGCGCCAGTGCGATGACTATTTCTTTCTCAAGCACCGCAACGAGCCGCGGGGCATTGGCGGGGTGTTCTTCGATGATTGGCAGGAGGGGGGCGAGGTCGAGGCCTTCGCCTTGACCCGGCGCGTGGGAGAAGCCTTCTGGCCGGCTTATGCGGCGATCGTCCAGCGGCGCAAGGACATGTCCTGGGGGCCGCGGGAGCGTCGCTGGCAGTGCCAACGGCGGGGGCGGTACGTCGAGTTCAACCTGGTGTGGGATCGCGGCACCCTGTTCGGCCTGCAATCGGGAGGGCGCACCGAGTCGATCCTGATGTCGATGCCGCCCGAGGTGCACTGGGACTACGATGCGCGTCCCCAAGCGGGATCGCCGGAGGCCGCGTTGCTGCACGACTTTCTTGTGCCGAGGGACTGGATTTGATCAATACTGACGGCCAACCCCACCGCCAGGGCGGCCGATGACCCTGACCGAACTTCGCTACCTGGTCAATCTCGACAAGGAACGCCACTTCGGCCGTGCCGCCGAACGCTCCTTTGTCAGCCAGCCCACGTTGTCCGTGGCGGTCAAGAAACTGGAAGACGAACTGGGCGTGGCGCTGTTCGAGCGCAACCGCGGCGAGGCCAAGCCGACGCCGGTCGGCGAGCGGGTGATCGATCAGGCGAAGCGTGTCCTGGCCGAGGCCAAGCGACTCGAGGATCTTGCGCGCGAAGGGCGTGACGAGCTCAGCGGGCCGTTGCGGCTGGGTGCGATCTACACCGTTGGCCCCTATCTGTTGCCGGCGCTGGTGCCGATGCTGCGCAAGGCGGCGCCGCTGATGCCCCTGGTGATCGAGGAGAATTTCACCGTCAAGCTGCTGGAGCAGTTGCGTGACAACGAGATTGACGTCGCCGTGGTGGCGCTGCCGATCGACCTCACGGGGCTGTCGGCATGGGCGGTGTACGACGAAAGCTTTGTCGTGCTGGTGCCGCCCGAGCATGCCTGGGCCGCCGTGGACGAAATTCCGGCCAAGCGGCTGGCGGGCGAGTCACTGTTGCTGCTCGGCCCCGGCCACTGTTTCCGTGAGCAGGTGATCGAGGCCTGCCCAAAGTGCGTGGAGCCTGACGCCAACGGTCCACGGCCGCAGACCGGAAGCTCGCTGGAGACCATTCGTCACATGGTGGTCAGCGGTCTGGGCATCACCGTGCTGCCACGCGGCTCGGTGGAGAATCGTCCAGAAGACACCACTCTGGTGGCGCGGCCGTTCGTGCCGCCGGCGCCAAGTCGTCGCATTGCCCTGGTCTGGCGCAAGTCTTTCCCGCGGCAGAAGGCCATCCAGCTGCTGCGCGACACCATCCTCGCCTGCCCCATGCGGGGGGTCGCCTTCCTCCCGGACGAAGGGCAGGAGGGCGGCTGACGCCCTGTCGGCGGTGTTCAGCCCAGCAGCAGGTGCAGGCCGATCACCACCAGTAGCAGGGCGAAGCCACGCTTCAGGGTCTGGGGCCGCGCGGCGTGGGCCAGCCGCGCCCCCAGCGGCGCGGTGAGCACGCTGAACAGGCCCATGCCCACCCAGGCCGACAGCAGCACATAGCCTAGCGCGGGGGTCGGGATGCCGGGCACGTCCCAGCCGTTGTAGATGAACCCTGCGGCGCCGCCCCAGGCGATGGGGATGCCGGCCGCCGCGGCGGTGCCCACGGCACGGTGGATGCCGAGACCGCGCAGGCTCAGGTAGGGCACGCTCAGGGAGCCGCCACCGATGCCGATCAGGGCCGAGGCCGCGCCGATGACCGTGCCGGCGCCGAACAGCTCGATGCCGCCGGGGCGCGTTGTGGCGGTGCCCGTGGGCTGGCGGCCCAGCGCCATCTGGGCCGCGACCAGCAGAGCGCCGGTACCCACGATGGTGCGCAGCAGCTCGCCGCTCAGGCGGTCCGCGACGGCGGCGCCCAGCCAGGCGCCGACGATCAGGCCCGGGGCCAGGCGCAGCAGCGCGGCGACATCCACACCGCCCCGGCGGTGATGTGCCGCCGCCGATGACAGGCTGGTAAAGCTGATCACCGCCAGCGAGGTGCCGATCGCCACTTGCATGGTGACCGCCGGCGCGACGTCGAGGAACGGCAGGAGCAGCGCCAGAATCGGGACCATGATCAGGCCGCCGCCGACGCCGAACAGGCCCGCCATCAGGCCGGCGAAGGCGCCCGTGGCAGCAAAGATCAGCCAGTCCGTCATGGCAGCTCCAGTGAGCGGCGCCACACCCGGGGCGCCGTGCGGGCCGGCACGGCCGGGCCCAGGTCCATAGAATGGCGCGCATGGTAGCCAAAGATCTGCGGAACCGGTTGTGTGTCGGGCTGGCCCTCGGGCTGCTCTGGGTGTCGGGACCTTCGACGGCGGCCCCCCGCGAGGCGCAGCGCGAGCTGTTTGCGACCGCGCTGGCGGCGGTGCAGGCCGATCAGCCGCTGGTGCTGCCGGCGGCGCTGCGCGACTACCCCTTGCGCCCCTATCTGGAGGGCACCGTGGTGCAGCGGCTGATCGCACGCGATCGGCCGGAGGCGGATGCGGCCTGGGCGGCGTTTCGTCGCCAGCATGCGGACAGCCCCTGGCTGCGCGATCTGGAACGGGAGTGGTGGCGCAGCCTGGGACGGCGGCAGGCCTGGGAGCAGCTGGCGCAGGCGATGCCCGCTCCACCGGACATCGACGACCTGCGTTGCCTGGGACTGCGGGCCAGACTGGAGACTGGCGGCGACGCCTCGCTGGTGGCGGATACCCAGGCGGTGTTCCGTACCGGGCACTCCCTGCCGGAGGCTTGTACCCGACCGTTCGAATGGTTGCGTGACAGCGGGCACCGTCCCCCCGCACTGGTGCTGGAGCGCCTGCAGCTGGCCCTGGAAGCCCGAGAGTTCGGCCTTGCACGTTACCTGCTGCGATTGTTGCCCGAGGACCAGCGGGCTGCACCCACGCGGGCCCTGCGGCTGCGCAGTGATCCGGGCACGGCGATCCCGGCGCTGTTGGCCAACCCGCCGGCGCGCCTGCCGGTGGACGACCTGATGGCGGGCTGGCAGGCCCTGACCCGCGCCAACCCCGATGGCGCGGCCCAGCTGGCGCCACGCCTTGCGGCCCTGCGGGGCCTGGACGACGATCACCGCGCGGCCATCTGGAGTGGTCTGGGGCTGCGTCAGTCATGGTCACGGCTGCCCACCGCGGTCGGGTTCTTCCGCAAGGGGCAGGCGGCCGACGAGCTGACGCATGCCTGGCGGATACGCGCGGCCTTGTGGGCGGGCGACTGGGCACAGGCGCTGCGCTGGCTTGAGACCTTGCCGGAGACGATGGCCGCCGAGCCGCGCTGGCGCTATTGGCGGGCACGGGCAGAGGCGGCCGAGGGGCGGGCGGATGTCGCACAGGCCGGTTTCGAAGGATTGCTGGATGCGAACAACGTCTATGCCCTGCTTGCCGCCTGGCGCCTGGGGCGCCCCCTCAGCCCCCGGCCGCAGCCGGGCGCGCCGGCGGACCCGGCGCAGCAGGTACGCCTCGCAGCCGATCCCGCCATCGCCCGCATGCGCGAATTGCACGCGCTCGACATCCGCAACTGGTTCAACCTCGAGTGGTTCGCCTTCATGGCCGGCCGAGCGCCGGCGGACGCTGATCAGGTGTCACGCTTCGCGTTTCAGCAGGGCTGGTGGTTGCACGGCGTGGCGGCGGCTACGCAGGCCCGGGTGTTCGATGACTTCGTGCGCCTGTATCCGCGGCCTTACGATGCGGGGGTGATGGCGGCTGCCCGTCAGACCGATCTGCCGCCCGCCCTGATTTACGGGCTGATCCGTCAGGAAAGCCTGTTCGAGCCGCGTGCGCAGTCTCCGGCCAAGGCCTATGGCCTGATGCAGCTGCTGCTGCCCACCGCCCGCGGTGTGGCCCGCCGTCATGATCTGCCGATCCCGGAGCGCGAGGACCTGTTCGAGCCCACCCGCAATATTCCGCTCGGGGCGCGCTACCTGATGGAGATGCGCGAGCGGTTCGGCGGGCAGTGGCTGCCTGCCATCGGCGCCTACAACGCCGGTCCCAATGCGGTGGCGCGCTGGCTGCCAGCGGACCCCATGGCACCGGACGTGTGGATGGAAAATATTCCCTACAACGAAACCCGGGAGTACATCGGCAAGCTGCTGTGGCATCAGGCGGTATTCGGTTGGCTGGCCAGTGGTCAGCCACAGCAGCCCGGCGATTTCCTTCGGCCAGTGGTGGCGATAACGCCATGAACCTGCGCCGCTATCGGGTGGGCGGTGCGGTACGTGACCGATTGCTCGGCCTGCCGGTGCGGGAGGTGGACTGGGTGGTGGTGGGGGCCACTCCCGAGGCGATGATTGCCCAGGGCTTCCGACAGGTCGGGCGCGATTTTCCGGTCTTTCTGCACCCCGAGACTCAGGATGAGCATGCCTTGGCGCGCACCGAGCGCAAGGCGGGAGCGGGCCATCGTGGGTTCGTGGTGCACGCCGACCCGGCGGTTACCCTGGAGATGGACTTGGCGCGGCGCGACTTCACCGTCAACGCCATCGCCGAGGATGCCGACGGACGTTTGATCGACCCCCATGGCGGTCAGCGCGACCTTGAGACCCGACAGTTGCGGCATGTCTCGCCGGCCTTTTCGGAAGACCCGCTGCGGGTGTTCCGCCTGGCGCGGTTTGCGGCGCGTTTTGCCGATCTCGGATTCGCGCCGGCGCCGGAAACGGCGGCACTGTGCCGGGACATGGCGGCCTCCGGCATGCTGGCCGAACTTTCCGCGGAGCGGGTGTGGCAGGAAACCGCCCGCGCGCTGATGGAAAGCGCCCGGCCCCGGGTGTATTTCGAAACCTTGCGGTCGGTCGGTGCCCTGTCAACCTGGTTCCCGGAACTGGAGGCGCTGTTCGGTGTGCCCCAGCGGGCGGACTATCATCCCGAGGTGGATACCGGCGTGCACACGCTGATGTGCATCGACTATGCGGCATCCCAGGGCTTCGAGCTGGCGGTACGGGTGAGTGCGCTGGCGCATGATTTCGGCAAGGCCCTGACACCGGCCGAGGCGCTGCCCCGCCATCCGGGGCACGAACACCGCGGGGTGCCGCTGGTGTCGGCTTTCTGCGACCGGTTGCGCCTGCCCAACCGCTGCCGTGAAGTGGCGCTGGTGCATACCCGCGAGCACCTGCTGATCCACCAGGCGCAGCAACTGCGACCGTCCACCTTGCTGGCGTTGTTGGAGCGGCTGCAGGCGCTGCGAAAGGCCGGGGTGTTCGAGCCCGTGCTGCAGGCCAGCCTCAGCGACGCCCGGGGACGAACGGGCTTCGAGGATTGCGAGTATCCCCAGGTGCCCTACTTGCAGGCTGCGGCTGCGATGGCGCTGACCGTTCAGGCCCGGGATGTGATGCGTGACGGCCTGCACGGGGCAGCGGTGGGGGAAGCCCTGACCGCCGCCCGGGTTGCGGCGTTGCAGCGGTGGCGTGCGCGCGAACATGCGGACGCCGGCCGCGCGCTCGGGTAAACTCCGCCCTCCCCAGAATCAACAAGCGGCTGGAGTGCTTCCGTGGAACACAAGAACCACGATCAGGAATTCATGATCACCTTCGGCAAGGTGATGGCCGGTCTCGGCGTTATCTTTGCCATTTGCATCATCGCGGCGTCGATCGCCGGCGGCGTGGCCGTGCGCGATGACGACGCCGTCATCGCTCAGGTGGATGCGCGCACCCAGCCGATCGGCACCGTGGTGACCGATCCGGCCATGCTGGTCAAGGTGTCCGCTGCGGCGGCGCCCCGTGAGCCGTTGACCGGTGAGCAGGTGGTGGCGCAGGTTTGCGCGGGCTGCCACCAGGCCGGCGTGCTGGGGGCCCCCAAGATTGGCGACAAGGCTTCCTGGCAGTCGCGCACAGGACAGGGACTCGACACCCTGGTGAAGCACTCCATCGACGGCATCGGCCAGATGCCTGCGCGTGGCGGCAACCCCGATCTCAGCGACGACGAAATCCACGCGGCGGTGGAAGACATGCTCGAGAACTCCGGCATCAGCCTCTGAGGCCGCTCGAATCCGGTGCACGTCACCGCCGGTCCGCAGGGACCGGCGGTTTTTTTATGCCTGTCATCCAGCCCACCTAGACTGGGGCGATCTGAATTGACGGCGACTGCGGGGTCGGGTTCACTTCAGGCGTTCGGGGGACGATGGCAGTGCACCATAAGAGTGCGCGCGCATCGTCAAACAACGTTGTCCTTCACAACCACGCTAGGAGCATCACATGCAACATGCAGCAACCTGGGCCGTCGCGGCCGCTTCCATTCTGCTGGCCGGCCCCGCGGCCGCCGCCGAGGGCGAAGCCCGCCTGTACGGTGATTTCCGCTATGCCCTGATCCATTCCGACGCCGAAGGCGCGCCGGCCGACACCGATCTCGCAGGCACCAACGCCCATGCCGGACTGTCGCTGATGCTGCGCGAAGGCGCCTACAGTGCCACGGTCGTCTATGAGCGCACGCTGGCCAATGACAACAGCGTTGCGCAACTCGACAGCGTCCGTCAGTCCTATCTGCAGGTCGGCACCCCGTATGGCACGGTCGTGTACGGTCGCGCCCCGACGGCGTACAAGATTTCCGGTGAAAAGCTGGATCCGTTCTACAACACGGGTCTCGGCACCATCTCCGGCGCCGGTTTCGCCGATGCGCCAGCGCCCGTGCTCGGACCCAACTATGGCCTGTCCGCGCTGACCTCCGATACCGTGGGCAACGGGTTCATCAACAACCAGATCGCCTATGTGTCGCCGACCTACCGCGGTGTCACCCTGAACGGCGCGGTGTTCATCTCCGAAGCCGCCGGGGATGCCGAGGAGCATGACTTCGGCCTGGGTGCCGAGTGGAACCACCAGTCGATCACCGCCGGCGTGCAGTACCTGAAGATCGAGACCACCCTCGCCACGCAGGCCGATGCCAACTTCAATGCCGGCCTGCCGGTGCCCACCGAGGCCTTCCGCTTCTATGGCGGCTACAAGGCTGAGCAGTGGGGGGTCAGTGCGTCCTGGGAGCCGCTGAACCTCGATGGCGGTGTGGACCGGGACTACTACTACGGTGCGGGCTGGCTGCGCGTCATGCCGAAGACCACGGTCGCGGCTTCTTACGGCAAAACCGAGGGCACGCCGTTCGAAGGTGACAGCTTGTCACTTGGCGTCTTTCATACGCTATTCTCGGCACTGGAGATCTATGGCGCCGCGCGGCACACCGACCGGGATTCGGGCGTGACCTCCGCGGACTACGTAGCGGGCATCAATTTCGGGTTCAGCCTGGCCCATAGCGGGTCATTCTGAGAGCGGTTCCGAGCGCAATTGGATGGCGGGGAGGGAGCCCCGCCATCCTAGGTTCCCGGCCACTTGGCACGGGGGTTGCTTTAGCGAAGGGGGAACCACGCACATCCGTGTGTGGCATCTACTCGGACGAATCAGGAGAGTCTTTGATGAACTTCAAGCGTTTGGCAGTTGCGGCGGCTCTGGGGTCGGCAACGGTTTCGGGGGCGGCGCTGGCCGAGGTGTCGGTCAATGTTGGACTTGCCAGCCAGTATCTGTTCCGCGGTCTTGAGCAGACTTCCGGTGCGGCAGTGTCGGGCGGGATCGATTACGCATCTGAATCGGGTTTCTACGCCGGTACCTGGGCTTCGACCATCGGTTTCGCGTCCGACTCGGGTACGGGTGCCGAGATGGACTTCTATGCCGGTTTCTCGGGTGAAAGCGGCAGCTTTGGCTACGACGTGGGTGCCATCTACTACTGGTATTCGGAAGAGGACGAGCCGGGTGCCGGTACGGGTACGATCAGCAACAACACGATCGAACTCTACGGCTCGGTGTCCTTCGGTCCGGCGACCCTGGGTCTGGCCTACAGCCTCGCCGATTACTTCGCGGTGACGGACGATACGGTGATCTATCCGTACCTCGACCTGTCGTTCCCGGTGTCCGAAATGCTGGCCCTGGACCTGCACGTCGGTCAGCAGACCTTCTCTGAAGACGGTATCGACGATGTCGTGGACTACAGCATCGGCCTGTCGGCCGAGTCCGAGTCCGGTCTGTCCTTCGGCCTGGCCCTGGTGGCCACCGATATCGACGACGACGACATCAAGCCGGTGATCAGCGGCGGTTACTCGTTCTAAGCGGTAGCTGAGCGTTATCGGGAGCCGCCTTCGGGCGGCTCTTTTTTTGTTCAACGCGTCGGCGTCACATCCTGGCCGCGATACCCCAGGGCCTCGGCGACCTGCGGCGTGTCGATACGGTCTCCGCCCTCCAGGTCAGTGAGGGTTTGTGCCACCTTGATGAGTCGGTGCAGTCCCCGGGCCGATAGCGCCAGCCGCTCCAGGGCTTGCCCCAGAACGGTGCGGGCCTCGGCGCTCATCGCCAGGTGGCGAACCGCTTCCGCTCCGAGCGCGGTGTTGGCACAGCCCTGGCGCCGGTTCTGGCGTTCACGCGCGGCCACGACCTGTCGCCGGGCATCGACGGTGCCGCCCCCGGGGTTCGTCGGCGTGTCGGCCAGCATCGCCGACGGCGAGGCGCGGGGCACGAAGATCTGGAGGTCGATGCGATCCAGCAACGGACCAGAGAGGCGCCCGCGGTAGCGGCGGACCTGATCCGGCGTGCAGCGGCAAGGCCGCTGCGGGTCACCGAGATAGCCGCAGGGGCAGGGGTTCATCGCCGCCACCAGCTGGAAGCGCGCCGGGAATCGGACCTGGGAGGCGGCGCGGGCGATGTGGATCTCGCCGCTTTCCAGAGGTTGGCGCAGCACATCGAGCACCGCGCGTGGAAACTCAGGCAGCTCATCCAGAAACAGCACGCCATGGTGGGCCAGGGTGATCTCGCCGGGGCGGGGTTGACCGCCGCCACCTGCCAGCGCGACGCCGGAGCTGGTGTGATGGGGCGCGCGAAACGGCCGCAGCATCCACTGGGTCGGGTCGAACCCTGCAGAGCTGACCGAGCGGATGGCGGCCACTTCCAGGGCGTCGTGAATGTCGAGATCCGGTAGCAGGCCCGGCAGGCGCTGCGCCAGCATGGACTTGCCGGCGCCGGGCGGGCCGATCATCAGCAGGGAATGGCCGCCCGCCGCTGCGACCCGCAGGGCGCGCTTGGCCTGCGCTTGCCCCCGAACCTCCGCCAGATCGGGGTGCACCCTATTGGTGCGAGACAGGGGCGGAGGACGCACGGTGTTCAGGCCGTCTCCCAGCAGGCCGCCGCAGATTGCACTTAAATGGTGCGCCGGCAGCAGCGAGATACCGGGGCAACAGGCAGCCTCGGCCAGGTTGGCCTCGGGCAGCAGCAGTTGATGCCCCGCCTGCGCCGCAGCCACCGCGGCGGGCAGGGCCCCGCTGACCGGGCGCAGCGCTCCGCTCAGGGACAACTCGCCGAGCACCTCGATGCCTTCCAGGCAGCCCGCCGGCAGGTCGCCCTGGGCCAGCAGGATGCCGAGGGCGATGGCCAGATCGAAGCGCCCCCCGTGCTTGGGCAGATCGGCAGGCGCGAGGTTGATGGTGATGCGCCGCTGGGGGAAGGCATAACCACTGGTGATGATGGCGGCGCGGACCCGATCCTTGGCCTCGCGAACCGCCGCTTCCGGCAGGCCGACGATATGCAATGCCGGCAGGCCCCCGGTGAGATGCACTTCGACATTGACGGGGTCAGCCGAAAGCCCGTTCTGGGCGCGGGCGCGGACGGTGGCAAGGCCCATCGGGCCGCCGCCTCAGGCAGGGTCGCGCGGACGTTCCAGCGCTTCCATGCGCGCCTCGAGGGCTTTCAGTCGGGCCTGGGTGCGGGCCAGCAACTCGGCCTGCACATCAAATCGCTCGCGGGACACCAGGTCCAGCTTTTCCAGCTGGGCCCGCAGCACGGTACGGAAGTTGTCCTGCAGTTCGTGCCGCAGCGCGCCCATGCCCGGCGGCAGCACGCCGGCAAGGCGTTCGGCAAGGGCTTCCAGGGTGCGGGGATCGAGCATGCGGCCAGTGTACCCGCCTTCGGCAGACGCCGGAACCAGGGTCGTTGGCACGGTCCCTGCTTTACCCCTGTCGGCGTCCGGGTAAGAGGCTGTCCGGACCTCCCACTACATGGCTACTAGGAGTGATTCGATGAAATTGATCGCAGCCATCATCAAGCCGTTCAAGCTCGACGAGGTGCGTGAAGCGCTCTCGGATATCGGGGTGGCCGGCATTACGGTGACGGAAGTGAAGGGGTTTGGTCGGCAGAAAGGGCATACCGAGTTGTATCGGGGCGCAGAGTACGTCGTGGATTTTCTGCCCAAGGTGAAGATTGAGGTGGCGGTCGATGACGACAAGGCCGACACCGCAATCGATGCCATCAGCAAGGCGGCCCATACCGGGAAGATCGGCGACGGCAAGATTTTTGTCTTCGCGCTCGACCAGGCCATCCGTATCCGCACCGGTGAAACCGGTAAAGACGCCCTTTAAGGAGCCCCTGAGATGATTCGCAATGCTTTTTATGCGTTGATGCTGGCCGCCAGTTTCGGCCTCAGCACCGCCTCGGCGCAGGACGCAGCGCCGATGGAAGAGGCGGTGGAAATGACGGAAGAGGTTGTCATCGAGGCACCCGAGGCCGCGCCGGTCGAGGAAGTCGTCGAGGAAGCCGTTGCCATGGTGGAAGTGGTGAGCCCGGCCGAAGTGGCCTACGCGCTCGACACCTTCTACTTCCTGATCTGCGGTGCCATGGTCATGCTGATGGCTGCAGGCTTCGCCATGCTGGAGTCCGGCCTGGTGCGGTCCAAGAACACGGCCGAGATTCTGACCAAGAACGTCGGTCTGTTCGCCATCGCCAGCATCATGTACATGCTCTGCGGCTACGGGATCATGTACCCGGGCGAGGCCATCTCCCCGTACTTCCCCGGCTTCGGCAGTCTGCTGGGCGCTGCGGACAACGAGACGGCGGCGGTGTTGGCGGGCGGTGACGATGCGCCGTACTACTCGGGCCTGTCGGACTTCTTCTTCCAGGTGGTGTTCGTGGCAACCGCCATGTCCATCGTGTCCGGTGCCGTGGCCGAGCGCATGAAGCTCATGTCCTTCTTCGCCTTCGCGGTGGTGATGACGGCTGTCATCTATCCGGTGCAGGGCTTCTGGAAGTGGGGCGGCGGCTGGCTGGATGCTGCGGGCTTCCTCGACTTCGCCGGTTCCGGCGTGGTGCACATGGCCGGCGCGACCGCTGCGCTGATGGGCGTGCTGTTGCTCGGCCCCCGCAAGGGCAAGTACGGCGCGGATGGCAAGGTGCACCCGATTCCGGGCGCCAACCTGCCGCTCGCGGCCCTCGGCACGCTGCTGCTGTGGTTCGGCTGGTTCGGCTTCAACGGCGGCTCCGAGCTGAAGATCGCCAACGTGGGTGAAGCCAACGCGGTGGCCCTGGTGTTCGTGAACACCAACATGGCGGCGGCCGGTGGTGCCATTGCGGCCCTGTTCTTCTCGAAGATGCTGTTCAAGAAGGCGGACCTCACCATGCTGCTCAACGGTGCGCTGGCAGGCCTGGTGTCCATCACGGCTGAACCGCTGACGCCGACCCCGGCGCTGGCGACCCTGATCGGGGCCATCGGTGGCGTGCTGGTGGTGCTCTCCATCCTGGCGCTGGACAAGGTGAAGATCGACGATCCCGTCGGTGCCATCTCCGTCCACGGTGTGGTCGGGGTCTGGGGTCTGATCGCGGTGGTGCTGTCCAACGGCGACGCCACGATCACCGCCCAGCTGCTGGGCGCCGCGGCAATCTTCGTCTGGGTGGCCGTGACCTCGCTGATCGTCTGGATGGTGATCAAGCTGGTGATGGGCCTGCGGGTTTCCGAAGAGGAAGAGGCCCTGGGTACCGACATCGCCGAGTGCGGTCTCGAAGCCTATCCGGAGTTCACCGGCAAGTAATTGCCGACAGCAACCCTCACCACCGGTCTCCTCCGGTGGGTGGACTGGGGCGAGCCTTCGGGCTCGCCCTTTTTTTTGGGTGCGCTACACTTTCCACGTCCTCCGTGGAGACCCTTTCATGAAAATGCTCATCGCCATCATCAAACCCTTCAAGCTCGACGCGGTGCGCGAGGCGCTTGCCGACATCGGGGTACAGGGCATGACGGTGACCGAGGTGCGCGGTTTCGGGCGCCAGAAGGGGCATACCGAGTTGTATCGCGGTGCCGAGTACGTGGTGGATCTGCTGCCGAAGATCAAGCTTGAGGTTGTGCTGGGCCCCGACATGGTGGATCGCGCGGTGGAAGCCATCAGCAAGGCCGCCAAGACCGGCCAGATCGGGGATGGAAAGATTTTCGTCTACGACCTCGAACAGACCGTTCGTATCCGCACCGGTGAGTCCGGTCTCGAAGCGGTCTGAAGCGGGGGCCTGTTGGCCTCACCGCAATCGCCGCGATCCAGGCGCATTGGCGGCAGCAACGCAGGACCGGCCTCGAAACGGCGTCGCCTCGCTATCGGGGGCCACCAGGGCGAAACACGGCTCTAGCGCCGGTTGTGCTGCCCGTCGCAGAACGGTGGGTGGCGGGTGCGCTGACACACGCAGAGCCAGAGCCGCCCGCTGCGCGGCGTCACCGTGAACCGATGGGCGGCGCTGCAGCCCTTGCCGGCGTGCCGGCCGTCGCACAGGGGCCGTTTGGCGGAACCGCCGCACCCACACCAGAGATAATCGCCGGGCGGCAGAACACGGGGCTGCGGCTCCATCACGGCTGATCGGCCCCGGCATCGAGCTGCACGCCGAGCAGCGCCCAATAGTCGCCCGGGGTGTACAGCGACAGATCATCAAGACGCACGGGACTGGGCGGGGCCAACTGCAGCCGCAGGCGCGCGGGGTCCCGGATGATCGACCTCAGGGCGTCCCTGTCATCGGCCGACCACCGCCAGTCACCGGCCGCCGCGCGGCGTTCCAATGCCTGCATCTGCTGCTGTTCCCATCGGCGCACCGGCAACTGTTCGCGCAGCGCCAAGGTGCTCTTGAGACTGCCCAGCAGACCATGGTCCTGCCAGTGCAGATGTGCGCCACGGAGCGTGGTGCCGGTGTGCACCGGTGCGGGAAAAGCGGCGCCGGCGATGATCGACAGGCCGGCATCGAGTTGCCCGGCGTTGGCGATGGCCGCTTGCAGGTCCACTGTGAACGTGTCTTGCGCTGGGGTCCAGACGGCATCGGCATGGAGGCTGCCGCGCAACAGCGTATGGCCGGCGCTGGCGAGTACCTCGGCGCCGGGCATGCCGGCAGGCACCGGCCACAGGACGTCGTCGGCCGTAAGCTGCCAGTGCTGTTCCTGATCGCTGGCGGGCGGTCGCAACTGCAGGCGCGCGATGGCGATGCGCGCGCCCACCGGCATGGCCAGGCGTTCGCGCCATTCGCCCACCGGTTCCACCGTGACATCCTCCAGCCGCCACTCACCGGGCGGCCAGGCCAGCAGCCGTTGATATCGCAGCAGGGCATGCGGGCGCAGTTCGGTGACCACGGCGCGCAGGTCACGCTGTGCGCGTTGTTGCATCCACACGGCGGCCACCAGCGCCACTGCAGTGATCAGCAGCAAGCTTTTGAGGATTGAACGCATGTCCGCATTCTGCGCGAATTCGCCGATCACCGGCAGGTCCGTTGGTGCTGCGGCTTCTGCCCGGGCGTCTGAGCGTCTATGCTGTCGCAAACTGGAAGCCCGGCCTTGATGCGGATTCTCCTGCCCTTGATGTGTTGTGTGTTGATCTCCCTGTCGGCGCAGGCCGAGACGGCGGTGTATCGCTGGGTGGATGCCAACGGTCGCGTGCATTTCGGGGACCCCGCGAGCGCTCCGCAAGGCGCGCGGGCGCTGCGCGCCGGCCCCCTTACCACCAGCGCGGCGCCGCCACAGCCGGACGCCGATCCGGCCATGGCCGTCGAGGCCTGTGAGCGCGCCCGCACGCAGCTCAACACCTACCAGTCCGCTGAGCGCATCATCGAGTCCGACGCCCTGGGGCAGCAGCGCGAGTTCAGTGGCGCCGAGCGCGAGCAGCTGATTGCCCGTGCCGAGATGGCAGCGGTCACGGCCTGCGAGGGGCAGGCCGCCGACGAGGGTGGGGAATGAGGCAGTGGACCGGGGCGGCCCTCGCCGCGATCTTGCTGTGGGCGCAGTGCCAGTTTGGTGTGGCCACTGCAGCAGGTGGGGTCTACAAGTGGGTCGACGCGCAGGGGCAGGTCCATTACGACGATCACTCGCTGGTGCGTGGCACGCGCCTGACCCAGGCGCTGCTGGCTGATCGCCGGGTTGCCGCCGACCCTGACTACAGTGGACCGGTGCCCGCCGAGTGGGTGGCGGCATTCGCACGTGACTGCGCCCTTGCCAAGGCGCGTGGCGAAACCCTGCTGAACGCGGAAGCGGTGTATGGCATCACGCCGGACGGGGACGAGTTCCGCTACACCGATCAGCAGCGCCGCCTGATGATGCTGGAAACCGCCGAAGCGGCCCGGAGCGTCTGCGCGCCCGGAGCGGCACGTGCTGCGTTCGAGGCCGCGCAGCGCGCGGCGCAGGACTCATGAGCGCCGGTCCGGTGGTCATCGTGACGCGGCCGGTGGCGCAGGCGGAGGGCCTGATTGCACGGCTGCAGGCGGTCGGGGTCGAGTCGCGCGCCCTGCCATTGCTGCACATCGAATTCACACAAGCCGAAGACGACGCCCACGAGGCGCTTGCGGCTGTGGCGGATGCCGACCTCTGGATCTTTACCAGCGCCAATGCCGTGCAGGCGCTGGGGGCGCGGCCGCCTGCGGCCTGGCCGGCCCGCATTGCGGCGATCGGAGCGGCGACGGCCGAACGGTTGGCAGCACTGGGGCTGGACGCCTGGGTGCCGGCGGAGGGCAGTCGCAGCGAGGACCTGCTGGCGGATGCGCGCCTCACCGATCTTCAGGATGCTTACGTGGTGCTGATCGGCGGTGAGGGGGGGCGCGGCATGCTGGCGCCTGCGCTCGAGGCCCGGGGTGCGCGTGTCACCGTGCTGGCACTCTATCGGCGCGTGCCGTCGACACCGGACGCCGAAGCGCTGGCGTCGGCCCAGCGTGACGGCACGCTGATTCACTTCACCAGCGCCGCGGCCATGGACCAGTGGAAAGCGCTCGCGGGCGAGGCGGCATTTGCGCCGGACTGGTGGGTGATCAGCCCCCGGCTGGCCGAACATGCCCGTACACTCGGCTACCCGCGAACCCCCCGCGTCCTGGCGGGGCCGCGCGACGAAGACCTGGTGCAGGCGCTGGCCGCACCTTCCGACGATGCCATGACCATGTCCGAAACCCCCGACACGCCCCGAACCGATGACGCCGAGCAGACGCCGAAGCGACCGGAGGCGCCGTCGCCCGCCGTCCGCCGCCGCAGCGGACTCGGATGGGCGCTGTTGGCCCTGTTGCTGCTCGCCGTGGTGCTTGCCGGCGGAGCGTGGTCCTACCACCAGCTGCAACTGCAGCAGGGCGCGGTGGGGGAACTGCGCACGGAGGTGCAGCGTCTGACCGCGGATGCCCACGAGCTGCGCGAGGATCACCGCGATCTCACCCGCAATCTGCGGCGGGCCAACGAGCAGATCGCCCAGTTTGACGAGCGCCTGGGCCGCTATGACGACACCTTGGGCGCCCTCAATGAACAGGTATCCGCCGGTCAGGAGCGGGTGCAGCTGGCTGCCGTCGAGCATCTGCTGCTGATCGCCAACGACCGCCTGCAGTTGTCCGGTGACGTGGCTGCCGCGCGCACGGCGCTGCAACTGGCGGATGCCCGACTGGCACGTCTGGCCGACCCACGGTTGTTCGCGGTTCGAGAGGCCGTGGCCCGTGAGCAGGCCGCGCTTGCGGCGGTGCCGTTGCCGGATCGACAGGGCGTTGCGCTGCAGTTGGCTGGCTGGATCGAACAGGCCGCAACGCTGCCACTGAAAGCGCGGGTGCCAGCGGAGCTGCCGGAAGCGCCGGCCGCCGAAGCGCCGTCCCCGATGCTGGCGGGCGCGCCCTGGTATCAGCGCGTCTGGGGACGGATACGCGCGGTGGCGGGTCAGATGTTCGTGCTGCGCAAGGATCCCGGACAGGCTGCGCGGCTGTTGCCCAGCGAGGAAGAGGCGCTGATCCACGGCATGCTGCGTCTGCAGCTGGAGAATGCGCGGGCAGCATTCCTGCGCGACGATGACGACAGCTTCCAGGCCCTGCTGGCCGGCGTGCGCGGCTGGCTTGCCCAGTACTTCGCCCTCGATCACGCCGCCGTGAGTGCGCTCGATGCCGGCCTTCGGGATCTGCAGTCGGTGTCGCTCACGGTTTCACCGCCGGATATCAGCGGCAGCCTGCAACGCCTGCGCGCGCACATGGAGCCCGCACCGCGATGATCGTGCTGCTGCTTCTGGCCTTGCTGGCGCTGGCGGTGGGGGGGGCTGCCGCCTATTACTTCCGCGCCGAAAGCGGGTATGTCCTGTTGGCCTGGCAGGACTGGACGTTGGAAACCTCCCTGCCCGGCTTTGTCCTGATGCTGGTGTTGCTGCTCGCCGCGCTATACCTGGGATGGCGCCTGCTGTCCGGCGCAGTGGGGCTGCCCGGACGCATGCAGGCCTACCTGGCCCGGCGACGCCGCGAGCGGGCTCAACGAACCTTCATGGAAGGGCTGCGATTGCTGGCGGCCGGCGAGTTCCGGCGTGCGGAGATTGCCTTGCTGCGGCGAGTGGCCGATCACCCCGAGGCTGATCTCAACTACCTTGCGGCGGCGCACGTCGCGCATCAGGTCGGGGCGGCCGAGCGACGTGATCATTACCTTGACCTCGCGTCCCGCCAGGGGGATGCCGACGCTCCCGCCGTCTTGGCGGTGCGGGCGGCATTGCAGCGTGCGGCGGGGCAGGGGCAGGCGGCGCTGGAAACGGCGCGACGTTTCCACCAACGGCATCCGAAGCACCCGCATGCGGTCCGCTTGTACGCGCGTGCGCTAGCCAGTGCCGGGGAGTCCACGGCCTTGCTGCAGCTGCTCAAGACGCAGGGCGATGCCGTGCCGGAGGCGCGCCGTCAGGCATGGCAGGCGGAGGCCATGGGAAACCTCATGCGCATCGCCGTCAACGGCGGACAGCTGGATCAGCTCAAGGCCTTGTGGGAATCGGCCGGGGCCACGGTACGGGGCCTGCCCGAAGTTCAGCAGCACTACGCCAGTGGACTGGTGGCCCTGGGCGACGAAGCCGAAGCCGTGGCGCTCATCAACAAGGCCCTCAAGCAGCGTTGGGATGCCAACCTGGTCGGGCTGTTCGGGGCGCTGGAAGCCATCGATCCGGTGACCCAGCTGGCGTCGCTGGAACAGTGGCTGCAACAGCATGGTGAGCAGGCGGCGCTGATGCTGGCGGCGGGTCGCGCCTGCGTCCGCAATCACCTCTGGGGCAAGGCGAGCAGTTATCTCGACACCGCGCTGCGTCTGCATGCCGGGCCCGAGGTGTACCTCGCATTGGCGCAACTGGCGGAACGCACGCAGCGTCCCGATGATGCCCAGCGTTTCTACCGTGAGGGCCTGGCGCACGCCGCGCGCTACAATCGCGCGCTTTGACCCTCCGCCCTCGTGGAATGAAAGCTCAGCTTACCGAATTGCTCTCCGGCGCCCTGCAGGCGCTGCTGGCCGACAGTGGCGTCGACGCGCCTGACATCCAGCTGGATGCCACCCGCGAGGCGCGCTTCGGCGACCTGCAAACCAATCTGGCCTTGCAGCTCGCCAAGCCGCTGAAGCAGGCGCCGCGCCAGGTGGCCGAGCGGCTGGTCGGCTTGTTGCCGGCATCCCCGTTGCTGGCGCGGGTGGAGATCGCCGGTCCCGGCTTCATCAATTTCCATCTGGCGCCGGAGGCCTTCCAGGCGGTGGTGCCGCAGGTGCTGGCGGCCGGTGAACGGTACGGATTCGGCGACGCCGGCAGTCTTGGCCGCATCATGGTGGAGTTCGTCTCTGCCAACCCGACGGGCCCCATGCATGTGGGGCACGGCCGCGGAGCCGCCTATGGCGATTCGGTCAGCAACCTGCTCGAAGCCGCCGGCTGGACGGTGCAGCGCGAGTACTACATCAACGACGCCGGGCGGCAGACCGATGTGCTGACCGTCAGTGTCTGGCTGCGGTATCTGCAGCGTTGCGGGCTGCAACTGCATTTTCCGCAGCGGGCCTATCCCGGCGACTACATTCAGGCCACCGCTGAGCGTCTGCAGGCCGAGGTGGGCGACCAGGCGTGGCGCTGTTCCGGAGTCGAGGCCATGCCGGCCGATCCCGAGGCGGCTGATGGCGCCGACGATGCAGAGCGGGCGCGGATCAAGCAGGCCCAGGAGGCCAATCTCGACGCCTGGATCCGGTTGGCGCGTGAGGGATTGGGCGCGGACTATGAGCGCATCAAGCAGGCGGCACTGGCCGATCAGCTGGCCACCATCCGTGCCACGTTGGCAGCGTTCTCGGTGCGCTTCGACCAGTGGACCAGTGAAGCCGAGCTGGTCCGGCGCGGCGCAGTGCAGACCGCGCTAGACCGTTTGGCGGAGAAAGGGCTGACCTATACCCGCGACGGTGCGCTGTGGATGAAGACCGAGGCCTTCGGGGACGAGAAGGACCGCGTGCTGGTGAAGGCCGACGGCGCCGCCACCTACTACTGCAACGACCTCGCCTACCACGTCGACAAGCTCGATCGGGACTGGCCGCGCCTGATGGATGTCTGGGGGGCGGACCACCATGGCTACATCGCACGCGTGCGGGCGGCCATTGAGGCCCTGACCGGCCGCAAGGACGCACTGGATGTGCAGCTCATCCAGTTCGTCACCCTGTCGTCGGGCCGGATGGGCAAGCGCAGCGGAAATTTCGTCACCCTGCAGGATCTGATTGACGAAGTCGGCGCCGATGCCACCCGGTTCTTTTACCTGATGCGCTCGCACGAACAGCATCTGGAATTCGATCTCGACCTTGCGCGTTCCCGCAGCAACGACAACCCGGTCTACTACGTGCAGTACGCGCATGCCCGACTGTGCAGTGTCGAGCGCCAGCTGGTCGAGCAAGGGGGGCGCTATGAGCGAGCCGCCGGCCTGGCGGCGCTGTCGCGGCTCGACAACGAGCACGAGAAGCGCTTGATGACCGCGCTGGCGCGGTTCCCCGAGGTGGTGCGCAGCGCGGCGGCGGATGTCGCCCCGCATCGACTGGCCTTCTATCTCAAGGACGAGCTGGCCGACGCCTTTCACAGCTACTACAACGCCCACAAGTTCCTGGGGGACGACACCGACCTGCAGGCGGCACGGCTCACCCTGTGTGAGGCCACCCGCAACGTGCTGGCCAGCGGTCTTCGTCTGCTGGGTGTGGCCGCACCGGAGCAGATGTAATGGCACAACGCGATTACGGACAGCGCGCCGGTCAGCGACGCCCGCCGCCACGCCGGGGCGGTGGCGGCATGCCGGGTTGGATCTGGGGGGTGGTGGGCTTGTCGGTGGGCCTCGGAGTCGCCGCACTGGTGTACATCAATCGGCCTGCGGGACCCATGCCGGGGCAGCGGGGGGCGCCGGTCGCGCGGGAAGGGCAGCGCCCCGCGCCGACGGCCAGCCCGGCACCGCGGGCTTTTACCTTCTACGAACTGTTACCCAATCAGGAAGTGGTGGTGCCGGACGCTGCGGGTGACCGACCGGCAACCGCTCAGCCGGCGACACCCGAGCAGTACCTGATTCAGGTGGCCTCTTACCGCAATCCGGACGATGCCGACCGGCAGAAGGCCTCACTTGCGCTGCTGGGCCTGGAAGCGCGGGTGGAAACGGTCACCATCGACGGCCGTGAGACCTATTACCGCGTGCGGCTGGGGCCGCTCACCGGACTTGAGGCTGCCCAGAAGATGGTGGCGCAGCTCGACGAGAACGGCATCGACGCGCTGTTGGTGAAAGTGCGCTGAATCCGCCTGCGGCTCAGAAATTGAGCCGCACGCCAAGGCGCCCTTCACCGATCTCGTGGCGCAGGTTGCGGCTGTCGCTGCTATCGCGCGGCTGCTGGTAGCGCAGCTCGCTGAACAGCTGGACCTGCCGACTCAGCGGCACTTCACCGCGGACGGTGGCCTGAATGCCGCGGCCGGGGTGCAGCCGATCATCGTCGTCGATCAGATCGAGATCGACGTAGCCGATTTCGACCGAGGCCAGCAGATACGGTGTGAAGGCGCCGGCGAGCCCGGCATGCAGGCCGGCGCCGAGCGTGCGGGCGGTCTCGTTGCCGAGGGTCACGCTGGCGTCGGTGTGGATCAGTTCGAAGCGGCTGTAGAACGCCGTGGTGTTGACGACGCCGATGCCCAGGCGGGCCTGTTCGAACGTTTCGGCGCCGTGCAGACGCGACCATTCCGCGGCATAGAACACCGGTCCACTGTCGGGCCACAGCACCAGCCGGGCGCCGTACCCGTCGATGTCGCGTTCCCGGGTTTCGACGCCTGAGGCGCGGTTGTCGTGGCGCACTTCCGCCACCGGGGTGCCGAACAGGTCCACACTCCAGTCCATCGCCTGCGCGGGCAGGGCGACGGCAAGCGCGAGGCAGGACAGCCAGGGGGAGGGGGTGATCGGGGAGGTCATGCGGCGGACTCCGGGTCGGTGTCATGCGCCCGGGGCCACTGCAGACGCGCGGTGTCCAGGCCGAAGGTGTCGCGGAACAGCGTATACAGCGCGGGGTGATGCCGCTGCAAGGCGGCACCCTGTTGGAAGTAGGCTTCGGTCACGACGCCGAAGAACTCTTCCGGTGACGTCGCGCCATAGGGGTCCAGCACCGGTGGGCGCCGATGGCGCCGCAGCTGATCGAACGCCTGCTGCATCACCTCGGCCCAGCGGCTGCGGTCGCGCCACGGCGGGGCGCCGCTGGCGTCGGTCGATTCGTCGTCGAGCTGGTGAGCGAATTCGTGCACCACCACGTTCACCGGGTCTCCCTGCAGTGCCGCTTCGACATCCGACCACGACAGGATGACGCGCTCCGCATCCCAGCTTTCGCCGATATGCTCGACCGGCTGATCCGACACCAGGCCATATTCGTCGGGCTCGGTTTGCGGCACCAGGAACGGCTCGGGGTACACCAGCACGCTTTTCAGCCGGGGGTAGGGGGGTGCGGATCCGCGCAGGTACAGCAGGCAGGCATAGCCCGCCACCGTGAGGCGGACCTGGGCGTCCACCCAGAATTCGTTGCAACCGATGAAGCGGACCCGGCCCCAGAAAGCTTCCACCAGGCCGTGCCAGTGACGCCGCTGATCGTCGTCCAGTAACACCGCATGCGGCAGGGCGTCCAGCCGCGCCTTCCAGTCCGCCGGCAAGGGGGGCGGGCCACTGGGGCCGATGTTGCGGCGCAGGGCGAACAGCGGCCCGAGGATCAGCGTCAGGGCAGCCAGTGCGATCCACAGGCCGTAACTGGCGACATCGCCATTCATGCCGCGTCCAGCCGGGCATAGGCCAGCATCAGCCACTTGTGGCCGGCCTGTTTGAAATTGACCTCGACCCGTGCGCCTGCGCCGCTGCCGTCGAAGTTGAGGACGGTGCCCTCGCCGAACTTGCTGTGCCGTACCCGCATGCCGATGGCAAGGCCGTGATCGGGCGGTGGCATCACGCTGCCACCGTTGCCTCGCAGCAGATCGGGGCGCGGGACGCCGCCGCCCGGCGTCGACCGCAGCACGCCGGCCCGGGGGCGGGTTTCCACCAGGCAGTCCGCCGGCAACTCACGGATGAACTGGGAGGGGGGGCTGCTCTGCGGAATGCCGTGGATGCGGCGGCTCTCGGCATGGCTGAGGTAGAGTTGCTGGCGCGCACGGGTGATGCCGACGTAGCAGAGCCTGCGCTCCTCTTCGAGATTGCCCTCGTCGACTGTCCGCTGGCTGGGAAACAATCCCTGCTCCACGCCGACCAGGAACACCACGGGAAACTCGAGGCCCTTGGCGGCGTGCAGCGTCATCAGCTGGACACAGTCTTCGCCCGGACCCGACTGGGCCTCGCCCGCTTCCAGTGCGGCGTGGGTGAGAAACGTGGTCAGCGGATCGAATTCCGGTACCTCCTCCGGATCCGGCTCGAAGCTGCGGGCGGCATTGACCAGCTCTTCCAGGTTCTCCAGCCGCGCTTCCGCCAGTTCGCCCTTGTCCTTCTCGTAGTGGGCGCGCAGGCCGCTGTGCTCCAGCACTTGCGCGATGACGTCGCCCAGCGGCTGCTCGCGGGTGTCCCGTGCCAGGCGGTCGATGATCTCCACAAACGCGGCCACCGGCTTGGCAGTGCGTCCGAGCGAGGGCGCGGTGCCCTCGGCGGCCACCCGCCACATTGACACCTGCTGTGTCCGGGCCTGTTCGCGGATGCGGGCCAGCGAGGTGGCGCCGATGCCGCGCGGGGGCGTGCCGACGGCACGCTCGAAGCTGACATCATCGTCACGGTTGTGCAGCAGACGAAGCCAGGCCATGGCGTCCTTGATCTCGGCCCGCTCGAAGAAGCGCAGCCCGCCATGGATGCGATAGGGCAGGCGGGCACGGATGAGGGTTTCCTCGAGCACGCGGGACTGCGCGCTGGTGCGGTAGAGCACGGCGAGGTCGCTGTAGCGGCAGCGGCCATCGAGGTGCTCGCGCATGCGGTTCACCACGAACTCGGCCTCGTCGTACTCATTGAAGGCGGCATAGAGCTGGATGGGTGCGCCGTCGTTGCCGTCGGTCCACAGTTCCTTCCCGAGTCGTCCGAGGTTGCGGGCGATGAGCCCGTTGGCGGCACGCAGAATGGTGCTGGTGGAGCGGTAGTTCTGCTCCAGCCGGATCACTTCGCAGCCCGGGAAGTCGCGGGTCAGTCGCATCATGTGCTCGACGCGCGCACCGCGCCAGCTGTAGATCGACTGATCGTCATCACCCACCGCGAACATCACGCCGTGGGAGCCGGCCAGCAGCCGCAGCCACTGGTATTGCAGGTGGTTGGTGTCCTGGAACTCATCGACCAGCACATGGCGGAAGCGGGCGCGGTAGTGGGCCTGGATGTCGGGTACATCGCGGCACAGTTCGAAGGCGCGCAGCAGCAACTCCGCGAAATCCACCAGACCGGCCTGCTCGCACTGGTTCTGGTAGGCCTCATAGACCCGCTGGTGCTGGCGCTCGGTGTAGTCGCCGGTGTCCACCAGGTCACGCGGGCGCAGCCCTTCGTCCTTGCGGGCGTTGATCCAGCCGGTCACCGAGCGGGGCGGCCACTTCTCCTCCGGCATGTCCAACTGCTTCAACAGCCGCTTGACCATGCGCTGCTGGTCGTCGGCATCGAGGATCTGGAAGTTCTGAGGCAGCCGCGCCTCCTTCCAGTGCAGGCGCAGCATGCGGTGGGCGATGCCGTGAAAGGTGCCGACCCACAGCGCGCTGACCGGGACCCGGATCAGCTGTTCGATGCGGCCCCGCATCTCGGCGGCCGCCTTGTTGGTGAAGGTGACCGCCAGGATCGACTGCGGAGCGACCCCTTCGAGGGCCACCAGCCAGGCGATGCGGTGGGTCAGCACCCGGGTCTTGCCCGAGCCGGCGCCGGCCAGCACCAGACGGTGGGCCGACGGTGCCGACACCGCCTGCGCCTGGGCCGGATTGAGGTCGCCGAGTAGCTGGTGTCGCGCGTCAGTGAGGTCCATCGGCGAAGTTTACCGAGCCTCGGCGTGCAGCAGGTCGGGGCAGTTCTGAATGGCTTCGCGAAACCAGTTCAGCGCGCGCCCGTTCTCACCGCTGCGCCAGGCCAGACTGAGCGGCGCCGGTGCCCGGTTGTGCTCCACCTCGCGGCGCACCAGGCGGCCCTGATCGAGGTAGGGCTGCGCGAGGTGCAACGGCAGGAAACCGATCCCCAGCCCCGCCACCTGGGCCGCCAGTTTCGCGGTGACGGTAGGGACCACGAGGGTGGGCTGCCCGGGCTGGATGCCGCCGCTGCGGGTGGGAAGACGTCGCGACGAGTCGGCGGCCACCACCGCGCGGTAGTGCCCGATCTGCGCGACCGACAGGGGCTCCGGAAGGGGTGCCAGCGGGTGGTCGGGCGTCATGGCGAATACGAAGGGCACTTCCAGCAGGCGGCGGATGCCGAAGGGGAATCCACCCGGGGGATCGCCCGCGGCACCGACCACGAGGTCGGCGCGGTGATCGATCAGGGCGTCCCAGGTGCCGCCGAAGATCTCGCGGGTGAGTTGCAACTGGGTGCCGCTGCGCAGGGCATCGAATTGAAGAATCAGCGGAAACAGCCCCGTCAGCGGGATGATTTCGTCCACGGCGATGGTGAGGCGTGTTTCCCAGCCCTGACCACTGCGGCGCACGCGCTCTTCCAGGGTTTCGGCCTGGCACAGCAGTTCGCGTCCCTGCTCCAGCAGCAGCTGACCTGCCGGGGTGAGCACGGCGCGATGGCCGCTGCGATCGAACAGCTCGACCTCCAATTGGGACTCCAGCCGGCGCACGGTGTACGTCACCGCCGACGGCACGCGGTGCAGCGCCTCGGCGGCGCGGGCGAAGCTGCCATGGCGGTCGATGGCATCCAGGGTGCGCAAGGCGTCGAGGTCGATTTTCATTCAGTCATATTGACTTAAATCGACAAAACATTCCGATTTCATGAATGACTTGCGCGGGCTAGTCTGCCGTTCGTCCGTTTCCCGCATCTTCAGGAGGCCCCCATGATCCAGACGTTTCCCGCCCGCCAGCGCGGGCATGTCCAGCACGACTGGCTCGACAGCTGGCACAGCTTCTCCTTCGGCCAGTACTACAACCCGGATGCGATGGGCTTTGGTGCGCTGCGGGTGATCAACGAAGACCGAGTCGATCCGGCGGCGGGTTTCCCGCCGCACTCGCACCAGAACATGGAGATCCTCACCTACGTGCTGGAGGGTGCGTTGCGACATCGCGACTCCACCGGAGGCACCGGGGTGTTGCGGCCCGGCGAAATGCAGGTGATGAGTGCCGGGCGTGGCATCACCCACAGCGAGATGAACGACTCGCGGGTCGAGCCCGTGCATTTCCTGCAGATCTGGGTGGTGCCCGATCAGGTGGATCTGACGCCCGGGTATCAGCAGCAGCCGCTCGACGCGGCGGCGCTGCGGGCGGGCTGGCAGAAAGTGGCAGCGCCGCCAGGCGACGGCGCGCCATTCGATCTGCACCAGAACGCGCGGTTGTGGATGGCCTGGCCGGCGGCGGGGCAGCCCGGACCGCTGACGCTCGATCCCGCGCAACGCCATTACCTGCATGTGGCCCGCGGATCGGTGCGTGTTGGTGATCAGCAACTGCGTGAGGGTGATGCGCTGGGTCTGCGGGATGTCGCCAGACTCGAGCTCACCGCCGAATCCGATGCCGAGCTGCTGCTCTTTGCGCTCGCCTGAAGCCCCTTCCCACGGAGAACTGTTCGATGAAGACCCTGCTCGTCACCTTCACCCCCCGTACCGGCTCGCATACCGCACGACTGGTGTCACATGCGCGCGGCCTGATGCGCGGAGAGGTGGAGACGCTCGACCTCGCGGCGCGGCCCGTCGCCGTGCTCGATACCATGGCGGTGGACGCCTACGTCAAGCGCAACTATGGCGGTCAGACGCTGACGCGGGAGGAGGCGGCTGCGCTCGCGGTGCAGGATGCCGATGTGGCACGGGTGCTGGCGGCCGATGTCTTGATCGTGGCCGCGCCGATGCACAACTTCTCCATGCCGGGGCCGCTCAAGGCCTACTTCGACGGCATCGTCCAGAAAGGGCGGACCTGGGAGGCGGATGCCCAGGGGCGCCGCGGCAGGATGGGAGGGCGCAAGGCCCTGGCGCTGTTTTCCTCCGGCGGGCGTTACGACGGAGAGGGTGCCCCCGATCACTTCACGCCGTTGGCCCGCACCCTGTTCCAGTTCATGGGCTTCAGCGAGGTGGCGGTGGTGTCCGCGCAGGGGACCAACCAGGATGCCGGGGCGGCGGTCGCCAAGGCGATGGGCGACCTCGATGCGCTGCTGCCGGGCTGGTATGCCGGCTGACCCACCAGCGTCGGTGGGGTCATCGACCGGCGGGCTGGAAACGCAGCGCGGCGTGCAGGCTGAAGTCGGGACTGGCGTGGGTGATCAGGTCTTCCTGGAAGGCGAGATCGAGCTGCCAGCGAGGGCGCATCTGCCAGCGCCCCCCGAGCGCCAGCTGCAGGCCCGGGTTGCCGACATCGGTATCGAGATCGCGATACAGCGGCGTGTGGGCATAGAGCTGTCCCAGCAGCGATAGCGGCCCCCACACCCGACGTTCGAGCCCGATGCCGCCGAAGGCGGTGAAGGGGCGCTGCCGGGTCGACAGGGCGCCACCGCGTGCCTGCCCGCTGGCGCCGATGCTGTAGTGCCCGGCCCAGGCGCTGTCAGCCGCGAACGGCAGCGCAGTGTCCAGCCACAGGGCGCCGCCCCAGTGTCCGCCATGGAGGCGATCACGATCGCCGGTGGGCAGTTTGGCCATGACGCGCAGTGTCTGGCCGGGGCGCAGGGCAAAGCCCACCAGCGCCTCGACATCGCCCAAACCGGTGCCCTTGTCCTGAACGGACAGAAGGGTATTTCCGTCCCGCGCCAGCGCGTAGCCGAACTGATCCTGGGGAAAGCTTTCGCGCCCGCCATTGGGCAGGCCGAAGAAGCCGTGCCAGTCTTCGATGAAGCGATCGAGGAAGCCGCCGCCGGTGTCGATCAGGCTCAGACGCAGACCCAGTTCCACACTGGCACCGACCCGGCGGCGCAGGTCCAGCGTGGTCCGCCAGGTCTCGCCATCGACACGAGCCGATTCGGTGCCGCGGTCCTCGGCGTAGAACTCATTGGTGAGATCGGTGCGCAGCGTGAAGGTGGTGGTGCCCGCGCTCACCAGCGTGTGCTCACCGAGGACCGGCAACGCGGCGTAGCGACTCAGGGCGGCTTCGTTGCGGGTCTGCAGCGGTCCGGCGACCGCGATGGCGGGCACCAGCAGCAGGGGCAGCAGGGCGAAAAGGGGCGCGATGCGGATCACGGTGGGGCCGGCCTCGGAAACGGTGGAGTCACACAGGGTAGCGCACCGTCCCCGCTTGACGGTGGTAGGATCGCGCGCTCGCCGGCGCGCAGGCGCTCGGTATGGAAATCGAATCCAAAGACGAATTTGAAGGTTGATGAGGTATGACGGTCGTCACAGAAAACACGCGCATCCAGTCGGTGCTGCCGGTCTCAACACCCGCCCAGGTGAAGGCTGAGCTGCCGATCTCCGCTCGCGCGGCCGAGACCACGCTGCAGGCTCGCAAGGCCATCCAGGACATCCTCAGCGGGCAGGACGATCGCCTGCTGGTGGTGGTCGGGCCCTGCTCGATCCACGATACCGCCGCAGCGCTGGACTATGCCGGCAGGCTCGCCGGGCTGCGGGAGCGGTTGTCGCGCGACCTGCTGATCGTGATGCGCGTCTATTTCGAGAAGCCGCGGACCACGGTCGGCTGGAAGGGCTTGATCAACGATCCCGATCTTGATGACAGCTACCAGATCGACAAGGGCCTGCGCATCGCCCGCAAGTTGCTGAGCGACCTCAATGACCAGGGCATGCCGGCGGGGGTCGAGTACCTCGACATCCTGACGCCGCAATACATCTCTGATCTGGTGAGCTGGGGCGCCATCGGCGCGCGCACCACCGAGAGCCAGCTGCATCGGGAAATGGCCTCCGGGCTGTCCTGCCCGGTGGGTTTCAAGAACGGCACCGATGGCAGCGTGAAGGTGGCGGTGGATGCTGTGGTGTCGGCGCGCAATCCGCATCGGTTTCTGTCGCTGACGGCCGATGGACAGTCCGCCATTTTTCAGACGGCCGGCAATCCCGACTCGCACATCATCCTGCGGGGCGGCAGCAAGGGGCCGAACTACGACGCCGGCAGTGTGGATGCCGCCAGCGAAGCGATGGAGAAATCCGGCCTGCAGCCACAGGTGATGATCGATTTCTCGCACGCCAACAGCTCCAAGCAGCACCGCCGTCAGGTCATCGTGGGCCACGACGTGGCCAGTCAGATCGCCGGTGGAGATCGCCGCATCATGGGAGTGATGATCGAATCCCACCTGGTGGAGGGACGTCAGGATGCGACGCCGGGATGTGAGCTGACCTATGGCCAGAGCATCACCGATGCCTGTCTGGCCTGGGATGAGACCGGGCCGTTGCTGGAGCAGCTGGCACAGGCGGTCTCGGCGCGGCGCCAGAAGGGCTGATCGCCAAACGGAGGCGCCGCCTGCCACAGGCGGCGCCTCCGGACCTCAGAAGTACTCGCCCTTGAACAGGTTGGCGAACACCACCTGCTGCAGGGTGGGTTTGTCCGACTCGCCGCCCTGCCGTTTGCCACGCGCGGCGCTGGATGAGGGGAACAGGTTGAAGCCCTTGTTGAGCACGTAGTCGTTCATCTTTGGCCACACCGCGTAGCTGATGGCGGCGGCGGTGCCGAGGGTGGTGGCGACGCTCTTCGGGCGCTCGAGGATGGACTTGAGCACCACGTCGGCCGCGTGATCGGGGCTCCAGGTGGGCACGTAGTCGTAGATCTTGGTGGGCGCGATCATCGGCGTGCGCACCAGTGGCATGTAGATGGCGGTGATCTCGATGTTCTTGTGTTTCACCTCGGCCGCCAGTGAGCGCGAGAAGGCATCCAGTGCCGCCTTCGAGGCCACGTAGGCGGAGAAGCGCGCGGCATTGGCCAGCACCCCGATCGAGCTGATGTTGATGATGTGCCCGTTCTTGCGCTGGGCCATGCTCGGCAGCAGCGCCAGGATCATGCGGATGGCGCCGAAGTAGTTGAGCTGCATGGTGCGCTCGAAATCATGGAAGCGCGTGGTCGACTCCAGCACGGCCCGTCGGATCGAGCGACCGGCGTTGTTGACCAGAATGTCGACGTGGCCGAAGTCCTCCAGGATCTGCTGGGCGCAGTGGTCGATCGCTGCCATGTCGTTGAGGTCGCAGGGGTAGACGTGGGCCTCGCCACCGGCTTTCTCGATGATGAACTGCGTCTGCTCCAGCTTCTCTCGCGTGCGGGCCACCAGAATCACCTTGGCGCCTGCCGCGCCGAGCTTCTTGGCCACGTTGAAACCGATGCCGCTGGAGGCGCCGGTAACGATCACCACCTTGCCCGCCAGCTTGCGCAGCGAGCCCTTCGGCAGACTCACGTCGAGGTCAAGGAACAGCTCCCAGAACTCCCAGAGCACCTTGGCATAGTCGCGGATCTCCGGACACTTGATGCCGGTGCCGCGCAGCGCCTTGCGGGTCAGGGTGTCGTCGAACACGGCCTGATTGCGCACGTAGCCGAGCACCGACAGCGGGGCGCCGATGGCTTTCGAGAGGCTGCGTTCCAGCGAGCGCGGGAGGCGGTTGCCGAGGTCCCGGGCCAGTGGCTTCAACGGAGCGGGCAGGGGTGGCAACTCGATGCGGGCGGCAAAGCCGGGCCCGTGGGCCGCCTTCATCAGAATCTGCAGCAACTCGCCAACCGTCGGGGAATCGGACTGCACCAGATGGAAGCATTGACCGTCGAGGCCTTCCTTGTGGGCCAGGGCGTCCATCGCCTTGGCAACATAGTCGACCGGTGCGATGGGGACCTTGCCTCCTTCGATGCCCAGCAGCGGCATCCAGCGGGGCACGCCATAGCTGATTTTCTGAATGGCCTTGAAGAAGTAGTAGGGGCCATCGATCTTGTCCATCTCGCCGGTTTCCGAGTGGCCGACGACGGCACCGGGTCGATAGATCCGGAACGGTACGCGACACTCTTCCCGAACGATGGCTTCGCTCTGGAACTTGGTGCGGAAGTAGGGGTGATCGACGGGCTGTCCCTCGTCGAACATCTTTTCGGTGAAGCGGCCGACGTAGTCGCCGCCGGCCACTGCCACGCTGGAAGCGTGATGAAAGCGCAGGTCGCCGCCCAGCGCGTTGGCGAAATCCACCACGTTGCGGGTGCCTTCGTTGTTGATGCGGTCGCCGGTGGCATCGTCCATGTTCATGTCATAGACCGCCGCCAGGTGGAACAGGTGATCGACCTTGCCTTTCAGTTTCTTGCGGTCGGCTTCGCTGACGAGACCGGGCTCGGTGACATCGCCCGTTACTCGCAGCAACTTGCCCGGGAGACCTGCATAGCGGTGCTCCAGCGCGGCGAACTTGGCCTCAGATCCTTCGCGGATAAGGGCGTGAACCGTGGCATCTTCCCGCGCCAGCAGTTCGCCGATCAGGAACTTGCCGATGAAGCCGGTGGCACCGGTCACGAAGTAATGCATGAGGCCGCTCCAAGTAAGCCAGACAGGAAGAAGCTGACTTTACCCCAGTCGGGCGGAGCGGCATTGAACGGTGGTTCGGGACGAAGGTCCCGAAGGCATCAGCGCAAGGTGCAGCTGAGGCTCAGCGACGCGTGTTCTGGTTGGCACCACGCAGTGTGGGGGAGGCCGAAGTCGACCTGCGGGGCCGCTTCTGCCGCTGGCACCGGGTTCAGTCGGGGGGCATGCGCCGCGCCGATCAGTCCGAGCGTCAGGCCGAGTGCCAGCCATGCCAGTGCGCGTCCCGGACGGCCACGCTGTGCCTGCCGGAACTGTTGCGAGTCGACGATGCGATATGTGGAATCCCCTTGCATGCGGGTATCTCACCGGATATCCGCCGCCACAGCGAGAGGGTGGCCGACCGAAGGCCGTCGCATGATGATGAGCGGCGTTTCACCCCAGGATGCGGTACCGTGCCAGGACCGTTCATCATCCGGATGACGTCTCGGAGGAGAGATCACATGGGCATTCTGTCGTGGGTTCTGCTGGGGCTGGTCGCGGGCGTGCTGGCCAAGCTGTTCATGCCGGGCAAGGACCCGGGCGGCTTCGTCGTCACCATCGTGCTGGGCATTGCCGGTGCCTTCGTCGGCGGCTGGGTGGGCACCACTCTGGGTATCGCCAGTTTTTCCGGTTTCAACCTGCAGGGGATTCTGGTGGCCACCGGCGGCGCCATGCTGCTGCTGGTGCTGTACCGGGTGATCCGCAAGTAGACCGGCTCAGTAGTCCCCTTCGCGATGGCGGGCGTCATCGCGAAGGCGGTTGCGGGCCGCCAGACGCTCGCGCCGGTCCTTGTCGGTGGCCCAGATCACCTGCGGCAGCAGCAGCACCCGCAGCAGGCCCACCAGCATGTACAGATAGCTGGCCGAGAACAGCACGCCGCAGAACATCGACACCCACTCGAAACTCGGGGACAGGAACTTGATGCCCCACCAGGACATCACGTCGGTCACCGATGCCGCCAGCCCGATCGGGAACACCCACTGGTAGGGCCAGAGGTGGTTGAAGTGCAGCGAGAACGGGATGCCGATGATGAAGAAGGCGGTGGTGAAGCCGAACAGATGGGCGTGGGTGAAGGCGATCAGCTTGCCCAGGCTCATCTGCGCGAAATAGGCCTCGGCATTGCCGTAGACGCCCAGCATGTACCAGATCTCGGAGGCGCCGAAGCAGAAGGCGATGCCGAACAGCACCGTGGCCATGGCGATGCCGCGTTTCACGCCGGTGGGCATGCCGTGCAGGTTGATGTCCACCGTGTGAGCCTGGAACGGCACCATCCACCAGAAGAACAGCAGCAAGACGAAGAAGAAGCCGATCAGCGCCATGGGGCCGCCCACAGTGCGCCAGCGTGAAGGGGGTGGCGGCAGCTCGATCACCTCGGCACTGTCGATCGGGGCATCACTGAAGAAATCGAAGGTTTCCTGTGCCTCCAAGGCCGGGGGGTGCGCCAGCGTCTCCGCCGCCGCATCGGTGGCTGCGGCCTTTGCCATCAGGGCCACGCTGACGAAGAAGGCCGCCATCAGCAGTTCGAACAGGCGTGCACGCCACATGGGAAGCTCCCGCGTCAGGCGCCCTTGAGGCGCACGTAAACCAGGGTGCCGGCCTTCTTGACGGCGCGGGTGATTGCCGCCTCAAGGCCGTCGCCGCTGGCGGTTGGCAGCGCATCCAGCGCCAGCCCCTTGAATTGCCCATAGAGGGGCAGGTCGGCCGCCTCCGGGACCTGCCGGCTGTTGAGCACGCTCACCGACTGCACGGTGAGCCGGCGGTCGGTGGTCATCAGCAGAAAGAAGCTGCGGTCCGCCACCTGCACCGGGAAGATCAGGGCAGTGCCCACCGGGCGGCGGTCCACCAGCGGAATATAGAGCGTGTTTTCGTCATCGCGGGTCAAGCGCGCGCCGAGCGTGGCGGCGCGCGCGATGTCGGCTTCGGTGAGCAGCACGTCCTTGGGCAGATAGGCCCGGACGTCCGGGAACGCAGCCTGAACTTCCCGCGGAATCAGGCTGGCGATGTCCAGCCAGTCACCCGGTGCGGCGGGGGTGGAGCGGGCGCTGCCGGGGTTGGCGCGCGCACGGGCCTCGGCCTGGTTGCCGACGCCGTCGCCGTCACTGTCGAGCCCGGCAATCCGTGGCCAGGCCGCTGCATTCATGCCCGCCTCCTTGAAGGCCATGCCGTAGTCGTTGGCCGGGGTGCCCCCGCCGTCCTTGTGGCAGGCATTGCAACTGGGCATGTAGCCGAACTGTTGCTGGTACAGGCGGGCGAACGCCGGCTCGGCGTGGGCGGGCAGGGCGAGCAGCAGGGCCATCAGGCCCGGGAGTGCGACAGCGGTTCTCATCGGTTCACCAGTCTCCAAACAGGGACGGTACGGCCTCGCGCATGGCGGCACGCGCGGCGGCACCGCCATCGGGCGCGGCCAGCATGCGCGCATGCTGTGGCGCATCAGCCGGTGGCATCAGCAGGGCCGCCTTGTCGGTGCCGGCGTAGCGCGCCCAGTCCAGGGCATCGCGTATGGCGGGCGTGTCGGCAATGCGCGCCAGCACCTCGGCCTCGCTGTCGCCCGACATGAAATCGAGGCGGGCCGCGGGATTGCCGCGATGGCAGGCGAAGCAGTAGGTCTCGAAGTGCAGCAGCACCGAGCCCGCACCGATCGCCAGCGGCGGTACCCCCACGGGCTGGGGCGGGGACAGTGCTGCCGTGTCGCGGCAGCAGTACCCCGGTGCGGTGCCGCCCAGGGCCGGCAGCAGCGCCTGCATCACCGTCACCCGGCTCACCGGTGCCGCGGCAAAGGTCTCTGGTGGCAACGTCGCCAGCGCGGTCTCCACCGCATCGAAGCGTCCCTGGCTGTGGTGTTCCAGGGCGGCAAGGTCGTCGGAGGAGAACAGCCGGGCCAGTCCGTACACGCCATCGAGGTCCTCTGCCTGCAGTTGGCGGCGTGGTGGTCTCGGGCTCAGCGGGTCCAGTGCGGACGGCAGTTTCGGCAGGGCCTCGAAGGCCGCGAGATCCTCATTGCTGCGCGCCCCGCCGCGGGGACCGATATCGACGAACAGCCCGCGCAGGCGCCCGAGCAGTCCGGTGTGACCCGCCAGCGGGTCGCGGTTGCGCAGGTCGCCGTCGGGCACCGGAATGCCTCCGGGCGGCCAGTCGCGGCGCTGCGCCGTGACCAGCGCCTGCGCACCGGCCGATGTCGGGTCGTAGCCGCCGGGATCCCAGGCATAGCGCAGGGCTTCATTCAGCAGGTGGCGGCGGCAGGGGTCGCCGTCGGCGGTCAGGCCGCAGCCGCTGATCCACACGGCTTGTGTGACCGGCAGGAACAGGCCGGTGTCGGCCAGCTCGTCAAAGCGTTCCGGTGCCGACAGCGGCAGGGTGGCGGGGACGCTCCGGTAGTCCCCCCGATGGTCCGGCTGAGCGGCGCGAATCCGCTCACCGATGGCCGGGTGGGCGTTGGTCTCGTTCCAGGGGCGCTGCGGGAAGATCGGGCCGCCGCCCTGATGACAGGTCAGGCAGATGGCGCGGCGTGCATAGACGATGCGCGGTTGGCCGTCGGCGCGATAATCCTGCACCAGCTGAAACTCGAAGCGGCCGGCGACCTCGTTGTAGCTGATCACCTCGATCTCGTCGGCCTGTTCGGTGAAGCCGAGGAACAGCTGGCCTCGTGGCAGCAGGCCAAGGTTGGTCGGGGTGTTGGCGGCCTCGAAATCGGTCGCGACCAGCACCCGCGGCGCGGCAAAGTCGGCCTGTCCCTTCAGCAACGAGCGCCCGAACGGGATCATCAGCTGCAGCGGTGGCGAGCCCTGCGGATGCGGCTGCGCCAGCATCGCCACCAGTGCCTCGAAGGGATAGGGCAGGCCATCGACCTGCGCCACCCAGTGGTCGAACAGCGAGCGGGTGCCCGGTGGCGGCAGGTCGTCCGCGTGGATGCCGACCTGCAGCAGAGCATAGGCGCCGCCGGGCTGTTCCGCGCGGGCCGTCACGCTCGGCCCTGCGTCGGGCGCTGGCCCGCACCCGACCAGCGCCGCCAGCGCAGCGACGGCCACGATCAGGCCGCCCCAGACCGCCGTGCGGCTCATACTCCGAGCTCCATGGTGTGCATCACAGAATCTTCAGGAACTCCCGCAGGGCGTACTTCTCGTCGTCGCTCAGCGAAACCCCGAACTGGTGCCCCTTGTTCTCGACCTGATCGTCGCACTTCATGAACAGGGGGCGGTGGGGGTTGCTCGACGCAAAGTTCGCCACCGGGGTGCCCTCGGGCACCGGCAGTTTGATCGGGCCCTGCATGTCTTCACGGGGCGCGATGCGGATGTCGGTGTCGGTGCGGGCGATCTTCTGTGGCCGGCTCGGCGTCACCGCTGGATCGTCGCTCATCATCAGTTGCGCATAGGCCATCTCGAACTGTTTGATGCGGCCGGCGACGGTGAAGTCGGGCGTCTGGCCGTCGTCGAGAAAGGTGATCTCGCCGATGGCGTTGTTGTGCAGGAAGGGCGCGGTGGCCCACACCGACAGCAGCGAGAAATTGCGCAGGTAGCCCGGTCCGCCGCTGATGGCGCGTTCTCCCAATTCGATGCCGCCGAGGCCCGGTACCATGCGGTTGAGCACCTGTGGCACGGCGCCCGGTGAGGGTCGCTGCTTATAGGTTTCCGAGGAGAACTCCTCCCAGATGTGCCCCGCGTTGTGGTTGTCGTGCAGGGCACGGCAGGCGTTGGTGCCAATTTGGTGGAAGGGCACCGGCTCGTCGTTGGACAGCCAGTCCTGACCGAAGACCCCGGCGTTGGCGAACTGCCGCGGCCGGCCCTCCTCGTTGAGGTACTTGTTGCGGAAGGTCTCGCTGCTGCGGCGTGCCTCGCTGAATTCCAGCTCCCAGAACGCTTCGGAACCGAACACGTGGCCCTCGTAATAGCGTGCCAGCGCTGCCTTGTCGTTGCGGATGTTGTCCGGCGCCATCTTCGAGCTGTGGCAGCTGGCACATTCGCGGGCGAACAGCTCGCGGCCCTGCGGCACCACCGCCGTATCGACAAAGGCGCTGCCGGGGGTGCCGTCCACATCCTCCGCCTTGAGCAGATAGGTGGGACCGCCGGTCATGAGAAAGGCGGCGAGGTCCGGCATCTTGGCGTCGGCGTAGTTCCACGCTTCGCACTCGGCGGCGCACTGTTCGATGGAGAACGGCTGCTGTGCCGCCTTCTCGCCGAAGAAGCTCCCGGGTTTGGGGAACCTGGGCGCCCAACACTCTTCGGTGCACATGCCGATGTTGACGTAAACGCGGATCAGCGCGAGGTGATCGCCCACCGAGTCTTCGCCGCCCTTCAGCACATGCAGGGTCTTGGCCCGTTTCACTTCGCCGGTCACCGGGTGCTTGATGTCCTCCTCGAACACCCGCTTGTTGAAGAAGTCCATGATGTTGTTCTGGGTGCCGGGGTTGTGCTGGAAATCGTTGGCCACCAGCGAGGTATCGATGGTGCCCGGGCGTCCGCCCTTCAGCACCTGCCGTATCGGAGAGTCCTTGGGTGTGCCCTGGAAGAACATCAGCGGTTGCACGATGTACTGGTTGCCGATCAGTGCATGGATGTTTTCCCACTCCGGCTCATTCGGATCCTTCGGGGGGTGGGTGGGATCAAAGGCGACATGGCACTGCACACAGGGGTGGCCGATGACGAACCGCTGGTTGTAGTCCTCACTGGCCGGGTCGAACACGGTGTTCCCGTCGGCATCGTGGATCACGCCCGGCGCGGGATATTTTCGGTAACCCAGCACGCCGGAACTGAACGGGTCATCGCAGCGATCCATCCAGAAGGTGCTGGCATCGCCCTCGGTGCAGCCGGGGTCATTGATCAGTCCGTACTGGGTGAAGCGGTTCTTGCGTTCGCGGGTATCCAGCCAGGGGTAGCGGATGTGCTGGATGCCACCGGCAACCCGCGAGAAATGTTCGTAGATCTCGTCCTGATTACCGAAGGTGCCCTTGAACCAGACATCGCGACCCCGGCGCACCTGGGCGCGCGCCAGTCGTGCAGCGTCGGCATCGGTGGCCTCGAGCTCGACGAACAACGAGGCGACGTAGCGGCAGCTTTCGCGGTCGTACTCGGTGGGCTGTGGTTCGCCACAGGGTGGAGGGGCCTTCTGCGGAATGGCGACGATGTCCCAGGTGATGGTGCCCTGGAAATCGTGGCTGGTGAACGGGCCGGTACCCTCGTGCCAGACCTTCTGGCTGGCCAAGGTGTCGTAGAAATGGTCGCGGTACCACTGGCGACGTGCCTGTACCTGAGGGCTGCCGTCCCAGACGCCCGTGAGGCGATCCCGTTCGGCCAGGTCGGCGACCGACACGGAGCGATTGTCCGAGCGATAGGCGGCGTCTTCACCTGTCGGTTCGGCTCCGGCCGTCCCTGCGGCGCTCAGGCACAACACGACTGACAGCATTCGCATGTTCATTGTTGGTCTCCCCCGATATCCCGCGAATGATGCGAGCCAGTCTAGGTCATGGGCGGGGTGTCGGCCAGCGCGCGGTGCAGGGCACGCAGGTGGGCCTGTCGCGTTGGAATGTCATAGCGGCGGGCGGGGTGCCGCCCCCAGACAGGGCCGGGCCAGGCGTCGTCATTGCGGTGGCGCACGATGTGGTGGACGTGGAGCTGCGGCACCATGTTGCCGAGGGCGGCGACGTTGAGCTTTTCGCCCGCGAATACCGCCATCAATGCCACGCTGAGCCGACGCGATTCCCGCCAGAGTTGCCGGGTGTCGGCCGGACCGAGGTCGTGCAGCTCGCGCAGCCCCTGGCGTCGGGGGATCAGCAGCACCCAGGGATAGCGCGCGTCGTTCATCAGGCGCAGGGTGCAGAGGGGCCAGTCGGTCAGGGGCAGGCTGTCGGCGGCCAGATGGGGGTCGAGTTGAAAGGTCATGGGTATCGCTGCGCTCAGGGTAGACTCGGAGCATGCAGACTACCGCGCCGCTTCCCCCGCCGACCTGTGCCGTGATGGCCGGCCCGACTGGCCTCGTCGGTCAGACCCTGTGCCAGCACCTGCAGGACGATGCCCGCTATCAGGCGGTTTGGGCCTATACCCGGAGGCCGCTGACGGCGCCGGGTCGCATCCAGGCTCTTCCCTTGACGGCCACACCGGCCCCCCTTCCGGGGCCGACGGTGTTCTTCTGCGCGCTCGGCACCACGCGACGCAAGGCGGGTTCCGCAGCGGCGTTCCGGGCCGTTGATGTGACCCTGGCGCTGGATCTGGCTCAACGCGCCCGCGCCGCAGGGGCGGATCGCGCCGTAGTGATCAGCTCGGTGGGTGCTGCGCGCAGTGCGGGCTCGTTCTACCTGCGCTGCAAGGCCGAAATGGAGGAGGGCATGGCGGCGCTGGGGTTCGCCGCGCTCCATGTGCTGCGGCCGTCATTGCTGTTGGGTGCGCGACAGGAGCGCCGGCCGGCAGAGCAGCTTGGTCAATGGGCCATGCCGGTGTTCGCGCCGCTGTTGCGGGGTGGGCTGTCCCGCTATCGGCCGGTGACCATCGAGGCCGTGGCGGCACGCATGGGCGTGCTTGCGCAGTCGCCGCTGCGCGGATTACACATTCACCACTTCTGAAAGGGCGCTGGCGATTCGGGGAACCCGGTGCCGGGGCTGGGGTCGGAATAAGCATTGGGAATATCAGGGCAGGGAGAGCGCTGACGAATGACATATAAAGACGTGAGGCGGCGGCGCTGATGGCGGCGAACGGGATGGTGTGGATACTGGTGGCGCTGGTGCTGACCACGGTGCTGGCCCCGTGGGTCGTTCGCCGCTGGCCCTCCAGGGGCGCCAGTGCGATGGCCCTGGTGCCGCTGGCCGGCCTGATGACCCTTGCCAGCATTGCCGCGGGCGCGACGGAAGGCCCGCCGACCGTGGCCTACGCCTGGGCTCCCGGCCTGGGGGTATCACTGGCATTGCGTCTGGACGGGCTCAGCCTGCTGATGGGCGGGTTGATTCTGGGCATCGGCACCCTGGTGGTGGCCTACGCGGGCGCTTATCTGCGAGGGGCAACGCCGCTGCCGCGTTTCATGGCCACCCTGTTTGCCTTCATGACCGCCATGCTGGGGCTGGTGCTGGCCGACGACGTGATGCTCTTGTTCGTGTTCTGGGAGCTCACCAGCATCACCTCCTTCCTGCTCATCGGCTATCACCACGAAGATCGCACGGCACGCGATTCGGCGTTCCAGGGGTTGGTGATCACCGTGGCTGGCGGGCTCTGTCTGCTGGTCGGACTGATCCTGCTGGGCGAAGCGGCCGGTAGCTATCGTCTCAGCGACTGGCTGGCGCAGGGCGCCGCGCTGGCCCAGCACCCTTCGGCAACGCTGGCCTTTGTCTTCGTTGCGCTGGGCTGCATCACCAAGTCGGCGCAGTTCCCGTTTCACTTCTGGCTGCCGAATGCGATGGCCGCGCCGACGCCGGTCAGCGCCTTTCTGCACTCGGCAACCATGGTCAAGGCGGGGGTCTTCCTGTTGGCGCGGTTGCAGCCGGTACTCGGGGGGCTGCCAGCCTGGCAATGGCTGGTGCCACTGGGCGCATTTACGGCCCTGTTCGCGGCCTGGATGGCGTTCCGCGCCGACGGCCTCAAGCGGATTCTCGCCTACACCACCGTGATGGCACTGGGCACGCTGACGCTGCTGCTGGGGTTGAATGCGCCGCAGGCCGCGGTGGCGTTTCTGCTGGCGCATGCGTTCTACAAGGGGGCGCTGTTTCTCGTCGCCGGCATCATCACGCATGAGACCGGCGCCAAGACGGTATCGTCAGTTGCCGGCATGGGTCGCAAGCTGCCGTGGACCTGGGCAGCCGCCCTGCTCGCCGCAGCGTCCGGCGCCGGTCTGATGCCCTGGTTCGGGTTCATTGCCAAGGAGCTGTTGCTGGTGTCGGCGCTCGACAGCGCGCCGCTGCTCGCGGTAGCCGTGGTGCTGACAGCCGCGTTGGTGGGCGCCATGCTGCTGACGGTGGCGATCCGGCCGTTCGTCGGCGCGCCGCGCGCGCCGCGCGCGCTGGACGAGATCCACGAAGCCGGCTGGTGGATGCGGGCGGGTCCCGTGCTGCTGGGGGTACTGGGCACCGCCGCCGGTCTGATGCCGCAGTGGGCTGATCATCTGGTGTTGCGATCCGCAGCGGTGGCGGCCGGTGCCGTCGAACCGTCGGCCCTGGTGCTGTGGCACGGGATCAATGCGGCCTTCCTGGCCTCCCTGATGTCGCTGGCGCTGGTGGCAGTGTTGTGGTGGAGCTGGCCGCGCCTGCAGCCTCGACTGGGCACGGCGGCGCTGGACCGCTACGGGCCTGAGGCCCTGTATGGCGTCTTGCTGCGCGCCTTGCCGGTCGTGGCGGATGCGGTGACCCGACGTCTGCAGTCCGGGCAGTTGCGCCGGTACGTCGCCATTACCCTGGTGTCGGCTGTGGTCCTGCTGGGGGCGACGCTGGTCTTCCGGTTCACGCCTCTGCTGGCCTTCCCTGCCCTGGGTGCCGTGCCGGTGGTGCCGGCCGTGCTGGCAGGCGGCGTGCTGGTGATGGCCATCCTGGCGTTGGCCGGGAGTGATGCCCTGAAGTCGGCGCTGATTCTGGGTGCGGTCGGCTTTGGCGTGGCTTTGCTGTATCTCTGGTTCTCGGCCCCCGACCTCGCCATCACGCAGGTCTTCTACGACTCCGAGGACTACCTCGCCCTCGGGCGGGCGGCCTGCTACAGCGGGGTCACGCTCCCGATCCTGCCCGGCATCATCCCGATGACGGACCTGCGCCGTCTCACTCGCCTCGAGGCGCTGTCCGGCGTGCCCGTGCCTGGCGACCTCCGCACGGCCCTCGAGAGCGCCCACGGTGCCGGGACGGTCTCGACCGGCATCGACGCCACGCTCCGCCTGGCCACCGAGGTCCTCGACGGCGGCGCGCCCGGCCTGCACCTCTACACCTTCAACCGGACGCGCCCCGCGCTCGACGTCGTCTCCCAGCTCAAACCGACCACTGCCCGTCAGGCTGGTCAGCTCGTGCGTGAGCCAGAGTCCCTGCAGGAGGTCTATCCCCAGATGGAGAAGATCTCGGTGGACTTCGCCGTCATGGAACCGGTCTCAGCGGGTCGAGCCGGATGCCATGTCGTTGCCGTGCCGCTGGCCATCCAGTGGTATGACGTCGGCTCCTTCGAGACCCTTGCCCCGCACCTTCCCGACGACGGCAGGGGAAACCATGCCACCGGGGCCACGGTTTCCATCGATTCCGAGGCGAATCTGCTCATCAACACCCGATCCGACGCGGTACTCGCCGTGGCTGGGCTGCATGCCATGGCCGTGGTGACCACCGATCGGGCCACACTCGTCGTTCCGCTGGCCGACAGCCAGCGGGTCAAGGAGCTCGTCGCCGTGGTGGCCGAGGAGTGTGGACGGGACTACGCATGAACCCACTTGTCGAGAAGTTGTTGCGGGTACGTGAACCGCTGGCCTGGGTGCTCACCGCCCTTGGCACGGGGTTCACGATCATCTTCCTGGTGGATTTCTGCGGAGCGCTGATCCAGGGCGAGGACACCGTCTTCGAAGTCGCTCGTCGCTCCTCCGGTGGCTCACTGGGGTTGACCATCATGTTGGCCATGGTGGCTGCCGTGTGGTGGTGCCGCCTGCAGGCTCCGGTGGTGACCAGGTCAACGGTCATCGCCAAGGTCGCCGCCATCGTCGTCGCCGTGGGTGCGGGCTGCGACCTCATCCTGGCGATTCTGGCATGTGTGCATGCTCCCGGTCGAACCCTTGGCGTGGCCCTGGGGTTCATCGGGTCCCTCATGGTGGTGACGGTCAAGGTGCTGGCGATCATTGCCCTCATCGTGGCGGCATCACCACTCAGCCACGGTGAGCAAAGCGGTGAGACCACACGACCTCGCCCGGTGCCTGCTGGATCGGAACAGGACGATCCTGCTGGCTCCAGTGGGGAGGATGAGCGCAACACACCGGTGTGGACGACCGATGAGGCCGCTGGAGCCTCGTGGACAAAGGCATCCGACGCAGCGAATGGGGCCCAAGCCTCCACCTGGGGGACGTCCGGGCAGGCACTGGACTGGTCTGCCACTCAGTATCGAGACCAGGATCCGCAAGGGCCTCAGCATGATGACTCCCGCCAGCCCTGACATCAGCGACCGGGGTGCTCTTATCAGAAATTGGGGCACCGACAGGGGAGTCTCACGAGGTCACGGAATGAATGACAGATGAATGACAGTCGTGTAACTTGGTGAACGAGCAGATCTCAGCGCGACTGCCTTCCCCCTTTCCAGAGGAGATCTCTTCATGCCCACCAATGTCCTGGTGTCGCTGCCCGACGGCGACGACGAAGAAATGTCGTGGCAGGAGCGAGCCCTGTGCGCCCAGACCGATCCGGAGGCGTTCTTCCCCGAGAAGGGTGGTTCCACTCGCGAGGCCAAACGAATCTGTGAGTCCTGCGAGGTGCGTGACGAGTGCCTGTCGTACGCACTGGAGAACGATGAACGGTTCGGCATCTGGGGTGGCATGTCGGAGATGGAGCGACGCAGGTTGCGGCGTCGCGCCTGAGCGGTCGAGCGATCATTCAGGCGATGCACGCTGCACCCTGAGCGAGCGGCAGCTGCAGCTATTCCAATAATGGACGTCAGCGGCGTCGCCCTGCCCCACATGATCATCTCACGGTGGACCCGTGTCTGGGGGACCTCAGATCATGCCATCCTCATGGGGATCGATGACCGAGACCGGAAAGCCGGTGAGTGCCGACAACTGCTCCACGAGAGTGCGGTGCACGAGGATCGCCAGCCCCGGGCGGGTGGCGGCGCGCAGTTCCAGCGGACGACGGTAGAGCACGACCTTGGCCGGGGAACGTCCGTCCGGGTCCTGCGCACTGGCCAGGGGGACGCGCCCTTGGGTCCATTCGGTGGAGCCCGGGACGTCCTCGATCCCAATGATCACCTGACTGAGCACGCCGGGGCAGTTGTCGAGGATGCGCTGTGCCGATTGGGCAACGCACAGCTGGAAGAACTCGTTGCGGGTGGGGCGCAGACGCCTGGTCACCCCACCATGTTCCCGCGGTAGGACGACTGGCCCGCGTGGCCCACGGCCGTGACGATCTCGTCGGGTGCTCATGCGGACAACGATAGGTCACCACAGCCGTCCACAGCGGACTCGGCGAGCCGAACCTCGCACCCCTCGGCCAGTCCTCCGGGTTGTCCCGCGGTACCGGCGTAGCCTCAACCATCGTGAGACTGTGTGTGCGAAGCGGATGTCGGCGGCGAGCAGTGGCCACCCTGACCTATGTCTATGCCGAGTCCTCGGCAGTCCTGGGCCCGCTGTCCCCGGAGCAGCATCCGGGCGGTTACGACCTGTGCAGCGAACACAGTGGTGAACTCACGGTCCCCAAGGGGTGGGAACTCATTCGTCTTCCCGGTGTGGACGGCACCGCGGATGAGCACGAACCCGACGACATCATGGCTCTGGCCCGAGCCGTGCGCGAGATCGGCATGCTCGACGACGAGGTTGCCCCCACCGACGGCGCGGCAACGGCGGCCTGTGTGGCGCACACAGCGGCGGCCAGCATCCATGATAACCAACGCAACGGCGATCTCCTCGATGACGGGGCCGATGCCGGCCGCGTCGCCCTGGGTGATGGCGATGTCTTCCAGCACCCGCCGCGCCGAGACGCGCTTTTTGCGGATGTTGGGGTTGTCCGCCAGCGCCTGATACTCCCGCGTCCAGTCGTTAGAGGTGAATTCGCGCCCCGTTTCCTGAA
>CAKZHZ010000066.1 GCA_936928855.1 uncultured Polycyclovorans sp.
CCGATGGTAGTGTGGCTTGCCCATGTGAGAGTAGGACACTGCCAGGCTTTTAGTATCCAACCCCCGATCGGAAACGATCGGGGGTTTTTGTTTTTGGGGCTCATGGGAATCGAGAGCCTTCGGCTGGCGGAACGGCCAGTCCGACCGGGTGAAGCATCAGCTACAGTACCGCGACAAGATTGCCGCATTGGCAACAGACAAACGGGAGAACCGCATATGAAATTCGAAGACAAGCACAGCTTTCGCCAGCCCGTCGAGGCATTGACCAAGATGTACTTCAGCCGCGCTTACCACGAACGCAAGTACGAGATGATGAAGGCGCGCAATGTCGAAGTACTGGAGTTGGTGGATACGCCGGACCGGTTTCATATCGTGGTGCGGTTCAGCACCGACGCCGATGCGCCGCTGCCGGATTTCGCCAAGCGTGTGATTGGCGATTCGCTCGCCATCACCCAGACCGACAGCTGGGACCGGAAGGCGCTGAAAGGCACGATCAAGGTGGAGATCAAGGGGGCCCCTGTGAAGGTGGGCGCTGACATGGTCATTCGCAGCGAAGCCGGTGGTGGCGCCTCCAACAACTTTGTGTGGAATGTGCAGTGCGGCATTCCGCTCGTCGGCGGCAAGGTGGAAAAGGTCATTGCGGCTGACATCCAGTCCAAGGCTGGTGCGGATGCTGCGCGTTCCCAACAGATCCTGGACGAGCAAGGATAATGTGCAGCTGACGCGGCAGTCTGGTGCTCAGTAAGCGTACCCCTGTTTAGGGGGTGGGCGACGGTGTGGCCGCCATTGAGAATCCTCCGGTCGCCCTGTCCGGGCGGGACCATTCAAAGGGATTCTCAGATGATGCAATTCGCACCCCATGTTCGTGCCGCTGCGGCTTCGTTGTCCGTGCTGGCCATCGCGGCCTGCGCCGGTGGCGCGAAGGCGCCGCCGAAGTACGACAGTGCGGCGACGCCAGAAGAACAGGCGGCCACTTTCATCGGCACCAACAAGGACGTCAAGAAGATGGGGGACGCCAGCAAGGGGGCGGTGCTGGCATGCAACGTGATGTTTGCACACCGCGCGGCAGCCCATGCAGGAACCGGCGGCGGCTTGTTCGACCACAGTGGGTATACCCGTGCTGAAGCCAAGGTCTCGGTGTTCTACACCCTTGTGGGGTTGACCGATGCGGATTACCAGCGCATGACCGACGAGATCTGCGCCAAGGCGGAGCAGCAGCTGGCAGCCAAGGGTTTTCAGCTGGTGCCGCGTGCAGAGCTGGAAACCAACGAGCAGTACCGGGCGCTGCGGGCTGCGGGCCGTGAAACGCCGTTCGACTTCAAGCCCGCCGGTGGCGATAGCAACGCCCGATACATGGTGTACTCCGCGGGCGGCGCCACGCTCTATGATCCGCGTTACATCGGCGGCATGTCGGGCCTGGGACAGGCGTTCAAGGCAGCCAAGGGAACGTCCGCAGACCAGATGGCCACATCCGTGATGGATCAATTCGGCGCTGACGGAATCAATATCAATCTTCTGGTGGATTTCGCACAGCTTGAATCCAGCGGTGCGTCTCGCGGATTCCAGTTGGCCGAGGTGAACGAGGCCAAGGTCAGCGGTGAAGTAGGGTTGAGCATCACCGGCGATGTGTCGTTCCGGCTCGCCAAGCACATGGATTGCTGGGACCGTTTCGGCAAGCGTGAATGCATGGTCAAAAACGGCAACACACCGATGTTCTCAAGCAAGATGCCGGTGCTGATGCAGGAGCCCTTCTACGAGACCGTGGAGGACACCACGACCACCGGAGACAAGGCCACAGCGGTGATCACCAAGGGGCTGGCCCTGCTGTCCGCCATGGGGGGCGTCAGCTCTACCAGCTACGACACGACACGCTATGAAGTGCGGGTGAATCCCGGGCAGTTCGGCGGCGCGGCGGTGACCGGCGCCGAGCGCTTCATCGACATGGCGCTGACCACCGCGAACGCCAGCCGCTGATTGCAGGATCCCCTGGCCGGTGGCCGCCTTCGTGGGCGGCCGCCGGTTTTTTTTAGCGCGAGGCCTTCAGTTCGTAGAGCGCATTGAGCGCTTCGCGCGGTGACATGCGATCAGGGTCGAGACGATCGAGCAGGTCCAGTACCGCCGAGGGCGGTGGCGCAAACAAGGGCAGTTGGGGCTTCGTCTCGATGCCCGGCGGGGCTGGGTGGCGACTGGCCTCCAGTTCCGCGAGCAGGCCGCGTGCGCGCTGGATTACCGGTGCCGGCACGCCGGCCAGACTGGCGACCTGCAGGCCGTAGCTGCGATTGGCGGGACCTTCCTTCACGGCGTGCAGGAAGACCAGGCGGTCGCCGTACTCGGCGGCATCGAGGTGGACGTTGACCACGCCGTCGAGTGCTTGCGCCAGGGCGGTGAGTTCGAAGTAATGGGTGGCGAACAGTGTCAGGGCGCGACTGTGTTGGGCGAGATACTCGGCCGCCGCGCGGGCCAGCGACAGCCCATCGTAGGTGGAGGTACCACGCCCGATCTCATCCATCAGCACCAGTGAGCGGTCCGTGGCGTGATGGAGAATGTGTGCGGTTTCGCTCATCTCCACCATGAAGGTGGATTGTCCGGCGGCGAGGTCGTCCCCTGCGCCGATGCGAGTGAAGATGCGATCGACGAGGCCGATCTCGGCTGTGGCAGCGGGCACATAGAACCCGACGTGTGCCAGCAGCGTGATCAGCGCTGTCTGACGCATGAAGGTGGATTTGCCGCCCATGTTGGGGCCGGTGACCACCAGCAGTCGCCGCTCCGGTCCCAGCTGCAGGTCGTTGGCGATGAAAGGGCCGTCGAGGACCTGCTCCACCACGGGGTGGCGTCCGCCGCGGATGTGGATGCCGATCTCGGCGTGCAGGTGTGGGCGACACCATTGCAGCGTCTGAGCACGCTCGGCGGCGCAGGCCAGGCCATCGAGTTCCGCCAGTGCGCGTGCAGTGTGCTGCAAGGGCGCCAGTTGCGCCTGCAGCGTGTCGAGCAGCACTTCATAGAGCTGTTTCTCGCGTGCCAATGCACGGTCCCGCGCTGACAGCACCTGGTCTTCGAATTGCTTGAGCTCTTCGGTGATGTAGCGCTCGTAGTGGGTGAGCGTTTGCCGTCGGCTGTAGTGCGTTGGCACTTTGGCGGCGTGTGTCTTGCTGATCTCGATGTAGTAGCCATGCACACGGTTGTAGCCGACCTTGAGTGCGTCGATCCCGGTGGCTTCGCGCTCGCGCTGCTCCAGCGCCACCAGGAACCCGTCCGCGTTTTCGGAGAGTTGCCTCAGCTCATCCAGGGTGGCGTCGAAGCCCGCTCGGAAGACGCCACCATCGCGGGCGAGCAGCGGCGGTTCGTCAGACAGCGCCAGGGCAAGGTGCTCGGCAAGACCAGTGTGGTCACCCAGCGATGTGCGCAGGTGTTGCAGCCGCTCCGGCAACTCGGTAGCGAGTGCTGCGGTCACCACCGGCAGTGACTGCAGGCTGGCACTGAGACCGGTGAGATCGCGCGGGCGTGCGCTGCGCAGCGCAACGCGGGCCAGAATGCGCTCGATATCGCTGATGGGCTTGAGGCTGCGGCGCAACGATTCGAAGCGGCTGTCTTCGAGCAGGGCGCTGATGGCGTCCAGGCGCTGGTTGAGGGTCTCCGCATGACGCAGCGGGCGCAGCAGGGTCGCATGCAGCCAACGGGCGCCCATGGGGGTCACGCACTGGTCCAGCAGCCACAGCAGGGTGCGGTCGTGCTCTCCGGACAGGGTGCGGTCAAGTTCCAGGTTGCGACGTGTGGCGCTATCGAGCAGCAGGGCGTCGTCCAGATGCTCGCGGCGCAGGCCGGTGAGGTGGGGCAGCGCCGTCTTCTGGGTGTCCTGCACGTACTGCAGCAGGGCGCCGGCCGCGCCGACTGCGGCGCCGTCCTGCTCGCATCCGAACGCGCGCAGGTCGCGTGTGGCGAATTGCTCACATAGCAGGCGATAGGCGGCATCGCGGTCGAAGTGCCAGTCCGGTCGGCGGCGCAAAGGGGCTTCGCCCGGCCATTCGAGCGTTTGCGGCAGCAGCAGCTCGCGTGGACGAAGGCGCTGCAGTTCGGCACGCAGTTGGGCGGCGTCTGCGCACTCGAGCAGGTTGAAGCGGCCGGTCGACAGTTCCAGCCACGCCAGCCCCCAGCGGTTGTCCAGGGCACAGGCGGCGGCCAGCCAGTGGGTATCGCGGGCATCCAGCAGGGCTTCCTCAGTGGCCGTGCCGGGTGTGACGATGCGGGTGACCTCGCGTCGCATCGGCCCTTTCTCCGCCCCCACTTCACCAACCTGCTCGGCAATCACCACCGACTCGCCCAGGCGGATCAGTCGGGCGAGGTAGTTGTCGAGTTGATGGTGTGGCACCCCGGCCATGATGACCGGCTGGCCCGCAGATTCGCCCCGTTGCGTCAGGGTGATGTTGAGCAGCGCCGATGCCTTGCGGGCATCGTCATAGAACAGTTCGTAGAAATCACCCATGCGGAACAGCACCAGCGTATCCGGGTGCTCGGCCTTGATGCCAAGGAACTGCTGCATCAGCGGGGTATGCGCGCTCAGGGGCGGGGACGACATGAGGTGGGGGCACTCCAGGCCTATACTCAGGACCCCATTATCGCCAACCGGATGCCAGCCCGTGACTGAATCCGCATCGTGGAGCCCGGACAGCTGGCAACGATGCCCTGCCAGCCAGCAGCCGCAATACCCGGATCAGGCCGCTTTGCAGCGGGCGCTCGTCGCCTTGGCCGAGCAGCCGCCGCTGGTGACCTCCTGGGAGATCCATCAGTTGCGGCAGCAACTGGCGGCCGCCCAGGCTGGCGCATTCTTCGTACTGCAGGGCGGCGATTGCGCGGAGCGTTTCGCGGACTGCCAGTCCTCCATCATCGCCAACCGCCTGAAAGTGCTGTTGCAGATGTCGCTGGTGCTGGTCCATGGCATGCGTACCCGCGTGCTGCGGATCGGGCGTTTCGCCGGCCAGTATGCCAAGCCGCGTTCCGCCGACATGGAAACCCGCGACGGCGTCTCGCTGCCCAGCTATCGGGGAGATCTGGTCAACCGGCCCGAGTTCACGGCGGAAGCCCGGCGCCCGGATCCCGGCCGCTTGCTCGAGGGGCATGCCCGTTCCGCGATGACGCTCAATTTCATTCGCAGCCTGATCGATGGCGGGTTCGCCGACCTGCATCATCCGGAATACTGGGATCTCGACTGGGTGCAGCACGCGCCGCTGGCGGCGGACTATCAGCGCCGCGTCGACCAGTTGGGGGATGCCGTGCGGTTCATGGAAACCCTGGCAGGCCGCCCGGTGGGAGAATTTTCGCGGGTCGATTTCTTCACCAGCCATGAAGCGCTGTTGTTATGGGCGGAGCAGGCGCAGACACGGCAGGTACCGCGTGCGGCGGGTTGGTACAACCTTTCGACGCACTTCCCCTGGATCGGCATGCGCACGGCTGCACTTGGTGACGCACACGTCGAGTACTGCCGAGGCATCGAAAACCCCCTCGGCGTGAAGGTGGGGCCGGCGATGGATGCCGAGTGGCTGCTGGCCCTGTGCGATACCCTGAACCCCAACCGGGTGCCGGGGCGCCTGACGCTAATTCACCGCATGGGTGCGGGGCAGATTGAGACACACCTGCCACGTCTGGTCGAGGCCGTCCAGCAGTCCGGACACCCGGTACTGTGGTTGTGTGACCCCATGCACGGCAATACGCTCAGTACGGCCAATGGCTACAAGACGCGTCCGTTTGACGCCATCGTGGATGAGCTGCGCCAAGCCTTCTCGCTTCATCGCGCGCTGGGATCGAGGTTGGGCGGCGTGCACCTGGAGTTGACCGGCGAGGACGTGACCGAGTGCACGGGCGGCGCGCGCCAGCTCGGCGAGGCCGACCTGGCGCGCGCCTACACCACCACGGTCGATCCCCGACTCAACTATGAGCAGGCGCTGGAGCTGGCCCTGGCGATGGTGGAGATGGCCTGATCTCAGTGCGGCAGGCGCAGGCCGATAGCTTCGATGTTGTCGCCGTCGATCCGGCGCACCACCAGCTCCAGTTCGCCCAGTCGCAGCCGGTCGCCCACCACCGGCTTTGGCAGGCTGCTGACGATGAATTCAGCCACGGTGAGACGCATCGCGTGTGGCGGCAGGTGGTCCAGGCCGTAGGCCTCGGCCAGATCGCTCATCAGCGCAGTGGGTGTGATGCCGAACTCGCCGAAGAAGCGTTGGTCGGCCTTCTTCATCGGCTTGCGACTGCTTTCGAAGATCTTGTCCAGCGCCTCCAGCTCGTCCTGGTGGCTCAGTAGGGTGACGCTGTCCCCCTCCTGCAGCTGCCCCCAGTGTCGATAGGGCAGCAGACTGTTGTTGCGGGTGATGCAGACCACGCGCGTGCCTTCCGGCAGGCTCAACTCCTTGACGGTCATGCCGGTCAGGCCGGAGTGGCGCGGCACCCGGTAGCTGACGATTTCGTGATCGACCGCGCCGGGGAGATCCACGTCAACACGTTGAATCCGCGCGCTGTTGCTCGGTACGTAGAGTCCCAGCAGGCGCGCCATCGGCGCGAGCGTCCAGCCCTGGATCAGCAGGGAAACGATGACGATGAAGAAGGCGATATTGAAGAACAGTGCGGCATTGGAAACCCCCGCCAGCCAGGGATAGGTCGCCAGCACGATCGGTACCGAACCGCGGAGTCCCACCCAGGCGATATAGAGCTGCTCGCGCGCGGGATAGCGAAACGGCAACAGGCTCAGCCACACTGCCAGCGGGCGTGCGACCAGGATCAGCACCAAGGCGATAAGCAGCCCGGGTACCGCGACCCCCATCAGCGCACTGGGCGACGCCAGCAGCCCCAGGATCACGAACATGCCGATCTGGGCCAGCCAGGCAACCCCATCATGAAAGCGGCGGATATTGGGCAGCGCGTGAACCCGGTGATTGCCGACCCACAGACCGGTGATATAGACCGCCAGAAAGCCGCTGCCGCCCAACTGCGCGGTCACGCCGAACACCAGTAGCCCACCCGCCAGGGCCATCAGCGGATACAGCGAGTCACTCAGGCGCAGGCGGTTCAGCGCCAGCATCAGGGCGTAGCCGCCGCCCAGTCCCAGCAAGGCGCCGATGCCCATCTGCTGAATGAGCAGCCACACCGCGTCCAGCAGCGCGTGGTCCTCCGGCTGGGTCAGGTAGCCGAGCACCGCCAGCGTCAGGAACACTGCCATCGGATCGTTGGTCCCCGACTCGGTTTCCAGAGTGGCGCTGACCCGGTTGTTGAGCGACACCGCGCGTGCGCTGAGCAGGGCAAACACGGCGGCGGCATCGGTGGAGCCGACGATGGCGCCGATCAGCAGACCTTCGATCCAGTGCAGGTCCAGTATCCACATGGCGAAGGCGCCGGTCAGGCCGGAGGTGATCAGTACCCCCAGCGTGGCCAGGGAAACCGACGGCCACAGGGCAACCCGCAAGCTGCGATAGGCGGTGCGCATGCCGCCATCGAACAGGATCACCGCCAGCGCCAGGGTCCCGGCGAGGTTGGCAAGCTGATAGTCGTTGAAGCGGATGCCGCCCGGGCCATCTTCCCCGGCTGCCATGCCCACCAGCAGGAACACCAACAGCAGCGGAACGCCCAGGCGGGGTGTTACCGCCGTCGCCAGGATGCTCACAGCCAGGAGCAAGCCTGCAAGCAGAATCAGGTCCGTCGTCAGGGTCATGGGCAAAGTGTAGCCGAGCGTCCGGCCTCACCATGCAGAATCCGCGCCGTCACCGTGCGGTATCGAGCCGCTGATCCTCGGCGTGCAGGTGGGGGCGTCCGAGCAGGGCATGCAACAGCAGGCCGGAGATGAACATCTGGAACCAGGCCCATGCCACCGGCCCCAGGCTGCGTGACAGGTCGGGCGTGGCCAGAAAGCCGAGAAGTGTGGCCAGACATACAGTGCTCAGTACCGCCATCGTGCGAGGCCACCCCAGCGCGGGGATCAACAGCCAGCACAGTGTCAGGCTGATGGGCAGGCTGTGCAGCGCCACGGCGGCGCCAAGGGTGGAAGCACCCGGTCCCGTTGCAGCGAGGACCGCACCATCCCCTAGCGCGTGCAGGGCGAGGCCGATGACGGCAATGCCCAGTGCCGCCAGGTGGGTCTGCCGGCGCAGGCGGCGAACTGCGTGCTCCAATACCCCGGGGCCCGCGAGTCCGAGTGCGAACCAGATCAGTCCACGCCATCCTCCAGCCTCCACCGCTTCCGGCATGACCTCGAAGGCCAGCAAGGTCAGCAGCCCGCCCCATACCAGCACGGCGAGCACGCGGTGCACACGGGGACGTCCGCCAGCGACGGCGTAGAGCACGGGGCCGCAGGCGATGGCGGCGAAGGTGGCAAACAGGTAGACCGGCATGATGGGCAGCGGCAGAGACTGTTACAGGATAACAGCCGGGCACCGCGTCGGACACCGGCACGCCGCAAAGCGGGTGCCGGTGGCGACGTTGAAATGAGGATCAGTGCGCGCGGGGCGATTCGCCCGCGCTACCTGCGGCAGCGGGCATCGGGGCGTCGGAGGGCAAGGGCTCGGGCTGACGCTCCAGCGCCACCTTCAGCACATCCTCGATCCACCGTACCGGCTCGATCTGCAGCGCGTTCTTCACCGACTCCTGGATTTCTGCCAGATCCTTGGTGTTTTCCTGCGGGATCAGCACAGTGCGGATGCCGCCGCGCTGCGCGGCAAGCAGCTTCTCCTTGAGCCCCCCGATCGGCAGAATCTCGCCGCGCAGGGTGATCTCGCCCGTCATCGCGACGTCGCTGCGGACCGGAATGCCCGTCAGCGCCGACACCAGGGCGGTGCACATGGCCCCCCCGGCGGACGGACCGTCCTTCGGTGTTGCGCCCTCGGGAACATGCACGTGAAGGTCCTGGTTCTCGTGAAACTTCGGGTCGATGCCGAGCTCCGCTGCACGTGATCGCACCACGGTGAGTGCAGCCTGGATCGACTCCTGCATCACGGTGCCCAGTGAGCCAGTCTGTGTCAGCTTGCCCTTGCCGGGTGCCAGCGCGGCCTCGATGGTGAGCAGTTCACCACCGACCTCGGTCCACGCGAGGCCGGTGACCTGGCCGATCCGGTTCTGCTCCTCGGCGCGGCCGTAGCGGAACTGCTCGACACCCAGGTACTTGTTGACGTTCTTCTCGCTGACGTTGACTGTCTTGCTGCTGGGCTTGAGCAGCAGTTGCTTGACCACCTGACGGCAAATCTTGCCGAGATGCTGTTCCAGCTTGCGAACGCCTGCCTCGCGCGTGTAATGGCGCACCACATGGCGGATCGCCTTTTCGCTGAGCTTGAGCTCTCCGGGCTTGAGCCCGTTTTCGCGCACCTGCTTCGGGAGCAGGTAGCGCAGGGCGATATGGGTTTTCTCGTCCTCGGTGTAGCCGGGGATGCGAATGATCTCCATACGGTCCAGCAGAGGGCCGGGAATATTGAGCGTATTGGCGGTGGCCACGAACATGACGTCGGACAGATCGACATCGACTTCCAGATAGTGGTCCTGGAAGGCGTGGTTCTGTTCCGGGTCCAGCACTTCGAGCATCGCCGAGGCGGGATCGCCGCGGAAGTCCGTGCTCATCTTGTCGATCTCGTCGAGCAGGAACAGTGGATTCTTGGTGCCCACCTTCGACAGGTTTTGCACGATCTTGCCAGGCATCGACCCAATGTAGGTGCGGCGATGGCCGCGGATCTCGGCCTCATCCCGTACGCCGCCCAACGCCATGCGGGTGAACTTGCGGTTCACCGACTCGGCGATGGAGCGTCCGAGGGAGGTTTTGCCCACTCCCGGCGGGCCGACCAGACAGAGGATCGGTCCCTTCACCTTCTTCACGCGGCTCTGAACGGCCAGGTACTCGACAATGCGTTCCTTGACCTTCTCCAGGCCATAGTGGTCCTCGTCCAGCTTCTTCTGGCAGGCCTCCAGATCGATCACCGTCTTGCTGCGCTTCTTCCACGGCACCTGCGTCAGCACATCGAGATAGTTGCGCACGACGGTGGCCTCCGCCGACATCGGCGGCATCATCTTGAGCTTGTTCAGCTCGCCGCGCGCCTTGGCCTTGGCCTCCTTCGGCATGCCGGACTTCTCGATGCGCTGCGCCAGCTCTTCCTGTTCGCTCGGGCCATCCTCGCCATCGCCCAGTTCCTTCTGGATGGCCTTCATCTGCTCGTTGAGGTAGTACTCGCGCTGGTTCTTCTCCATCTGGTGTTTGACGCGCCCGCGGATCTTCTTCTCGATCTGCAGCACATCGATCTCACCTTCGAGCTCAGCGAACACGTGTTCGAGCCGTGCCTTGGCCGACTCGATCTCGAGTACGTGCTGCTTGTCTTCCAGTTTGAGTGACAGGTGCGCAGCGATGGTGTCGGCCAGTCGACCGGGCGAATCCATGCTGGCCAGTGAGGGCAGCAGTTCCGCCGGCACCTTCTTGTTGAGCTTGGTGTACTGCTCGAACTGCGCCAGGGTCGAGCGCGTCAGGGCGTCCAGTTCGCGGTTGTCGGTGGTCTCGGTGAGCTCCTCACTGAGCGGCTGGCAGTCGGCGTTGAGAAACTCGCCATCGGCCTGCCATTGCAGAATGCGCGCGCGACGCACGCCTTCCACCAACACCTTCACCGTGCCGTCCGGAAGCTTGAGCATCTGCAGGATGCTGGCGAGGGTGCCGACCTCATAGAGGTCGTCCGGCCGCGGGTCATCGACGTCAGCAGTGCGCTGCGCGATCAGCAGGATGCGTTTGTCATCCTGCATCGCGGCCGTGAGAGCCTTGATGGATTTCTCACGTCCCACAAACAGCGGGATCGCCATGTGGGGGAACACCACCACATCACGGAGGGGGAGGACGGGGGCGCTGCGGTCATTGAAGGACTCCACGCGGGGGCTCCTCGGGGGTTCGGGATGAGTCTGTTCCGGATTATGCCGGACGCTGGGAATACGCTGAACAATGCAGGTGTCGGGGGCGCGCCGCAGCCCGATCAGCGGCACCGGCGTCATCCCCTGGGCTGCGTTCTATATATTGTGGCGTTGCACTCACATTCAATGGTGAGGCGTCAACGCCCCGAAAAGCCCGAATTTACTAGGCTCGGCGCCGTTGACGCTCGCCGCGAGCGCTTGCTATAAAGCCTCGCAACCGGAGCATCTCTGCGGCAGGGGTCACGAGTTCAGCTGCACGTCCGTCGGTCGTGTCGACGCGGGCTCCGGGGTCACTCCACCGGCCACTCGGCCATATTTTTGAGGGGACTGTTGAATGAACAAAACGGAAATGATTGCCGCCATCGCGGACAAGGCTGACCTGTCCAAGGCCGACGCTGGCCGTGCAGTCGACGCCATGTTCGAAGTGATCGGCAAGGCGCTGAAGAAGAAGGACAAGGTGTCGCTTGTGGGCTTCGGCACGTTCATGCTGCGCGAACGCGCTGCCCGGACCGGCCGCAACCCGAAGACCGGCGCCCCGCTGAAGATCAAGGCCAGCAAGACGCCCGCTTTCAAGGCTGGCAAAGCGCTCAAGGACCTGATAAAGTAATCGTCTTTCCGGGGTGCTGTAGCAAGTACCGCCAGGGTGCTTAGCTCAGCTGGTAGAGCGTCGCCCTTACAAGGCGAATGTCGGCGGTTCGAGCCCGTCAGCACCCACCAGAGTTTCAAATACGCGGAGTGGTAGTTCAGTTGGTTAGAATACCGGCCTGTCACGCCGGGGGTCGCGGGTTC
>CAKZHZ010000067.1 GCA_936928855.1 uncultured Polycyclovorans sp.
AGGCGCGAAAAAGACCCGCGAGCTCGCATGCGAACTTCTGGGACAGGACACTAGGTTGCGGGGTCCACCACGATCACCGCACCGGCCATGTCGACACTGACCGGCACCTGACAGCCCAGCCGGGTGTCGGCCGTCACCTCGTCGCTGCAGAACGCCAGCAGGTCGCGCTCCTCGTCGCCCGCCTCGGGAAGGGCCTCCAGCGGTGTGGCCGTGATGCGCACGCGGCAGGTTCCACAGGCGCAGCAGCCACCGCAATCCCCGCCGATCCCTTCGATAAGGTGCTGGGTGGCGACCGCCATCAGGCTGTCGCCAGGTTGTGCGACGACATCATGGGCGTTGCCGGCCGCATCGATGAAGCGAAGGGGTATGGCGGCCGGTTGGGGGGTGTCATCAACTTGGTCTGCGGACATGGCGTCTCCTGGCGGACGCTCGCCAGGCGCCGTTGCCGGGGCCGGGAGCGCCTCGATCGAATTAGAAAAGCCGCACCTCAGGCACGGAAGGAGGAGGAAAACCGTGCGTGTTGTGCGACAAGGAGGGTTCGCCCTTTGTGGCGGTCGGTCCACCGGCGCGCGCCGGACACAGCGCCGTCCCGGTTCGGGAAGCCAATGGAAACGCCGCCACTCGGATGGGCGCCGAACCCTTGCCTGCATTGTTCCGCCACCCTGTTGCCGCTGCCCCTAACTTCCGGAGGGTAGCGGTAGGGGGCTACATCAGGTTGAGCTCACGGGCCCGAGTGGCGGCGGCGGTTCGGTTGCGAACGCCGATCTTGCTGAAGATGTTGTGGAGGTGCCACTTCACCGTGCCTTCGGATATCAGCAGGGTGTCGGCCAATTGCCGGTTGGCAAGGCCCGCCTCGACCAGTCGCAGCAACTCGATCTCCCGCGAGGTCAGGGGCTCAAGCACCAGGACGTCCTCGACGGCATCCGCATGGGTGGTGCGACCGACACTGCGGTCGTGCGCGAGCGTGGCCACCAGCAAGGTTTCGAGGCTGCGTCGTGCGACCATCTCCGCTGCCGCCGGTGCTTCGGTGCGGCGCTCGCGGATGGCATCGAGCACTGGCAGCAGGTCGGGACCGGCGAGCACCAATGGCAGGGCATGCTGCTCGGGGGCGGCGATCGCCAGCGCCTTGTCCAGCTCCCGTAGGGCCTCGTTGTGCCGCTGCGACTTCCAGAGGGCGATGGCCTTCAGCGCCTTCAGTGATTGCTCAAGGCTGGTGCGTCGCTCGACATGCAGGCCGTGGTGAATGCGCGTGATCTGTCGTAGTGCGCTATCGACCTTTCCGTGGGCCAGGTCCATGCGAATGCGCAGCAGGCCGAGGGCTTCGTGCTCACCTTGATACAGGCAGGTCCCCGACTCTGCGATCTCATCGTCGAGAAGGCGGGCGCGGGAGGCGACGGCGACGGCTTCGGCGAGGTCGCCCTGATCAAGCATCAGGCGCGCTTCTTCGATCGCGAGGTTGATGAACAGGCGTTCCTGGTGCGTGCCGATGGCCATATCCTGACCATCGGTGAGAATGCGGCGTGCACGCTCACGGTCACCTTTCCAGGCGGTGATGCGGGATTCGCAGCGGATCGCCAGCAGGAGGGGCTCCAGCGGACCGAACAGTGCGCTGAAAGTCCGTGCAAGCGACACGTATTCCGTGGCGCGGGCATAGTCACACCGCTGGATCGCGATCTCTGCGCTGAGCAGCGACGCCATGCTGACAGTGTAGTTGCGCGCAGCCTCGCCTTCGGCACGTGTACTGGCGTTGGCCCGACGCGCATGGAACTCGGCCGTGCTCAGATTGCCGCGTTCGATGTCCACCAGGCCGTGAAGGAAATCGGCCCAGACCGTCGCGTAGTACATGTCGGCCAGCTGGCCGAAGCGGGCCGCATCTTCGGCGGCACGACCGCTGCGCTCCAGTTCGCGGCGCGTGAGATGGCAATAGCTGATGGTGTTGCAGACCGAGGCCGCCAGGAAGGGCTGGCGGTCATCCAGCCGCTTTCGCAGCTCGATCCCCTGAGCCAGCGAGTCATCGATGGCATCCTCGGTTCCCTTGGCCATGACCTGAATCACCAGCGCCAGCAGGCGGTGGTACGCACGTTCCGACTCTTCAGAGGGCCACCCTTCCTTGCCCTCCTCGAGCAGTGTCAGGGCACGCTCGCACAGTGCCTGCGACAGCGCAGCGTCGCGCGAAAACGCGCGGGACCAGGCATGGCTCAGCAGGATCTCCGGGCGGCGTTCGTGGAAGGCCGCTGGCAGGCGACGCATCCATTCGAGCACGGTGTAGTGGTCCCCGTGCGTCTGTGACAAGGCCGGCGCATGGGCGGCGATGAGATCACAGGCGCGATCAAAGTGCTCTCCATCCAGCGCGTACTGGATGGCTTCCGTCATCAGGCCGCTGCGCTCGCACCAATCGGCGGCGTTGGCGCAGACCTCACGGTATGACTCGGGGTTGGCCCGTCGCAGGGCGTGCCGCAGGAAGTCGGAGAACAGGTGGTGGTACCGGTACCAGCTTCCCTGGCGGTCAAGTGACAGCACGAAAAGATTGGCCCGCGACAGGTGCGTAAGCATTTCGCCCGCGCGCGGATCGCCGGATGCGGCACGGCACAGTTCAGGCGACATGCGGCTGAGCGGCGAGGTCTTCAGCAGGAAGTTGCGAACGCTTTCCGGCTGGCCGTTGAGCACCGCCTCCATCAGATAGTCAGTGAGGTCGGTGTCACGTCCCGAGAAGCGCTCGATCAGGTCGCGCGGTGGACCGCGATGGCGACGCAGCGCCAGCGCCGCGAGCTGGAGACCGGTCGGCCATCCTTCGGTGGTGGAGATCAGGGCGCTGAGATCCTGCTCATCGAGCTCCAGATCGTGCACACGCGCCAGGAAGGTGCGGGCGTCCGAGGTGCTGAAACTGAGGTCGCCCTGCTGCACCTCGAGCAGCCGGCCCGCGACGCGCAGTCTGGCGAGATCGATCAGCGGCACCTCACGGCTGGCGAAAGCGACCTTGACGCAGGGTGGGAGGCGGTGCAGCAATTTGTTGAGAAAGCGCAGCAGCTGTTCGTCGCGAAGATTCTGGAGGTCGTCCAGAAAGATCGCCACCGGCGCCTGCAACGCGGAGATCATTGCCACGATATCGTTGAACAGCGGTTCGAAATCGCGCGCCGGGTTGGCGCGAGGCAGGTTCAGCGTGTCGGGGTGCCGCCCCTGGTTGAGGGTGCCGAGTGCGGCGATCAGATAGGTGGCGAAACTGGCGGGGCTGTCGTCTTCGGCATCAAGGCTGAGCCAGCAACTGGGCACCTGCTCGGCTACGAGTGCCTGGTACAACTCCGACAGCAGAGTGGATTTCCCCGAGCCGGCCGCTGCGACCACGCTGAGTACATTGCGGTCCGGGCTGGCGATGAAGTCCTTGAACAGCGGTCGGCGGCTGATGAAACGGTCGCCGACCGCAGGCGCGTTGAGCTTGGTTTCGATGAATCCAGCAGGTTTGTCGCGTCTCGCCAAGGGTTCTCCTCCCCGAAGGCTGCGCCCGGCAAACGACCGCCGGGTTCATGTGGCCCTGGAGCCCGGGCGGCGGCAATGCAGGCGACTGCGGCCTTGCCTCGCCAGCCACGTTCCCGTGCCGCCCAAGGCTCCTAGCATGATGGTACCCCTCCTTCCACGGAAGAAGCCTACCTTTTGACAGGGTGGCATTCCGTATCACCCCCCTAGGCTGCCGTGCATCAAACCAACGGGAGGGGCAGCAACAATGGCAAGCCAACAGGCGGCTCGGGTCATCAAGCACGGCATTCTGGCGCTGATCGTGGCGCTGGTCGGAGGATTCGCGCTCATTTTTTCAATGATTCAGGGTATTTCCCTGTCGCCGCTGCCGGTGTTCATTGACGTCATCATTCCCGGGTCTCCCGAGGGTTGGCGCATCCTGCATGTCGGCATGCTGATGAACGGCATCATGGCCGTGGCACTCGGGCTGGTGCTGGACCGCCTCAGCGTCACCGTGCGCGGTGAGGCGATCGCGGGCTGGGGCATCATCCTGGCCGTCTGGGGCAACTTCCTTTTCTACCTGTTCGGCATGTTCGCGCCAAACCATGGCGTGACCATGGGCGACAACGCCCTGGGTGAAGGCACGCTGGCAGGCGCCATTGCCTTTTTCCCCGCATTGCTCGGCGCGGTTTCCTTGATCAGCGCGCTGGTGGTGATGTTCCGGGCCCATTTCTCCCGCACCTGACTGGCGGCCGCAACCCATTCGGGGTTGCCGCGACGCATCGCAACCAACACAACGTGAAAGCCAGGGCGGACGTCGCGGCCCGAGGCTTTCCGAGGCAGGAGAAAAGCATGAACAGAAAGTATCTGAGCGGGATCGCATTCGCGCTGGCAGTGTGGGGCCCCGCGGTGCCGGCGCTCGCCGCCGTCTCTGCGGAGGAAGCGGCGCAGCTGGGCAAGTCGTTGACGGCCGTTGGCGCTGAACGCGCCGGCAATGCCGACGGCACCATCCCCGAGTGGAAGCCGTCTGAGCGCAAGGGTGCGCTGAAGGGTGAGTACCCGAGCATTCCGGCCATTGAAGCGGAAGCGCCGTTGTTCACCATCAATGCGAAGAACGTTGCGCAGTACGCAGACAAGCTGACGGCAGGGCATCGGGAACTGCTGCGCCGGTTCCCCGACACCTACAAGATGAACGTCTACCCGACGCACCGGACAGTGACCTATCCGGAAAAGACGCAGCAGGAAACCATCAAGAACGCAACACGCGCCAGCCTGGAGGGCGTCGACAATCCGAGCGGCGCCTACATCGGGTTTCCCTTCCCCATCCCCAAGTCCGGGGCCGAACCGATCTGGAACCATCGGGTGAAGTATCGCGGTGACAGTGTGCGGCGCTTCAACAATCAGATGATCGTACAGCCGGACGGACACTTCACCCTGACCAAGATTGTCGAGGATGTGAAGTTCACTTACTACGCCGATCCGGATGCAGCGGAACCTCAGGAGCTCAAGCCGGGCGCGGATTTCATTCGTTACCTGTCCGAAACGGTGTCGCCGCCGCGCTACGCCGGTACGGTGATTCTGGTGCACGAGAAAGCCGGCTTCGGTACCGAGGGGCGCTCCGCATGGCTGTACGCGCCCGCGCTGAAACGCATCCGTCGCGCGCCCGCAGTGTGCTGCGATAACCCTTACGAGGGAACCGACGGCCATATGTTCTATGACCAGATCGACATGTACAACGGCGTGCTGGAGCGGTTCACGTGGAAGCTTGTCGGCAAGCGTGAGGTCTACATTCCGTACAACTCGTTCCGCATTGCCGGGGCGGGTGCGAAGTACGCCGATATCGCATCGCCGAATCACGTGAACCCTGAACTGCCGCGCTATGAACTCCACCGGGTGTGGGTGGTGGAAGCGGAGAACCGTCCGGATCAGCGCCACACCTTCAAGAAGCGGCGCTTCTATATCGACGAAGACAGCTGGAACGTGGTCGCGGTGGACAACTATGACCATCAGGATCAGCTGATGCAGTTCCAGGAAGGCCACCTGGTGCCGATTCACGCTTCGCTGTGGGCAAGCACCATTCCCGAGGTCATCTACCACCTCGACTCCGGCCGGTACTTCGTCACGGCGATGATCAACGAGGATCAGCCCTACGACATGTCGCTGGAGATGACCGACCGCAATTTCTCGGCCGAGACCGTCCAGAAGCGCACCTCGAAGTAATGCATGCGTGCACCGCCGGCGCCTCCTGAATGGCGCCGGCGGTGCTGCAGCCGTTCATGACATAACCATGGGAGAGACGCGCATGCGCAACCTTATTGCGGCGGTCGCTGCGGCAGTGGTGTTTCCTGCTGCGCAGGCCGCCACCTTTGATTTCTCGCTGGGCGATACGCAGTTTTCGTCCGTGTTGAACAACACTGTCACTTTCGGTGCGTCCTGGCGCATCGAGGACCGGGCCAACGACCTGGTCGGCAAGTCCAGTCTCGATCCTCAGGTGTGCTCGGGTGTGTACCAGACCTGTCAGGGACTGCATCGTCTGCAGACCTATCCAGCCGAACACCTGGCCGCAGCACCCGGGATGGCCTCGATGAATTTCGACGACGGCAACCTCAACTACGACAAGGGTGATATCACCCAGGCGCCGTTGAAGCTGTCGCAGGACTTGAACATCCGTTTCGGTGACTTCGGGTTCTTCTTTCGCGGCATCGGCATCTACGACGACGTCAACTATCGAGACTTCGGTGCCCGCTATCGCAACCGGATCACCCCCGGGAACGCGAGCAGCACCGGTAATACCGGCGACCCCCGGATATCGAATCGATACTTTGACCGGGTTCATGGTCCGGGCGGCGATGTCACGATCGACCGGCCCGAGGACGAGGCCCAGGAAGTCGGCCTGCGGTACGACCTGCTGGACGCCAACTTCTACGGAGAGGTGCCGTTGGGGTCGGAACGCGAGCTGCTGTTCCGCATCGGTCGCCAGACGGTGAACTGGGGGCAGAGCACCGTGGCGGTGGTGAACAGCGTCAATCAGGCCCAGCCGGTGAACGTCAACAGCCTGCATCGACTGGGGTTTGGCCTGCTGGAGGAGCTGTTCGTTCCCGTCGGCATGGTGCGGGCATCGACGGATCTCTTCTACGGCGCCAGTGTCGAGGTGTATTACCAGTTCGAATGGGAGCCGGTGGAAATTCCCACGCCCGGGAGTTTCATGTCGTTTGTCGATGTCGGCACCGACAACCTGCGGGGCTCGGTGAATGCCTCGTTCGGCGGCTCTGCTGACGATCCGGATCATGCCGGGTTCCCACTCGACAACCCGCTGTCACTGCTGACGCCGACGACGGTCAACATTGATCGGCTTCCCGACAACGAAGCCCGCGATACCGGGCAGTACGGAATTTCGTTCAAGTACTACGCCGAGCAGCTCAACAATGGCACCGAGCTGGGGCTGTACTTCATGAACTACCACTCCAAGCTGCCCTACGTGAGCTTCTATTCCACCGACGCCAGTTGTGCACGGGCCGCCGGCAACAGTGCCGGCGTGGACGCGACCAACACCCTGGAGTTCCTCGCAGCCTGCCCGAACCTGCCCGTTACCCGTGGGCTCGATACGGTGACCCAGGTGGGACTGGACCTGACCACGCTGGCCCTGCAGCGCCCTGGCATCCTCGGTGAGCTGGGTCTCGGGCTCAATCTGGGGACGGCCCTGGGCGCGCTGGGGAACCTGTTGATCCGGCAGCCCGGAGTGGCTGAGAGTGACATGCTGCCGCTCGACACGGCCAAGGTACAGCTGGAGTATCCAGAAGATCTGCAGATGTACGGCTTCAGCTTCACCACCACCGCAGGAGAGCTGTCGTTCCAGGGCGAGGTGTCGTACCGCCCCAACGTGCCGCTGCAGGTGGCCATCCTGGACCTGGCATTTGCCTCCTTCGGTCCCACGCTGTCGAGCTGTCACCGCGAGTCCCTGGGCTGTTCGGGGGCCAGTGCCGGGCTGGGTTTCGACGAGGCCGGAAACTACGTCGTCTATGACGGCGACAATTTCACCGATGCCAATGGCAACAATCCGTATCCGGACATGATCAACATGCTGGTGGGATCGGTGCCGGGGTCTGCGCGCTCCTTCCCCAACTTCATCATTCCGTATCGCGGGGGCACGGTCGGGGACAATGCGCCCAACAGCTACATCCAGGGGTGGATTCCCGGCAAGGTGCTCCAGTACAACCTGGGCGCCACGCAGGTGCTCGGAGCCTCGGACAACTGGATCGGTGCGGACCAGGTCATCCTGCTCTACGAGCTGGCCGCCACGCATGTGCTCAATTTGCCGGACTTCGACAAGCTGCAGATCGAAGGGCCGATGAGCGGTGCCACCCACGCCAGCGCGGGCGCTGATGGCAGCGGTGCAGACGGCTCGCGATTGGCGTGTTCGACCAATCCGGCCTGCACGGTCGGCCCCGACGGCTTGCGTTTCAATCCGACTCAGGCGTCGCGCAGCGCGTTTGCCGATGACTTCTCCTGGGGCTACCGCGTCGTAGGCCGGATCAACTACGAGTCGGTGCTGCCGGGCATCGGTGTCCAGCCGCTGTTCATCTGGCAGCACGATATTGGAGGCAACGCACCAGGGCCGGGCGGCAATTTCGTCGAAGGGCGAAAAACGCTCAACCTGCTGCTGGAGTTCCGCCTGCAGAAGTCGATGTCGCTGACGCTGTCCTACAACAGTTTCTTTGGCGGCGGCAGTAACAATCTCTACAGGGATCGGGACAACCTTGGCGTGTTTGCCAAGTACCTCTTCTGAGCCCCAACCATCGATAGGGGTGTACGGCACGGGGTTCGGCAACACTGGGCCGAACCCCCTTGTAGGCTCGATCATGAACGCTCAACCTGCTGACCTCTCCTTCTCCCTGCCCGGCGTCGACCTCGACGCCCTGTTCGCGCGTCAGGCGGCAGCATTCGAGCAGGATCGCAACCCGCCCCTCGCCACGCGTGTGGACCGTCTGCGACGGTTGCGAGCGGTCGTGGCGGACAACCGGGCGCGAATCATCGAGGCGGTCAATGCCGACTTCGGCAGTCGCGCCGAGGAAGAGTCGCGGCTTGCCGAAACCGGCGCCACGCTGACCACCATCGACTACACCCTGGCCCGGGTGGCACGCTGGATGCGGCCGCGTCGGCGCGGGACCTCGATCTGGTTCCTGCCGGCGAGCAATGCCATCGTTCCGCAACCGCTCGGGGTGGTGGGCGTGATGTCCCCGTGGAACTATCCGGTGAATCTGGCACTGGCACCGCTGGCGACAGCGCTGGCGGCCGGGAACCGGGCAATGGTGAAGATGTCGGAGTTCACCCCGGCCACCACGGCGCTGATCCAGCAGCTGGTGGCAGCGGCGTTCGACGACACCGAGGTGGCGATCATCGGCGGTGAGGCGAATGTTGCCACCGCATTTTCGGCGTTGCCGTTCGATCATCTGCTGTTCACCGGGTCGACGGCCGTCGGTCGCCGGGTGATGCAGGCGGCCGCACAGAACCTGACGCCGGTCACGCTGGAGTTGGGTGGCAAAAGTCCGGTCATCGTCGACCCCGATTACCCGGTGGATGAGGCGGCACACCGGGTGCTGTGGGGCAAGACCACCAATGCCGGGCAGACCTGTGTGGCGCCGGATTACGTGATGGTGCCGCGGGGTCGCAGTGGCGACTACGTCGAGGCGACGCGCAAGCACTACCAAGCTCATTTTCCCGAAGGTGCGCGGGCGGCGAGCTACACCGCCGTCATCAACGCGCGGCAGTACGAGCGCCTTCACGGTCTGGTGGCCGACGCGCGTGAGCGCGGTGCCGACGTGATCGAGATGGAGCCGGATGCCGAAGCGCTTCGCGCGGGGCGCAAGTTCCCCCTGACACTGGTGGTCAACCCGCCCGCGGATGCCCGTGTGATGCAGGAGGAGATCTTCGGCCCGGTGCTGCCGGTGCTGGAGTACGACGGATTCGACGGCGCGCTGTCACAGATCAATGCGGGGGACAATCCCCTGGCAATCTACTACTTCGGACATTCCGCGGACCGGCAGCGGCGGGTCCTTCGGGATACCTTGTCCGGCAGCGCAGCGGTCAACGAAGTGGTTGCGCAGTTCCTGCAGGTGGACCTGCCGTTCGGTGGTGTCGGCGCCAGCGGATTCGGGCGCTACCATGGCGCCGAAGGGTTTGACACCTTTTCCCACCTCAAGCCCATATTCACGCAGCGCGGAATGGGCCGGTTCACCGGCCTCAAGCTGCTCTATCCACCTTACAGCCGATTCGCGCACCGGCTGATTGCCATGATGAAGGGGTAAACCACGATGACGCAGGCGCTGAAGCTCTCCGCCGCCTTTGAACACCATGCTCAATGCCGGCCGGATGTGCTGCTGGTCGACAGTGAGCTTGGGACGCTTCGCTATGGCGATGCGGTAGACCGGGTGAGCGCGATCATCAACGCGCTTGAGGGGCTCGGCCTGGGCCCTTCGTCCCGTTTCGGCGTGGTGGCGCGTAATCGCACCGAGACGCTGCTGCTGTTGTTGGCGGCCCAGCGTGGCGGCGCCGTGATCGTGCCGGTCAACCACCGGCTTTCACCGTCCGAGATGGCGTGGATACTCGAAGACAGTGGCTGCGAGGCTCTGGTGGCAGAGTCGATGTTCGCTTCCGCGCTGGAGCCGTTGCTTCCGGACTGCGTCAAGCCGGAAGGGCGGATCGTGATGGGCGGGGCGTTGCCGGGCTGGCGGGACTTCGACGGTTGGGTCGACGCGGCCGCACCGCTGCCGGCCCACACGTTGCGGGACGATTCTCCGGAGCGGCCGTATCTGCAGATGTACACGTCGGGGACGACCGGCCGGCCCAAGGGCGTCGTGCTGAACGGCCGCAACGGTTTGGCCAGCTCGATCGCAGCGTTGATTGGTTTCGATGTTGCGGTGCATCCTGGCGAGCGTGCCTACCAGGGGTTCCCGCTGTTCCATATCGGCGGCGTGTTTGCCAGCCTCTGGCTGATCAGTCGCGGCGCGACACTGCTGTTGCGTTGCGACTTCGATCCCCGTGCGGTCAATGCGATGATGTGTGCCGGTGAAGTGGCGCATGCCACCCTGGTGCCGGCGATGATCCAGGCCTGCGTCGGCGTTGACGGGGCTTCCGGCGATGCCGAGGGGTTCCGCAACATTTTCTATGGTGCGTCGCCCATCAACGCACCGCTGCTGCACGCCGCGCATGCCCGCTATGGCTGCGACTTCTCTCAGGTCTACGGTATGACCGAGACCCACAGCACCATCGCCATGCTGACCGCTGCCGATCATCAGCGCGCCCTGCAGGGGGACAACACGGCACTGGTGGCCGCTGCCGGCCGGCCGGTCTCCGGTACCACGCTGCGGGTGGTCGACCCGGAGGGCAATGATGTGACGCCTGGAACAGTCGGCGAGGTCTGCGTTCGCGGACCACAGGTGATGGGCGGCTACTGGCAGCGTGATGATGCCAATGCGGAAACCTTCCATGGCAATTTCCTGCGGACCGGCGATGCCGGGTACGTGGATGCCGAGGGCTACCTGTACCTGGTGGACCGGTTGAAGGACATCATCGTCAGTGGCGGCGAGAACGTCGCTTCCAAGGAAGTCGAGGCTGTCCTGATGGCGCACCCGGGGGTTGCTGACGTGGCGGTCATCGGCGTGCCCGACGAGCGTTGGGGTGAAGCGGTCAAGGCAGTGGTGGTGATGCGTGATGGCGCGGTGACCGACGATGCGCTGATCACGCACTGCCGGGCTCATCTTGGTGGTTTCAAGGTGCCGAAGTCGATCGACCGTACCGATGTCCTTCCGCGGAACGGTGCGGGCAAGGTGCTGAAGACCGTCCTGCGCGAGCCCTATTGGCAGGGTGTGACGCGCCGCGTGTCCTGACGGCCTCAAGGGGGCGCTGACTGCCCTCCCGAACGACTTTTATCTCTTGGGAGTATTGCAATGTCGAATCATCCGTCCGTACAGCGCAGCATGGCTGTCTGGCATGACATGGTGGCGCGCCGTGACATGAGTGCGCTGCCCAGCCTCTTGCACCAGGAGGCGGTGTTTCGCTCGCCGGCTGCGTTCAGTCCTTACCGGGGCGAAGCGGCACTGGTGCTGATTCTGACCACCGTCCTGCTGGAGGTTTTCGAGGGGTTTACCTATCACCGCGAGCTGTGGTCGGAAGATGGCCTGAGCGTGGTGCTCGAGTTCAGCGCCCGGGTGTCGCAGCGTGACCTCAAGGGCATCGACATGATCCGTTTCGATGCGGACGGCAGGATTGTCGACTTCGAAGTCATGGTGCGCCCGGCCAGTGGCCTGAAAGCGCTGGCGGAGGCGATGGGGGAACGGATCGGCGCGCGTCTGGAGGCTTTCAAGGGAGGGCAGGCCGCCTAGGCGCCTGGCGCCTGCTGACGCGACGAGCGCCGTCGCGGCAGTTGCGGTCGTGTCAGCAGGCCCGAAGGCTTCCCAGCGGAGTGGCCCGTCGTGCGGGCGCCGCCTCATCGGCCCTCGGTGCGATGGACCAGCCACCACAGGATGTTCGGGAACCACCGTCGCAGCACATAGGACAGGCGGGTCACCGGCCCGGGGAAGGACCAGAAGCGAGCGCGGTGCAGCTGCCGCTCGATATCGTCGAGCACGGCTTCGGGCGTGATCGGCGGAACCAGGTCCAGCATTTTCGGCCAGCGGGTGTCCCGGCCCTGCTGCAGCAGCGGGGTAGCCACCGCCGGCGGACAGACGCAGACGAAGCGCACGCCACTGTTGCGGTTCTCGTGGCGCAGCACTTCGGTGAAGGCCACCACGGCATGCTTGGACGCGTTGTAGGCCCCCATGTACAGGATCGGCCAGTGGCCGGCCATGGACGCGAAACTGACGAACTCACCGCGTCCGCGCGCCAGCATGCCGGGCAATACCGCCTGGGTGATGTTGACCAGTCCGCCGTAGTTGATCTCCATGATCTTCATCATGGTGTCGCGCGGCTGTTCGGTCAGCAGCCCCAGCGGCATGATGGCTGCGGCGTTGACCAGCCGGTCGATTGGCCCCAGTTGCGCGTCGCATTGCGCGACCGCCGCCTGTACTGCGGCAAAGTCGGTGATGTCGGTCCGGCACTTGAGCAGCCCCGGGTGCTCGCCCAGTGCGTCCAGGCCCCGGTCGTCAACATCCAGTGCGGCCACCTTCCAGCCGGCCGCCAGCGCACGCCGGGCGGCGAGGTGGCCCATGCCGCTGCCGGCGCCGGTAATCAACACCACTTTGGGGGTCATGCGGAAAACTCCTGGCTTGCGTTGAGGGACGGATCAGTCGTCGATGAGATCGTAGTCTTCCTTGCCGGCTCCGCATTCCGGGCATTGCCAGTCTTCGGGAATATCCTCAAAGCGGGTGCCCGGGGCGATGCCGCTGTCGGGGTCACCAAGGCGTTCGTCGTAGATATGCGAACAATAGCGGCACTGATAGCGGCGCATGGCGGTGTCTCCTCAGTGACCGGCCGCCCGCAGGCGGATTTCGGGATGAATGTTCAGTTTGTGCTGGATCGCGAGATCGTGCTTCATCAGCTCCGGCTCCAGCAGTTTCCACACCTTGTAGTTGTTGTAGAACGGCGTCATCGGGTAGAGGTGATGAATCAGGTGATAGTTCTGGTACTGCAGCACCGGCCCCAGCAACCACTCCCATCCGAAACGCACGGTGGTGGCCCGGGTGAAGTTCTCGGCCTGACTGACATCGTGCGGCACGTGTGGAAGCCAGAAGAAGCTGAATCCCAGCATCAGCATGACCAGGCGTGACGGCACGAACCAGAGCATGAACAGTTCGGCGCCGTACCCCAGGGCGATCAGCGTCGCGAACACCACGGCCACCACGGCCGCCATCTGCAGGGATCGGCGCAGGTAGGGCTTCGACACCTTGTCGACGTGCCGGAGGGCATGCACGAAGTAGGCGAGGTCGATGAACATCCAGCGGAACGGCAGCGTCCACCAGGCCCCGCGGAACGCGATGTCCGGATCGCCGTCGCCGCTGGCAAAGCGGTGGTGCAGGATGTGCGCCCAGCGGAACATGCGGGTATCGACGTAGGGCAGCACCACCATCAGGCCGAACTGACCGATGGCGTCATTGAAGCGGGTGTGTGTGGACACCGCACGGTGCAGCGAATCGTGGGCGACGCTGAAGGCGACGTATCCCACTACCGTGTTGACCAGGGTGCCGATCCACAGCGGGAGCCAGCCCATTCCGCAGACGACGTAAACCCCGATGAAGGTGCTCACGAGGATGACGAACAGGATCACCGTGGGCCAGGCGACCGGCGGGGCGCTGGTGAGTTGCTTGAGGGTCTTCCTCTGTTCCGGGCTCAGGTGGTCGAGGGCGATATGGACGCGGCTCATGGGAGGTTCCTTCCGACGGGATGGGGCTCAGCCGCGCGTGGCGCGGGCGCCACGTGAGGCGGTGATGGGGGTGGCGGCGTCATCCGCGCGGCGGGTGCCCAGCAGATGATCGATCATCGTCGGCACCAGGGCGTCGAGGTCGTAGCCGTGGACCAGCTGGTTGGCCGTGTGCAGTGTCATCAGCCCGTGCACCTGGCTCCACACGATGTGGGCAAAGCGGCGGGCATCGCCGTCGATGACGCCGTGGTCGATGGCGCGTTGGGCGATGCCGACGGCGTGATCGAACAAGGCCCGGCGGGCGGCGAGCAACTCGGGGAACAGCGTCGGTGCCGGCTGGTGGCTGGCAAAGATCAGCAGGTAGTCCTGCGGATGGGCACGGCCGAATTCGACGAAGGCGAGGATGGTGTCGCGCATCTGCTTGAGGATGTCCGGCTGCGTCGGGGAGCGGCGCAATACGTGCTCGCTCAGTCGCTGCATCGCTTCAACGCGAACGCGCGCCATCAGCCCATCCTTGTTGTCGAAATAACGGTAGGCGCGGGTGTGGCTGATGCGCAGCGCCTCCGCGATGCGACGAAACGTGACGGCCTCCTGGCCTTCTTCGCGATAGATCGCCAGCGCCGCCGCGCTGAGGCGGCGGCGGGTGGTTTCCAGCTCCAGGTCGGTAAGCGCAGCACGTGGCATGAAAGCGGACCGTTGTTTAATAAACAGTGGTAAATAATTAATGACACAGCACGCCGCCGACCGCAAGTGCCGGCCTCATCCCGGGACGCCGGGGCTAGTGTGGTGTTCCGTAAATGGTTTGATGAAATCGCTGAGGGCTTTTCGGGTCT
>CAKZHZ010000068.1 GCA_936928855.1 uncultured Polycyclovorans sp.
CTGGTGCTGGTGCTGGTGGTGGTGATCTTCGGCTACCACCACGCCACTCAAAAGTACGAGTACGTGGTGCCACTGCAGGCCGGCTCGTTCAAGACCAAACCCCTGCCGCTGCCGCCCCCCGAAGTGGCGGTGCAAATGAAGGACGCCACCTACGACGTCCCGGGCCGCAGCCTGCGGCTCGACGTCGAGGTCACCAACCAGTCCGACTCACCGATGCGCCTCGGGGAATTCACCACCGCCAACCTGCGCTTCCTGAACAAGTCGCTGGCCGTGGCCTTGGCCGGGGTCGATCCCTCGTTCCCCAAGGACCTGGTTGCGGGTTCCGGCCTCAAGCTCAGCGACGATTCGCCCATCGCCCCCGGCGAGACGCGGACCATGCGTATCGAGGCCACCGATGCGGCCTGGGAGATCGAAAGGCTTGTCAGCTTCCTGACCAACGTCGACAGCCGCGTGGGCGGCATGCTGTTCTTCTTTGACGCGCAAGGACAGCGCCACATGGTGGAAGTGTTCGGCCCGATCATCCCGGTGTTCACCCAGTTGCAGCTCGCGCAACGTCACTGAGGGTTACGGCCAAATGCAGAATCGATCGGCTTACCGCGGGTTACGCGCCGCGCTGCTCACCTGCGGTGCGGTGCTGGGGTTGGCGCTGTGTCAGGGGGCGGGCGCGCACGGCGGTCTGTCGATCGACGACGACATGTGCAAGCTGCGCCTGGGGCCGTTCAACATGCACTTCACCGGCTACCAGCCGGAGATCAACGGCAACCGCGAGTTCTGCGAAGACATTCCCAAGGTCGGCCATACCATCGTGGTCATGGATGCCATGAACCCCGAACTGCGCGAAATGCCCATCGAGGTGCGGATCATTCGTGACACCGGCGACGAGCGCCAGCTCGATGCGATCACCGTGGCGCATCTGCCCCCGAAGATCTACGAATCGGGCAGCGTGCCGCTGGAATACAGCTTCACCACGCCGGGCAGGTTTGTCGGCCTGGTGACGGCCGGTGACCAGGGGCAGTACACCTCGCGCTTTCCGTTCAGTGTCGGTATTCCACCAAAGCGCTACGGCTTCTATCTGCTGTTTGTTGGCGTCGCGCTGCTGGGCTTCGGGCTCTACCGTTATTCGGGAATCAAGCGACAACGCCAGATGGCCGACCAGACCTGAGTCTGGCCGGCCATCCGGTTGCCGCAAGCGATCAAACCCTGAAGTCGGGCTTGCGCTTTTCCAGGAAGGCGTTGACGCCCTCGCGGTGCTCCGGGCTCTTGGCCGCGAGCACGAAGTGCGACGACACCTGATCGAGATGGGTGGTGAAGTCCAGGTGCAGACCCTGGTACGCCGCCCGCTTGGTCAGACGCATCGCCGTGGCGGCGCCGTCGGCCAGACGACGCGCCAGTGCACGGGCCTCGTTCTCCAGATCCGCCAGGGGCACCACGCGATTGAACAGGCCGATGCGCTGGCCTTCCTCGGCTTCGACGAAATCGCCGGTCAGCAGCATCTCCAGCGCGCGCGGCAGGCCGACGATACGCGGCAGCAGCCAGGCGCCGCCGTCGCCGGGGACCAGACCGATCTTGACGTAGCTCGCCGCCACCCGCGCGTTGTCGGCAGCGACGCGGAAATCACATTGCAGCGCCATGTCCAGGCCGGCCCCGGTGGCCGCGCCCTGCATGGCGGCCACCACCGGCTTGTCGATCTGCATCATCAGTTTCGGAATGCGATGCACGCCCGACCACAGCTTGGTCTTGTGGATCGACGGCGGCCCTTCCAGCTCGCGCTTCATGTCGTGCAGGTCGCCACCGGCGCAGAAATGGCGGCCGTTGGCACGCAGCAGCACGGCGCGCACGGCGTCATCCTCAAGGCATTGCTGCAGGGCCGCGACCCAGGCATCGAGCATGGGCTCGTCGAAGGCATTGCCGGCGTCCGGCCGGTTGAGGACGATTTCGCCGACGCCGTCGACGATGCTGAACAGCAGGGGTGCGGTCATGTGCAGTAGTTCCTGTGAGAGTGGGCCAGGCTCAATGCCCGGCGTACGGATGAAGGTGCAACGGATTCAGTGCGCCCGCGCGAGGATGGCGCGGGCGCGCTCGACCACCGGGCGATCCACCATCTGGCCGTTGAGCGCCACGGCGCGGCCATCGGCGCTGTTGTCGGCGGCAACGACGCGGCGTGCCCAGTCGATGTCGGCCGGGGTCGGGCCGAAGCCGCGATGCACCGGCGCGATCTGTTGCGGGTGGATGCACAGCTTGCCGGTGAAGCCGAGTGAGGCAGACCGTCGCGTGTCGGCCTCGACCACGTCCGGATTGGAAAAGCTCGTGGTCACGCCGTCCACGGGCGAGGGCAGGCCGGCGAGCCGCGAGGCCAGCACCAGCTGCATGCGGTAGGGATCGAGCACCGGCTCGTCGCCGGGAATGGCGAGGTCCAGGCGCAGGTCGATGCTGCCGAACACCAGACGCTCGGTGCCCTTGGCCGTGGCGATTTCATCCAGCCGCGCCAGGCCCAGGCCACTCTCGAGGGTGGGCAGCACCGGGCGCGCCGCGGCCGTGTGCAGTTCGGTGACGAGCGCGCCGGACTCGGCCTTGGGCAGCACGATGCCGGCGATGCCGGGCAACCCACACAGCGCGCGATCCGCCGCGAACCACGGCGTCTGCGCGCCGTTGATGCGCAGCCAGATGGGTCGCGCGGCGTCAAGACTGGCGCGCACCGCGGCGCGCGCGTCGTCCTTCTCGGCCGGTGGCACCGCGTCTTCCAGGTCCACGATCACCGCGTCGGCACCGCTGGCGATGGCCTTGGCGATGCGTTCGCAGCGGTTGCCCGGCACGAACAGGTAGCTGCGCGCGGGGATCACGACAGCCAGCCCTGGACGCTGGTCTCGTTCTCGAGATTCCAGACCCGCTGGATGATCGCCTTCATTTCGGCGTCGCTCGCGCCGTCGGCGTAGGACGCGAGCCTTTGCGCCTTGTCTTCGAGTTCCGGCCGGCTGAGCGTGTTGCCCGGATCGCCCTTGGGTTCATCGACCCGCGCCTCGAAGCTGCGGCCGTCGGTGGTCTTGACCCAGACCTTGCCGATCCAGCGCGCGGGGTAAGCGCCTTCGACTTCCGCATCGAGCGTCATGCGCACCTTCTTGCGCACCGCGACCACCTTGGCATCGAGGTAGTGCGCGTCGAAATCCGGCAACTGCGCGCGGCCAAACACGGCGATCAGGCCCAGCACCGTGCCCATTGAGAATTTTGATTGATGCACGGAGGACGGCTCGACCACCGGTGCCAGCACGTCGATGGCGCTCTGGTGCACGCCGCACAGCACGTCGGCGAGATCTTCGTGCTTGAGGTGTTCGCGTTGCATGAGCGTTTGCAGCGCATCGGCGGCCGGGTGCGTGTGACGGCAGGATGCATGGAACTTGAAGGAGGACTCGGCCAGGGTCCAGCGCGTGCCCAGGCCATCGACCAGCTTGGCCGGGTCGGCACCCTCGGACATCGAGGCCCCCATGCCACCGGCACCTTCCAGCGCGCGCCGCGCACCGGTATAGCCGTCGGCGGCCAGCTCCGCGGCGGTAATGCCGGCCATCGCGGCATGCGCGCAATGCAACTGCTTGGACTGTGCGCCTTCGCGCAGGTATTCCCAGAGGCCGCCGGCCTGCGTCGCGGCACTGCCGAAGGCCCAGGCCGTCTGCTCGGGATTCAAGTTGAGCAGGCGTCCGGCGGTGGCGGCGGCCGCGATGCAGCCGACCGTCGCCGTGGTGTGGAAGCGCTTGTAGTGCGCGCGGCCCAGAAACTCGCCGATGCGGATGCCCACCTCGTAACCGGCGACGATGGCTTCCAGCATCTGTGCGCCGCTGGCCTTGCGCGACTGTGCGAGGGCCAGCGCCGGCCCGAACACCACGGCGGCGGCGTGGAACACCGAGCCGTTGTGCACGTCGTCCTGCTCGACCATGTGCGAGGCGCCCGAGTTGAGCATGGCGGCGAACAGCGGATCGACGCGCTTGCGCGAAGTCAGCAGTTCGGCGTCGCCGGGCTTGGCGTGGCGCTCGACGAAGCGCTCCAGCACCTGCACCGGTTCACCGCTGCGGCCAGCCAGGGCACAGGCCATCCAGTCCAGGAACAGATCTTCGGCGCGGCGCAGCACATGGGCTGGAACGCGGGCGCAGGAAATCTCGGCGGCGAAGCGGGCGAGTTCGGCGCCGTCGGGCGGGCTGCACCCCGGTCAGTGCCGGGCCGCGTCGACCGCGCCGCCCTGACCGCCGAGCGGGCCGGAAACGTCGCCGCATTTGCCGGGAAGGGCGGGAACGGCTGGCGGCTGCTGACCTACACCGGGTACTTGCGGACCAGGGGGGGCCGCCACGTCGTGTACGCCTTCATGCAGCACGGCGCGAAGGAGACGTACACCATGCCCAACACGTCCCGCGCCTTCGCCTGGATCAACGCCGGGATCGACGCGGTGATCGGCGTGCAGAACCCCCGACCGAAGACCCCCCCGGTACCGCAGGAAGCCAGGTCATCGAAACCCGGCACGGACTCCGCGA
>CAKZHZ010000069.1 GCA_936928855.1 uncultured Polycyclovorans sp.
GACACAAACCATTGCGGCGTCGCGCGCTGGATCAGCGGCGTCTTGTGACGCCAGCAGTGCGGATAGCTGTGATGCAGCTTGCCCTGATGGATCAGCGCACCGGCCTGCCCGAGCGCCTCGATGACCACCGCATCCGCCTTGCGCACATGCAGGCCGGCCACCACCGGGGTGCCATCGATGAAGACCCCATTGGAAGCGACCGGATTGTAGACGGCCAACCCGGCTGCCCGGCCGACCGCGTAGTCGTCGGCACCGTGGGCCGGCGCGGTGTGGACCAGGCCGGTGCCGGCCTCCAGGGTGACGTGCTCGCCGGCCAGCACCGGCACCTCACGCGCCGCAAACGGATGCTGCGCCTGCGCGCCGACCAGGGCTGCGCCCTTGATGCGGGCCAGCGTCTCCGCGGGCTGCCCGACACGGGCCGCCACCGCCGGTACCAGTCCGTCGGCCAGCACCAGGCAACGACCGTTCAGCCGCACCAGCGCATAGTCGAGCTCGGGATGCACACAGATCGCCTGGTTGGCCGGCAGCGTCCACGGCGTGGTGGTCCAGATCACGAAGGCGGCGCCCGGCGCCGCCTCCAGGCCGAAACGGCCTGCCAGGTCGCTTTCATCCGCAGCGCCGAAGGCAACGTCAATCGCCTCCGAGGTCTTGTCCTGATACTCCACCTCGGCTTCCGCCAGCGAGGAGCCGCAGTCCAGACACCAGTGCACCGGCTTGAACCCGCGCACCACATGCCCGTTCTCGGCGATCTGCGCCAGCACCCGCAGCTGTTCGGCCTCGAAACCGGGTTGCATCGTCAGATAGGGGTGATCCCAGTCGGCCAGAATCCCGAGCCGTTCGAAGTCGGCACGCTGACGCTGAACCTGCTCGCCGGCATATTCGCGGCAACGGGCCCGAAATTCGGCGGCGCTGAGCTTGTCACCAACCTTGCCGAACTTCTTTTCCACCTGCAGTTCGATCGGCAGGCCATGGCAGTCCCAGCCCGGCACGAAGGCCGCTTGCCGGCCGTCCAGTCGCGCCGACTTGACCACGATGTCCTTCAGAACCTTGTTGACGGCATGCCCGATGTGGATATCACCGTTGGCATAGGGCGGGCCATCGACCAGCCAGAAGGGTTCCGCACCCTCGGCCGCTGCCAGTACCGCCTCGTAGGTGTTCTCGGCCTGCCAGCGCGCCAGCATGTCAGGCTCGCGCTTGGCGAGTTGCGCCTGCATGGGAAAGGCCGTTTCCGGCAGATTGAGGGTCGCCTTGTAATCGGTACTCACAGCATTGCTCGTCAGAATCGGCGGTCGCGCCCGCCAGCGGGCCCGACAGTGTAAGGAAGCCCGGCCGGCGCCGGGGCCTGAATGATCATCGCAGCGCCCCCAGGCCGGCCTGGTCCAGCCAGGCCTGCGCGGCGTCGCGGTCGCGATGCATCTGCGCTTTCAGCGCCTCCAGCGAATCAAACCGGAGCTCCGGCCGCAGGAAGTGATGGAACTGCACCGACACGCACTGACCATAGAGATCGCCCGGCGGCACCAGACAATGGGCCTCCAGCAAGCTGGGGGTGCCCCCCAGTGTCGGCCGCACGCCCAGATTGGCCACTGCTGGCAACGCTTCCCCTCCGCGGTGAAGCGTGACTGCATACACGCCCTGTCGCAGCGCCAGCGGCCGCTTCAGCGGGAGGTTGGCGGTGGGCATGCCCAGGGTGCGTCCCAGGCGCAAGCCGCCACGGACACGACCCAACACCCGGAAGGGCCGCCCCAGCAGGTTTTCCACCGTCGGCAGATCAGCCGCCGCCAACGCACGCCGCAGTGCCGTCGAACTGCAGCGCTCCGCTCCCAACTGCACAGTCCCGATGGTGTCGACGGCAAAGCCCCGCGCGGCCCCCACCGCCTGCAAGCGGTGAAAGTCGCCGGCCCGCCCCTGTCCGTAGCGGAAATCGTCTCCGACGATCACCGCCCGGGCACCCAGATCACGGCACAGCAACGCCTCGACGAAGGCATCGGCACCATACGCCGCAAATCGCGCATCGAACCGCTGCAGCACCACCTGATCCACCCCGGCCTCGGCGAGGTCGGCCAGTTTGCTGCGCAGCACGTTGACCCGTGCCGGCGCCTGCTCCGGGGCAAAGAACTCTCGGGGCGTCGGCTCGAACGTGAGCACGGTCAGGGGCAGCTGCAACCGCTGTGCATGCTCGCGGGCGCAGGCAATCAGCGCCAGATGTCCGCGGTGCACCCCATCGAAGTTACCGATCGTCACCACGCTGGGCCGTGCCAGCGCATCGACATTGTGTTGCCCACGGATCACCCTCATACGGCCGCGCTCCGGCGCAGATGCCGCGGCCGCAACCCGGAGAGCAGGAGCACCGTGACATAGGTCAGCGCAGCGGCGATCACGATCAGCCCCAGCTGCTGCACGCGCTCGACCAGCCCCCATGACAACCATTGCGCCATCGAACCGTGCAGCGACAACACCACGCCCGCCATGGCCGCATTGGCGAGCAGCAGACGCAACGAGAACAGCCGCCATCCGGACAGGGGCTGGTAGACCCGGTCCTGGCGCAGACGGCGCCACAGCAGGACGGCGTTGATCCACGCCGACGTGGAGGTGGCGAGGGCCAGTACCGCGTGCGGCGCCGCCCACTGCTGCTGCACCGCCAGCAGCACCCCGGTGACCGACATCGCCATGCCACACAGCAGCGCGGTGATGGCGAACCGCACGGGCACCCGCGTTTCCTGGCGGGCGTAGAACCCGGGCACCAGTACCTTGACCAGGGAGAACCCGATAAAACCGAACGAATACGCCATCAGCGCCCATGCGGTCATCTGGGCATCCTCGGCGGTGAATGCGGCGTACTGGAACAAGGTGACCACCAACGGCCCCGCCAGCAGCAGCAGGCCCAGGGCCGCGGGCACCCCGAGAATGAGCAGCAGCCGGAGGCCCCAGTCCAGGGTTGCGGAAAACGCCTCGCCAGCCGACTGGGCATGGTGGGTGGCCAGCGTCGGCAGCATCACCGTGCCGATCGCAATGCTGAAGATGCCCAGCGGGAATTCCATCAGGCGGTCGGCGTAGTAAAGCCAGCTGACGCTGCCGCTGACCAGAAAACTGGCGAGAATGGTGTCGAGCAACAAGCTGATCTGCGCCACAGAGGAGCCGATCATGATGGGCACCATGAGGCTGACGATTCGTCGCACCCGCGGCTCGCCCCAGCCCCAGCGCGGTCGCGGCAGCAGCCCCAGTGAGCGCAGACTGGGCAGCTGAAAGGCCAGCTGCAACAGGCCGGCCACGAACACCGCATAGGCCAGCACCCGCACCGACGCCGCATCAATGAAGGCCGCAGCGATCAGGCAGACATTGAGAATGACCGGCGTAACCGCCGGCACCGCGAACCGCCCGTAACTGTTGAGCACCCCGCCCGCCATCGCGGTCAACGAAATGAACAGCAGATAGGGGAACGTCCAGCGCAGCATGTCCGCGCCCATGGCGAACTGGGCGGGATCATCTGCGAACCCGGGCGCGAACAGCCCCATCAGCAGGGGACTGGCCAGGCACCCCACCAGGGTGATCAGCCCGAGTATGCCCCCCAGGGTGCCGGCGACATGCGCCAGCAGATGGCGTGCATCCTCATGTGCGCCTCGCGTCCGGGTTTCGGTGAAGACCGGCACGAAGGCCTGCGAGAACGCCCCTTCGGCAAACATTCGGCGGCCGAAATTGGGGATTTTCAGCGCCACCAGGAAGGCGTCCATCCCGGCGCCGGCGCCAAAGGCCGCCGCGAACAGCACGTCCCGCACGAAACCGAGTACGCGCGACAGCAGCGTCATGCCGCCGACGACACCGGAGGACTTGAGCAGGGAACCGGACATAAGCGGCGAAGTGTAGCGGGATCAAGGCTGCGTCGTCGCCACTGCCGGTTGACAAGTGGCGGACACGCCCCGACAATTCGCGCCCTTCCATCGTACCGAATGCTGTCAGGAGTTTTCCCCTTGGCCAACATTGCCAGCGCAAAAAAGCGCGCCCGTCAGAGCATCAAGAATCGCGAGCGCAACGCGGCGCAGCGGTCGATGATCCGCACCACCATCAAGAAGGTCGTCAAGGCTTGCGACGCCGGCGACAAGGCCGCTGCCACCGCAGCCTACACCGAGATGGTGCCCGTGCTGGATCGCTACGCGAACCGCGGCCAGATCCACAAGAACAAGGCGGCCCGTCACAAGAGCCGTCTTGGCGCGCGCATCCGCGCCCTGGCCTGAGCACTCAGGCCCTTGAAGAGCCGACCTCCGGGTCGGCTTTTTTGTGTCGGGTGCCCCCGACCGACGGCGGCACTCAGCCGTTCACCACGACCAGGTTGTCGCGATGCACCAGCTCGGTCTCGCCGGCATAGCCGAGACGGGCCGTGATGTCTTCGCGCCGTGCGCCGGCGATCCGGCGAGCCTCATCGGCGTCGTAGTTGACCAGCCCGCGCGCGATCTCCTCGCCGTCAGGCCCCCGGCAACTCACCAGATCACCGCGGTCAAAGTCGCCCTCCACTGCAGTGACGCCGACGGGCAGCAGGCTGCGCCCCTGCGCCGCCAGCACTGCAGCCGCCCCGGCGTCCAGATGGAGCACACCGCGCACCTGCAACTGCCCGGCGATCCAGCGTTTGCGCGCCGCCATGGGCGTCTGTCCAGGCTTGAGCAGCGTACCGATGGGAGCACCTTCGGCGATCTGCAACAGCGCATCGGGAGAGCGCCCATGTGCGATCACCGTTGCCGCACCTGAGCGCGCCGCAATCTGCGCGGCACTGAGCTTGGTTTTCATGCCCCCCCGGCCCAGCACGCCCTTGCTGCCGCCTGCCATCGCCACCAGCCGCGTATCACTGAGATCTGCTTCACCGATGAGTCGCGCGTCCGGCTGTACCCGGGGGTCAGCCTCGAACAGACCCTCCTGATCCGTAAGGATGACCAGCAGGTCGGCCTCGATCAGATTGACCGTGAGCGCTCCCAGCGTGTCGTTGTCGCCCAGACGGATCTCGTCGATCGCCACCGTGTCGTTTTCGTTGACCACCGGTACCACACCGTAATCGAGGAGCTGCAGAAAGGTGCCGCGGGCGTTGAGATAGCGCCGTCGATCGGCCACGTCCTCATGCGTCAGCAGGATCTGTGCGGCGCGCAGCGCATGTCCCTGGAAGGCATGCTCCCAGGCACGGATCAAGCCCATCTGGCCGACCGCCGCCGTCGCCTGCAGTTGGTGCAGCAGCTCGGGACGCCGGGGCAGCGACAAGCGCGCCATCCCTTCGGCCACCGCGCCCGAAGACACCAGCACCACCTGAATCCCACGCGCACACAGCGCCGCGATCTGGGCACTCCAGTCGGCAATGGCGGCATGGTCGAGCCCCCGACCCTGCGCCGTCACCAGGGAGCTCCCGATCTTCACCACCCAGCGGCGGTGACGGGCAAGTCGGGCACGGGCTTCAGACATGGCGGTCAGAGAATGGCTCAGGAGTGGGACGCGTCGGCCTGTTGCTCGGCGTCCAGGGTGGCGCGCTGCTCATCCACCCAGTCCTGGGCCGCCTCGCACAGCACTTCGCAGCCCGCGCCGGTGGCCGCGGAAATGGCAAACCATCGGGTCTTGAGCCGCAGACGCCTCAGTGCCGCGCGGATCAGCGCCTCCGACTCGGCATCGGGCATCAGGTCAGTCTTGTTAAACACCAGCCACTGCGTCCGCGCCGCGAGGTCCGGGCTGAAGCGTTTGAGCTCGCGATTGATGGTGCGGATGTTGGTGACGATGTCGCTGCCGTCCGGCGGCAGGATATCGACCAGATGCAACATCAGGCGGGTGCGCGACAGGTGCTTGAGAAAACGATGCCCCAGGCCGGCACCGTCCGCCGCTCCCTCAATGAGGCCGGGAATATCCACCATCACGAAGGACCGCAAGGGCCCTACGGCAACCACCCCGGGCTGGGGGTAGAGCGTGGTGAAGGGATAGTCGGCGATCTTGGGCCGCGCGGCAGACACCTGCGAGAGCAGCGTTGACTTGCCGGCATTGGGCATGCCGAGCAGGCCGACGTCGGCCATCAGCGACAACTCCAGCTTGAGATCGCGTTGATCGCCGGGCGACCCCTTGGTGAACTGCCGGGGCGCGCGGTTGACCGATGACTTGAATCGCGTGTTCCCGAGGCCGTGGAATCCACCCTGGGCAATCTTCATGCGCTGTCCGGGGCGTGTCAGCTCCCCGATCAACTCTTCCGTGCCCTCGTCGATGATGCGGGTCCCCAGCGGCATCGGCACATCCAGATCGTCGGCGTTGGCACCGCGGCAGTTGGCACCCGAACCGTTCTGCCCACGCCCGGCCCGGAATTTCCGGGTGAAGCGGAAATCGGCAAGGGTGTTCAGGTTGGGGTCGGCCACGGCAAAGATACTGCCGCCATCGCCGCCATCCCCGCCGTCGGGCCCCCCGAAGGGAATGTACTTTTCACGACGGAATCCGACACAGCCATCGCCGCCGTTGCCGGCCTCGACCCGGATTCTCGCTTCATCGACGAACTTCATGCGTTTCGCTCCGGGGAGGCACAAAAAAACCCCGTCTCCGGGGCTTTTTGTACCGCAGCGCCGATCAGGCCGCCACGATATCCACGTAGACCTTGCCGCCACGGGGCCCACGGGTATTGAACGCCACCTTGCCTTCGGCCAGCGCGAAGATGGTGTGGTCCTTGCCAAGGCCGGCGTTGATGCCCGCGTGATAGCGGGTGCCCCGCTGGCGGATGATGATGTTGCCGGGGATGACGGCTTCACCACCAAACTTCTTGACGCCCAGTCGTTTGGCTTCTGATTCGCGCCCGTTACGGGTGGAGCCGGCGGCCTTTTTGTGTGCCATATCTGCTTACTCCTGTGATGCGGTCGGCTCAGGCGCCCACGATGTCGGTGATCTTCACTTCCGTGAAGTTCTGACGGTGGCCCTGTTCCTTGTGATAGTGCTTGCGGCGGCGGTGCTTGATGATACGGATCTTGTCGCCACGGCCATGCGCGACGACTTCGGCGCTGACCTTGCCGCCCGCGACCACCGGCGTGCCCACCTGGATGGCTTCGCCGTTGGCGATCAGCAGCACTTCCTCGAAAGCGACGGTGGCGCCGACCTCGGCGTCCAGGCTTTCGATCTTCAGCTGCTCGCCCGGGGCGACCTTGTACTGTTTGCCGCCGGTTTTGATGACCGCGTACATCGTGAACTCCACATGCCGTGCCGGAGACCCCCGGCGAAAGAGCGCGGAATTGTAGGGAGATGACACCCCCAAGTCAATGAAAACCGCACACCCCGGCCCACCTGTCCCAACCGCGACCGCAGGGATGCGCGGGCCACGCCAGCGTCAGGGAATCCACCGCATCGGCTGCAGTCCGCCGATCGGTTGCGCCCAGCACTCCCGGGTGGCTTCCTGCATGAGCCATTCCCGGAAGGTCCGCACCTCCTCGGTGAGACTGGCGAGCGGACCGTGCACCAGATAGTAGGCCGAGCTCATGGTCAGGCTGAGCGCAAACGGGACAGTCAGGCGCCCGCTGTTCAACTGCTCCGACGCCAACAATGGCACCCCCAGCACCACGCCCATGCGATCGGCGGCCGCCTCAATCGCCAGCGAGACCTGATTGAATCCAGGTCCGCGTCGCGTATTCACTCCGTCGACACCCGCCGCCTTGAGCCAGTCGCCCCACTTCGGCCAGCCGATGTCCATGGCGGGCACATCGTTCTGGATATGCAGCAAGGTGTGATTGCGCAGGTCGGTCGGCGTGACCAGCGGATGCTGGCCGTCGATCAGGGCCGGGCTGCACATCGGTGTCGAATGCAGCACAAACAGACGCTCGACATCGTGCCCCGGGTAGTGGCCGTCGCCGAAGCGGATCACGATGTCACTCCCCTCCAGCAGATCCTGCGGATGATCCGAGGCCTTGCGGACCTCATCAGACAGCGTCGACCGCGTGGAAAGGCGCAGTTCGATATCCGGATAAGCATCCTGGAACTGCTGCAGCCGCGGCAGCAGCCAGTTGGACCCGAACGCCTGCGGCGCTCCGATCAGCACCCGGTTGCGCCGCTCCGACTTGCGCGCCTCGACCTGCTCCACCGCCGCGGCCAGCTCGTCGAATGCCTTGCTGAGCTTGGGCAGCAGATCCGCGCCCACCTCGGTCAACTCCAACCGTCGCGGCAGCCGCCGGAACAGGGGGATGCCCAGGCGCTCCTCCAACAGTTTGACCTGCTGACTGACGGCCGCAGGCGTGACGTGCAACTCCTGCGCTGCCTTCTGCACGCTCTGGTGACGGGCCGCCGCCTCGAAGGCGCGCAAGGCATTGAGAGGGGGAAGACGCATATGCCTTAGTTTTTCTTAATTAAGACCACATAAAAACTCGGTTGTTGCAGCGCAACAATCTCAGCACAATGCACCCATCGAAGTTGCAACGCACTCGCAACAGGCGACCAAAGCAAGCACAACGGGTCGCAGCGAATGACGAAGCACCTCGTGCTGTAAACCAGTCTCCTCCAGGTCCCGCACGGGATCATACTGGCCACCCCTCACCGGGTGGCCTTTTTTATTGCCCAACGGCGCTTCAGCGCGCATTGTGCCGACAGCGCCAGGCGCTGTCACGCTCAGCCTTGAGTCACTGAAGGATTTCTACGGGAAAGAAGGATTGGTCGGGGCGACAGGATTCGAACCTACGACCTCTTGCTCCCGAAGCAAGCGCTCTACCAAGCTGAGCTACGCCCCGACGTTCAGCCGCCGCGCACCCGGTTGAATTGCGCCAGCGCCAGCATTGCGGATCTGTGATCGGACTCGGGAAGCCCTTGCACCGCATCGGCTGCCTGACGACCGTAGTCGTCAGCGAGGGCGCGAGTGTACGGGATGGCCTCACTGCTTTCAATCAATTTCAGCACGTCGTCGAGACGCCCTTCGCCCCCATTGGAAATGGCGTCGCGTACCAGCGCCTGCCCCACCGCATCGCTGTGATCGCGGGCGTGAATCAGGGGGAGCGTAGGCTTGCCTTCGGCAAGATCGGTCCCCAGCGCCTTGCCACTGACGGCGGCGTCCGCAACGTAATCCAGCACGTCGTCGACCAGCTGGAAGGCCATGCCGAGGTAATGACCGTACCGCCCCATCATGTCCACCACCGCATCGGGTGCACCGGCGCCGATGGCGCCGACCCGGCAGGCAGCCTCGAACAGGCGCGCGGTCTTGAGCTCGATCACCCGCAGATACCGCGCCACGGTGACATCGGGATCGCCGCAGTTCAGCAACTGCAGCACCTCGCCCTCAGCGATGGCGTTGGTAGCGTCGGCCATCACCCGCATCACCGGCATGTGACCGGCATCCACCATCATCTGAAAGGCGCGCGAGTAGAGAAAGTCACCGGACAACACCGCCGCCTCATTGCCCCAGAGGGCATTGGCGGTCTGACGTCCACGCCGCAAGCTGGAGTCGTCCACCACATCGTCATGCAGCAGCGTGGCGGTATGGATGAATTCGATGGTGGCCGCCAGCAACGCGGGGCCATCCCCCTTCGCACCGAGGGCCCCGGCGCTCAACAACACCAGCGCCGGGCGCAGCCGTTTGCCGCCGGCCGACACGATGTGGGCGCCGATCTGATCGATCAACGCCACTTCGGAGGCCAACCGGTCGCGGATCAGCGCGTCGACACGCTGCATGTCCGGCTGCACCGGCGCCAGAAGGGTTTTGAGATCCATGAAAGGGCCACGGGAAAGAGGGCGCGATGCTAGCAAATTGTCAGCGTACGGGATCATCTCCACCTCGCCCGCTTGCCGCTGTCACACGGCGCGGCTACCGTTCCGCAGTGGCACTCCAGCCATCACCCACCAGGAGACTCCCGCCATGGGAACCATATTGACGCTGGCTTTCGTTGCCTTTGCGCTGATCACACTGTTCAAAGGGGTGGTGACCGTGCCGCAGAGCATGGAGTACACCATCGAGCGTTTCGGCAAGTATCGCGGCACATTCAGCCCGGGGCTGCATTGGATCATTCCCTATGTCGACCGCATCGGTCACCGGGTGCCGATGATGGAACAGGTGCTGGACGTGCCCAGCCAGGAGGTCATCACCATGGACAACGCCATGGTGGGGGTCGACGGCGTGGTGTTCTTCCAGGTGCTCGACGCTGCCAAGTCGGCCTATGAAGTCCACAACCTCGAATACGCCATCCTCAACCTCACCATGACCAATCTGCGCACGGTGATGGGATCGATGGACCTCGACTCGCTGCTCAGCAACCGCGATGCCATCAACACGCGACTGCTGTCGGTGGTGGACGACGCCACCACGCCCTGGGGCGTCAAGGTGACCCGCATTGAGGTCAAGGACATCCGCCCACCCACCGACCTGGTCAATGCCATGGCGCGGCAGATGAAGGCGGAGCGCGAGAAGCGCGCCAACATTCTCGACGCCGAAGGCTTCCGTGCCGCGGCCATTCTCAAGGCCGAGGGCGAACGCCAGTCGCAGATCCTGGCCGCGGAGGCCGAGAAACAGGAGCAGATCCTGGAGGCCGAAGGCCGCAAGGAGGCCGCGTTCCGCGACGCCGAGGCACGCGAACGTGAGGCCGAGGCGGAAGCCAAGGCCACCTTGATGGTGAGCCAGGCCATCGCCAAGGGCGATCTCAACGCCATCAACTACTTCATCGCCACCAAGTATGTGGAAGCGCTGACCACCATTGGGCAGGCCCCCAACCAGAAGCTGGTGCTGATGCCGCTGGAAGCCTCCAACGTGATCGGCGCCATCGGCGGCATTACCGAGCTGGCCAAGTCGGTGAGCCAGGGCGCAACGCGCCCCGCCGCGCCGGACGCCTGAGATGGACATCCTGTTCTGGCACTGGTGGGTGGCCGGCCTGCTGCTGCTGGCGCTGGAGGCATTCTTCCCGGGCGCGGTCTTCCTGTGGATGGGGGTCTCGGCGCTGGTGACCGGTGTGCTGACCTGGATCGTTCCGGGCATCGGTTCGGAGTGGGCGTTGGCGGTGTTCAGCGCGCTGTCGATCGCCAGCTTCTTCCTCTACAAGCGATTCCGGCCGGCGCCCGCCCCGACCGACCAGCCGCACCTGAATCGCCGTGGCGCCGCCTACGTCGGCCGCACGCTGACGCTCACCGAGCCCATCGTCAACGGCTGGGCGCGTGTCCGTGTGGACGACAGCCAATGGCGCATCAAGGGCCCGGATCTGGCTGTGGGCACGCAGGTCACCGTGGTCGCCGTGGAGGGGGCAACGCTGGTGGTCGAGGCACAGTGAAAACGGCGACGGTCCTGCAACATCTGGCGTTCGAGGATCTCGGACTGCTTGCCCCGACCCTGGAGGCACGTGGCTATCACATCGATTGCCATGAGGTAGGGCGCGACGGCTTGACCGGCCTGGACCCGGCGCAGGCAGATCTGATGGTGGTGCTGGGCGGTCCGGTCGGCACCTACGAGACCGATGACTATCCCTGGCTGGTCACCGAGCGCGCGCTGATCGCCCGCCGACTGGCCAGCAAGCGCCCTCTGCTCGGCATCTGCCTCGGCGCGCAGCTGATCGCCGAGGCCGCTGGCGGCCGGGTCTATCCCGGCAACGGCAAAGAGATCGGCTGGGGCGCGCTGCAGCTCAGTCACCATGGACGACACAGCCCGCTGGCATCGCTGGAGGGCGTGCACGTCCTGCACTGGCATGGCGATACCTACGTGCCGCCGCCCGGCAGCGTGCATCTGGCACGCAGCGCGGCCTACGAGCAGCAGGCCTTCCAGCTGGGCACCACGGTGCTGGGACTGCAGTTCCACCTGGAGGTCGCGCCCAACGACATCGAGCGCTGGCTGATCGGTCACGCCTGCGAACTGTCGGCAGCCGGCATCGACCTCAAGGCACTGCGCGCCGATACCCGGCGTTATGGCGCACGCCTGCCGGGACTGGTGGCTGCGGTGTTCGACGCCTGGTCGGCGGGCTGGTCGGCGGGCTGAGCGCGGGGCCGTCGCAGCGACTGCACCAGATACAGTGGTCGCTGCTTGGTTTCCTCGAACATGCGGCCGAGGTATTCGCCGATGACACCGATGAACAGCAGCTGCACGCCGCTGAAGAACAGCAGGGTCACCATGATGGTGGGATACCCACGCACCGATTCGCCGAAAAGCACCGTCTTCAGCACGATCCAGAAGCCGAAGGCGAACGCCACCAGCGCCACCACCATGCCCAGGTAGCTGGCCAGCCGCAACGGTGCGGTGGAAAAACTGGTGATGCCCTCCAGCGCGAAGTTCCACAACCGCCACAGGCTGAAGTGGCTCTCACCGGCTGCGCGAGGGTCGCGGTCGTAGACGATTTCCGCGCTCGGATACCCGATCCAGGCAAACAGCCCCTTCATGAAACGATGCTGCTCGCGAAAGCGGCGCAACGCCGCCACCGCGCGTGCGCTCAAAACACGAAAGTCACCGGTGTCTCGCGGGATCGCGACCCGTCGGCTGAGCCGCCCCATGAGGCGATAGAACACCGCAGCCGTGGTGCGCTTGATCCAGGTTTCGCCATGGCGATGGCGCCGTCGCGCATACACCATGTCGTAGCCCGAGGCCGCCTTGTCGAGCAGGGCGGGAATCAGCTCCGGCGGGTCCTGCAGATCGGCGTCGATGAGTACCGTCCAATCGCCATGGACATGGTCGAAGCCGGCGCTCATGGCCACTTCCTTGCCAAAGTTGCGGGACAGCGTGAGCACCCCGATACGTGCATCCTCTGCGGCCAACGTCTGCAACGCAGCATCACTGCCATCATTGCTGCCGTCGTCGACGAACAGCACTTCGGCATCGACAGACAGGCCATCCAACACGACGCGCAGCCGCTGCCAGAAGGCGTGCAGGCCCGCCACTTCGTTGTAGACCGGAACCAGAACACTGAGCTGGGGATCAGCCATGTGCGCGCACCTCTCCAAAAACCCAATGCCGCATCACCAGATAGTTCATCACCATGACCACCAGGGTCGCAGCCGCCTGTGACACCAGATAGTGCCAGCGCAGCCCGTGTACCCACAGCGCTACCAACATCGCGTTGACCCCGCAGCCGACCGCCAGCATCACTGCAAACCGGGGCACGCCGATCCGGTGTGGGCGTCCGCTGCGGAAGGTGAACGCCCGATTGAGAACGTAGTTCACCACCGCTCCCAGCAGAAACCCGGCAACCGCTGCCGGCACCGGGGCCCAATCCCCCCACTCGACCAGAGCGCTCATCAGCAGGTAATGCGCCAGCGTCGAGCCCCCGCCGACCCACAGGAACCGCCCGACGGGATGTCCGCTGCCGATCATCGCCGCGCCCAGACGCCGATGGGCCGATCACCGTCCCTCGCCAGTTCGTGCCAGTGAAAATCGGCGGAGAGCTGGGCCGAAAGCTTCGCATGATGCTCGCGGAGATCGCGTGCTTCGCGCGCACTCCACACGATGTAGTCCACCCGTTGCGCCCGCAGGTAGGGCAGCACGTCCTCCAGCCGCGCTTCGAACAGCGCGCGCTGGGCATCCCGGCGCTGCCAGATTTCCGGCAGCTGCCCCCGCCATGTCACCTCGTGCAGCGGCCATCCGAGCCACAGCGGCTTGCCGGCAAAGGCGCTGTAGGCACCACCGTTGTCATAGGCATCCTCCTTCAGGCGTTCAAGCACCACGCCTTCGGGCGCCGCACGCAGGAAGGAGATAATGGCGGTACCACCAGTATCCCGACGGTAGATGGCCTCCGCGTGCAGTTGCCCGAAGTCGCTGCGCGCCTCGGAACGCCAGTAGCCAACGATATCGGCGACGTACACCAACGTCGACGCCAGCGCCGCCACCGCCAGCAGCCGCACGCCACGTCGGGGACTTAGCAGAACGGCGGGCGCCACCCCCATCAAGGTTGCGGTCCAGATCCAGCCCCATCCCTTCATGGTGGTGTTGGTCCGCTCGTACTGCCCGCCCGACAGATCGTCCACATAGAACAACTCGGTGAGCAGCAGGGACACCGCCAACGCTGTCGCCACTGGCCAGGCCAGCATCCGCAGGCGGGGCGGCACTGCCGCTGCCAGCGCAAGTAGCAGCAGCACCGGCCCATGCAACACCAGAAAACCCACCCAGGGCGTGTGCTGCACGCCGCTCACCCACTGGAAGCCCGCTTCAAGACTCCGCTGGGAAAAGCCGGCCAGGAACGGCAACAGCACGAACAGGGTCGCCAGCCCGCCCAGCACCAGCGCACGCAGCGCCGGCCACAACGCCGCCTGCCGGCGCCACTGCGGGCACTGCCATAGCGCCCAGACGCCGACGAGCAGCGCCTGCAGCGGAAACACCCAGGTGTTGACCGCAAGGCACAGCGGCACCGTGGCGGCCAGCGCCGCCAGTCGCCTGTCCCGCTGTGCCGCCGTTGGCGCCTGGTGCACTGCCACCATCAGGGCCAGCGCCATCGCCAACAGCAAGAATCCCCCCAGGGGCGGGTGATAGTCCCCCACGTAATACTGATAGCCGAGGTTCTCCAACGGCAGATCCTGCCGCGCATGCTGCGGCGGCAGCCCGCCGGCGAACAGGCGTTCGGCCCAGTCCACGTTGATGCGCTGGTCAAAACCGCCGACAAAACGGGCGCTCGCCCACATGCGGTCATTGGCGGTGGCAACCGCCGCCCCGTCGGGCGGATTCTCCACTACCAGCCGCGTCCACAGGCTGGCGCCAGTGCCGCCGACCGCCAGTGCCGCCAGCAGCAGTGTCGCGGGCAGACGCTGCAGGCCCAGACGTCTTGCCGTCTCCCAGCTCAGGGCCAGGGTCAGCGCCGGCAGCAGCACGAACGCGAGGTTGTAGGTCAGTCCCGGCGACAGCGCGAACCAGCGCCCCATCAGCGCCGCGGCATAGTGCTGCAAGGCGTAATAGAAATCGAAGGCATACGGTGGAAACCAGTGATCGACCGGCGGCAGGCGCGCGCCATCCAGGTAGTTGACGATGAAGTACAGGTCGGTCACGCGTTCCGAAGTCGGGTAGATGCTGGGGAAGTTGAGCTTCCACGCCAGCCCCCAACCGACCGCCAGCAGGATCGGCAGGGCGGTCAGCGCCACCCGCGGATGGCGCAGGGCAGCCCGCTCGCGCCAGATCAGGCCGGCGGACACCAGTCCGGTAAGCACCCCCAGGCCCCTGAGCGACCCGAGCCCGATCGCGTGCTCCACCGCAAACAACACAGTCACACCCGCCACCACGCCAACACTGAGCCCGAGCACCGGCGCTCCCGCCCACCGGCGCAGCCACAAGCCCAGCGCAAGGGCATGCACCGCCAGCAGCACCATCACGGTGAGAAGATGCAGAAAGGTCATGATGTGGTTGTTCTCCCGGGCGCAAGCTTACTGGAAGCCCCGCCAGTGCCGAACCGACGGGCACAAAAAAGCCGGGACCCCAAAGGGTCCCGGCCTGCGGCGAACCGCTGCGGGCAGCGACGGCTTAGAAGCCGCCCATGCCGCCCATGTCACCCATGCCACCGGCCGGCATCGCCGGCTCGTCCTTCTTCGGCAGCTCGGCCACCATGGCTTCGGTGGTGAGCAGCAGACCGGCCACGGAGGCCGCGTTCTGCAATGCCAGACGGGTCACCTTGGCGGGGTCGATGATGCCCATGTCGACCATGTCACCGAAGGTGTTGTTGCCGGCGTTGTAACCGAAGTTGCCCTTGCCTTCCGCCACCTTGTTGAGGACCACGGAGGGCTCCTCACCGCAGTTGCGGACGATCATGCGCAGCGGCTCCTGGATGGCGCGGCGCAGGATGTTGACGCCGACCGTCTGGTCATCATTGGCGCCCTTGACGGCTTCCAGCGAGGTCGCGGCGCGCACCAGGGCAACACCACCGCCCGGGACGATGCCTTCCTCGACGGCCGCACGCGTGGCGTGCAGGGCATCTTCGACGCGGGCCTTCTTTTCCTTCATTTCCACTTCGGTGGCGGCACCGACCTTGATCACGGCCACACCGCCGGCCAGCTTGGCCACACGCTCCTGCAGCTTTTCGCGGTCGTAGTCGCTGGTGGCGTCTTCGATCTGCTTGCGGATCTCGGCCACGCGGGCTTCGATTGCCTTGGAGTCACCGGCGCCATCGATGATGGTGGTGTTTTCCTTGTTGATCTGGATCTTCTTGGCGGTACCCAGATCGTCCAGCCCCGCCTTCTCGAGCGACAGGCCCACTTCCTCGCTGATGACCGTGCCACCGGTGAGGATGGCGATATCCTTCAGCATTTCCTTGCGGCGGTCGCCAAAGCCCGGCGCCTTGACGGCGGCGACCTTGAGGATGCCACGCAGGTTGTTGACCACCAGGGTGGCCAGCGCCTCGCCTTCGACGTCCTCGGCGATGATCATCAGCGGCTTGCCCGCCTTGGCCACGCCTTCCAGCACCGGCAGCATTTCGCGGATGTTGGAGATCTTCTTTTCGGAGATCAGGATCAGCGGGTTTTCCAGCTCGACCTGCTGGCTCTGCGCGTTGTTGATGAAGTAGGGGCTGAGGTAGCCACGGTCGAACTGCATGCCTTCGACCACGTCCAGTTCGTTTTCGAGCCCGGAGCCGTCTTCGACGGTGATCACGCCTTCCTTGCCAACCTTGTCCATCGCCTGGGCGATGATCTCGCCAATGGCTTCGTCGCTGTTGGCCGACACCGTGCCGACCTGGGCAATGGCCTTGCGGTCCTTGCAGGGTACGGCCAGCTTCTTGATCTCGGAGGTGACCGCTTCCACGGCCTTGTCGATGCCGCGCTTGATGTCCATCGGGTCAACCCCGGCGGTCACGCTCTTCTGGCCTTCGTTGAGGATGGCCTGGGCCAGCACGGTGGCCGTGGTGGTGCCGTCGCCGGCCGCATCGGAGGTCTTGGAGGCGACTTCCTTCACCAGCTGCGCGCCCATGTTCTCGAACTTGTCCTTCAGTTCGATTTCCTTGGCAACCGACACGCCGTCCTTGGTCACCGTGGGGGCGCCGAAGGACTTGTCGAGCACCACGTTGCGGCCCTTGGGACCAAGGGTGACCTTGACCGCGTTGGCGAGCACGTTGACACCGGCCACCATGCGGGCGCGGGCGTCGTCACCAAACTTGACTTCTTTCGCTGACATTATTGATTTCCTCTCTCAGTAGGGGGTGGGCGGCGGATCAGGCGAACACGGCCATGATGTCGTCTTCGCGCAGGACCACGAGGTCCTGGCCATCGACCTTCACTTCGGTGCCGGAATACTTGCCGATCAGCACCTTGTCGCCGACCTTGACGTCGACCGCGTGGGTCTTGCCGTCGTCGGTGCGTTTCCCGGTGCCCACGGCGATGACTTCGGCCTTGAGGGGCTTTTCCGCGGCGGAATCCGGAATCAGGATGCCACCGGCGGACTTCTTCTCTTCTTCCAGACGCTTCACGATCACGCGGTCGTGCAACGGACGCAGACTCATAACAGTTCTCCCGATAGGACAAAGACTAGGGTTAGGCTCCAGCGCGACTATCCAGGGGGTTCTCAGACCTTCCTGTTAGCACTCGCATGCAGAGGCTGCTAATTGTTGAGGGTGACCCGCCGGCTTTCAAGGGGTCGCCGATGAATTTTTGGTGGCGCCTCCTCCGGCTGTCGCCAGGGCCAACCGGTTCGACATCTGCCGCGCGTATGCTGACTACCTAGTCAGACTCCGGTCTGCCCCTTCACCTATTCAAGGAGCGTTTCATGGCACAGGCCCGCAAAGTCGCCATCCTCGGTGGCGCCCGCATTCCCTTCGCCCGGTCCAACACCGCCTACGCCACCCAGTCCAACCAGGCCATGCTCACCGCCGCCCTCAAGGGCGTGGTCGACAAGTTCCAGCTGCATGGCGAACGCATCGGCGAAGTGGCCGCCGGCGCCGTGCTCAAGCATTCGCGGGATTTCAACCTGACCCGCGAGTCGGTGCTGTCGTCCGGCCTGGCGCCGGAAACCTCCGCCTTCGACGTCCAGCAGGCCTGCGGCACGGGGCTGGAAGCCGCCATCAACATCGGTAACAAGATCGCGCTGGGACAGATCGACTCCGGCATCGCCGGCGGTGTCGACACCACCTCGGATGCCCCCATTGCGGTCAACGACCGCCTGCGCAAGATCCTGCTGGAGGCCAATCGCGCCAAGACCACCGGCCAACGCCTGGCGGCCATCGCCAAGTTCCGTCCCTCCATGCTGGCGCCGGCCATCCCGACCAATGGCGAGCCGCGCACCCGCAAGAGCATGGGCCAGCACTGCGAACTGATGGCCCAGGAATGGAAGATCAGCCGCGAAGACCAGGACCAGCTTGCCTATGAAAGCCACCAGAAGGCCGCCAACGCCTACGCCGCCGGCTTCTACGGCGACCTCATCGTGCCGTTCTCCGGCCTGGAGCGCGACAACAACCTGCGCGAGAACCTGACGCTGGAGAAGCTGGCCTCGCTGGGACTGGCCTTCGATCGCAAATCCGGCAAGGGCACCCTGTCGGCAGGCAACTCCACCCCGCTCACCGACGGCGCCTCCGCCGTGATGCTGGCCTCCGACGAGTGGGCCAAGGCGCATGGACTCAAAGTGCAGGCCTACCTCACACACGCGGAAACGGCGGCGGTGGATTTCGCCAGTGGCAAGGAAGGCCTGTTGATGGCGCCTGCCTACGCCGTACCGCGCATGCTGGCGCGGGCCGGCATCAAGCTTCAGGACTTCGACTTCTATGAAATCCACGAAGCCTTCGCCGCCCAGGTGCTGTGCACGCTGAAAGCCTGGGAGGATCCGCGCTTCTGCAAGGACCGCCTCGGCCTCGACAAGCCGCTGGGCAGCATCGACCGCAGCAAGATGAATGTCCGCGGCGGTTCGCTCGCGGTAGGGCATCCGTTCGCCGCCACCGGCGGCCGCATCATCGCCACCCTGGCGAAGATCATCGACGAGGCCGGCGGTGGTCGCGGACTGATCTCGATCTGTGCTGCGGGCGGCGTCGGCGTCACGGCCATCGTCGAGAAATAAGGCTCGCACGACCTCAAGAACACCCCGGCTCCCCGGGGTGTTTTTCGTTGACACCGCCGCCCTCGCGCATGCGGCGGTACACTGCCGCCTCCGCCCGCCCGGACTTCGCCATGCACCGCACCCTCGGCGTGTTGATGGACCCTATCGGGGCCATCAAACCCTACAAGGACACCACCCTGCACCTGATGCTCGCAGCACAGGCCCGGGGCTGGTCCCTGCGTTACTACGAGATGGGCGACCTCTGGGTTCGTGACGGCGAGGCGCTGGGCCGTGGCCGACCACTCACCGTCCGCGATGATCGCGAGGACTGGTTCAGCCTCGGGGACCCCACCGTATCGCCACTGGGCCAGCTCGACGCCCTGCTGATGCGCAAGGACCCCCCGTTCGACCTCGACTACATCGCCGCCACCTACACCCTGGAACTGGCCGAAGCGCAGGGATGCCGGGTGGTCAACCGCCCCGCCGCACTGCGGGACTGCAACGAGAAGTTCTTCATCACCCAGTTTCCGCAGTGCTGCGCCCCCACCCTGATTGCCCGCGACCCGGCGGTGCTGCGCGCCTTTCATGCGGAGCAGGGCGACATCATCCTGAAACCGCTGGACGGCATGGGCGGCAGCGGCATCTTCCGGGTCGGCCCGGACGGATTGAACCTGGGCGCTGTGATCGAGAGTCTGACCGAGGGACGCCACCTGATCATGGCGCAACGCTACCTGCCCGCGATCACCGAGGGCGACAAACGCATCCTGATGGTGAACGGCGAGCCCATTCCCTACTGCCTGGCGCGCATCCCGATGGCCGGTGAAACCCGCGGCAATCTGGCGGCTGGTGGCAGCGGCCGTCCACAGCCGCTCAGTGACCATGACCGCTGGATCGCCGCCCAGGTAGGGCCGGCGCTGAAGGCGCGCGGGCTCCTTTTCGTCGGCCTCGACGTCATTGGTGAACACCTCACCGAGATCAACGTGACCTCCCCCACCTGCGCACGCGAAATCGATGCGGCCTACCAACAGGACATTGGCGGACAGCTGATGGCTGCCATTGAGTCATCCCTTTCACAGGCGCCTGCCGACAGCCTGCCCTGATGGATCCCCGACTCAAGCAGTTCGGCAGACGAGCCCTCACCGGGCTGCTGATGGTGGCGCTCTTCGCCTGGCTGGCACAGCGCAACCCGGCCGAAGGGCGCGTGCTCACCCGCGACCTGGTGGGCCTGGGCACCCTGGTCACCGTGACCCTGTGGCTGAGCCCCGCCCAGGACGAGGCCGACGCGCACGCCGCGCTGGATGACCTGGCCACCTGGCTGCCCAGCTTTGAGCACCGCTGGAGCGTGCTGGGGGACAGCGCACTGGCATCGTTGAACCGGCAACTCGCCGCGGGCGAGGCCATCACCGTCCCGCCACCGATGCGGCCCTTGTTTGCCCGGGCCGCAGAGATAAGCGAACGCACCGAAGGCCGCTTCGACGCCCGGGTCGGCGCTCTGGTAGCGCAATGGCGCTTTCAGGACCAGACCGCCTTCCCTGACCGCCCTCCCGAAACGGCGGCCCTGGCGCCGCCACTCGCGGCCCTGGCGGCAGCCCCGGCCTTGACCGCTGGACCGACCTGGGGCCCGGCACCCGGCGTGCAGCTGGACTTCGGCGGCATTGCCAAGGGTCAGGCCGCGCGCGCCATTGCCGACCGGCTGATCGGCGCCGGCTTCCCCAACCTGATCGTCAACCTCGGTGGCAATGTCCAGGCTGCAGGCCATAAGGGCCCGCAGCCCTGGCGCATCGGCATCCGCCATCCGCGCCCCGCGGAGGGCACGCAGCAGATGCTCGCCCTGCTGCCGACCTCGGCACAGGAGGCCATCATCACCAGTGGCGACTACGAACGGTATTTCCTGCACCGGGGGCGGCGCTACCATCATCTGCTGGATCCGCGCACCGGCCAGCCGGCACGGGGCCTGCAATCCGTCACCGTGGTGACCGATGACCCGATCCTCGGAGATGCCGCCAGCACCGCCCTGTTTGTGGCGGGCCCCGCGTGGCCGGACACCGCCGCCGCACTGGGGCTCGATCAGGTGCTGGTGGTGACAGACGATGGACGTATCCAGGCCACCGCCGCCCTCGCGGACCGTCTGGTCCTGCCGGATGGCGTCACCCTGGAGCGCTTGCCGTGAGCGCCGCCGACCGCGTGCTGCTGATCGTCCTGTGTGGGCTGCTCGGGGGGATCTATGCCGCGCTATGGCAGCCGGCCCACCCTGCCGACACGGCCGAGGTTCGCGTCGACGGCACGCCGGCGCACACCCTTGATCTGCGCATCGATCAGATCCTGAAGGTCGAGGGCACACGCGGCCTCAGCACGGTCGCGGTATCAGCAGGGCGCGTGCGCTTCCTCGACAGCCCCTGTCGCAACCGCATCTGCATTCACAGTGGCTGGTTGTCCCATGCCGGCGACGGTGCCGCTTGTGTTCCCAACCGGGTGTCGATCAGCCTCGTTGGCAAGAACGGCGTGGACAGTGTCGCATTCTGATCCGGCCCGCCACCGCGACCGGTTGATCGCCGGATTTGCCGGCATCGCCATCCTCATCCACCTGCTGGAGTCCGGCATCCCGTCACCCATCCCCGGCATCAAACCCGGGCTGGCCAACGTCATCACCCTGGTCGTGCTGGCGCGCTACGGATTGGGCATGGCCATCTGGGTCAATGGACTCCGAGTATTGGTATCGAGCCTGCTGGTCGGCAGCTTTCTTGCCCCCGGTTTCTGGCTGTCAGCGGCCGGCGCCGGGTTCAGCCTGGCGGCGCTGACCCTCGGCGTCGCCTGGAATCACCTGATGCCGCGCGGAAGACTTTCGGTCATGGGCTTGTCGCTGCTGTCGTCCGTGGCCCACATCGGCGGCCAGTTCCTGCTCGCCTGGGGCTGGTTCGTGCCACACCCCGGCCTGCTGCACCTGCTGCCACCGCTGCTCACGGCGGCCCTGCTGCTGGGCCTTGTCACCGGCGGCATCGCCCGCGCACTGCTGGCACGGCTGCCCGAAACCCCGGGGACCGCTACACTGCCCCCATGAGCGATTTCCTCAAGAACCAGTTCCTGGTCGCCATGCCCGGCATGGAGGACGAGCGGTTCGCCAACACCGTGTCCCTGCTGTGCGAGCACAACGATCACGGCGCCATCGGGCTCGTCATCAACCGGCCGATGGACCTCACGCTCAGCGACATGATGAAACAGATGGATCTGTCGCGGGACTCATTGGATGAGTCGGTGCACGTGTATTGGGGCGGACCGGTACAGCCGGAGCGCGGCTTCGTCATCCACAGCGGCCCGGGCGACTGGGAGTCGACGCTGCAACTGGAAACAGGGCTGTTCATCACCACCTCGCGCGACATCCTGCGCGCCATCGGCGAAGGCGGCGGCCCTGCGGACTATGTCGTGGTGCTCGGCTATGCCGGCTGGTCCGAGGGCCAGCTCGAGGAGGAGGTCATGCACAACGCCTGGCTCAACACTCCGGTCGACAGCGAGATCATCTTCCGCATGCCGGCGCGCGACCGCTGGCAGGCCGCGACCCGGTTGCTTGGCGTCGATGTGTCCCAGTTGATGGCCACCGCCGGTCACGGTTAGGCGGCATTTCTCACAAGGGGATCGAGTGATGGCCGTATGTCGAGGATGCCAGCGGCACCGGGCTGGAACGAAACCGATGGTTGTTCCCCTGGTTGCGTGAAGCCCAAACCGGTGGCACCGCAGACAGGCCAGCGCCGATCAGCCTTCGATCCGTACATCACTTTGATCGGAACATATCGCATGAAAGCTTCAGTGAAGATCGGTATTGGCACAGGGATCGAAGGCGACCCTGTGAGAAATGCGGGCTAGGCCACCATCGACATGGCGGTCATGGCCTTCGACGTGGGGGAGAAGCGGGTCGGCATCGCGGTAGGCGAAGCCCTGACCGGGCGCGCGCGCGCGCTCCCCACCCTCGCCCCCGACGACTGGCAGGGCATCCAGCGCAGCTGGGACAGCTGGGCACCAACCGCTGCCGTGGTGGGCTGGCCGCTCGACGAGCAGGGCGGACTGCAGGCCGCCACCGCCCGCGCGCAGGCCTTCGCCGGGCAGCTGCACGGCCGCTTCGGCTGTCCGGTCTATGTCTGTGACGAGCGCTACAGCTCCCGCATGGCCGATGACCGCCTGCGTCAGGCGCGTGCCCAGGGGCAGCTCGGACGGCGGGTGCGAAAAGCCGACCGCGACGCCGAAGCCGCGCGGGTGATTCTCGAGCAATGGTTCGACGAGGGCGGCGTTGAAGGCGGGCGCAGGCTGCTACCGCCTCCCTGAACCCCGCACAAACCGTCATAATGCCGCCCCATGACGGCATCGCCACAGCTCGACGATCAGGGCCATCTGCGCCACCTGCTCACCCTGGAGGGGCTGCCGGCGCCGTTGCTGACAACCCTGCTCGACCGTGCCGACCGCTTCCTCGGGGAGACCGGCGGCGACAAGAAGCACGCCAGCCTGCTTGGCCGCACGGTCATCAACCTCTTTTTCGAACCCTCGACACGAACCCGCACCACGTTCGAGCTGGCCGCGAAGCGTTTGTCCGCCGACGTGCTCAACCTGCAGGTGGCCTCGTCCTCGGCCTCCAAGGGTGAGACGCTGCTGGACACGCTGAAGACCCTGGAGGCCATGCAGGCCGACATGTTTGTGGTGCGCCACGACACCTCCGGCGCCGCCCACTTCTTTGCCGAGCACGCAGCACCCGGCGTCGCCATCCTCAACGCCGGCGACGGTCGTCACGCGCATCCCACGCAGGGCCTGCTCGATCTGCTGACGATTCGACGCCACATGGGCCGCATCGCGGGCCTCAGGGTATGCATCGTTGGCGACATCCTGCACTCGCGGGTCGCCCGTTCGGATATTCACGGCCTGCGCACCCTGGGTGCCGCCGAGATCCGCGTGGCGGCACCGCCGACACTGATGCCGGCGGGCATTGATCAGATGGGGGTACAGGTGTTTCACGATGTCGATGCAGCGCTCGAGGGCGCCGACGTGGTGATCCTGCTGCGACTGCAGAAGGAGCGGATGCTCGGCGCCTTCCTGCCAAGCCTGGGCGAGTTCCACCGGGACTACGGTCTCAACGCGCAGCGAATGGCACGCCTGCACCCGGAGGGGATCGTCATGCATCCCGGGCCGATCAACCGGGGGGTCGAGATTGACGGCGATATTGCCTATGGCCCGCGCTCGGTCATCCTCGACCAGGTCCGCAACGGCATCGCCGTTCGCATGGCGGTGATGGACACCATTCTTGGCGGAGCCGCGCCGTGAGCCTGTTGATCCGCAACGCCCGCCTGCTCGATGCCGCCAGCGGCCGCGACGAACTCGGCCATCTCGGCCTGCGCGGCAACCGCATCGACCATGTCGGCACCCATGCCCCCGCAACCGACTACGCCGACACCCTGGATGCCAAGGGGGCCTGGCTGGTCCCGGGCGCCATCGACCTGTGTGCGCGCTTTCGCGAGCCCGGCCACACCGGCAAGGCCGATTTCGCCAGCGAGACCGCCGCCGCATTTGCCGGTGGCATCACCCGCTTTGCGCTGCCGCCCGATACCCGCCCGACCCTCGATACCCCCGCCATGGTGGTCCGGGTATTGCGCATCTCCAAGGCCGTGCGGAGTCCCTGGGTCTGCCCGCTGGGCGCGCTAACCCGCGACTTGGCCGGCGATGCGCTGGCGGAGATGAGCGCCCTCAAGGCGGCAGGTTGCGTGGCGCTGTCCAACGGCCTGCAGCCCCTGCGCGATCCCCTGATGGCGCGGCGTGCCCTGGAATACGCCCATGGGCTGGGCCTCAGCATCCATGTGTTTGCGCAGGATCCGGCACTGAGCGGCAGCGGCTGCGCCCATGAAGGCGCCGTGGCGACGCGACTGGGCCTGCCGTCCATTCCGGTCGCCGCCGAGGTGTCGGCACTGCGGTTCTGGATTTCGTTGGTGGAAGACACCGGCGCGCGGGTGCACTTCGGGCGGCTGTCGACGGCCCGGGGAGCGGAGTTGGTCGCCACCGCCCGCGAACGCGGACTACCGGTGTCGGCCGATGTGGCAGCGCACCAATTGTTTCTGACCGACGCCGCGATCGAGGGATTCGACGCACGTGCGCATGTGATGCCGCCGTTGCGCAGCCACGAGGACCGCGATGCCTTGCGCGCCGCGGTCGGCAGCGGCGTGATCGCCTCCGTGTGCTCGGACCACCAACCCCACGAGGCCGACGCCAAGATCGACCCCTTCCCGCTGACCGCGTCGGGGATCTCGGGACTGGAGACCCTATGGCCCCTGGTGCTGCGGCTGGTGGACGAGCACCTGCTCAGTCCCCTCGAAGCGGTGGCACGGCTTACCACGGGGCCGGCGCTGGCACTGGGTCTGCCGCCACCCCGCCTGGCCGAGGGGGCGCCGGCTGATTTCGCACTGATCGAGGCCGACACGGAATGGACCCTGCAGGCCGCAGCACTGCGCAGCCGGGGCCACAACACGCCGTTCGACGGCTGGCGGTTCCGCCACCGTGTGGCCGGCTGCTGGCATGACGGCGTCCGCCGGCACTGACCCCCATCCCGGCCGTCGCAGCGGTCGTGTTATATAAGGCCGCTCAGGAAGTTTCCGAAAACCGGCCTCAATACAACGCAGAGGGATTGCAGCATGGCGCGCATCATGGTGGTGGACGACTCGCCCACGGACGTGGCGAACCTCCGGAACATGCTCAGCAAGGCAGGACACACGGTCCTGGAAGCCACCAGCGGCCAGGACGCCATCGACCGCATCCGCGCGGAAAAGCCCGACTGCGTCGTCATGGATGTTGTGATGCCCGGGGTCAATGGTTTTCAGGCCACCCGGACCCTGTCCAAGGACCCCGCCACCGCCGCCATCCCGATCCTGGTCGTCAGCGCGAAGAATCAGGAAACCGACCGCGTCTGGGCGCTGCGCCAGGGTGCCAAGGAATACCTCGTGAAGCCGGTCAGCGAATCTGACCTGCTGAATCGCATCAACAGTGTCCTCGGTGGCTGAACGCACCATCTAACGCCACGTTTCGGGGGGAACCATGGCAGATCTCACCTTGGTGCGTAACGCACTGCTTCGACGCGATGTCGCCCTACTGCTGGCGGCCATCGGCCTCATCATCATCGCCATCGGTGGCTTCTACTTTGGGGGACAGTCCGCAGCGGTCGATCGTGACCCGCCCGAACTGGCGGCTGACGCTCGCAACCAGTCGCTACGGTGGGTCGACGCCGCAGCCGCGCTGCGTCGCGGTGACACCGTGGATTGGGCGGCGCTGACAGCGCCCTCCGATGACCTCACGTCACGGCTGCAGGCCCTGCGGGACACCGCAGCGTCAAGCGACAACGAATCCGTCGAAGCCCTGGGCCGTGCCTGGAGCGCATTACAGGCATCCGGCACGGCGCTGGCCGAGCACGCCGAGGCGTATCAGCGGGTCTTGCAGCAATTGGGGGAGATCCGGGCACAGCTGAGCGACATCGGCACGGCCACCGCAGCCCTGTCTGACGAGTTGACGGCACAAAGCGCGCCCGCGCGTCAGCTGCAGCTCGCAACGCAGCTGATGATGCGCCTGGAGCGGGTGAACGCCGCCTTGCCGACCGTCGTCGGCACCGGCACCAACGCCTCCCAGAACATCGAGGCATTGCGCCTGGAGAGCGCTTATTTCGTCAATGACCTGACTCGATTGACCGGAGGCGACGACAACCTGCCGGCGCTGCGCGATGGCGCGACACGCGACCGCGCAACCGCTCTGCAGCAGCGCTATCAGACGGTCGCCGACCGCATCGGAGTCATCGTCGAAGCCGCACCGCGGATGGATGCGCTACAGCAGCACGCAGCCGACATCCCGGCACATGCTGCCGCTGTCATCGCAGCCGCAGACGCCCTGCAAGTTTGGCCTGGCCCGCAATCGGATCCCCATGCCGCACTGCCGGTGGTCAGTGTGCTGGCGCTGGTCCTGGCGATCGCCGCCATCGTGGCGTTCTTTCTGCTGTTCGCCCGTAGCACCCGCAGCGGTTCGGCTGAAACCGAGCAGCGGGATGCGCGACAGCAACAGGCCATTCTCGGGCTGCTCGACGAAATCACCAACCTCGCCGACGGCGATCTCACTGTCGACGTAACCGTAACCGAAGACTTCACCGGCGCCATCGCCGACTCGATCAACTACACCGTGCAGAACATGCGCGCGCTGGTCGGCACCATCAACAACACGTCGGAGCAGTTGGCACAGAGCGCCGCCCAGACCCAGCAGATCGCTTCCCGCATGAACCAGGCGTCGGAGCGGCAGGCCAAGGACGTGACTGCCGTCACCACCCAGATCGCCGCCACCTCCCAGCAGATGCAGCAGGTGGCCGGGCGCGCGGAGCAGCTGGCCCGACATGCGCAGGAATCGGTGGCGGTGGCACACAACGGGGCGCAGACGGTGGACCGCACGATCCAGGGCATGAATACCCTGCGCGAGCAGATTCAGGACACGGCCAAACGCATCAAACGTCTGGGGGAGTCGTCCCAGGAAATCGGCAACATCATCGAGCTGATCAACGACATCGCTGAGCAGACCAGCACCCTGGCGCTCAATGCCTCCATCCAGGCGGCCATGGCGGGTGAACAGGGACGCGGTTTTGCCGTGGTGGCCGAGGAAGTTCAGCGACTGGCTGAGCGAGCCTCCACTGCCACCCGACAGATCGAAAACCTGGTGAAGACGATTCAGGCCGATACCAACGAGGCGATCATCTCGATGGAGCGCTCCACCCACAACGTGGTCAGCGGCGCCCGCAGCGCCGAAGAAGCGGGAGGGGCGCTCACGCAGGTGGAAACCAGTTCGCAACAGATCGCGCGACTGATCCAGGAGATCTCGGGCGCCGCCCGCAACCAGTCTGCCGCTGCGACCACCATTGCCGGACAGATGCAGAACATTCGCGAAATCGCGGTCCAGACCTCCGGCTCTGCCGGTCAGACGGCCCACGCCATTGGCGAACTCAACGCGCTGTCGGAAAAGCTTCGGGCCTCGGTTGCCGGCTTCAAACTGCCGGAGTAGCCATCCCCGCACCTCGACGGCGGCGCAGGGATCAGCGTTTTTGCCCTATAAACCTTATATATCTTACTGATTTTATTGGGCTTGCTTGCGGCCAGCCGCCGCCATCCGTACCATTTGCGACCTTTTTTGGCGAACCGCGTGCCCCGCCGCACGGCGGTTCAACCGCCCGTTTTCTCATGTAAGGACCCCCCATGACCTTTCAGGCCGATCTCGAAAAACTGCTTGGGCTCAAGACGGTTACCTACAAGTACAACCTCAGCAAGCCGGAGCTGTTTCACGAGGCCATCGCCAACGACAAGGGTCGCGTCCGTCGCGATGGCCCCTCGGACGCGCAGAAGGCCTTCGCCACCAAGCTTGGCGTGGACGGTCCCCTGGTCTACTACACCGACCCGGACTGCACCGGTCGCCGCACCAAGGACACCTATGCAGTGAAATGGCCGGAGGTTGCCGACCAACTGTGGTTCAAGGCCGACCTCAACGGCTACGACCCGGACCAGTATCAGAGCCTGCTCAAGCGCGTGGTCGCGCACCTCAACGACAAGCAGGCCGCCTTGTACGTGAAGGATGTGTTCATGGGCTCGGACCCCGACTTCGCGGTGCCCTACCGCTTCGTCGGCGAATACGCCACGCACGCCATGTTCGTGGACAACATGTTCCCGAAGAACCTTGAAGGCGTGAAGGATGTCGACGCACGTCGCTGGACCATGATCAATGTGCCCAGCTTCGAGTGCGTCCCGGAGCGCGACGGCTGCCGCGCCGAGGCGGCGGTGATCATCGACACCCGCAACAAGATCTGCCTGGTCGCCGGCCGCGCCGACTACTGCGGCGTCAACAAGAAGACCATTTTCACCGTCGGCAACTACCTGCTGCCGCTGGAAGGCCGCCTGTCCATGCACTGCTCGGCCAACGTCGGCGAAAAAGGCGACGGCGCCATCCTGTTTGGCCTGTCCGGCACCGGCAAGACCACCCTGTCGGCCGACGCCAGCCGCCGCCTGATCGGCGATGACGAGACCATCTGGTCCGACAACGGCCTGTGCAATCTCGAAGGCGGCTGCTACGCCAAGCTGATTGACCTCGACAAGCAGGCTGAGCCGGTGATCGCTGCTGCCATGAGCCAGGCCGGCACCATCATCGAGAACGTGCCGCCGCTGCCGGGCAAGACCATGGCCGAGTGCCACCCGGACGAGCTGGACCTGAGCGACCGCAGCATCGCCGAGAACACGCGCCTGTCCTACCCGCTGGATGTGGTGCCCAACACCATGCCCAATGGCCGCGGCCCGCACCCGCAGACCATCGTGCTGCTGACCGCCGATGCCTTCGGCGTGCTGCCGCCGATCTCGATCCTGGAACCGAAGGACGTGATGTACCACTTCGTCTCCGGCTTCACCGCACGCGTGGCCGGCACCGAAGTGGGCGTGACCGAACCGCAGCCGACCTTCTCGGCCTGCTTCGGCGGCCCGTTCATGGCGCACAAGCCCAATGTCTACGCGGAACTGCTGGCGAAGAAGATGCAGCAGAACCAGGCCCGCTGCATCCTGCTCAACACCGGCTGGAGCGGTGGCCCTTACGGCGTCGGCAAGCGCATGAGCTTGAAGATCACCCGCGCCCTCCTCAATGCCGCACTCAACGGTGAGCTGGACGGGGTTGAAACCGAAGTGCAGCCCATCCTCAACCTGAAGATGCCGAAGGCCTGCCCGGGAGTCCCCTCGGAGATTCTCAATCCGCGCAACACCTGGACCGACCCTGCCGCCTACGACGCGTCGGCCACCAAGCTGCGCGACATGTTCCGCGACAACTTCACCAAGAAGGGCTTTGCCGCCTTCGGCATCGAAGCGCGGATCTGATCTTGCGGTGACACCGAAAACGGCCACCTCCGGGTGGCCGTTTTCTTTTGGGCAGTCCCGCATCGCCGCGACCGATGGCACGATGCATGCTCAGACGACAGGGCCCTTGCCGGAGCCCCCCATGTCGCCTCGTCGTTGCGCCCCGCTCTGTCTCGCCCTGTTGCTGAGTGCCTGCAACAGCAACGACGTGCTTTCGCCGTCGCCTGCCAGAACCTTCGTCCTCGAGGAAGCGACTGTCGCCGACATCCACGCCGCCTTCGCTGGCGAACAGCGTCTGGAGGACGGCAGCCTTCTCACCTGCAGCCGGCTCTACCAGCTCTACACCACGCGCATCGCTGCCTATGACGCCACGCCCCAGTCCGGGGGGCTGCCAATTCTCTCAGTGCTGCGGATCAATCCGCAGGCCGCCGACCAGGCTGCCGCGCTCGACGAGGCCTACGCCGCAGACCATGGAATCGGCGACCGTGCGCTGCACTGCGTCCCCATGCTGCTGAAGGACAACTACGACACCTTCGACCACCCGTCCACATCCGGCTCCTATTCCATGCTCGGTCACCAGGCATCGGTAGACGCCCATTCGGTGGCCGGCCTGCGTCGCGCCGGGGCCCTGATTCTGGGCAAGGCCAATCAGGACGAGTTCGCGTTCACGGTCATGGGCACCAGTGGCCGCGCACCGCTCACCCGGAACCCCTATGACTCCGCCCAAAGCCCTGGCGGCTCCAGCTCGGGAGCCGGCGCGGCGATCGCCGCCAATTTCGCCGCTATCGGCACCGGCACCGATACCTGCATGTCCATTCGCTACCCGGCGTCGGTCAACGGCCTTGCCGGCATTCGCCCTTCCGTGGGGCTGGTCTCCCAGCACGGCGTGTTCCCCCTGACGCATTCGCGCGATGCACCGGGCCCAATGGCACGCACCCTCCGCGACGCCGTACTCGCGCTCAATGCAATGGCAGGGGCGGATCCTCGCGACCCGAAGACCCTGGCGTACCAGCACCCCGATTTCCCCGAGCGCCCACGTGACTACACCCGGTTTCTGGACACGGAAGGAAACGGCCTGAAGGGCCGTACGCTGGGCTTCGTCAGAACGTTTGGCAGCCGGGACGCGGCGGGCGACGGGGAGCACCTTGCCCTCATCGAGGCCGCCATCGACGACATGCGCGCCCAGGGCGCCACGGTTCATGACGTCGACTTCCCGGACTTCGTCTCCGTGGCCGCATCGGCCATGCACTACGAGTGGAACGATTACTTCGTCCAGTTCGAACGGGAGAACGGCTATCCGGCGCCGCGGCGATGCCTCACCGCACTCAACCCCGGGGTCAACACCTGCAGCCTGCCGACCGACGGCATCCTCGAAACCGGGCTGGTCAGTCCGATCGCACTTGCCTCGGTGATCGCGGCAGCGTTTGAAGCGCCCACCACCCCGCCTGATGCCGCCCTGTTGCAGCAGCACATCGCCACCCGCGGCCACGTGGAAGGGCTGATGGATGCCTGGCCATTGGCGGACGGGCAGTCGGTAAGACTGGATGCCCTGCTGCTGCGGCCCGGCAGCAGCCCCCGTACCTGCGACTTTGGCTCAAGCACGCAGAACCCTTCCGTCGTGGTCCCCGTGGGCCAGACCGCTGACGGGGTGCCCAAAGGCATCGAGATTCTTGCGCGCCGATGGGACGAACCCACCGCGCTGGGCATCGCCTATCACTACGAGCAACTGACGCAATGGCGGACACCGCCACAGCTCCGCGCCAGCGTGCTCGCCGAGACACCGCTGCCCGCCGTGTTCAACCACGCCCGGCAGTCGCTGCTGCTGCCCCTGCTTGATGAAGACCCCATGGCCTTGCCGGTCGCAGCCTACCTTCGGGTCATCGCCGAGTTCGTCCAGGGCTTCTCGGAGATACCGGCACCGCAGTAGCCCGCCGCATTCGCGGTTGCGACCGACACCGTACGCTGGGAGATAATGGCGTCCTTCCGGGAGCCCCTATGTCCGTCAACCGCATCTTCTGCATCGGCAAGAACTACGCCGAGCATGTCGCCGAACTGGCCTCGCTGGGCCATCAGGACGACGGTGACTGCGTGATCTTCATGAAGCCGGTTTCGGCCATCGTCGAACCGGGGGCGCCGATACGACTCCCGCGCGGCTTCGGCAGCATCCATCACGAGGCCGAACTGGTGGTGCAGTTGACCGGCGGCGGATACGACATCCCCGAGGCGGAGGCCCTTGCCAGCGTGGCCGGCATGACACTGGGTCTCGACCTGACGCTGCGCGACCTGCAGACCACCCTCAAGCAACGGGGGGCCCCCTGGGAACGCGCCAAGGGCTTTGACGGCGCGGCACCGCTCGGCGACTTCCAGCCCTATCTGGAACAGGACCTGCAGGACCTGCACTTCACCTGCCACGTCAACGGCACGCTGCGACAACACGGCCACACCCGCGACATGCTGTTTTCCGTGGCGCGGCAGATCCACATTCTGTCGCAACTCTGGGCGCTGGAACCCGGCGATGTGCTGTACACCGGCACGCCCGCCGGCGTCGGCCCCCTGGTCCCCGGGGATGACGTCGTCCTGGAGGGGGCCGGGCTCGGGTTGCACCGCTGGCACTGCACGTGACGCCGCTGCGCGCCCTGGTGCTGCTGGCAGCACTGTATCTCGCGCAGGGACTGCCCTACGGATTTTTTACCCAGGCCCTGCCGGTGCTGATGCGGGATGCCGGCTACTCGCTGACCGCCATCAGCGCCACCAGTCTGTTGTTCGTGCCCTGGGCGCTGAAATTTCTGTGGGCCCCCTGGGTCGACCATCGCGGCCGACGCCGCGACTGGCTGTTGCCACTCCAGGTTGGGGGCGTGGTGCTGGCATTGGTGCTCGCCGGCCTCCCTCTCAGCGGCAGCCTGCCAGCCCTGTTCGCCGCCCTGCTGCTGTTCAACATCATCGCCGCCACCCAGGACATCGCCACTGATGGCCTGGCAGTGCGCATGCTGGGGCCGGCCGAGCGCGGTCTTGCCAACGGCATCCAGGTCGGCGGCTACCGCCTCGGCATGGTGCTGGGTGGCGGCCTGCTGTTGTGGTGGTACACGGTGGTGGGTTGGAGCGGAATGCTGCTGGCGATGGCGGGCTTGCTGGCCCTGACAGTGCTTCCCGTGCTGTGGCTGCGTGAGCCGCCCCGTGCAGTCGCCGATCGCCCCCCCTCCGCCGACCTGTGGCGCCAGTGGTGGCAGCGTCTGCGCCGCCCCGGCATGCTGCACTTCATCAGCCTGATTGCTGCCTACAAGTTCGGCGACACCATGGCGTCGGCACATGTCGGCCCGCTGATGGTCGACCTCGGCCTCGACAAGTCGCAGATCGCGATGATCAAGGGCACCATCGGCGCCGTGTTTGGCCTGCTGGGCGCTGCTGCTGGCGGCTGGCTGGCATTCAGGGTTGGCCGCCGCGCCACATTGCTGGGCTGCGGCCTGCTGCAAACCGCGAGCCTGCTGCCCTATCTGTTGGCCGCGCTGGGAGGCCCCACGCTCCCCCTGCTGTGGACCGGCTCGGTGATTGAGCACCTGTTCGGGGGCATGGCGACGGTGGCGCTGTTCACCCTCATGATGGACGCCGCCGAACCAGCACATGCCGGCACCGACTACACGCTGTTGGCCTGCATCATCGTGGTGGTCATGGGCCTGGCTGCGTTCACCGGGGGTCTGGTGGGCGACAGCTTCGGGTTTCCCGCGCTGATTGCCCTCGCCGTCCTGGCATCCGGCGCGGGCTGCCTGTTGCTGGTGCGCCAACTCGACCGCGGCACCCCGCTGTCAACACTCAGCGCGGTGTGGCCATCTCGCTGAGCAGGGCGTCGATACGCGCATCCTTGTCGCGCCACAGGGCGGAAATCCATCGCTGGAATCGCGCGCGGAACATGGCATCGCTCTCGTAGCGCCCCTCGAAGAAATCGGCCGGAATCTCCAGCTTGCGCACATCGACAACCACATGGCGCATCCGTCCGCAGAGAAAGTCCCAGAAGCCACAGGGTCCGCCGGGGTAGACGATGGTGACGTCGAGCAGCGAGTTGAGCTGCGGCCCCATGGCCCCGAGGGCGAAGGCGAAGCCCCCCGCCTTGGGCTTGAGCAGATGCTGGTACGGCGACTGCTGCCGCGCATGCTTGGCGGGCGTAAACCGGGTGCCCTCAAGGAAGTTGAGGATCATCACTGGCTGATCCCGATAACGCTCACAGGCGCGCTTGGTGGTCTCGATGTCCTTGCCCTTGAGGGCAGGATTGCGCCGGATCTGCTCGGGGGTGTAGCGCTTCATGAAGGGGTAGTCCAACCCCCACCAGGCAAGGCCGAGAACCGGCACCCAGATCAGTTCCTGCTTGAGAAAGAACTTAAAAAAGGGCGCCCGACCGCCGAAGGCGCACATCAGCACATAGATGTCGTTCCAGGTCTGATGGTTCGCGCACACGAGGTACTGCCCTTCGGGGTGCAGATCGGCATCGAGACGCAGGTCGAATCGGTAGTCGAGCAGCGCGTTGCCGAAGACGGCGTTCATCATGGCCCAGCGCTGCGCCACCCAGGCTACCGCCCGGCTCATCTGGACCCGCGCGCGCGAGGCAGCCGGTGTCAACAACTTGAACAGCACCAGGATGAACAACGGTACGGCCCAGAACAGGGTATTGAGGATCAGCAGCACGGCCATGATCAGCCCCTGCAGGAATCCAGGAAGTCGGCTCAGCATTCGGTCGGCTCCTTCAGTACGGATATCGGGGTTGGATCAGGGAACTGGCGTGATCTGCAGCGCGGTCGCGCGCAGTTCGCCATTCTGGTCGTACAGGCGTACCGCATCAAAGCGGTCGGGGGGCAGGTTCACCAGTACACACGGAGATTCCGGCTGGGCGACCGCATCCGGATCCGACGGTCCGAAAAACGTGCCGCGCAGCATCAAGGTCCCGGCGCGCTGCCCGGCCGCCGCACTGATCGCAACGGCATGACCCGCCGCCGGGCGCTGGCCCAGATCGACCAGCACATAGGCACCTCCGCCCGGCAGGCCACCAGCCGACCACACCAGCGGCAGTCGGCGTTCGGCGGCCCAGCGCAGCAGATCATCTCGATCAGCAAACAGGGTCAGCTTGGTCTCGGTGGCATCGGTGCCACACTGGGTATGCCGCCAGACCTCCCGTACCGAGACGGGATCCTCTCCGGAGAAGAAGGTATCGATCCGCTGCAGCGGCCGTCCCGCACAGGCCGTCAGCATCACCGGCACGATCACGCCCATCCACATGCCAAGCTTGTTCATCGCCCTCTTGCCCTCCTTCCTCGATATAACCGAATTGTCACCGATTGAGACCGGCGGCGCCCAAGCGACCCGAGCGGCGAACGCAAAAGTGCTAGCGTTACGCGAATGAACGCTCCGTCATCCCCGCCCCGCGAACGCAAGCTCGAACTGCGCGAACTGCTCGACGAACTGGTCGCCGGCGGCGCGGTCACCCGGCACGATGCGAGAGAGTGTTGGGTGCGTCAGTCCGGCCAGCGCGGCCACGCACGCCACCCGCTGCTGCAGGTCGCCGACTGCGAGCTGGCGCGCGCCGACGGCGGCACCGGCCCCTGGACCGCGGACGCCCTCACACAGTGGTTGGCACAGCGCTGCGGACTTTCCTATCAGCGCGTGGATCCCCTGGGGCTCGATGTTCGCGGCATTACCGCCCTGGTGCCCTACGCCTATGCCGCCCGTGCCCAGATCCTGCCGTTGCGTGTAACGGACCGCGAAGTCGTGGTAGCGACCGCAGAACCCTGGTGGCAGGAATGGGTGCGCGATCTCGAACCCGTGGTCAACCGCCGGATCACCCGCGTGATGACCAACCCGCACGACATTGAGCGCTATCTGGGGGAGTTCTACGCGCTGGCAAGGTCGGTCAAGGGGGCCGAGACAGCACGACCGGGACGCACTCCCGGCGGCAATCTGCAGAATCTCGAACAGCTGGTGGAGCTGTCACGCAACGGCAAGCTGGATGCGGAAGCGCAACCCATTGTCGCGATCGTCGACTGGCTGTTGCAGTATGCGTTCGACAGTCGGGCCAGCGATATTCATCTCGAACCCCGCCGCGAACACGGCCGCGTGCGCTTCCGCATCGATGGTCGCCTGCAGGACGTCTATCAGATCCCCGTGGCAGTGATGCCGCCCGTGACCAGCCGCATGAAGATGCTGGCACGCATGGACCTGGCTGAGAAACGCCGGCCACAGGACGGACGCATCAAGACTCGTTCGCCCGGCGGTCGCGAGGTCGAACTGAGAGTGTCGGCCCTGCCCACCGCCTTTGGCGAAAAGCTGGTCATGCGTATTTTCGACCCCGACGTTCTGGTCAAGGATTTCGCCGCGCTGGGACTGGAGGCAGAGGACGCGGCGCGCTGGCAGGCCATGGTGTCACAGCCGCACGGGATCGTTCTGGTGACCGGTCCCACCGGCGCCGGCAAGACCACCACGCTCTACTCGACGCTGCGCCAACGGGCACGACCGGAAGTGAATGTCTGCACCATCGAGGACCCGATCGAGCTGGTCGAGCCCAGCTTCAACCAGATGCAGGTCAACCCCGCCATCGGGCTCGGCTTCGCCGACGGCGTCCGCGCGCTGCTGCGTCAGGACCCGGACATCATCATGATCGGTGAGATTCGGGACCTCGAAACGGCCGACGTCGCGGTCCAGGCCGCGCTAACCGGACATCTGGTGCTGTCGTCCCTGCACACCAACGACGCAGTGGGCGCCATCACCCGCCTGCTCGACCTCGGTGTTCCTCCCTATCTGCTGCGCGCGACGCTCCTCGGAGTGGTTGCACAACGTCTGGTGCGTCGCCTCTGTGCGCACTGCAAACAGCCGGTTCCGGTCGACCCGGACCGCTGGCAGGCCTTCAGCGGCAGCAGTGGCGTCGCGCCGCCGGCGCAGGTCTACCGGCCCCAGGGTTGCGCCGAATGCCGTGACACCGGCTATCACGGCCGCATCGGTCTCTACGAGATGCTGCCGGTCACCCGCGAGATCCGCCGCCTGATGGGGCGCGACGACGCGGATGCCGCGCTGGCAGCCGCCGCCGTGTCTGCCGGCATGACACCGCTGCGCCGCGCCGCCGCGCTGCGGGTTGCCCAGGGCGACACCTCGCTGGAGGAGGCCCTGTCGGTGGTTCCGCCGGCCCTGGACGAGCCTCATTCCTGACAAGGCGTTCACCTTTGATTCAGGCCCCCTCGATAGGCTCGGGGACGTTATCGCTCACCCCCGGGAACGCTCATGCACCGCACCCGCCTGCTCGCCTCACTCACGCTGACCCTCTGCATCTCGGCTTGTGCCACCCCGACTCCCTACCAGCCAGCTGAGCACCGGCGTGCGGTGGGATACACCGAAACCCAGCTCACCGACAATCGATATCGAATCGTCTTTGCCGGCAACCACCTGACGCCCCGACAGCACGTGCACGACTACGCCCTGCTCCGGGCCGCCGAGTTGACGCTGCAGGCAGGCTACGAATGGTTCCAGCTGGCTGGTCGTGATGAAGATCGGGATGTTCGCACCCACACGCGATTTGGCACAGGCTGGGACAGCGGTCCGCGGACTGCGGTGTATCAGCGCTGCGGACTGTTGACCTGCAACACTGTGGTCACGTCCGCCCCGGCCTATCACAGCGGTCTGGGGATCGAGACAGCCCAGGCGCGTACCGCCTACACGACCCAGCTTGAGATCGTGCTGGGAAAGGGGCCCATACCGACCGGCCCCGACACCTATCCGGCGCAGCCCCTGGCAGCTTCGTTGCGCCGCGCCTTGAACGTCTCCTCAGACCTCTGAGCCTGGGCGCATCCGCACGACGGCCTCATGATCACGACCGCGGGGGCCTGCCTCCGCGAGGGCTCACATACACCCAGGCCCAGCAATCCGATCCGTCATCGCTGATCGCGTGCCCGAGCACGCGCCGGAACTCCCCGGCCCGTGTCCAGCGCCGATGCACCCCCTCGTAGCGATCCAGCTGCACCAGCGACTGCTTCACGGGGTTGCGCAGCTGGAACCTCAGTGCCGGCTGCCAACACACTCCGACCCGCTCAAGCGCGGGATATCGATCGCCAGCTCGCAAACGCCCGCGCAGGCGACACGCTCCCAGGCAGCGCCCCATAGCGCGGCTGGCACGCCAGCAGTCCCGCCGCAGCCCACCCGGGGGCAACCGCCGCATCGCGGCCGGCCGCAAGCTGCCGTACACAAGCACTGACGTCACGGATACTGGCGCATGCCGGACATCAGACAATAAAAAACCCGGCCCCCTGAGGGACCGGGTTGTCGTCAGCGCGGAAACGATCAGTCCTCGCCCCCGAGAAAGCCGCTCAACTGCAGCAGGCTCATGAACAGGTTGTAGATGTTCAGGTACAGCGCCACCGTAGCGGAGATGTAGTTCGTCTCGCCCCCCTGCACGATCCGCTGCGTGTCGTACACGATCAGCAACGAGAAGATGGCAATGGCAGCGGTCGACACCGCCAGGGCCAGCCCGGTGATATTGAGGAAGATGTTGGCGATGGAGGCGATGATGATCACCAGCAGGCCGATCATCAGGAACTTGCCCATGCCCGAGAAATCCCGCTTGGTGGTCATGGCATAGGCGGACAGACCCAGGAAGATCGCCCCCGTCCCGCCAGCGGCCATCATCACCAGTTGCGCGCCGTTGGAAAACGCCGTCAGGTAGGCATTGATCACCGGCCCCGTTGCGAAGCCGATGAAACCCGTGAAGGCGAACACCGAGGCCAAGCCCCAGGCACTGTTGCGAGTCGCGTGGGTCAGGAACAGCAAGCCGAACATGCCGATCAACATCACGGCCCAGTGAAGCGGCGGCACCTTCATCGCCATCGAGAGCCCCGCCATGCCGGCAGAGAACAACAGGGTCAACGACAGCAACCAGTAGGTGTTGCGCAGGACCGCGTTCTGCTGCAGCAGCGTGGACGGCCGTGCATCGGCCTGGCGAAAAACGCCGGGTGCATCGGTACGAACCGGCACGGGGCGCTGCGAAGAGTTCCAGCTCATGTCACAACCTCACAAAGTCGATCAGACGTGGTACCCAGAGTGTACGTCATTGACCGTGAAAACCCATCGGGGGTTCCCACCGGGGGCTCAGAACGGAATCTTGCTCGGCTCGCGGGTGTAGTGAACGTAGCCCAGGCTGGCACCCGCCCGGATGCCGACGCCGGTGCGGATGGGGGCCAGCACCACATCTCCACTGCGCTGGTAATTCAGGCCAGCGCCCGCCACCACGTAGAGGCTGCCGTCGACCGCAGGAAAGCGTTGAAACAGGCTGTCGGTGCTTCTGAGGTTGTAGATCAGGGTGAACACCTTGGCGGCGTTGCCGCCGAAGTCCCAGCCGATCGAGGGTCCCTGCCACCAGACGGGCATGGCATCTCCGGCTTTGTACTGCAGCGTGCCCTGCCCGTAGCGCAGTCCGACCACGAAGGCACCGCCGCCTTCCTCGCCCATGATGTAGGCACTGGGGCGCCCATAGTCGGAAAACACCCGCTCCAGCGCCTTGGCGATACCTTCGCTGGCACCCCCGAAGAAGTCCTCGGCGGCCTTGCGCACTTCGGTCTCGGTGTAGGTCTGCTGCGACAGCTCGGTGTCCTTCTCGGTCGAAAAGGTACTGTAGTGCTTGCCACGCTCGTCGATCGGTTCGACCTGCGCGTGAGCGACACCGGTCAGCACGCCGAGGCAGATCATCAGGGAGTAGAGGCGGTTCATGGCGGGGCCCTGTCGGAAGTGGTGCGTCATTGATGACATGACAGACTGAATCGTCCATGAATTTTGTCAACCATGCGCGCAGGTCCCAAAAAGAAAGCGGCCCCGAAAGGCCGCTAATTTCCCTACCCCACAAAGCAGGTCCCTACGCCGTTTCCACCGGCACAAGGACACGAAACAGGACGCCAAGAGACCCAAGCTCGGCCATCGAAATCTGGCGTTTTCGCGAACATTGAGTATGCTCGTGGGCATCGCCGCTCACCATAGTAAAAAGCTCCCCCTACCCGAATGAAGCGACCGACTCCGGCCGACACCGTCGACCCCGTGGACCGCTACATCGCCCAGCTCTACCGCTGGGCGTTGTCGATCGCACCCGAGCACTATCGTGCCTGGGCTCTCCAGGAGTGGGCCAAATGGGTGCCGCACGATTTTGCCCTCTGGGGCACCGGCTTGGTCTCCGACTGGAAATTCCACACCGTCACGGTTACCGGCGGACTGCCGCCAGAGTTTCCCCGAATTCTCGAGGAGACCCGCCCGATCAATCCCCTGCTACCGGTGATCCTGAGCAATCTGGACTGCCCGGTGGACTTCAGGACCGTGGTGCCGGATGCCACGTTCTTCCAGTCCGAGTTCTATCGCCGCACCTTTGAGCCCTTTGGTATCAGCCGTGGGCTGTCAACCGCGCACCTGGACCGGCGCAGCGGACTCTATTCATTACTGACGCTGTATCGGCGAGACCGTGATGCCGGCTGGGACGAAGCCGATCTGGCGCGCCAGCGCCGGATTCCGTATCACCTGTTCAATGCCGCCTCGCACGTCTTCTTCCTGCACCTTGCGCGCAACCACCAGCGAATGCCGGCAGCGGCGGCGGCAGTGGTGGACAACCAGCGACGCTTTCACGAGACCCAGCCGCGCTTCCTGGACATGCTCGACGCTCACTTCCCGGATCGCGACGAGACCTACGAGCTGCCGTTCGAGCTACCCGAACCGGACACCCCGATGATGCTCAATGACCGGCTTTGCGTCCGTTGCGAGCCGGTGGGTGAGCTATGGATCGTCTACCTGTGGCCGCCCGGACCGCTGGATCGTCTGACAGCGCGCGAGCGCGAGATCGTGCTGGCCGTATCCCAGGGACTGTCGTTCAAACAGGCCGCCCGAAAGATCGGCGTGGCGCCGTCGACCGTGGCCAACCACCTCTACCGGATCTACCGCAAACTCGGTGTCTACAGCCGCACTGAACTGGCTGCGCTGGTCTACCCGGAAAATGAACCCTAACGCCGGCCCTTAACCCTCGCCATCAGCCGCTTCTTCTTTTTCACCTGGCGCGGCGTCAATTGGTTGACGCGCCCCTTGAACGGGTTGTCGCCAGTTTTGAATTCGAGCACCAGGGGTACCCCCTTTAGCTTGAACACCTCGCGAAAATGATTGGCAAGGTAGCGTTTGTACGCATTGGGAATGCGCTCGGTCTGATTGCCGTGCACCACGATACGAATGGGATTACGCCCGCCCTGGTGTGCGTATCGCAACTTGATGCGCCGCCCCACCACCGCAGGTGGCGCATGTCGGGACACCGCATGCTCAAGCTCACGCGTGAGCGCAGGTGTGGGGATATCCCGCAGCGTGGCATCCGCCACCTCGATCACTTCCCGCATCAATACGCCCACGCCGGAGCCGTGACGCGCAGAAATGTAGTGCAATGGCGCAAAGTCGAGGAACGGCAACTTCAGGTCGACCTGATAGCGAACCTGCTCACGGTCATCGTCGTCGAGTCCGTCCCACTTGTTGACGGCCACCAGCAATGCGCGCCCACGTTGGGCCACCAGCCCCATCAGGCGGGCATCCTGCTCACTGATCTCGCCATGGGCGTCGACCACCGCAATCACGACATGAGCACGCTCGATCGCCTCAAGTGTCTTGACGATGGAGAACTTCTCGATCACCTCGCTGACGCGGGCCCGTCTGCGCACCCCGGCGGTGTCGATTAGCGTGAAGGTGCGCCCCTCCGCCTCGAACGGGACCTCGATCGCGTCACGTGTAGTCCCCGGCAGGTCCGCCGCCAGCACCCGCTCCTCACCCAACAGGCGGTTCACCAGGGTGGACTTGCCGACATTGGGACGCCCCACCACCGCGACACGGATCCGCCCGTCGTCCAGGCTGGGACTTTCCGGCAGCGGTGGATAGGATTCCAGCAGGGCGTCCAGTAACGCACTGATGCCATCCCCATGGGCCGCAGACACCGCGCAGGGCTCGCCCAGTCCGAGGGCATAGAAATCGCCGCCAGCCGCCACCCGGGTTTGTCCTTCAGCCTTGTTGACCAGCAAGGTCACGGGTTTTCCAAGGCGGCGCAGGAACTGGGCAATCGCGTCATCGCTGGGATGGCGCCCTGCCCGGGCGTCGACCATGAACAGCACCTGATCAGCTTCGGCGAGCGCCAGCCGGGCCTGATCCTCGGCGAGCGCGGCCAGCGGTTCGCTGGACTCCGGCATCAGCCCGCCGGTATCCACCACCACGAAGGCGCGATCACCATGCCGGCCGGTACCGTACTGCCGGTCTCGTGTCAGCCCGGCGTAGTCGGCAACCAACGCGGCGCGGGTGCCGGTCAGTCGGTTGAACAGCGTTGATTTGCCGACATTGGGTCGACCAACCAGCACCAAGCGCGGCAGCGGCGCTGGCGGGGTCACATCATCCGTCATCAAGGTGTTCCCGCCAGGGCGCTGCGGAGCGCCGATTCCCGTTATTCCGACCGCGTGCCAACAGCGAACAGTCTACCTTCGCGGCTATACACCACGAGGCGTTCCGCCACCGGCATCGGCCGCGCCTGCAGCGGCGCATCTCCGGCGCGGACCCGCCCAACCAGGCGACCATCGCGCGGTGACAGCCAGTGCAGGTAACCCTCGAAGTCACCCACCACCAGCAGGCCATCCTTCAGTGCCGGCGCCGACAGACGCCGATACAGCAGGTCTTCCTGCTTCCAGGCGGCCGCGCCGGTGCGGGCATCCAGCGCCCAGACCCGACCGTCGGTGTCGCTGACCACCAGCTTGTCGTCAACCAACACCATGCCGCTATAACTCGAAATACTGCGTCGCCACAGCACCTGGCCGGTTTCGCCATCGACACACGCTAGCTCGCCTCCGACACTGGCGACGTACAACTCCGCACCTTCGGCCACGATGTCGGCATCAATATCCGCCAGCCGCTCCAGCTCACTGCGCCCCGTCGGTGCGGCGATCACCTGCTCCCACAGCAATTGCCCGGAACGGGGATCGATCGCGGCCACCCGACCGTTGTCCATACCCACGAACAGCCGGCCACCATGCAGCAGCGGCGCTGACAGGCCGCGCAGGGTAAGGCTCGGCACGCCGCGGTCGAAGGTCCAGCGGCGCTCACCGCTTTCCAGCGCCAGTCCGTGCAGGCGTCCATCGACCGTCCGCACGATCACCAATTCGCGTGAGGCGACGGGGGCCGCCAGCACCTCGCTGGACACCTTGGCGCGCCAGCGTTCGCTGCCATCGGCGCGGGACAGGGCAATCACCTCGGCATCCAGGGTGCCGAACAGCACCAGATCGGCCGCCACCGCCGGCCCGGCAATGGCGCGCGTCTTGGTCCGTCGTTCCCACACAGGACGCCCGTTTTCCGGATTCAGGGCACGGACACGTCCGGCCTGATTCACCACAAACAGCGCGTCGTCCGCAACCGCCACCGCAAGCCGGGAAAAGTGATCCCCATGCCCGACGCCACGCGACCATGCGCGCTTCGGCTGCACTTCCGGGCTGGCGATATCCTGCAACTCTGCCGGCTCGCGAACGTTCTCCTTGCCGGAGCAGGCCGCGAGCAGCAGTGCCGCCAGCGAAAGGACTGCAATCCGTACGCTCATGACTGCACCACGTCGGCAAGGTCATCAATCTTGAACTGCAGCAGCAGGCGATTCGGCGCCGCCGGATCCAGCGCGGCCAGGGCATCACGATAAGCATCGTGCGCGCCGCTGCGATCCCCCTGCGCCAGCAATACGTCACCACGCATTTCCAGGTACAGGGACTCAAAGCCCTGCGGCTGCGTGCTCAGGCGGCTCAGTGCCGCCTCCAGCTGGCCGCGCTCGAAGTCCACGCGCGCCAAACGCAGGTTGGCCAACGCCAGCAGGCCGGCATCGCCACTGTTGTCGGCCACCCAGGCCAGCGCGCCGCGCGCGGCATCCAGATCGCCCCGGTCGAGCGCCAGGTCGGCCTGCTGCAGCTTCGCCAGTGCGGCATAGGGACTACCGTCGAACTCGCGTGCCAGTGTGTCGGCCATCCGGCTGACCTCGTCTACCGCGCCATCACTGCGGGCAGTCTGCAGGTCGTCATAGATCTGCGACGCCTGCAGCGCACGGCTTTCGCGAGACCCCTGATAGCCCTCCCATCCGAAGATCGCCGCCAGGCCGATCCCCAGCCCAGCCGCCAGCGCCTTCCAGTTGTCCTGCCACCATTTGCGGAAGGCGTCGAGTTCAGCTTCGTCTTCGTAGTGCGTCGCCACGGGTGTTCTCGTCCTGAATTGTCAAAATAGCTGACCACCGAGATAGCTCGGCAGTTCTGCGAAGGCGATCATCGCCGGTTCCAACCCTTCGCGCAGGGATTTTACTTGAATGTGCTGCTCGGCCAGTTCCGCGTCACCCAGCACCAGCGCGAACCGGGCTCCAAGCTTGTCGGCACGTCCCAGCTGGCTCTTCAGCTTGCCCCCTCCTGCGCTCACCACCAGGCGCAGCGCCGGCAGCGCATCACGCAGGCTTTCGCCCAACCGTGCTGCAGCGCGTGCCGCCGCCTCGCCCTGCGTGCAGATCACCGCATGCGGTGCATCGGCGGGCAGGCTCACGCCGGTGGCCTTCATCAACAGAATCAGACGCTCGATGCCCGAGGCCCAGCCCACCGCCGGTGTGGGCGCCCCACCCAGCTGGGGGACCAGGCCGTCATAGCGCCCGCCTGCACAGACCGTCCCCTGGCTGCCGAGGCGGTCCGTTGTCCACTCGAACACCCCCCGACTGTAGTAATCGAGCCCACGAACGATGCGGGGGTTCACCACGTAGGCAATCCCGAGGTCGCTCAAGCCTTGCTGCAGACCATCGAAATGCGCGCGATCCTCATCATCGAGATAGTCCGTAATCACCGGCGCATCAGCCACCAGCGCCTGCGTGGCCGGGACCTTGGAGTCGAGCACCCGCAGCGGATTGCTCAACAGACGCCGCTGCGAGTCGGGATCGAGCGCCTCGCGGCGCGCCTCGAGAAACGCGATCAGCGCCTCGCGGTACCGGCCGCGGCTGTCACTGTTGCCGAGGGTGTTGAGCTCCAGCTGCACGTCATCGAGTTGCAGCCGTCGCAACAGCCGCGCCGACAGGGCGATGACCTCGACATCGATGTCGGGTCCGGCAAGGCCGTAGACTTCGGCACCCAACTGGTGAAACTGCCGGTAGCGCCCCGCCTGCGGCCGCTCATGACGGAACATCGGCCCGGCATACCACAGGCGCTGCTGCTGGTTGTGCAGCAGCCCGTGCTCCAGGCCGGCACGCACACAACTCGCCGTCCCCTCTGGCCGCAGCGAGAGACTGTCTCCTTCCCGGTCGTCAAAGGTGAACATCTCCTTCTCGACGACATCGGTGACCTCGCCGATCGCACGCTTGAACAGCGCGGTGTGTTCGAGCATCGGCGTGCGGATTTCCCGGTAGCCGTAGGCTGCGAACGTCTCGGCTGCCGCACGCTCGACGTACTGCCAGATCGGCGTTTCCTCCGGCAGGATGTCGTTGAACCCGCGCAGGGACTGCAATTTCATGAGGTCGCCTCGCGCGCCTTGCGTCGCGCCTCGAGCTTGGCGCGCACCAACTGCTCCAGACGATCCACCAGTTCCTCGTTGCGGGCCTTGTGTTGGATCCGGCCGTCTTCATAGATCGAGTTGGGACGTCCACCGGCCACCCCGAGCGCCGCCTCGCGCGCCTCGCCCGGCCCGTTGACGACACACCCGATCACCGCGAGATCCAAAGGCTCGTCGATATCATCGAACCGCTGCTCCAACTCGGCCACCACTTTCACCACATCGAAGTTCTGGCGCGAGCAGCTGGGACAGGCCACCAGATTGATTCCGCGGCTACGCAGGTGCAGGGACTTGAGAATATCCCAGCCCACCTTGACCTCTTCCAGCGGATCCGCTGCCAGCGACACTCGCAAGGTGTCACCAATGCCTTCCGCCAGCAACATGCCCAGGCCAATGGCGCTCTTCACCGCACCAGCACGCGCCCCACCGGCCTCGGTGATGCCGAGATGCAGGGGTTGCGCGATCTGCCCGGAGAGCTTGCGATAGGCCTCAACCGTCATGAATACGTCCGAGGCCTTCAGGCTCACCTTGAAGTCCTGAAAGTCTCGCTTCATGAGCAGGTCAATGTGGCGAAGCGCCGATTCCACAAGAGCGTCGGAGTTGGGCTCGCCGTATTTCGTCTGCAGGTCTGCCTCAAGCGAACCCGCGTTCACGCCGATCCGGATCGGGATGCCGTGGTGCCGCGCACAGGCCACGATCTCGTCGACCTTGCGCTCGCCGCCGATGTTGCCGGGATTGATTCGCAGACAATCGGCCCCCGCCTCGGCGGCAGCAATGCCACACTTGTAATTGAAGTGGATATCGGCCACCAGCGGCATGTAGCCCACCGCGCGCTTGATCTCGGCAAACGCCCGGGCAGCCGCGAGGGTCGGCACCGAAACCCGCACGATATCCGCACCCGCCTTCTGTGCCGCCTGAATCTGGGCGACGGTGGCAGCCACGTCCTCGGTATCGGTGTTGGTCATGGTCTGCACCGCAATCGGCGCATCGCCCCCCACCGTCACCCGCCCGACCCTGATCGCCCGGGTCGGGCGACGCGCGATCTGGAACTGGCTCTTCATCGCCATCCGTTCAACCCGCCGTGATCAAGGGGCCAGCGGCAGGTTCAGGCGCGCCGTGTTGTTCGACTGGGTGTACGGCTTCAGGTCCACCGGCGTCCCGTTGACTTCGAGCACCACCCCGGGCGCGTTCCCCAGGAACACCGACAACGGGGCGACACCCTTTACCTGCTGATCCTGCCCCGGGTTCATCAGGCCATTGACCAGCGCCACACCGCTGGCATCGTTGACCCTGATCCACGAGGTCTCCTTGAAGGTCAGGGTCAGCGCCAGATCCCCCGCTGTCGCGCCGGGAGTGGGCTCGGAGGAAGGCGCTGAAGTCGGCGCAGGAGAAACCGCCGGCGCCGGAGCAGGTCCGTCGGCGGCCTCGGGCTCGCTATCGGCCGGTGTTTCGCCGGGCGTCCCCAACGGCGCCAGAACAGGATTGACGGCGACCGCTGCCTCCGGCGCTGTCGGCACACCGGACTCAGGAACCTGGCCCCGGTCCAGCCACAGGAATACGGCAACCCCCACCACGCCGATCAGCAATGCGAAGCCCAGCAGGCGCCCCAGCCAGCCACCGTCACTCTTGCTCGGCGACAGCCTGATCTTGGCAGGCATCCGCGGCGCTTCCGGTTTGACGCGGCTCGCATAGGCGGCCAACAGCTGCGTTTCGTCCAGCTCCAGCACCTTGGCGCACTTGCGGTAATACCCCCGCACGTACACCGGCTCCAACAAGGCGCCGAAATCATCGCGCTCAAGCGCATCCAACGTCGCGCGCGCCAGCTTGATCTGACTGGCAAGGGCTTCGAGCCCTAGCGACCGGGCCTCCCGCGCCTCACGAATCATGGCACCAGGTGAAGGCTGCGCGGCAGGTGGCGGCGGGGCGGCGGGCACGTCCTCTTCGGGACGCTCGGGGGGCATTTGATCGGCGGTCATGAACGAGGCGTGTTGACAGCTTCGGGGGATTCGGGAAATTCCGCCTTCAACCGTAGCAAGTATCGTGCTGCGATTTCAGGATTGCCGAGCGTGCGCTCGGCGCGCACCCGCAGCAGTAGCGTCTCGGCGGTTGCGGGGGCCACCGCTTCGTAGCGTTCCAATAACGCCTTGGCGCGGACTGCATCGCCGCGGGCGACGCTTACCGATGCCAACTGTGCCAGCGCATCGGGAAACGAAGGGTTGTGCTCCAGCGCCTTGACCAGATACCCCTCGGCTTCCGCGGGCGCTTGGTCACGAACACAGACGGCAGCGTTGGTCCAGGCGGCCTCCGGCGTCGGGTAGCGCGGTGACTCAGCAGCCTCGCGCAGCAATCGCACCCCTTCGTCGCGGCGCTCCCGCTCGCACAGGAAAACGCCCAGATTGTTACGCGTGGAGGCGTCATCGGGCGCCAGCGACAATGCTCTGCGATAGGCCGCCTCGGCCTTGTCAGGCTCTCCCAGACGTTGATGCAGCACCCCTTTGACGCTCCAGGCCAGCGCCAGATTCGGCGCGTACGACAACGCCCGTTGCAACTTTTCCTCCGCTTGGGTCAGCTGCCCACGACGCAGGTAATCCGCACCCAGCTGGGTGTTGATCCGTGCCGCTTCCTGGCGATCCTCGGCGGAAAGCCCCGTGCTGGCACACCCCGCTTGCAGGGCTGCCAGCGCCAGCAATGCCGCACCCGCCACCACCGGCGCCCGGATCATGACGTCACCACCGGGACCTGCCGCAGACGGCTCTTCCGACGCGACTGCAAACGACCCGCCCGTTGGCAAGCAGGGCGCAGGGCCCCCGGCATCGCCGGGGATGCAACCGTTGCGCGTCGGGGCCAGGCCTGCGGGCTCATTGCGTCACCACCGGGATCTGCCGCAGACGGTTCTTCTGGCGCGACTGCACACGACCCACCAGTTGTCCGCAGGCCGCATCAATATCATCCCCCCGCGTCTTGCGGATGGTGGTGATGATCCGCCGCTGCCGCAGCACATCGGAAAAGGCCCGGATTGCTTCAGGACGCGAGCGCCGGTAGTCCGTCTGCGGGAAGGGGTTGAACGGAATCAGATTGACCTTGGCCGGCATGTCACCGAGCAGCTTCGCCAGGTCGCGGGCCAGCGCCGGGCTGTCGTTGATGCCGTCCAGCATCACGTACTCGTACACGATATGGGACTTGCGATCCTTGCCCTGCGTGTATCGCCGGCAAGCGGCCATCAGCTCGGCGATCGGGTACTTGCGGTTGATCGGGACCAGCTCGTTGCGCAGCGCATCCACAGGCGCATGCAGGGACACCGCCAAGGCCGTGTCGACATCCTCCCGCAGCCGGTCGATGTAGGGCACCAAACCGCTGGTGGAGACCGTCACCCGCCGCTTCGACAGGCCGAAACCGAAGTCGTCCAGCAGGATGCGGATGGCCGCGAGTACCGGCGCATAGTTGGCGAGCGGCTCGCCCATCCCCATGAAGACGATGTTGGAGATGTTGCGATCACTCTGAAAATCACACCCCAGCGTACGGGCGGCAAACCAGACCTGGGCGATGATCTCGGCCGTGGTCATGTTGCGGTTGAGCCCCTGCTGTGCGGTGGAGCAGAAACTGCAGTCCATCGCACAACCGACCTGCGACGACACACAGAGTGTCCCGCGGTAGCGGCCGACCACGCCAGGCGCCGGATCGCGGCGTCGGGTCTCCGGATCGCCTTCGGGGATGAAGACGGTCTCGATGGCGTTGCCCCCCCGCAGGCGGAGCCCCCACTTGCGGGTCCCGTCCACCGAGGTCTGCTCGGCGACCAACTCCGGCGGAGCGATGTCGAAATGCGCGGCCATGCGGCTGCGCAGATCCTTGCTGAGGTTGGTCATCGCCTCGAAGTCATCGACTCCACGACGATAGATCCACTGCATCACCTGATCGGCCCGGAACGGCTTTTCGCCCAGTTCCGCGAACGCCGAACGCAGGCGTTCGCGGTCGAGGCCGAACAGGTTGACCCGCCCCGCCCCGGCAGCGGCCGGTGCAGGCACCGGTTGCACGTCCAGGGGCGGGTTCAAGGTCATGACGATGCGGGGACAGGCCTCCTGCGCGGCGCGATCAGCGCGTGCGGGGGCACAGCTCGGTGGTGCGGAAGAAGTAGGCGATTTCCACCGCCGCGTTCTCGAGGCTGTCGGAGCCATGCACAGCATTTTCGTCGATGCTGTCGGCGAAATCGGCGCGGATGGTACCCGGCTCGGCCTTCTTCGGATCGGTGGCGCCCATGATGTCACGGTGCGCAGCGACGGCGTTTTCGCCTTCCAGCACCGACACGACCACCGGGCCGCTGACCATGAAACGGACCAGATCGCCGAAGAAGGGGCGTTCACGGTGCACCGCGTAGAAGCCTTCGGCTTCCGTCTGGGTCAGATGCGTCATGCGGCTGGCGACGATCTTGAGGCCGGCTTTTTCAAAGCGGGCGTAGATATCGCCCACATGGTTCTTGGCGACGGCATCCGGCTTGATGATCGACAGGGTACGTTCGACAGCCACGGTTCAACTCCTCGGGTCGGAAGGGCGCGAACGCCCGATGAAAGAAAGCCCGGAAGTATACATCGGCCAGACGACAGCCGACCGCGCCGCCCGGCGGTCAGACCGCGAAACTTTCGCCGCAGCCGCAGGTTCCCGTCACATTCGGGTTGACGAACTTGAAACTCTCGTTCAGGCCCTGCCGCTGAAAATCGACCGTGATGCCCTCAAGCTGCGGCAGATGCTGCTTCGCCACCACGACCTTGGCCGCATGTTGCTCGAATACCAGGTCGTCATCGCCGACCTGATCGGCATAGTCGAGGGTGTAGGCGAAGCCCGAGCATCCGGAACGCTTCACGCCCACGCGAAGCCCCATGCCATGCCCGCGCGTGGCGAGCTGGTCACGGATACGGCGGGCAGCGGATTCAGTCAGTTGTACCGTCATGTCACTCATCCTGCGCGGTGCGCCCCAGGGCAGCCACCACATCGTCAGCCATGACCCAACAGTGGGCCTTGTCATCCCCGATTTCAAGCGCGGCGCGGCAGACGGCGCCCCAATCGCCCCGCAGGTCGTCGATCCGCCGGCCCGGCAACACCTCTGTCAGCCACTGACCGACCGCCAGCGTGACCGGGCAGCCCAGCGCCTGAAACCGGGTCTCCGCGATGCATCCGGCCTGCAACCGAACCCACAGCCGCAACCGCGCCCGGCTGGCCGGGCTGCGCACGTCGACATGCCGGACCGTGTCACCGTCGAGGACCCCAACGCCCTCGGGAGCAGCAAAGCGGGCCCACACCGGCTCCGAGTAGGCAAAGACATTGGCCAGACTCATGGCGCCCAGTCCCGCAGGGTGGAGACGGCCTCGACCATTCTCTGGGCGGCGGCATCGACCTGCACGGCCGTGCTGTCGTAGCCCAGCGAGCACCGCAGCGAGGCGTCGGCCAGCGCATCGTCGTGCCCCAGCGCCCGCAGAACAAACGAGGGCTCGCGGGTTGCCGAGGAACAGGCCGAGCCGCTGGACACAGCCAGATCGGGCAAACGCGCGCGCAGGCTCTCGCCGTCCACCCCGTCAAAACTGAGATTGAGGATATGCGGTGCCAGCGGCGGACGACCGTTGCGCTGAATGCCCGGCAGCCGCTCACTCAGGCGGTCCCACAGCCGCTCGCGGAGTGCCGCGACGCGCATCGACGCCGCCAGACGCTGCGCCTGCACCCGCGCCGCCGCTGCCCCGAACCCGACAATCTGATGCGTCGGCAGCGTCCCGGAGCGCATGCCCTGCTCCTGCCCGCCACCATGGATCTGCGGCGCCAGCCGCGCCCGTGGGCGTCGGCAGACGTACAGGGCACCGATCCCCTTGGGACCGTAGAGCTTGTGCGCCGACAGCGACAGCAGGTCCACCGGCAGCACCGACAGGTCAATCGGCAACCAGGCCGCCGCCTGCGCGGCATCCACATGGAACAACACTCCCCGTTCGCGCAGACGCGGCGCCAGGGCCTCGATCGGATTGACCACCCCGATCTCGTTGTTCACCCACATCAGACTGACCAGTACCGTATCCGGCGTCAGCGCCGCCAGCACCTGCTCCGGCGTCACGTGTCCACCCGCGTCGGGCGTCAGCAAGGTCACCCGATGACCCTGCCGCTCCAGCCAGCGCAGAGTGTCGAGGGTGGCCTTGTGCTCCACCCGGCTGCTGACGATGTGGCCCCGCGCCACCCCGCGAAACTCCAATGCCCCCTTCAGTGCCAGGTTGATCGACTCGGTGGCCCCGCTGGTCCAGATGATGTCGGCCGCTGCCGCCCCGACCAGCGATGCCACCTGGGCGCGGGCCGTTTCCACCGCCGCACGCGCCTGCCGCCCACCGGCATGATCCGACGCCGGATTGTCGTGCGAGGTCTGCAGCCAGGGCAGCATGGCCGCCAGAGCTTCGGGCGCCAGCGGCGTGGTCGCGGCATGGTCGAGCGGGATGATCATGGCGCGGCCACCTGCTTCAGCGCGGCGACAAACGCTGCCACCTCGGCTTCGGTATTGGCTTCGCCCAGACTCACCCGCACGGCTCCGAACGCGGTATCGGGGTCAATCCCCATGGCCAGGAGCACATGGCTGGGTTCACCGCTGCCACTGGCGCAGGCCGATCCGCTGGAAACGCAGAAGCCCGCACGATCCAGCCGCATCAGCAGCGCTTCCCCTTCCCAGCCGGCCAGTCGGAACTGCACGGTATTGGGCAAGCGGGGGGCGTCGGCAGCAAAGAGCTCAACGCCCGGCACGCTGCGCAGCCCTGCCTCCAGCACGCTCCGTAGCGCCAACAGGTGCCGGCTACGTTGCTCCAGCCGCTCGACCGCCAGATCCGCAGCGGCGCCGAAACCGACAATCGCCGGCACATTGAGCGTCCCGCCCCGCAGCCCATCTTCCTGAGCGCCCCCCCGCTGTTGGGGCTGCAGATCCACCGGAGCCACGCGCACCAGGGCGCCAATGCCCTTCGGCCCATACAGCTTGTGACTGGACAGGGAGAGCAGGTCAGCCCCCAGTGTTCCCACATCCAGGGCCAGCTTGCCGGCCGCCTGCACGGCATCGACATGCAGCAGCGCGCCCGCCGCATGCACACGCGCGGCGATGGCCGGGATGTCATGCAGCACGCCGGTTTCATTGTTGGCCCGCATCAGGGACACCAGCACGGTGGGCGTGGCGAGCACCGCTTCCAGGGCAGCGAAATCAAGGCTGCCCTGGCGATCCACCGGGAGGACCTGGATATCAACGCCCCAGGCCCGCAGCGCCTCGGCCGCCTCCATCACCGCCGGATGTTCGGTGCTGCCATAGGCCAACCGCGCGGCACGCCCGGGTGTCAGCACTCCCTTGAGCGCCAGATTGTTGGCCTCGGTTCCGCCAGACGTCCAGATGACATCGCGCGGCTGCCCTCCCACCAGGCTGGCTACCGATAGCCGGGCCTGTTCGACGGCATCCCGTGCGGCACGTCCCAACCGGTGCAGCGACGAGGCGTTGGCGTAGGGCCCCCGCAGATACGGCAGCATCGCCTCCAGCACCTCCGGCGCCAAGGGCGTGGTGGCGTTGTGATCGAAGTACACCGCCACCGGCGTCAGTCCTTGTCGGCGTCCGCCGCATCACGGCAGAACGCCGGCACTTCCAGCGCGTCCAGCGGCGCCTCGTTCACCCGCACGTCGTGGGCTCGCAGGGCCTCGCAGATGCGGTGCAGCTGCGCATCCTGCTCCTGGATGTGGGTCAGCATCCGCGACAGCGTCTGGGCCACCGGGTCGGGCATGTCGCGGGACAGACCGTAGGCGTCGAAGCCAAGCGACTGGGCGAGCGCCGTATGGGCCTCGGAAGGCGCCTGCGCCTCTTGCACGATACGACCGGGAATCCCCACGGCGGTCGCCCCGGCGGGCACCGTCTTGACCACCACCGAGTTCGAACCGACCCGGGCCCCGGCGCCGATCTCGATCGGGCCGAGCACCTTGGCACCGGCGCCGATCACGACGCCGTCACCCAGCGTCGGATGACGCTTGCCACTGTTCCAGCTGACGCCGCCCAGGGTCACGCCGTGATACAGCGTCACGTCATCGCCGATCTCGGCGGTTTCGCCAATCACCACCCCCATGCCGTGGTCGATGAACAGCCGACGTCCGATGCGGGCTCCGGGGTGAATCTCGATGCCTGTCAGCCACCGCCAGAGGCCGGCGTGCCAGCGCGCCAACCAGCGCAGCCCCCGGCGCCAGAGCCAGTGGCTCAGACGGTGCGCCCAGACCGCATGCAGGCCCGGATAACAGGTCAGCACCTCCCAGGTGGTCCGGGCAGCCGGATCCCGCTGGAAAACACTGTCAATGTCGTCTCGAATGCGCTCAAACATGGGCGGACCTTTCCGCAATGGACGCGTAGTGTAGTGCTTCGGCCTGAGACGCAACGAAAAAGGCCCGGCACATGGCCGGGCCTTCGAAAAGCTGCAACGCGTTCAGCCGATCAGGAAGCTGTCGCGCGACTTGCCGGCGGCTTCAGCCTCGGCCAACCAGCGCGGCAGTCGCCCGCGTCCGGACCAGGTTTCACCCGATGCCGGATCCCGATACTTCGGCGCCACCTTGGACTTCTTGCCACCGCGGCCGCCGCGCCCTCCCAGATCCGCCACCGTGATGCCGTGCTGCGCCATCTTTTCCTTGATCTCATTGATCACGGTCTGGAGCTCAGCGCGCCGCACCGATTCGGCTTCCTGCTTGAGTTGTTCGATTTGCTGCAAAAGATCCTGATAACGGGCCATGAAATATTCCGGAGTCAAAATGAGAAACGGGCGGCAATCTTAAACAGTGAAAATAGCCGGATCAAATACTCAAGACTTTCGGATCAAGGCGTATCGTCTTCTTCCTCCTGACTGGGCAGCAAATCCTCCCGGGTCACACCCAGCACCAAAACCATCGAGCTGGCGATGAAAATCGAGGAATACGTCCCGACGATAATGCCCACGATCAAGGCGATGGAAAATCCATGGACGGCACTTCCGCCCAGGAAAAACAGGGAGGTCAGCACGAACAAGGTCGTGCCGCCGGTAACGATCGTTCTCGCAAGCGTCTGATTGACCGAAAGATTCACCACATCGACCGTGGAAGCCCGCCGCTGGTCGATAAAGTTTTCGCGAATACGGTCATACACCACGATGGTGTCGTTCAAGGAGTAGCCGATCAACGCCAGAATGGCCGCCAGCACGGTGAGGTCGAACTCGACACCGAACAGCGCAAACCAGCCCAAAACCAACAGCGCGTCATGCACGGTCGCGACAATGGAGCCCACCGCAAACTTCCATTCGAAACGGAACGCCACATAAATCAGGATGCCGATAATCGCGAACAACGCCGCGAGCGCCCCGTCCGTGGCCAGCTCATCACCGACCTGTGGCCCGACGAATTCGACCCGGCGGACTTCCAGTGCGGTCCCACCGGCGGACAGCGCATCAACCACCCGGGTGGAGATCTGATCCGCCCCATCCTCGGCATCCGGCCCGAGGCGAATCATGACGTCGGTGGAGGAGCCGAAGTACTGCACGGTGGCCCCGACCAGACCGGCGTCGTCGAGCTGCGCCCGTACCGGATCCAGCGACACCGGCTCGGGATAGCTGACTTCGACCAGCACCCCACCGCTGAAGTCCAGCCCGAAGTTCATGCCCCGCAGGCCGACCAGCGCCAACGACACCAGCGTGGTGACCACGGCGAACACCAGCATGGGCTTGCGGATGCCCATGAAATTGATATTGGGAACACGCGAGAGAATACGCATGATTCAGCCCCTCAGACCGGCAGGTCGCGCAGACTGCGTCGCGCGAACAGCAGGTGGACCAGCGCCCGGCTGGCAACGATGGCGGTAAACATCGAGGTGGCAATGCCGATCGACAGCGTCACGGCAAAACCCTTGACCGGACCACTGCCCAGCGCAAACAGCACCACCGCCGCAATCAGCGTGGTGAGCTGGGAATCGGCAATGGTGAGGAAGGCGCGCCCATAACCCGACTCAATGGCCTCGTGCGGGGAGGCACCACCGGAGAGCTCCTCGCGAATCCGCTCGTAGATCAGCACGTTGGCGTCGACCGCCATCCCCAGGGTCAGCACGATGCCGGCGATCCCCGGCATGGTCAGTGTGGCCTGGATGGCGGACATCACCGCCACCAGCAACACCAGGTTCAGCACCAGGGCGACGTTCGCCACCAGGCCGAACACGTTGTAGTAGACCGCCATGAAGACCATCACCGCGATCAACCCGATCAAGGCCGCCATCTGGCCTTGCGCGATGTTGTCCGCCCCCAGGCTGGGGCCCACCGTCCGTTCCTCGACGATCTCCACCGGCGCCGCCAGGGCGCCCGCCCGCAGCAGCAGCGAGAGGTCATGCGCCTCCTTGCTGGTGAGTCCGGTGGTCTGGAACCGCTTGCCGAACACGCCGCGGATGGTGGCGATGGAAATCACCTCCTCCACTTCGCGCTGCTCGCGCATCGGCTCGCCCTTGGCGTTGTAGTTGGTGACCACTTCACGCTCCCGGAACAGCACCGCCATCGGCTTGCCGACATTGGCTTCGGTAAACGCGAACATGCGTTTGGCGCCCGCACCGTCGAGCGTGACGCTGACTGCTGGCTGGCCGTTCTCGTCCACCGTCGCCGAGGCGTCGATGAGCTGGGAGCCCGCCGCGATGATCTCGCGCTTGAGCAGTACCGGCCGGTTGCCCTCGCGGGTGTAGAACAGTTCGGTCCCCGACGGCGCCAGGCCACTGGCCGCAGCGGCATAGGCATCCCCGTCTTCCACCACCGCACGGTATTCCAGGGTGGCGGTGGCGCCCAGCAGATCCTTGACCCGCGAAGGATCCTGTACTCCCGGCAGCTGCACCACGATGCGCGCGGCCCCCTGACGCTGCACCACCGGCTCCGCCACCCCCAGCTGATTGACGCGATTGCGCAGGGTGGTGAGGTTCTGACGTACCGCGAAGTCCACCAACCGCTTGGCCTCCTCCTCCGACAGCCTTGCCGTCAACACCAGAGGGTCGTCCTGACCGGGGCTCAGCGCCAACTCCGGAAACTCGGATGACAGAGCCGCCTGCGCCGCCGCCGCACGTGCACTGTCGGGGAACTCCAGGCGGACACTGTCACCCTCTGCACGACGCCCGCTGTAGCGGATGTTCTCCCGCCGCAGAAAGGCCGGCAGGTCGTTGAGGTAGCGTTCCTGGGCCCGCACAAAGATGTCGTCGACGTCCACCTCAAGCAGGAAGTGCACGCCGCCACGAAGGTCCAGGCCCAGATTCATTGGCTTCGCGCCCAGGCCCTGCAGCCAGGCCGGCGTTTTCGGCACCAGGTTGAGGGCCACTCCGTAGCCCCGGCCCAGCGCCGGTCGCAGCAGGTCCGCCGCCTCCAGCTGGTCATCCGCCGATCCGAATCGCACCACCCACTGCGCACCTTCCAGACGGCTCGACAGCGGTGTGATGCCTTCCGCCGACAACGCGGCCTCGATCGGAGCGGCAACGGACTCGGGGGGCGGACTGCCGTCGTCGCGCACGATCTGTACGGCGGGATCGTCGCCGAAGAGGTTCGGCGCGGCATAGATCACGCCCACCAGCGCCACCAGCGCCAGCAGGACAAACTTCCAGGTGGGATAGGGCTTCATGCGCGAACGCAGGCGGTCTCCCGCCCGCGTGTTCCATGCAAATGAGGGGTTACAGCGCTTTCAGGGTGCCTTTGGGCAGCACGCTGGCAATCGCCGGCTTCTGTACCTTGATGGCGACGTTGTCCGCCACTTCAAGGGTGACATAGGCCTCGCCGATATCGGTGACCTTGCCGGCCAACCCGCCGCTGGTGACCACCTCATCTCCCTTGGAGAGCGCACCGAGCATCTGCTTGTGCTCCTTGTTGCGCTTCATCTGTGGGCGAATCAGCATGAAATAGAACAGCACCACCAGCAGGATCAGCGGGAAGAACTGCATCAGGGCGCTGGGCTGCGCGGCGGCTTGCTGCGCATGCGCAGCCGGGATCAACCAGTCGAACACCGTTAACTCCGTCAAGGATCGGGACAGCGCGGGATTATTGCACAGCAGCCGATTCCCTCCGATCCGCCACGCCCTCGCACAGGAACGCTTCGATCTCATCAATCCGCGCCTGGGCGTCGCGCATGCCCAACGCGATGAGGTCGCGGGTGAAGGCGCGATCGAACAACAGGTAACTGGCAAGGTCGGCGCTCTGCGCGTCAGGAGTACCCAAACCGCTCATCAGATAGCGCACATGGCGCGGCAGCCGGTGTTCCAGCGTTCGGGCCATCACGGCGATATCGGCTGATGGCGAGATCGACAGCGCGGCGATCGGGCGCATCGGCTCCTGGGCCGGAGTCGCCGCCGTGAACCCGGGTGCACCCTGCGCGGCGACAAGGGCATTCATCCGATGCAGGTGGTCGATGTCGGCATCCAGGTGATCCAGGAAGATGGCGTTCAGAAACACCCCACAGACCTGCGCCAGCGGCGGCCGGCCAGGGGCCGGCAACACATGCCCGTCCGCCGCCAGTTCGACGCTCAGCAGCCGGTCCGCCGTTTCTGGACACCGCACCCCGATGGACAGCAACCGACCGGCCCCCAGACGGATCGCGGGACTCAGCGGCGTGGTCAGCCGCAATGCTCCGTCACCGAAGTAGGTCACCATGCCCCGAACTGCCAACGGCACCGGCGGAAACACGATGGGGATCGCCGCCGAGGCCCGGATGTGATCCACCGACAGGGTCGTCGGCAGCGCCACTCGCCGTCGCTTGTTCCACAACGGCAGCCCCTCGCGCCCCTGAACAAAGGTGAAAGCCTTGCCGGAGTGGTACCCCGTAGCGGTCACCGCCAGGGCATCCAGATGGCCTTCGCGGATGCCGGCCGCCACGCCTTCCATCGGCAGGTGACGTCCCAGAAAATCGCGCAACGGGCTGGCATCGAACAGCGACTCGGCGCGCCCACCGCCAATCAGCCCGCCGAGTGCCAGGTCGATCGCCAGTCGCCCGCCGCCGCGCGCCAGCGCCTTCAGGTCGGTGCGGAACACATCGGTCACGCCCAGCCCCGCCCACAACACCGCCAGGCGTTCGGCCCCGACCTCGAAGTCCGAGGCAAATGCTGCCACCGCAGCCCCATTGATGGCACCCGCCGAGGCGCCGGTCACAATGCGGAACGGCAGCGGGCGGCCACGCAACGCCGGAATCTGGCTGATGCGCTTGAGCACCCCGGCCTGGTAAGCCCCCCGCGCGCCGCCGGCGGTGAGCACCAGGGCAGCCGGCCCATCGGAAATTGCCGTTTTGGTCATGCGCCCTCCGAACACCCGTGAATCGGGCTTTCCCTGCCTCAAAACCCGGCAAGTTCGGTGCCAAAACAACGGCATCTCATCCGCAAAGAGGAGGCGGCGACAGGGGCACGGCGACAGCATGCGCAAAAATCGACACGGGGAGCTTCGACCATGGCCGCCACACGCCGAGACCACAGCCGCATCCTGATGGCCTACCTGCTTTGCATCGCGGCGGCGGCAGGCACCCTGATGCTGCTGCCCCTGCCCGCGCCCTGGGACAGCTTCGCCGCCGATGTGGTGGCTACCGTGGTGATCTTCGGCTTCAGCCTCGCCTACCGGAACTCAAGCTTCTACGACGCCTACTGGAGCGTGATCCCGCCGCTGCTGGCCGTGTACTGGTATGTCGATCACGGCGGCGTGCCGGTTGATCCGATGCGCGCCGGACTGGTGATCGCCCTGGTCTGGCTGTGGGGCATTCGCCTGACCGCCAACTGGGCCGTGCACTGGGGCGGACTGACCCACGAGGACTGGCGCTACCCCCTGGTTCGGGCCCGGGCCGGGCGATTCGGGACCCTGGCAGATTTCCTGGGTATCCACCTGTTTCCCACGGTGCAGGTCTTTCTCGCCTGCCTGCCCGTTTACGCCGTGATGACCCGCGGGCAGGCGCCCCTGGGCTGGCTGGATGCCCTGGCCACCTTCGTCACGCTCGGGGCCATCCTCATCGAGACCGTGGCGGACCTGCAGCTGCATGCGTACCTCCGCCAGCGCACACCCGGGGGCATCATCCGCCACGGCCTGTGGGCGTGGTCGCGGCACCCCAATTACTTTGGCGAACTGAGCTTCTGGTGGGGCCTGATGCTGTTTGGCCTGGCGGCCGCGCCCGATCAGTGGTTCTGGATTGCGCCGGGCGCCCTGGCGATGACCGCGATGTTCGTGTTTGCCAGCATCCCCTTCATGGACAAACGCAGCGTCGAGCGGCGCCCGGCGTATGCCGAGCACATGCGCCAGGTCTCCGCCCTCGTTCCCCTGCCCCCCAAACGATAGACAGGTTTCGCTGCGACAATCGGCGGCGACGCGCGGGCAGCGTAGGCTATACGCCATGAACGCTGCACTCGCCGAAGTCGAATCGTGGATGCGCCAGGTCGTGGTCGGCCTCGGCTTGTGCCCCTTTGCCGCCCACCCGTTGCAGCACGGACGGGTGCGCCTCAGCCTCGGCACCGCCACTGACGAAGCCGGCCTGCTGGCGCTGCTTGCCGACGAATGTCGCCGCCTGGACGCAACGCTTGCCACTCAGCTGGAAACCACCGTCATCGTCGTTCCAGAGCTGCTGCACGACTTTGCGGCGTACAACGACTTTCTGGACCCGGCCGAAGCGCTGTTGCGCGAGCACGGCTGGGAGGGCACTTACCAGATCGCCAGCTTTCACCCGCACTACCGATTTGCCGGCACCGTTCCGGATGACCCCGGCAACCTCACCAACCGCGCTCCCTACCCACTGCTGCACCTGCTGCGCGAGGCCAGCGTCGCCGCCGTGCTCGATGACGGTGCCGACAGCGACGCCATCAGCGCGCGCAACATCCGCCGCCTCACCGCCCTGACCTCGACACAACGACACCAGTTGTTCGGCGCTCGTGTCGGCACGGACGGCACCGCATGATGCGACACCTCATCGCCTGGCTGATCGCCCTGTCACTGACGGGCTGCGCTTCCCTTGGCGAACACCGGCCGCCGATCGATCGCGCCAGCGACGTTGATCTGGACCGGTTCATGGGAACCTGGTACGTCATCGCCCACATCCCCACTTTCATTGATCGCGGCGGGCACAATCAGGTCGAGCACTACGCACTGAACCCGGACGGCAGCATTGCCACCACCTTCAGCTTCAACGCCGGGGGCTTTGACGGCGAGCGCAAGGTCTACACCCCCACCGGTTTCGTCCGGGAGGGCACCGGCAACGCCGTCTGGGGCATGCAGTTCATCTGGCCGATCAAGGCGGAGTACGTGATCGCTGCGCTGGACGAGGACTATCAAGTGACGATCATCGCCCGCAGCAAGCGGGATCTCGTGTGGCTGCTGGCGCGCCGTCCGGCCATGGACGCCGTGGACTATCAACACTGGCTGTCGCAGATCGCCGATCTGGGATACGACATCGACACCGTGGTGCAGGTCCCCCAGCGCTGGCCCTGAAGCAACTGGCACTGATATTGCTGCGGAACCGTCGCAAGGAGGTTCTGCATGCGTCAGGCAGCCGCGGTGACCGTGACGGTAGCACTGGTAGGGATTGATGAGCCCGACCGGCGCGCTGTGGTGTCCGCCATCTCCTCGCTGGCGGCCGCCCAGGCGCTGCCGGCACGACTGGACTGGGCCACAGAGGCGCAGGCCGACGTACTGGTCGTCAACATTGATCGCCCTGATGCCCCGGCACACCTTGACGCGCTGACCGCGGCGATGCCGCGCGCCCTGTTGCGCTACTCGGCCCAGCGCGGCCCTCAAGTGGATGTTTCGCGCCCCATCCGGGTGCAGGGCCTACGCGATGCGCTGGTACGCGCCTTCGACGACACCCTGGCACGGCCCGCCCCGGTGGCGGACACGCCCCCAGCGGTAAACGGTTTCCGCTACCGCGGCGCCGCCCTGTTGCAAAGGGCCGGTGCGGCGGCAACTGCCGCCGCTGCGCCCGGGCAGCAGATGTACCGCGGTCGGCCGGTCGAAGGGGGCGACAACGCCCCCTCCGAAGGCGAGACGCCGGCATCCACCGGCACCTTGCGGGTGTATCGCGGCAAGGCGTACTGAGCGCCCTCCGCGAGGACCGTATCGCGTTACAGGCCGGACACCAGCCCGCTGGCGATGTAGAGCATCAGCGCCACCTGGATGAAGAAGAAAGTGGCACGCGCCAGCACCAGCAGGAAACTCGTGCCCAGCAGGTGCACCACGATCTGCCCGACCCGGGCGTACAGGATGTAGGCCGCCACGCTGTCAGCGACCTGCAGCTGACCGAGTGCCGCCGCCGCCAGGACGATTGCAGCGAACGGCGGCAGGCCTTCCAGGCAGTTCAGGTGTGCATGATGGGCCCGCGTCAGCACGGCAGGATCCGCCACCACATTGCCACGGGTCCAGGCATCGGCCTTGCGGCTGCCCAGCAGAACCTGCGGAACACGCGGCAAGGCGTAGGCCAGCGACATCAGCAGCGTCAGGGCGGCAAACAGCACCAAGGCATTCAAAGCAGTCATCGATATCCCCCACGGTTATTGGAGGCGGTAAGGTAGCACTGCACGGAAAAAGTGCGTAGCACTACTCGCCACTTTGCCGCTTCACTCAGAGCTTGTGAAAAAATCGAACGCAGCAGGCGGGCGATTTTTCCACATGCTCTCAGTTGCGATACCCCTTGACCCGCACCTTGAAGCTGGTCGCTGGCCCGGGCGTCGGCGCCGTCTTGGTCTTCAGCTCATACCCTGGCGGGTCGAGCTCAAGATCCAGCTTGTGGAACAGCCGCGCCATCGACAGGGCGATCTGGACTTCGGCCAGACTCTTGCCGAGACAGGTGTGCGGCCCGCGCCCGTAAGGCGAATAGGCACCCGGCTTGAGATGTTCGGCACGCCCCTTGGCGTAGCGGTCGATATCGAACTTGAACGGATCCGGATAGCACTCCTCCATGAAGTGCGGCACCGAGGTTCCGACATAGATCATCTCGCCCTCGCGGACCTGACAGCCCTCGAACACGAAGTCCTTGGTGGCCGTCCGCATCTGGGCAACGGCGATGGGGTACAAGCGCATGGATTCCATGATCGCACCCTGCAGCGACGGGATCCGCTGCATGAGGTGGTCCTCGCTGATTTCGCCATCCGCAAACAGAGCGTCCACCTCGGCCAGCACCCGCGCCTTCACCTCCGGATGCTTGAGCACGGTGTAGACGATGGCGGAGGTGGTGTTGGCCACGGTGTCCAGGCCGGCCACGTAGGGGCCGGTGATGGTGACGATGAGGTCGCTTTCCGGCATCACCTCGGGACGCTTGACGTGCGCCTCCATGATGTCGTCGATCAGGTTCTTCTCGTCTTCCGGGCGTTCACCCTTTTCGCGATAGCGCTTGAGCCAGTCGTCGATCATCGACTGCCCCAGCTCCACCACCCGCGCCTTGGCCTTCTTGTATTCCGGCCGGTGCAGCAGCACCTTGGGCCGCTGGCGGGTCACCAGCACGTTGAGGATGTAGAGAATGGCGGTGCGGATGTCGGAGACGTACTCCAGCGGCGCGGCGCCGGTGAGGATGCTGCCGAGCTGGTCGGTCACCATGTACTGCATCGCCGGCAGCACGAAGACCGACTCCCCCACCTTCCAGTCGCGCTCGAAACAGCGGTCGGTGATCGCCACCAGTTCGTTGTAGCGCCCCTTGATGGATTCCTTGGAGTAGCCGCGGCGCATGATGTCGCGCAGCTCCTTGTGGCTGGCGCCATCCTCGCCGGTGAGGATGCGCTTGGCGCCGTACTCGTTGACCAGCCCTTCCCAGAACTCCTTGGAGCGCAGGCTCTCGCGCCCTTCGCGGGTTCCCATGAAATTGGCCGCTTCGATCCCGCTGATCACGGTGTAGGACTTGCCCAGCACCGAGATCTTGCAGACCGGCCCGTAGTTCCGGTAACAGTCAACGAAGAACTGGGTGGGATCACGGGCCATCTGCAGGGTGTTGCCCAGCAACGGCAGACCGCGGACGCGGGGAGGTTCCTTGGCGGGGGGGGCTTCGATGACGGCGCTCATGGCAATACGGACCCTCGACAGGCAGATTCTGAATTGGCCGAGCATAACGAGCCCGCTTGGCCGCCAACTCATGCAATCGGGCGAGATTCCGAACGCACCCGGTATCCGCTCCCGTTCCAGCGCATTACACTGCGCTCACGGGTCGCGAAGACGTCCCGGATCGATAATGGTGCGGAGAGACTTTATCCATGAATGTGACGATTGGCGCCCGGGCTCCCCGGCGCGGCAATGCCTTTTCGCGCGGCCTGGGATACTGGCTGCTGCGGCTGATGGGCTGGCGCATCGAGGGGGCCATCCCCGACCTGCCCAAGATGGTGATCATCGGAGCGCCTCACACCTCCAACCGTGACGGCATCCTCGGCATTACCGGCCTCATCGCGCTCGGCCTCGACGCCGCCACCATGATCAAGGACAGTGCCTTCCGCGGACCGCTGGGCGGCTTTCTGCGCTGGGCCGGCGCCATCCCCATCCACCGCGCGCAGGCTCGCGGTGTCGTGGAGCAGAGCATTGACGCGTTTCGCCGACGCGAAACACTGGCGTTGCTGATCGCCCCGGAAGGCACCCGCAAAGCCGCCCCGGAATGGCGACGCGGGTTTCACCACATCGCCCGCGCCGCCGGCGTGCCGATCGTGCCTGCCGCCATCAACTACCGAAGCAAACGCATCGTGCTGGGGCCTCCGCTGACGCCCACCGCGCACCTTGAGGCCGACCTCGAACAACTCTGGAGCTTCTTCGTGACGGTCGGCTATCCCGCCCATGCCGGTCGCCTGTCGCAGCCGCTGGCCCACCGCATGGGGATCCGCTGGCAGGGCAACCGCGACACCCCCTCCTGAGACGCACCCGGCGTACCATCTGACACTCACTTTGCCACCCGCCGCCGATGACCTCCGCCCTCGACCTCACGCTCAACACCCTCGCCAGCTCCGTCCGCGGCTGGCGCGGCAGCAGCAGCTTTCGCCCGGCCTCCGCCCCGCCGGCGATCCCGCTGCGGCTCTACGACATCGAGAACTGCCCGTATTGCCGACTGGTCCGCGAAGTGCTCAGCGAGCTGGACCTGGACGTGATGATCCTGCCCTGCCCGAAGCAGGGCCAGCGCTACCGCGAAGAGGCCCGGGCGCTGTGCGGCCGCACCCAGTTTCCGTTGCTGGTGGACGACAACACCGGTGCGACGCTGCTCGAGAGCGCCGACATCATCCGTTACCTTCGCCAGACCTATGGCCACGGCGGCGGCGACGGCCTGATACGACGAGCGCTGGACCGCGCCACGGCACCGCTGGCCACGGCACTACAGTGGCGTCCCGGCCGCGGGCTCACCGGCATGCGCGCCCAGCCCGGCCGGACGCCGGGCCGCCCCCTGACCTTGTTCAGCTTCGAGGCCAGCCCCTACTCCCGCCCGGTGCGCGCCCGTCTGTGCGAGCTGGAGTTGCCCTACCTGCTGCGCAATACCGCCAAGGCGACCTGGACCGACATGGGACCGCCGCAAATTCGTGATCGCCTGTTCAAGGCCGAAAAGGCCACCAGCCGCAACCGCCGCTGGCTGGCCGAACACACAGGCAAGGTGCAGGTGCCCTACCTGATCGACCCCAATACCGATACCGCGCTCTACGAGAGCCGGGCCATCCTCCGTTATCTCGACCAGACCTACGCGCACTGAGCGCATTCACTCCAAGGAGACATTCCATGATCGGCTACACCGTCCTCGGCACCAACGACCTGCCTCGCGCCGTCGCCTTTTACGATGCCTTGCTGGCCGAATTCGGCGCCAAACGCGTGATGGAACTGCCGCGCGGCCACATCTGGGCTGCCGCACCCAATCAACCCATGTTTGGCGTCATGACGCCGTTTGATGGTGCGCCTGCCACTGTCGGCAACGGCAACATGGTGGCGCTGCCGGCCAAGGACAAGGCCCAGGTGGATCGCGTGCACGCCCGCGCGCTGGAACTGGGTGCGACCTGCGAAGGTGAGCCGGGGCAGCGCATGCCCATCTTTTATGGCGCCTACTTCCGCGATCCTGACGGCAACAAGCTCGCCTGCTTCAAGATGGACTGATGGCCGGGACGGACCCCGTCTGCCGGGTGTTTCGCTGCAGCCGTCAGACCGAGTTGTACCTCTATCTCCGGCAGGACCTCGAACCCGAGGTCCTGCCGGAAGCCCTGCGCCAGCGTCTGGGAAGGCTGGAGGTCGTCATGCAGCTGACGCTGGCTGCGGATCGACCTCTGGCGCGTGTGGACATCGCCCGGGTCCGCGCCGCCATGGCCGAACCCGGTTATTTCGTGCAGATGCCGCCCCAGGGGCGGATCGATGCCCACCTACAGGACGGAGACTGAACGCGGGGGGCGCCCCGGCGTATGCTGGGCGCCCCACCGCAGCCCGGATGTCCCTCATGATCGTCGTCCATCACCTGGAACACTCCCGCTCGCAACGCATCCTCTGGTTACTGGAGGAACTGGGCGTGCCCTATGAGGTCAAGCGCTACGCGCGCAACACCAAGACCATGCTGGCGCCACCGGAGCTCAAGGCCGTCCACCCGCTCGGCAAATCACCGGTGATCACGGAAGACGGTGTCGTCACCGCCGAAACCGGGGCCATCATCGAAACCCTGATCGACCGACATGGGCAGGGTCGCTTCCGCCCCGCCGCCGAGGATCCGGCCTTCGCCGACTATCGCTACTGGCTGCACTACGGCGAGGGGTCGCTGATGCCGCTACTGGTGATGAAGCTGATCTTCGGCAGCATTCCTCCGAAAACCCCGGCGCTGATCCGCCCCATCGCCAAGGCCATCGTCGGGACCGTCGGCAAGCAGTTCCTGGACCCCAACCTGGCCACCCACCTCGGTTTTGTCGAGCAACAACTGCAGGGACGGCAGTGGCTGGCGGGAGACGCCCTCAGCGGCGCCGACATCCTGATGAGTTTTCCCATGGAGGCTGCAGGTACCCGCGCCGGTGGGGACTACCCCAACATCCGGGAGTACGTCACCCGCATCCAATCGCGCCCGGCCTATCAGCGCGCACTGGAACGCGGCGGCCCCTACCGGCTCCTGGGCTGAGAACCTTTTTCCATCCCCACCCGTCTCAACGGCGCCTCCCCCACTGTTCCGACCCATGCTCCGTCTGCCCCGCCTTTCGATTGCCGCCCTGGTGCTACTGAGCGCCTGTGCCAGCGACCCCGGCCGCTTCGTCAAACCCACCGCGACCCCGATCGAGTCCGACAAGGGGGAGGCGGAAGCCGAACGCATGGAGGACGGCTACCTGCGCGTGTTCGTCAGCTCCAATCTGGACGCCACAGGGCGCGGCATCGACTTCGGCAAACCGGAGCAGCGCCCGGCGATGCTGCTGATCTCGGCGCGCTTCGGCAAAGGCACCGTGGCCAGTTTCTCGGCTGACAGCGATCCCGAGATTCCGGTTCTGCTCTACGACGTGCAGGAGGGCCGTACGGTGTCGTCGGTGGTCGACAACGCGTTGCTCACCGAAGGCCTGCTGATCGACCCGGAGTCCCTCTCGCGCAGCCCGCACCTGCAGATCATCGTACGCGGTGTGCCGGGCGACAAGGCACGCTGGGTCACCGATCTGCTGCAAATCGCCACCGCCGAACCGCTGCTGAAATACGGCCTGGACTTCGTTCCCGGCGCCGGTGCCGTCACCGGACTATCCACCAAACTCGGTGACCTGCTGAGCGAGGAGATCAAGTCCACCAACAAGCCCTGGGAGGAAAAGACCCTGCTGGGCCTTCGCCTCCATCAGGGGATTGCCGCGCTCGATGGGCATCAGTTTGTGGTCATGCTCAACTCCAGCACCATTGAGCTGGAGGCACCGGCGCCCGCACTGCGGCGCTGCAGCCGGGAGGGCGCTGCAGCCGGTCTGTGCACTGCCGACGGCAAGCCCTGGCAACCCGAGCAGGCCTATGTGCGTTTCGAGCTGGATGTCACCGATTTCCGCTCGGTGAAGGACTTTCTCGGCAGCGGCATCGGCTGCGAAGCCAGCGACCGCACCTGGACCGATTTTCGCGCGCTGCTGGCCTCCGGGCAGCTGGCGCGCCGGCAGACCCGTTACGAACGCCACCTACTGGCACGCGGCGAACTGCTACAGCAGATCCGCCGTGCCCAGGAGGACCGTACGGGCGTGCCCTACGAGGCCCGTCTGCTGGATTTCGCACAGCAGGCGACGCTGCTCCCCGCACCGGACGACGCCTACTGGACGGCCCATTTCCGCGACCGGGCCCAGCAGCTCGATCAGTGCCTGCGCCACCAGGCGGTGCAGGGGCGCACCCAGTACGTCACCATCTGGGATGATGCCCAGGCGCTGTTTCAGCGCAGCACCGGCTACCCCGCCTGGTCCAAGGCACTGGCTCGGAACAAGAAACCCGATGCACCGGTGCTGAGGGATGCCGAGGACAGCCTGCGCGAAGTGCTGCGCCTGAGGGCCCTGCCCGGGTTGTCACGACTGCCGGATGCCCAGCTGGAGAGCCTGATGTCGCTTGAATCCCAGCTCACCGGCATGCTGCGCCCGGGCTACGCCCGCATCATCCGCGCCCAGGCCGATGGAGATGCCGAACTGACAGCACAACGCAAGGTATTGCGTGCGCTCGCCGCGCAGACGGCATGCACCGAGTGTGCGACGCTGCTCGAAGCGCGTATCGCCGACATCGATGCCGCCGAGGCGGCCCAGGCGGCAGAAGCCGCAGCCCGCGCCGCTGCTGCCGGCGCCACCCCTGACGGCGAAGCCCCGGGAGACACCGAAGCGCTCCCCACGCCCTCACCCGACGTCGCGGACGCGCCCGCGCCTCTGCCATCACCCGAGCCCGCCTCTCCGGAGACTGCCCCATGAGCACCCTCACCGAAGCGCACCATTTCACCAGCCAGGGCCTGCGCTGCGCCGGCACGCTCATGCGTCCCGCCAAACGCGGGCGGAAAACACCACTGATCCTGATGGCCCACGGCTTCGCCGCCGAACGTGGCTTTCGGCTGCCCGCCTTTGCCGAACGTTTCGTGGAGGCTGGCTATGCCGCCTTCCTCTTCGATTACCGCAACTTCGGCGACAGCGAAGGCGAACCCCGGCACTGGGTGGATCCCTGGCGCCACCACCAGGATTGGCGTGCCGCACTGGCCTATGTGCAGTCGCTTTCCGGCATCGACCCTGACCGGATCGTGCTGTGGGGCTCGTCCTTCTCAGGCGGCCACGTATTGCAGATCGCCTCGGAACAGCCCCGCATTGCGGCAGTCATCAGCCAGGTGCCCCATGTCGACGGCCTTGCCACCCTTCGCAAGATGCCGCTGGGCCAGGTCATCAAGGGAACGATCGCCGGGGTTCGCGACACCGTCGGGCGGCTGTTCGGCCGCCCACACTACGTGCCGGTGGTGGGACGCCCCGGGACCTTCGCGGCCATGACCACGCCGGAAACCTATGACGGCTGGTTCGCGATCGTGCCGGAGGAGAGCGCCTGGCAGAACCGCGTACTCGGTCGCGCCTTTCTCGGCGTTCCGCTGTACAGCCCCATTCGAAAAGCGAATCGCATCACGGTGCCCACCCTCGTCATCGCCGGCAAGGACGACAGCATCACCCCGCCGGACGCGGCCCGACGCACAGCTGAACGGATTGCAGACGCCGAGTTTCACTGCCTCGACACCAATCATTTCGCGCCCTACGTCGACCCCGTGTTCACGACCAACATCGGGCTGCAGTTGGACTTTCTGCGACGGCGCGTACCCCTGTAGCGCCGCCAGGTGCAAATATTGAACGGCTGCGTCGGGAGGGCTACGGTACCCGCACCCTCCCAGCGCTCCCTGGCCTGTTGCCCCGCGCCCTAAGGCGGGGCTTTTGGGGTTGAGGTCACTGCACGCCGGCGATAAACGCCCGGCGTCACACCATGCCAACGCTTGAAGGCATGAATGAAACTCGCGGTCTCGGCAAAACCCAGTCGCTCGGCCACAGCGTCCACCGACAATCCGGCGGTCACCAGCAAGGCCTCGGACAGCACCTGACGCACCTCGTCCAACAGGGCACGATAACTGGTGCCCTCTTCGTCCAGGCGCCGGCGCAGGCTGCGCGGGCTCATCGCCAGACGCGCCGCAATAGTGGTCAGGGCCGGTGGCTGCGCAGGATGTTCCAGCAGGTGATGCCGAACCGTTTCGCCGTATCCCGCCCGACTGCGTCGCCGCGCCAGCAATGCGCGACACTGCTGTTCGCACAGTGAGGCGGCCAGATGGTCGGCCTGCGGCATACGGGCATCCAGGCGTTTCGTATCGAGCACAACCGCGGTGTGGGTCGCACCGAAGCGCGGCACGATGCCGAATTCGCTCTGATAGCGGACGGCGTGGGCAACGGGCGGCAGTGCAACATCGATGGCCACCGCGGGCGTCGGTGCCCCGACCAGTTGGCGCAGCAGCATCAACACCGCCACCAGGTCGCGCTCCACGGCGAAAGCCGCGACCGCCGACGGGGTATCGCGCGGATCGATCACCAACTGTGGCGAACCCGAACCGCTTTCCAGCCGGATCCGTGTCAGGGCGAAGGTGAGATCGATATATCGCACCCCGGTTTCCAACGCGGCCCGCAGCGTCGGGCTGGAAATCAAGGCAAAGCCGAATATGCCGTAGACGGTCACCGGATACTCAAGCCCGGCTTCCATCGCAACCGCCGGCAGGTGCCCCAGCCCCTGCTGCAGATTCTGAATCAGCCGCAGTTCCTGCAGGCCGGAGACCTCGGCCTCGGGGTCATCAAGTTGTGCCGCCGTGATACCCGAGCCCACCAGACAGGCTTCCAGCGGCAACCCGCGCGCCACACCGAGCCGCGCCAGAATGCGGCTGCTGACAATGCTGCGGGCGGTCTGCCAAGGCTCCATGCCGCCCATCTTGCGCTGGGTGACCGTTTGCATCAATTCTCTGTCCGACCCGGGGGTGTCGTAGCGCGGCATCACCCTCTAGGCTGCCGCCCTCTTCATCTGCAACCCCGCACGGTCATGTCCCACTCCCAGCCCCGCATCGCCATCATCGGCACCGGCTTCGGCGGTATTGGCGCCGCTGTTCAACTGCGTGCCGCCGGCTTTACGCAGATCACCCTGTTCGAGAAAGCCGACGATGTCGGTGGTGTCTGGCGTGACAACACCTACCCGGGAGCCGCCTGCGACGTGCCTTCGCACCTGTACTCCTTTTCGTTTGCCCCCAAGCGCGACTGGAGCCGCAAGTTTGCGGGTCAGGCGGAGATTCTCGGCTATATCCGTCAGTGCGCCCGCGATTTCGGCATTCGTCCGCTGGTCCGATTCAACACCGAGGTGCGGGGTGCCGAATGGCACGAGGCGCGCGCCTGCTGGCAGCTCGACACCACCACCGGCCCCTTCGAGGCCGAGGTCCTGGTGAGCGCCTGTGGCCAGCTCAACCGCCCGACCTATCCGCGATTGAAAGGCCTGGAAACCTTCGCCGGCGACAGTTTCCACTCGGCCCGCTGGAACCATGACGTGGATCTTCGGGGGCGACGGGTGGCGGTCATTGGCAGCGGCGCCAGCGCCATCCAGTTCGTTCCCGAAATTGCCCCCGGGGTCGACCGGTTGACGCTGTTCCAGCGCTCCGCCCCCTACGTCATCCCCAAGCCGGACTACGCCTATCCCGCCGCGCTCCGGCGCATGCTGGACAAGGCCCCCGGCGTGCAACGGCTGAGTCGCGGCGCACAGTACCTGCAACACGAGGCGCGGGCGCTGGGTTTCACCCAGTACCGGGAACTGATGAAACTGTTCGAGTGGTCGTTCCGCCGCCAGCTCAACCGGCAGGTGCAGGACCCGATCCTCCGCGCCAAGCTGACGCCGGATTACCCCATCGGCTGCAAGCGCATCCTGATCTCCAACCACTACTACGCGGCAATGAACCGCGACAACGTGCACGTGGAGACCACTGCGCTGGCGGAGGCGGTGCCCCAGGGTCTGGTCACCGACGACGGCCGCCTGCACCCCGCAGATGTGCTGATCTACGGCACCGGCTTTGCCGCCACCGACTTCCTGGCTCCGATGCGGATCGTCGGACGGCAGGGCCAGGACCTCAACCGCGCCTGGCAGGACGGCGCGGAAGCCTACCTCGGCATCACGGTGAGCGGCTTTCCCAACCTCTTCATGCTGTACGGCCCCAATACCAATCTCGGGCACAACTCCATCATCTTCATGCTGGAGTCGCAGATTGCCTATCTGATCTCGGGCCTGCGGCAGATGCAGCAGCGTGGCCTGAAGTCGCTGGACGTGCGCACCGAAGTACAGACCGCGTTCAACCTGAAATTGCAGTCGAAAGCCAAGGACACGATCTGGGACACCGGCTGCACCAGCTGGTACAAGACGGCAGATGGCAAGAACACCAACAACTGGCCCGGCTTCACCTTCGCCTATCGACAGGCGACGCGCGCGCTGAGGCTCAAGGACTACCAGGAGGCAGCATGAATCGGACGGCCGCGCAGAAATCGGTTTTCATCAGTGGCGGCGGCGCCGGCATCGGCCGTGAAACCGCCCGGCAGTTCGCCGCTGCGGGCTGGCGCGTCGGGCTGGGCGATGTCGACGCCGAGGCGCTGGCACAAACACAGTCGATGATCGGTGCCAGCTGCGAAACCGTGGTGCTCGACGTCACCGATCCGGCGCAATGGCAGGACGGCCTCGCCACATTCTGCGGCGCGGGCGGGCTCGACCTGCTGGTCAACAATGCCGGGGTGCTCAGTGCCGGCCCCTTCGAGTCGATCCCCCTGGCTGCCCACAGACGCCTGATCGACATCAATGTGACGGGGGTGATCAACGGCTGTCATTGTGCGCTGCCGTGGCTGCGCAAGGCTCCCGACCCTCGCCTGATCAACATCGCCTCGGCGTCGGCCATCTACGGACAGCCCGATATCGCCACGTACTCGGCAAGCAAGTTCGCGGTGCGTGCACTGACCGAGGCACTCGACATCGAGTGGGCCCGCCATGGCGTGCAGGTCAGCGCGCTCTGGCCCATCTTCGTCCGCACGGCGATGGTCGACAACGCGCCCGAAATGCGGGCCACTCAGAAACTGGGGGTGCACCTCAAGCCAGAGGATGTGGCCTCGGTGATTCTCAAGACAGCGCAGTCCCGCCGCCCCGCGCTGCATATTCCGGTGGGGCCACAGGCCGGGCTGTTGCGCACCCTCATCGGCGTGGTTCCGGACCGCATCGCATCCCGGCTGGTGGCACATTTTGCCGGGTACTGAAACGCCGCACCGCGCCCCACGCCCTACACTATGCGCATGGGAACCCATTCACATGCGCACCATCATCATGGTGACGACCACCGCCATGACCATGGTCCGACCTCCTCACGGCGGCTGATGATGGCATTGATCCTCACCACCACCTTCATGGTGGTGGAGGGGATTGCCGCGATCTGGACCGGCTCGCTGGCGCTGCTGGCCGATGCCGCCCACATGCTCACCGACTCCGCCTCGCTGGCCCTGGCGCTGTTCGCCGACCGGCTGGCGCGACGCCCGGCGGACGGCCGCCGCACCTACGGCTACGGCCGCGCCAAGGTGCTGGCCGGCTTCGTCAACGGCCTGACCCTGCTGGCGCTGTCGGCATGGATCGCCTTCGAGGCCATCCTGCGCCTGCAGTCGCCGCCCGAGATCAAGGCCGGGCCGATGCTTTGGGTGGCCTGCGCGGGCCTGGGCATCAACGTGATCGCCTTCGCCATCCTGCATGGCGGGCAGCAGGACGATCTCAACGTGCGCGGCGCCGCCTTGCATGTACTCGGGGATCTGTTGGGCTCGGTGGCAGCCATCAGCGCCGCGCTGATCATCCTCAACACCGGATGGATGCCGATCGATCCGCTGTTGTCGATGCTGGTGGCGGCCCTGCTGCTGCGCAGCGCGCTGCGGCTGACCCGCGAGTCCGGCAACATCCTGCTGGAAGGGCGACCGGCAGGACTCGACCCCCGCGACATCAACACCCTGCTGTCGGATCAGGTGCCGGGCGTGCTCGGCGTTCATCACATCCATGCCTGGCTGCTGGGCGATGACGAGCCGGCGCTGACCTTGCACGTGGTCACCGCCCCCGGCACCGAGCCCGACCCGCTGATCCATGCCGTGCGGCACGCGCTGGAAGACCGCTACGGTGAACTGCACACCACCATTCAGGTGGAATACGCCGGCTGCGAGCACGCCCACCCATGACTCTGCTGCCGCTGTTCGTCACCTGCCCGCGCGGCGTCGAGCCCCTGCTGAAAGCCGAGCTGGAACGCCTCGGCGCGCAGGACTGCGGCGAGCGCCCGGGCGGTGTCTCCTCCCAGGCCAGCCGCGAGACGGCCTACCGCATCTGCCTGTGGTCGCGCCTCGCCAGCCGCGTGCTGATGCCGCTGAGCCGCTTCGAACTGAAGGATGCCGACAGCCTCTACGCCGGCGCCCAGGCGGTGGACTGGCCCGACCTGTTCGCAGTACAGCGGCGCTTCGCCATCGAAGTGGCAGGCCGTTCGGCGGCCGTCACCCATACCCACTACGCCGGCCTCAAGGTGAAGGACGCCATCGCCGACCGCTTCCGCGCGGCCTGCGGCGAACGGCCCAACGTCGACACCGAGACCCCCGACATCCGCGTCCATCTGCATCTGGACCGCGACCACGCCACCCTGTCGCTGGACCTGGGCGGCGACGCCCTGCACCGCCGCGGCTATCGCACCCGGGCGATGGAAGCGCCGCTCAAGGAAACCCTGGCTGCCGCCCTGCTGCTGCGCATGGACTGGCCCGCCCGGGCCGCCGAAGGCCTGCCTTTCTGGGACCCCATGTGCGGCTCCGGCACCCTGGTCATCGAGGCCGCCCTGATGGCGGCGGACATCGCGCCCAACGGCCAGCGCACCCGCTTCGGCTTCGAGGCCTGGGAGGATCACATCCCCGCCGTGCTGACCCGCCTGCGCGAGGAGGCCATCGACCGCGGCCGCGAGGGCCGCAAGCAGCTGCCGCGCCTGATCGGCTCCGATACCGATGGTCGCGCCCTGCGGGTGGCCCGCGACAACGCTCAGCGCGCCGGCTTCGGCGAGGCCATCGAATGGCGCCAGGCCGACGCCCTGGCGGTGCTGCCCGACGACCTGCCGCCCGGTGTCCTGCTGACCAACCCGCCCTACGGCGAGCGCCTGTCCAGCGAATCCGACATCATCAAGCTCTACTCGCTACTGGGCGCCCACTGGGCGCGCGCCTTCGGCGGCTGGCAGGCGGGCCTGTTCACCGGGCGTCCGGATCTGGCGCCGCGACTCGGCCTGCGCGCCCATGCCATTCATGCGCTCTATAACGGCGCGCTGCCGGCCAAGCTGCTGCAGTTCCACATTCCGCACACCCAGAGTGCCGGCGCCCTCAGTGGCGGCGAGGATTTCGCCAATCGCTTCGCCAAGAACCTCAAGCACCTGCGCAAGTGGGCCAAGCGCAGCGAGGTCGACCACTACCGCCTCTACGACGCCGACCTGCCCGACTACGCGCTGGCCGTGGATCTCTACGCCACCCCCGAGCCCCGGGTCCACGTGCAGGAGTACGCCGCCCCCAAGAGCATCGATCCGGTGAAGGCGGAGCGGCGGCTGCGACAGGCGCTCAGCCATATCCAGCAACAACTTGACCTGCCGGCCGACCACCTGCACTACAAGGTGCGCAAGGCGCAGAAGGGTGACAGCCAGTATCAACGGCAGGGCGAACAGGGACACTTCTTCACCATCGTCGAACACGGTGTGAAGCTGGCCATCAACCTCGACGACTACCTCGACACCGGCGTGTTTCTCGACCACCGCCCGATGCGCCTGCGACTGCAACGCGAGGCGGCGGGCACGCGTTTCCTCAACCTGTTCTGCTACACCGGTGCCGCCACCGCCCACGCCGTGGCCGGGGGGGCACTGCAGAGTGTGTCGGTGGACCTGTCCAACACCTATCTCGACTGGGCCGTGCGCAACCTGCAGCTCAATGGCGTGCGCATGCCGGACGCGGAGCGCCGCAGCTCCTCGGCCAACCCGCACCGCCTGTTCCGCGCCGACTGCCTGGCCTGGCTGCAGGAGCAGGCCGACAAGAGCCGCCCGCCGCAGTTCGACCTGATCTTCTGCGACCCGCCGACCTTCTCCAACTCCAAGAAGATGGACGGCACCCTGGACGTGCAGCGCGACCACGTCGGCTTTCTGCTGAACGCGCTGAAGCTGCTGGCGCCGGGCGGCACCCTGTACTTCTCCACCAACCGGCGCGGCTTCAAGCTGGACCCGGAGGCCTTCGGCGCCTGGGCGGTCACCGACATCACCCGCGAGACCCTGGACGAGGACTTCAAGCGGCCACCCCCGGCGCACCGCGCCTGGCAGTTCCGCGATCCCCGCCCGAAGGCCGCGCCGCCATCGCCGTGGGGCCGCTGACCCCCGCCTGCCTCGACTGGCGCGACGGGCACCTGTGGTCGTCCGCCTATGGCGATGTGTACGGCTCGCGGGATGGCGCACTGGGGCAGGCCGAGCAGGTCTTCCTGCAGGGCTGCGGCCTGCCCGAACGCTGGCGGGGCCGCAGCGACTTCACGGTTCTGGAGACCGGCTTCGGCACCGGGCTGAACTTCCTGCGAACCTGGGCCGCCTGGCGCGACGACCCGCAGCGCTGCACCCGCCTGCACTATCTCGCCGCCGAGCTGCATCCGTTCAGCGCCGACGACCTGCGGCGCCTGCATGGCGATCACCCCCTGGCGGCGCTGGGCCTGCGGCTGGCCGATGCATGGCCCCTGCCAGTGCCCGGCTTTCATGTGCTGCCGATGGCGCCGGGGCTGCGGCTGACGCTGTTGTTCGGCGATGCCCGCGACACCCTGCCGCAGCTCGATGCCGGCATCGATGCCTTCTACCTCGACGGTTTTGCGCCGGATCGCAATCCCGCCCTGTGGGACCCCGCACTGATCCAGGCGCTGGCGGCGCGCGCGCGACCGGGCGCCGTGGCCGCCAGCTACACCGTGGCCGGCCCGGTCCGCGCCGCCCTCGGCGCTGCCGGCTTCGAGGTGGCGAAACGTCCCGGCTACGGGCGCAAGCGCGAGGCGCTGCAGGAGACGATCGAGCTCAGATCGGCAGAGCACACGTCTG
>CAKZHZ010000070.1 GCA_936928855.1 uncultured Polycyclovorans sp.
GAGGACGCCTACCTGCGCACCCGCAAGGACGACGTCGAACATGTTTGCGGCCGCATCCTGCGCATCCTGCTGAAGAACGAACGCCAACTGCCCAACAAGGGCGAAGGCGCGGAAGCCGGCATCATCGTCTCCGACGACATCACGCCCGCCGACATCATCCTGCTGGCGCAGCAGAATGTGGCGGCTTTCGTCACCGAGTACGGGGGTCCGCTCTCGCACACCGCCATCCTCGCCCGCTCGCTGGGCATTCCCGCCATCGTCGGTCTGCGCGATGCGCGCCGCCTGCTCCGGGATGGCGAATGGGCGATCGTCGACGGCGAGCCCGGCCACCTGATTGCCGACCCCGACGACGACGCCGTCGGCAGCTACCGGGACAAGCAGGCAGCGCAGGCCGCCTATCGGGCCGGGCTGGGCAAACTCAAGGGCGAGCCGGCGACCTCTGAAGATGGTGTCCGCTGCCATTTGCTTGCCAATATCGAGATGGCCGCCGATGCAGCGGAGGCCACTGCCAACGGCGCCGAAGGCGTGGGCCTGTACCGGACCGAGTTCCTGTACATGAACCGCAAGACCCTCCCCACGGAGGAAGAACAGTACGAGGCCTACGCCAGCATCGTCTCGGTGGTGAAGGGGCCGATCACCATCCGCACCCTGGACCTTGGCGCCGACAAGCAGGTCGACTCCGGTCGCAGCCAGGGGCCTACACCCAACAACCCGGCCCTCGGACTGCGTGCGATCCGGCTGTGCCTGAAGGAACCCGACCTGTTCCGCACCCAGGTGCGGGCACTGCTGCGCGCCTCGCGACACGGGCACATGCAGATCATGCTGCCGATGATCTCCAGCCTGCAGGAGTTCCGGCAGGCACTGGCGCTGATCGATGACACCCGTCAGACCCTGATCCGCGAGGGCCACACCATCGCCGACGACGTTCCGGTGGGCGCGATGATCGAAGTGCCCGCTGCCGCCATCGCCGCCCCCATCCTCGCGCAACAGGCACGGTTCTTCTCGATCGGTACCAACGACCTCATCCAGTACACCCTCGCCATCGACCGCGTCGACGACGAGGTCAACTACCTGTACGACCCACTGCATCCCGCCGTGCTGCGGCTGATCCAGATGACCATCGATGCCGGCGTGCAGGGCGGCATTCCGGTCGCCATGTGCGGGGAAATGGCGGGCGATCCCCGCTATACCCGACTGCTGCTGGGGCTGGGACTGACCGAGTTCTCCATGCACCCCGCCAACGTGCTGGAGATCAAGCGCATCATCCGCGAGTCGCGCGTCCACGAACTGCGACGCAGGGTGCGGCGCCTGCTGGTCAGTACCGATCCCGCCGAGATGCAGGATCTCATCGCAGAACTGGGCTGAAATTATTCCATTATTGGAATATATATCTTTCTTAAAATTCGTTGTGGGAATAATAGAAAATCCCTAGGCTAGCGTCCTGTGATCTTCGTGAAGCCCTGCAATGACGCTGCCCAAGCCCCTCAAGCTGGACCCCAGACTGACCGACGAAGTGTTGCGTCGGCTTTCGGAAGCCCTGCAGGGCCTGCATTTCGGTGCCCTGGAGATCACGCTGCATGACGGCCGCATCGTACAAATCGAGCGCCGGGAAAAGCTGCGCCTGCGGGATTGAAGCCCGCGTCCGGCTGAACAACTGATTTACCTTTCCAATCTGAGCTGACCGGACCACCGGAGGTTCTCGTGACATCGGGAGTTTGTCATGAGGCCTTTCGCCTTCGTTTCCGCCGTGCTGGTCACGGCACTGGGATTCCCCGCCGCTGCGCAACCCGCAGGGGCGGCCCCTTCCAATGAGCAGCTGGATCAGAAGATCCGCATTCTCGAGCGCAAGCTCGAACTCGCCGCAGAAGCCGCCGCCCGCCCCCAGGTCAGCGCTGGCAGTGGGGGGCTGAGGGTCACGGCCGGCGATGCCGAGTTCCGCCTTCGCGGGCTGTTGCAACTCGACAGTCGCTGGTTCACCGGCGAGGACGGGGCGCCGCTGCCCGACACCTTCGTGTTCCGGCGTGTCCGGCCCACCTTCCAGGGCACCCTGGGCAAGGGCATCGGGTTTCGCTTTACCCCGGAGCTGGCGGGGGACAGCGCCACACTGATCGACGCCTATCTCGACGTTGCGCTGAGCCGGTCCGTCACCGTCCGCGCCGGCAAGATCAAGGGCCCGGTAGGACTTGAGCGTCTCCAGGGGGGCGGGGACACCGCCTTCATCGAACGCGGGCTCCCCACTGAACTGGCGCCCAACCGCGAAGTCGGCCTGCAGTTTCAGGGCGGCAAGACCCTGCAGTGGGTGCTCGGCGCGTACAACGGCACGGCGGACGGCAGCAATGGCCCCGCCAATGATGTCGACAACCGCAAGGAAGTCGCAGCGCGACTGTTCTATCAGCCCTCGCCCGGCCTTGGCATCGGTATCGCCGGCAGCACCGGCCGCAAGCGCGGTGACACCCAGCTGCCGCGCTACCGCAGCCCGGGGCAGACCCGAATCACAGGCTATGTCGCCGGCACCGCCTTTGACGGCACGCATACGCGGATCTCACCCCAGGCTTTTATCTACCGGGGCGCTTTCGGCCTGCTCGCCGAGTACATCCAGTCAACGCAGGATCTGTCGCTGGGCGGCCGCAGCGACACGCTCACCCACCATGCCTGGCAAGTGGTCGGACGCTACCTCCTCACCGGCGAAAAGGCGGGCTTCGGCAGCCTCGTCCCGTCACAGCCCTACGCCATCGGCAAGCCCGGCTGGGGTGCATGGGAAATCGTCGCCCGTGTCGGCCGCCTGGCACTGGATGACGATGCCGATGCGCTGGGCTACGTGGCCGCCAACGAGGAAAAAACGTTCGACACCTACGGGCTCGGCGTGAATGGATACCTCAGCCGCAACGTCCGCATCGCGGCCAACTACGACGTCACCCGCTTCCGCAACTTCTCGGGCGCCGACCGCGCGGATGAACGCGCCCTCTTCACACGCCTCCAGCTGGCGTTCTGACCCCCGGACACTCAAAGGATCGATCATGAAACTGCAAACCCTCTTTGCCGTGCTGCTGCTGCCCGTCAGCGCCCACGCGGCCCACTATGAGCTGCTGAATGTCAGCTACGACCCCACCCGGGAGCTCTACACCGCGTTCAACCAGGCCTTCGCTGCCCACCTGAAAGCGACGACGGGTGACACCGTCACCATCCAGCAGTCCCACGGCGGCGCCGGCAAGCAGGCGCGCGCCGTGATCGACGGCCTCGCGGCCGATGTCGTCACCCTGGCGCTGGCCTATGACATCGACGCCATCGCCGAACGCACCGGCAAGATTCCGGCCGACTGGCAGTCCCGGCTGCCCCACAACAGCGCGCCCTACACGTCCACCATCGTGTTTCTGGTCCGCAAGGGAAACCCCCGGAACATCCGGGACTGGGACGACCTGGTGAAACCCGGGGTCGGCGTCATCACCCCCAATCCCAAGACCTCGGGCGGCGCACGTTGGAACTACCTCGCGGCCTATGCCTACGCCCTGCGCCACAACGGCAACGATGACGCGAAGGCGCGCGGCTTCGTCGGCAAGCTGCTGGCCAACGTGCCCGTGCTGGACACCGGCGCCCGCGGCGCCACCACCACCTTCGTCCAGCGGGGTATCGGTGATGTACTGCTGGCCTGGGAGAACGAAGCCTTCCTGGCCATCAACGAACTCGGCCCCGACAAGTTCGAGATCGTGGTGCCGTCGCTGTCGATCCTCGCCGAGCCGCCGGTGACGGTGGTGGACGGCAATACCGACCGCAAGAAAACCACCGCGATCGCGAACGCCTACCTCGAATACCTCTATGCCCCGGAAGGTCAGCGGCTGGCAGCAAGGCACTACTACCGGCCGGCGACACCGGAGCACGCCGACCCTGCCGATCTGGCGCGCTTCCCCCAACTGGAGCTGATCACCGTCGATACGGTTTTCGGCGGCTGGCAGAACGCGCAGAAAACCCACTTCGCCGATGGCGGCGTGTTCGACCAGCTGTATCAGCCCTGAGGCAATCCCGTGGCCGCACGCCCCCTACGTCTCCCGCAGTCCGCCCTGCCCGGGCGCGGTCTGACCCTGGGTTTCACCCTCACCTACCTGTCGCTGATTGTCCTCATCCCGCTGGCGGCGGTCTTCTTCAAGACCGCCGAACTGGGGCTGTCAGGCTTCTGGGACATTCTCAGCCGCCCACGTGTGCTGAACGCGCTGTGGCTGAGCTTCAGCACCGCGTTCGCCGCCGCGCTCATCAATGTCGTCTTCGGTGTCGTGGTGGCCTGGGTGTTCGTCCGCTACTCGTTCCCCGGGAAGCGCCTGCTCGACGCCTTCATCGATCTGCCGTTCGCGCTGCCGACCGCCGTTGCCGGCATCGCCCTGACCGGCCTGTATGCCGGCAACGGCTGGGTCGGCCAGTCCCTGGAACCGCTGGGCATCCAGGTGGCGTTCGCCCCCCTGGGCATCGTCGTCGCCCTGACCTTCATCGGCCTGCCCTTCGTGGTACGGACGGTGCAACCGGTGCTCGCGGATGCCGAGTCCGCCGTGGAGGAAGCAGCCGCCTCGCTGGGCGCGACCCGGCGGCAGACCATCGTGAGGGTGCTGCTGCCAGGCCTGCTGCCCGCGGTACTCACCGGCTTCGCGCTCGCCTTCGCCCGGGGCGTCGGCGAGTACGGCTCGGTGATCTTCATTGCCGGCAATCTGCCCAACGTCAGCGAGATTGCGCCGCTGCTGATCGTGATTCGCCTGGAGGAGTTCGACTATGCCGGCGCGACCGCCATCGCCACCGCCATGCTGATCCTCGCCTTCGCCCTGCTGGTGATCCTCAATCTGCTGCAGCACTGGACACGCCAACGCGGAGAAAAGCTGTGACCCCGACCGATCACTCCCTGCAGGACTTGCCGGCGTTGCCACCGGGCATCTCACCCGGCGGCCCCGTGATGACGCGCAATGCCGCCCTGTCGGAACCCGCCTGGGTGCGGTGGACGCTGATATCGGTCGTGCTTGTCTTTCTCGGCCTCTTCCTGTTCTTGCCGCTGGTCAGCGTGTTCGTTGAAGCCCTGCGCAATGGCTGGCACACCTATGTCGATGCCCTCACCACGCCGGACGCGCTGGCCGCCGTTCGGCTGACCCTGCTGGCGGCGGCCATCGCAGTGCCGGTCAACCTGGTGTTCGGGGTGACGGCGGCCTGGGCGATCACCAAGTTCCACTTCCCGGGGAAGCAATTACTGATTTCCCTGATCGACCTGCCCTTCTCGGTATCGCCGGTGGTCGCGGGCCTGATCTATGTCCTGGTGTTTGGCGCGCAGGGCTGGTTCGGACCGTGGCTGGTGGAGCACGACATCACGATCATCTTCGCGGTCCCCGGCATCGTCCTGGCGACGATTTTCGTCACCTTCCCTTTCATCGCCCGGGAACTGATCCCGCTGATGCAGGCGCAGGGCACGGACGACGAGCAGGCCGCCGTTTCACTTGGCGCCACCGGGCTGCAGACCTTCTGGCACGTGACCTTGCCGAACATCAAATGGGGCCTGCTCTATGGCGTGCTGCTCTGCAACGCACGGGCCATGGGGGAGTTCGGTGCGGTCAGCGTGGTGTCCGGTCACATCCGCGGCCAGACCAACACGCTGCCCCTGCACGTCGAGATTCTCTACAACGAGTACGCCTTCTCGGCCGCATTCGCTGTCGCCTCCCTGCTGGCAGGCCTGGCGCTGATCACCCTGGCCGCCAAGACCTGGTTGGAGCATCGCTACGGCGATGAGCTGGCCGCCACCCGTCGTCACTGAATGTTGGAACCGCCCACCATGGATATTCACGCTCGTCAGATTCACAAGGATTTCGGCAGCTTCACGGCGCTGGATGGTGTCGATCTCGATATCGCCAGCGGCGAGCTGGTGGCCCTGCTGGGCCCTTCGGGCTCCGGCAAGACCACCCTGCTGCGGGTTATCGCCGGCCTCGAATTCGCCGACCACGGCCAGATCCGCTTCGGCGACACCGACATGGCGGCGGTGCCGGTCCGCGAACGCCAGGTCGGCTTCGTGTTTCAGCACTACGCACTGTTTCGTCACATGACGGTGCTCGGCAACGTGTCGTTCGGGCTCAACGTGCGCCGGCCGCGCCCCGCGCGGTCCGACATCCGGGCCCGCGCGCTCGACCTGTTGCGCCTGGTGCAACTCGATGGCCTCGAACATCGCTATCCGGCACAACTCTCCGGCGGCCAACGGCAGCGCGTGGCGCTGGCGCGGGCCTTGGCCATCGAGCCCAGGGTTCTGCTGCTGGACGAACCTTTCGGCGCGCTGGATGCCAAGGTGCGCAAGGATCTGCGCCGCTGGCTGCGCACCCTGCATACCCGCACCGGCGTCACCACCCTGTTTGTCACGCATGACCAGGAGGAAGCCCTGGAGCTGGCCGACCGGGTGGTGATCATGAACCGCGGTCGCATCGAACAGCAGGGCCGCGTCGACACCGTCTACGAACACCCGGCCTCGCCGTTCGTGTTCGATTTTCTGGGGGGCACCAACATCGTCCCGGTGACCGTACTCGCCAACGCCCTGCAGATCGGCAACCAGCTGACCTTGCTGCGAGCCCATGCCCCCCGCCCCGATGGTCCGGCGCATCTCTACGTCCGCCCCGGCGACATTCGCATTGCCACCGACGAGGAGCCGGCACTGGAAGCGGACATCCGGCAGGTCCATCGCAGCGGCCCACTGCTGCGCGTTGACGCGCATCTCGCGCTGACCGGAACCCCCCTCACGCTGGAGTTGCCGCACCTGCATCACGACGTCGCCGCCATCCAACCGGGCGCCCGGCTACCTCTGCGATTGCTGCAGTACAGCCTGTACCCCCCTCACCCCGTCGACACCCCCACGGTATCGGATGCCGTCGGCGTTGCCGCCAGCCGTTCGCGTGGGCGCTTCGGTTGAACCCTTCAGGGAAGCGCTGAGTGAATCTGGGCATGCGCAGCGCACAGGCAACAGGGGTTCTACTGGCAGGATTTGCAACGGAAATTGAGGCGGTTTCAAACCCGCGATGCCATGCTCACGATTCGATCAGCGCTTCCTTAGACGAACACGTTCTGAGATTACGCCTTGAGCCACCGCGCAACAGGCCAATAATCGTTACCCCCATCATCAGGAGACCACCATGAGCTTGCGACTCGGCGACACCGCCCCTGACTTCGAAGCCGACACCACCGAAGGCCGTATCCGCTTTCACGAGTGGGCCGGCGACAGCTGGGTGGTGCTGTTCTCCCACCCCAAGAACTACACCCCGGTCTGCACCACCGAGCTGGGCTACACCGCCAAACTGAAGGACCAGTTCGCCCAGCGCAATGTGAAAGCCATCGGCCTCTCGGTCGACAAGCTTGAAGACCATCACGGCTGGAGTCGCGATATCGAGGAAACCCAGGGTGCCGCCCTCAACTTTCCGCTGATTGCCGACGCCGACCGCAAGGTGTCCGACCTCTACGACATGATCCACCCTAACGCCAGCGACACCCTCACGGTGCGCAGCGTGTTCGTGATCGACCCGAAGAAAAAGGTGCGGCTTACGCTCACCTATCCGGCCAGTACCGGCCGCAACTTCGACGAGATCCTGCGGGTGATCGACTCGCTCCAGCTCACCGACGGGCACAAGGTGGCCACCCCGGTGAACTGGCGCAAGGGTGACGACGTCATCATCGTGCCGGCGGTCAACAACGAGGATGCGAAGAAGCTGTTCCCGGACGGGTGGAAGGAACTCAAGCCATACCTGCGACTGGTGCCCGACCCCAAGGCCTGATCGCCGGCGAGGTGCCCTGCGGGCAGCCCTCGGGCTGCCCGTTTTCTTTGGCCACTGCGCTGACATAATGACATTTATTTGACACGTGTTGACTCACTGACATTGTGTCAGTACATTGCCGCCATGAGCACCAGTCAACAGCGGCGGGAAGATGAGAAGGCGCAGCGGCGCGAAACCCTGATCGACGCCGCCGAACAGGTATTCGCGGCGCGCGGCTTCGACGCCGCCACGCTGGATCAGGTGGCCCGGCAGGCGCGGGTATCGCGCGCCCTGATCTATCTGTACTTCGCCGACAAGGCGGCCCTGCACTTCGCCATCACCGAGCGTGGACTGCGCAACCTGCGGGAACGCTTTCAGGCCGCACGGGCGGGCGCCAAGCGGGGAATCGAGCAGGTGGAAGCCATCGGCCGGGCCTATACCCGGTTTGCCGGCGAGTGCCCGGTGCATTTCGAAGCCATGAGTCGCTTCGAAGCCCACCCCCACACTCCGGACAAGGTGGACCCGGCGGAACAGGCCGCCATGGAAGCCGGCTTCGCCGTACATGCCGAAACCGTGCAGGCACTGGAACACGGCGTGCGGGACGGCAGCATCGCGCCGATGGAGAACCCCTTGCTGGTAGCGATCACCTTGTGGGGTTTCGTGCATGGCGTCATCCAGATCGCGCAGACCAAATGCCCGGTGATCGAGTCCATGGGCATCCCGGTCGCGCAACTGGTGGAGCACGCTATCGCCATGGCCGGCCGTACCCTGGTGCCACCAGCGGGCCGCACCATATGAGCCGCCTCACGACCCGCACCGTGTTGCTGCTCGCGCTGGCCACCGCCAGCATCCCGGGACGTGCCTCACCGCTGGATCAGTACGTTGCCGAGGCACTGCAGGCCAACCCCGCGCTGCAGGCCCAGGACGCCACGGTCCGCGAACAGTGGGCCCGCTTCGAAGCGGCGCGTCAGCAACGCCTGCCAAGCCTGTCCCTGTCGGCGCGGCACACCTGGGCCGAAGGCGGCCGCACCATCGACTTCCCCAGCGGCGAGCTGCTCAACCCGGTCTATCAGACCCTCAACGACATGCTGGTCGCCCAGGGCGAAGCCCCCCGCTTCCCGCAGATCGACAATGTCTCCATCCCGCTGCTGCGGGCGCGTGAGCACGACACCCGGCTCAGCCTGGTCGCGCCACTCTATGCCCCCGGCCTCGGCGCCGCGCGGGATGTCGCCGCCCATCAGGCAGATGCCGCCCGGGCGGCACGCGAGTCCTTCGCCCGGCAACTGGTCCGCGAAGTCCATCGCGCCTGGTATGCCGCCGGCCGCGCCGACGCCGGCATCGGCATTCTCGAAGCCTCCGAGGCCACGCTGGCGGAAGATGTGCGGGTGGCAACCTCGCTGGTACAGGCAGGCAAGGCCACCCGCGACCGGATCGTGCGTGCCGAGGCCGAACGCCTGGCCGTACGGCAGCGGCTGGATGCGGCGCGCCACCAGCGCGCCCAGGCCATTCGACTGCTCAACGCGCTGCGAGACCAACCCGCGGATGCCGACGTAGCCCTGCCCGAACGCGACGCCCTCGCGATGCCGCCCGCCGGCCCGTCGGCCCCCGCCACGTCACGCCGCGCAGAACTGGCGCAGCTGGACGCGGGGGTCGCTGCCGCCGAGGCGGGCACCCTGGCTGCGCGCGCGGAACGCCGGCCCACCCTCAGCCTCGCGGCGGACTACGGCTTCGAAGGTGAGCGCTATCGGTTCGGCAGCGACGACGACTTTGCAACCGTATCGCTGGTGCTGCGCTGGACACTGTTCGATTTCGGCAGTCGCGCCGCGCAGGCTGATGCGGCACGCGCCGCCGCCGACGCCCTGCGCGCCCGCCGTCGTGACCTGGAACGCCAGCTCGACCTGGAACGGGATAACGCCCTGGACACCCTCGACACCGCGCTGCAGGCCGTTGCCACCGCCAGTGCGCGGGCATCCGCTGCCGAGGAGTCGTTCCGTATCGCCACCCGCAAGCGCGATGCCGGCAGCCTGCCGCAGATCGCCTTTCTCGACGCCGAGCGGGCGCTCACCGAAGCCCGTTTGGGCCAGGCCATCGCCCGCTTCGAGGCGCTGGATGCCGCCGCCGAGCTCGACCGCGTACTGGCGCACTACCCCCTGCCCCCTGACACCCGCTCGGCGCCCGCCCGGAGCACCCCATGATCCGTCTGCTGACCCTGATCTCCCTTGCCATTGCCGTCGGCGCCTGTAGCCGCCAACCGCCAGCCGCGGAGCCCTCACCCGCGCGCGCCGTGCGCCTCGCAGAGGTGCAACTGGGACCGGCCGCACCGTCGGTACGCGCCAGTGGCCTGCTTACTGCACGCGACGAGGCCCCGCTTGCCTTCAAGGTGGGCGGCATCATCCGCCGCATCGAGGTCCGCGAAGGCGACACCGTCTCAGAGGGACAGGTCCTGGCCGCCCTGGAAACAGCGGAGGTCGATGCCAGTGTCGCGCAGGCCCGCGAGGCGCATCGCAAGGCCGAACGTGACCTTGCGCGTGGCCGGGCATTGCACACCGACGATGTCATCCCGCAGGAGGCGTTGGATGATCTCGCCACGGCGGAAGCGGTGAGCCGCGCCGCCCTCAGGGCCGCCGAATACAATCGCGGGTATGCCGTGATCACCGCGCCCGCTGCGGGGCGGGTGCTGCGCCGTCTGGCAGAGCCGCGACAGCTGGTCACCGCGGGCGCCCCGGTACTGCTGGTCAGCGACCAGGGCAGCGGTCAGGTGCTGGAACTCGGCCTGCCCGACCGCGACGTGGTGCGACTGCGCATAGGGCAGCCAGCGGAGCTGCGGTTCGACGCCCTGCCCGGCACCTTCCTTGACGGGCGCGTTCTTGGCATCGGCCAGGCCGCCGATCCACGCACCGGCACCTTTCGCGTCGAGGTAAGCCTGACCGACGACGACCCGCGACTGGCCTCCGGCATGATCGGGCACGCCCGCATCGAGGTGGCCACCGGCGAGGCACCGATCAGTCACGTTCCACTGACGGCCCTGGTCGAAGGCACCGACGAGGATGTCCTGCTGTTTACCCATGTCGACACTGCCGGCACGGTGCAGGCCCACCGCAGTGGCGTCGCCTTCATCGAGGGCGAACGCGCAGCGCTGACCGAAGCCTTGCCGGCCGGAACACGTGTGGTCACGGAAGGGGCCGCCTTCCTGCGGGACGGCGACCCGGTCCGGGTCATCGAATAGGCCACGAGACCCCTCATGCGTATCGTCGACTTTGCCGTCCGCAACGTCCCCTTCATGGGGGTCGTGTTCCTGCTGCTGGTGGCGCTGGGCGTGTCCGCCTGGCGCGATATTCCGCGCACCGAGGACCCCTATTTCCCGATCTCGGCATTCTCCATCGTAGCGGTCTACCCGGGGGCCGACGCCCGCGAGATCGAGCGCCGCGTGGCTGAGCCCATCGAGGACGCACTGAATACCCTCGACGACATCAAGGACATCGAATCCACCTCGACCGACAGCCTCGGCGTGGTCCGCATCGAGTTCGACGCCAAGGTCAATGTCGACGAAACCTATGATGAGGTCACCCGCGAGATCGCGGCGGTGCGCGACCAGTTGCCAGCAGGACTGGAACGGCTGGAGGTGAACCGCATCAACCCGGGCTACGTGAATATCGTACAGGTGGCCCTGATCTCCGATAGCGCGCCCTACCGGGTACTCGAGAAACTGGCGGAGGACCTGCAGGACCGACTCGAACGCACGGCCGGTGTGCGGGAATCGGAGACCTGGGCCTACCCCGACCGTGAATTGCGGGTGGAGCTGGATCTTGATCGCCTGGCGGCACTGAACCTGCGGGCGGTACAGGTACTCTCGGCGGTGGAAGGCCGCAACACCAATATCCCGGGAGGCGCAGTCGAGATCGGCGGGCGGCGTTTCAGCGTCAAGACCACCGGCAACTACGACGATCTCGACGAGATCCGCACCACCGTGATCAACAGCGATGGACGCAACGTGGTGCGCGTGGGCGACGTCGCCCGTGTCGCCTGGGATCACGGCGAGGCGCGGCACACCGCACGCTTCGACGGCCAGCGGGCAGTGTTTGTCACCGCCAACCAGAAGGAAGGGCAGAACATCTTCCGCACCCGTGAGGCGATCGACGCCACGCTGGCCGCCTTCATCCCCGAGCTGCCCGCCAACGTCGAACTGGTACAGGGCTTCGATCAATCACGCAACGTCGCCCATCGCCTGGGGCGCCTGGGCGCCGACTTCCTGATTGCGATCGTACTGGTGTCGATCACCCTGCTGCCGCTGGGTCTGCGCGCGGCGGGCATCGTCATGGTCTCCATTCCGCTGTCGCTGGCCACCGGCCTTGCCGCCCTGTACTTCTGTGGCTTCTCGCTCAACCAGCTGTCCATTGCCGGCTTCGTGGTCGCGCTCGGCCTGCTGGTGGACGACTCCATCGTTGTCACCGAAAACATCGCCCGCTTTCTGCGCATGGGCCACACGCGGGACCGCGCCGCAGTGCTGGCCACCCGCCAGATTTCACTGGCAGTGCTGGGATGCACGGCCACCCTGCTGTTCGCCTTCCTGCCACTGCTTGCGCTGCCCGGCAACGCCGGCAAGTTCATCCGCTCCCTGCCGATGTCGGTGATTCTCACCGTCACCGCCTCCCTGTTCATCGCCCTGACCATCATTCCCTTCCTCGCCAGCCGCTGGCTGCCCCGGGAGGAGAAAGCCGAGGGCAACGCCCTGCTGCGGGGATTGATGCGCGCCATCCACACCGTATATGCGCCGCTCCTGCGTCGCGCGCTGGCCCGTCCCTGGACCACGGTGGCACTGGCGAGCACGGTGGTCGCGGCCAGCCTGCTGCTGGTGCCGGTGATCGGCGTGAGCATGTTCCCCAAGGCGGACACCCCGCAGTTCATCGTGCAGATCACCCTGCCCGACGGCGCCGGCCTGAGCCGAACCGATGCCGTGCTCGAAGCGGTCGACCAGCGCCTGCGTGCGCGGCCGGAGGTGGCCCATACCATGGCCAACCTCGGACGCGGCAACCCACAGATCTACTACAACGTGTTCCAGAAGGAATATGCCACCAACTACGCCGAGGTCTTCGTCAACCTGCACCGCTTCGATGGCCGCAGCACACGACAGCTGCTGGACCAATGGCGCCGCGAGTTCCGCGATATTCCGGGTGCCGACATCGTGGTCAAGGAGTTCGAGAACGGCCCCCCGATGGATGCCCCACTCGCCTTCCGCGTGATCGGCACCGACCTCCACACCCTGCAACAGCTGGCCGCCCAGATCGAGACGCTGATGCGCGACACCGCCGGCACCCGCAACGTCATCAACCCCCAGCGTCGCAGCCGCATCGACCTGACCCTGGACGTCGACACCACCAAGGCCGGCCTGCTGGGGGTATCCCCACTGGAACTCGATCAGACCGTGCGATTGGCGCTGGCCGGCCTGCCCGCTGGAGACTTCCGGGATCGCGACGGTGACAGCTACCCCGTCGTGCTGCGTGCCCCCATGCAGGGCCAGCCACATCTCGATGCCCTGGAAGGCCTGCACGTGGGCACGGCCAGTGGCGGACAGGTCCCGCTGCGACAGCTGGCCGACCTGCAGCTCACTGCCTCTCCCACCAGCATCGAGCGCTATCAGCGCGAGCGGTCCGTCACCCTGACCGCCTACACCGAAACCGGCTACAACACCGAACGCCTCACCCAGGACATCACCCGCCGCATCGATGCCCTCAACTGGCCGCCGGGCTACCGCTATGAAATTTCCGGTGAAGTGGAAAGCCGGCAGGAAAGCTTTGCCGGCCTCGGCACCGCCGTGCTGGTGGCCATCTTCGGCATCGTGGCCGTGCTGGTGCTGGAGTTCGGCAGCGTCAAATCCACCTTCATCGTCGCCACCGTCATCCCGCTGGGCGTGATGGGGGGCATCCTCATGCTGTTCCTCACCGGCAACACCCTCTCGTTCACCGCCACCATCGGCTTCATTGCCCTGATCGGCATCGAGATCAAGAACTCCATCCTGCTGGTCGACTTCACCAATCAGTTGCGCGCCCAGGGCAAACCGCTGGACGAAGCCATCACCGAGGCAGGCGAGATTCGCTTTCTGCCCATCCTCCTCACCTCCATCACCGCCATCGGCGGCCTGATGCCGCTGGCGGTACAGGGCTCGGCGCTGTACTCCCCGATGGCCTGGGTGGTGATCGGCGGGTTGATCACCTCCACCCTGATCGGACGCCTCGTCACCCCGGTGATGTACAAGCTGCTGCCGCCCTCGATGAGTACCCTCGGCGTGGCAGCCAACGGCCACGGAACCGTCGCGGCGACGTCCAGCTAAACCGCACCGGCGGCCCGCAGCAGGTCGGCCAGCGCCTCCGCGATGCGTGCATAGCCACGGGCGTTGGGATGCACGGTGTCGGACTTCAACCGACCGTCCCCCAATACCTCGGCGAGAATCGTGCCTTGCAGCGGTAGCGTCCGCGTCTCTGCCAGTGCGGCATACAGCGGTGCCGGCTGCAGCGACAGACCGTCCAGCGCCGGCACCGCCATCAGCACCACCGGAATGCCCCGTCCCCGGATCTCGTCCACCATCACCGTCAGGTTGTCGACCAGCGCGGTACGGTCCATCCGTCGCAGAAAGTCGTTGCCGCCGAGACAGAGAATCACCAGATCCGGCGCCGTGTCATCGAGTACGGCGGGCAGGCGGACGCGCCCCTCGGCCGAAGTCTCACCGGGCACCCCGGCATTGATCACCTCCCGGCCGATCAGTGCTTCCAGCTGCGCCGGATACGCCGCCTCAGCTGTCGCCCCGGTGCCATAAGTGAGGCTGTCGCCAAAAGCGAGGACGACATCGTCGGTTTCGAGCAGCGGCAGCGTCGGCACTGCTGATGTGGTGCGGCCGCATGCCGAAAGCGCGAGCCCGATAACCAGCGTAAGCGCCGCCCACTGCGCCCCACCGCGCAGGCGGAAGATCACACGCGTCTCGACAGGAAGCCGGAAAGCGCGGCGGACTGCGTCACTCATGCGTCGTCAATACCCGTAGCGAGGGAAGAAGAAATCACTTCGCGTTGCCATGAAGGAAATCCCGCCTTCCATTCTAGGCGTCTCTCACGCCGACGCATGCGCGAGCGATGATCGCTGCAGTGGACCTCACAGCACCGGCGCGGCGATCTCGCCGCCACGGTATCGCTGAATCGCTACTGGTTGGTGGCGTCCACGGGAATGCGCTGGGCATGGCGCCACAGATCCACGGACAGATCTTCCGCCAACATCACCGTCAGAAGGCGCTCATCACCGTTCAGCCCAACCGCCTCCACCTGCAACGTGCCTTCCACCACTTCCGGCTTCAGGGTGTACATGGCGCCGGTAATGGGATCGACAATCAACATCCCGATGAGACCGCCGAGCAGAACGTTGCCGATGTACCACCCGTTCACCGAGCCTGAGAGCTCGATCATTCGAGATGCGTATCCAGGCTTCTCCAGCGTGACCGTGTACTGCTCGCTCTTGAAGTAGCCCGAACCGCGTGCCAGCTCCAGGGTGCTCGGCGTGGTGCCGGTATGGATGACCGTGCCCCCACGATTCTTCACCGAGAACGTCGCCGCCCCCGGCACGCTGGTGAAGGTGATGGACTGGGTCTTGCCCTGGATGATGCTGGCGCAGCCGGACAACAGCGCGGCCACAAACAATGCGCAGACAGGTTTCATTCCTTGATCCCCTTTGAGTATTGATCGCCACCCCCCTTGCAAGGGCGGCGTGGTTCCTTCCTCCATTGCCGCAATCAGCTCATGGCGTTGCGATCAGCTTGCTCTCCATGACACCGGCGCGGCCAGTCGCTTCATCCACTTCCTGCAGCTTGGAGCGGGCGCTCATCACCCCCATCTTGACCTCCTGCCACACGTAGTGATTCTTGCCGGCCACCGCGTGCACTTCGAGATTGGAATCGTTCTCGGTCTTCGATGTGATCAGATGGCGTCCAGGTGGAACCTGTCGAAAGATGTAGGTCTTGGACGCGGTATCGCCCACCGTCTGCCCATTGACCAACACCGGCATCTTGACCGCCGCTCCCATGGTTTCATTGCGATAGATATACAGATTGGCTTTGTCCGCCGGCACAGCGAACGTCTTCGCTTGCGCGTCGGCTGTCTCGCTGGCCATGGGGACCGAAGCGCAACCCGTCACTCCGATCGAGAACGAAACCAACAGTCCCCAAAGCATCATTTTCTTCATTGTTCGACTCCTGTCAGATGATGTGAATCCAGTTACTGTTTTGGCCCAAACGGAAATGCGAAAGCATGACTGTCGTTTACCGCCATCAGATACAAGCGTAGCCCGCCGAAAGTGGGCAAGGAGACCACACCGGCCAGGCCGTCGTAGGTCCCATCGCGGGCACTGTTGTCGCAGCCGGACAGGGTCATCTCCAGCGTGTAGAGTCCCAGGCCAAGCGTTACCGGATCCCGCGGAGCACCCGCCGTCTCAGCCAGCGTCCCCTGCAACTGACAACCGTCATGGCGCCCGGAAAAGAGGCCGTCCGCGTTGACCTGAATTGCACGTTCGCTGGTCGGGCTTCCCCAGCCCGTCGCAATGCGTGCCATCGTGCCAGATTCGTTCAGAATTCCTTCGCGCTCCAACGCGACGGTCCCGGAAATGCCCTGTGTGTCTTGGTACTGCCCCAGGATTGACACCTGTGGCACTGAGACTGACTGCATATCCACCGTAACGTCTGTCGCTGCGCCCATGCGATACATCTTGGCAGTGCTATCGGTAACCAGCACAAGGGTTCCGTCGTCATCGTACTCGTCAACGATCTCGAAACGGCTGTCATAGACAAGCTCACCGATGATGCTGTCCTGCACCGTGAGGAAGCGGTCGTCATACGAGAGCGCGACGAGCGAATCCGACTGCTCGAAGCTGCCATCAAAAGTGGCCACTCCCGTCCAGATGCCAACGCTGAGTTCCAACCGCTCCTGCTCTGACAGGCCCTCATCTTCCGGCCCACTTGTCCCACCGCCTCCACAAGCAGCCAGCAAAGCCGGCAGCACCAACGCTGACACCCACAACTTCATCACCACACCCTCCATGGCGGCGATGGGCGACTTGCCCATCGGGTTCAAAACCGTCCCACCAGCATCAGAAATCGAGCCGCAGTCCCAGATTGAGTGAGGTCACCTCGACACCCGATTTGTCGAGCAGCTGCAGATAATCCGCATTCAGGTAGAGGCGGTCCGTCATGCGGAAATCTGCCCCCAAGCCCATGGACACATCCGACTCCGACTCACTGCCGGACTCCACGATCGCGACCGAAGGCGCGTCGATTCTGTAGCTCCCTTCCAGCCGCGAATATCCCAACATCGCAAACAGACCGAAACGCTCACCCACGGGGGCTCGCGCCTTGATGAAGACGCCCAACGCACTATCGATCTCGTACTGCGCGCTGATGGATTCTCCGAGCACGTCAACCGTATCGGTGTCGTCAGAAAGGCCGAATGCCCCGTGCAGCTCGATGGCCAGATAATCGTTGAGCGTGGAACCGAGTCTCATGCGCAAGGCGGTAGGCTTGATATCCAGCGTGTCGAACCCGGTATCCATTTCGTAGTTGGCCATCGCATAGTCCATGCCGACGTAGGTCTTGGCCTGCGCCAGGACCGGCAGGGTGATCATTGCAAGGCCAATGGCCGCAATCGCGGTGCGCTTCATTTCGGATATCCCTCTCACATTTTTTAACGGCTCACTGCCGCCCCGACCCTGTATCCCCCATTTCAACAGATCACGCAAGTTCATGAATGAAATGACTTTATTGTTTGTTGACGCATTCATTACATTGCATGCAGCACCCTTTGGCCAGATACAGCTTCACCTCAACGGCGCCGGATCGCGCGCTCCCGAGTGACGGCTCACCGCCAGCATTCCGGCAACGCCACACGCAACTGATGCGCTGACACCAGCGTCTGCTGCCCGTCGATTTCGATCACCGCGTCGCTGGCCTGATCCGCACCCAATTGCAGGACGGCAATGTCGCCGTTGCGGTTGGTGAAACGCAGCCGGCCTTGCGAATATCGATTCGGCTCCCCCGCGGAACCGGCCTCCGCCACCAACGGCGTCAGCGTCTCCACCGAAACGGCGCCGTTCAGGCAGAGGCTGGTGCCTTCATCATGGAGGCCGTAGGGGCCGCTCACCATGATCGAGGCCCCCATGCGCGATACCGTCAACGGTGTCGGGGTCTCACCGGCGAACCCCACGAAGGTTCTCCCCGGATTGGCGGGGTCGGCGATCGACTGTCCGGCCACCAGGCCGACGACCTGCCGCTTCTGTTCACCGCCGGACTGAAACCGGTAGTGCTGCCCCCTGAGCACATACCGGGCGGTGGATGCTCCGAACAAGGTGTGGGCGTCAAGTACCGGCGTTTCGCCCTCCCCGAGAACCGTCACCTGCGTCGTCTGGCACTCATCATCGGCGCCACAGAAACGTGTCACCACACCGCTGAGGGCGCCCGGAACCGACGTCGTACGACAGCCGTTGAAACCCCAGCGGGTGAATCGATTGAGCGGCTCGCCCGGCTCACGCTCGAAGGGCCCGTTCATTTCCGGTGCCTCGCCATCCTCCCGGGATCGGCTGCCGCCCTGGTCGCAGACCCGCGCAGCCGGATCCGCCGGCAGCAGAAGCGGCTGCCCCGCCAAGGGCATCGCCGCCGCGGCACGCATCACCGCCTCGGGTGTGGACAGGTCGGCTGGCGCAAAGTCGTGTGGTTGCAGGTCCAGCGCCGGGATTCGGGCACCGTCATTGCCTCCGCCACCACAGGCGCTCACAGCACCGAGCATCACAGCCAACGCGCCGAAGACGCGCAACGAACATCGAAACCGAAACATGACGCGATGCATCCCCTGGACAGAAGCGGCTGCGCGAGGCGTCTTCAAAATGAAAGACACCCCTTCCAGTAAGACGATCCCGCCACCTGAATCTGCACCCTGACAGCGGAATCAGGTCCGATTTACCGGTCTGAATCCGAGGCTCAGATCCGCGCGCCCACCACCGTCCTGCCGTTCAGTACCCGCAGCACCACTACGGACAACAGACCGCACCCGGCGATGGCCAGGGCCATGGGACGGGCGGTGCCGTCATGCAGGTGGGCGACCACTCCGCTGGCGATGGCAGCGAGGCCGTACTGCAGGGTCCCCATCAATGCCGCGGCCATTCCGGCGCGATCCCCGAAGGGCGCCATGGCCGCAGCGGTGGAATTGGGAAAGGTGAATCCGAGGCTGGCGATACAGCACCACAGCGGGATCAGGGCGGCGGGCAATCCGCCGATATCGGCCCAGATGAGAACCGCCAGCACCACGCCGAAGCAGGCAAAACTGGCCAAGGCCGCCTTGAGGACGTGTTCACTGCGGTAACGCCGGAGCATGAACTGGTTCATCTGCGAGCCCAGAATCAGGCCGAAGGCGTTCACCCCGAACAGCAAGCCGTATTGCGTGGGCGTCAGTCCGTACACATCGATGAACACGAACGAGGAGACGGCGATGTAGGCGAACATGCCGGACTGCGCGATGCCGCCGGACAGGGCATAGCCCATGAACCGACGGTGCCCCAACAGCCGCAGATAGCCTTTCAGCACCCGCCCCAGGTGAAGCGCCTCCCCCGGTGTCCTGAGGGTTTCCGGCAGCATGCGGGCCGACGCCACCAGACAGGCCAGCGCATACAGCACGAGCACCACGAACACGGCGTGCCAGCCCAGGGCAACGAAGATCCAGCTGCCCACCACCGGCGCAAGAATGGGCGCCACCCCCATCACCAGCAGCAGCAGCGACAGCACGCGTGCCATGTCCTGCGGGCTGTAGAGGTCGCGCACCACGGCGCGCACGATCACCATGCCGCAACAGCCGCCCAGCGCCTGCAGACATCGCAGGGCGATGAGGCTCTCGATGTCGGTCGCAAGGGCACAGCCCAAGGCCGAGCCGGCATACAGGGCAAGGCCGAAGAACAGCGGCTTGCGCCGGCCGATGCGATCCGCCACCGGGCCATAGATGAGCTGCCCCAGCGCCAGGCCGAGGAAATAGGCGGATAGCGTCAGCTGGGTTTCGGCCTCGGTGGCGTCCAGATCCGCCTGGATGGTCGGCAAGGCCGGCAGGTAGAGGTCGATCGACAGCGGCGCGAGCGCGATGATGGCGCCGAGCAACAGAATGCGACGGCGTTCGGTAACGTCCATGCATCATTGTGCCGCATCGGGGGGTTTACCGCCGCGCTTCGAGTGCCTCCCAGCGGGCATAGGCGGTGGCCAGTTCGGCCTCCACCTCGGTCAGCCGTCGCTGCGCCTCGGCGATCTTGTCGGGCGGCTGACTGAAGAATTCCGGGCGGCTCATGTCCTCGCCAAACCGGGTCTGCTCGGCTTCCAGTTTCTCGATGCGGCGGGGCAGGCGGTCGAGTTCGCGCTTTTCCTCGCTGCTGAGCACATCGCCACGGGGCGCTGCCACCGGCGCCGGCGCCGGGGCACCCTTGGCGGACGAGGCTGGCGCCGACGTCGCCATACCACTCCCCGGTGCTGCCCCCCTGACCGGACTCAGGCCGGCCACCGCATCGCGGCCGCGCTCGCGCACCCAGTCGTCGTAGCCCCCGACGACCTCGGCAATCCGCCCCTGCCCTTCAAACACCAGGCTGCGGGTGACCACCCGGTCGAGAAAGGCGCGGTCATGGCTCACCACCATCACCGTGCCGGGAAACTCACTGACCCGCTCTTCCAGCAGCTCCAGGGTTTCAACGTCGAGGTCGTTGGTGGGCTCGTCGAGCACCAGCAGGTTGGCCGGGCGCGAGAACAGGCGGGCCAGCAGCAGGCGGTTGCGCTCGCCGCCGGAGAGCGCCCGCACCGGTGACCGTGCACGATCCGGGGTGAACAGAAAGTCCTGCAGATAGCTGATGACATGCCGCGACTTGCCATCGATCTCCACCTGGTCCTTGCCGTCGCCGATGTTGTCGAGCACGGTGGAGTCGGGGTCGAGCTGGGCGCGCAGCTGGTCGAAGTAGGCAATCTCCAGCTTGGTGCCCAGCTTCACACTGCCCCTGGTCGGCGCCAGGGTGCCCAGCATCAGATTGATGAGGGTGGTCTTGCCCGCGCCGTTGGCGCCGATGATGCCAAGCTTGTCGCCACGCAGCAGCACCGTCGACAGGTCTTTGACGATCACCTGATCGCCCCAGGCGTAGTGCACCTCGTTGAGTTCGGCCACCAGCTTGCCGCTGCGCTCGGCCTCCTGCACCACCATTCGCGCGGTGCCCAGCGCGTTGCGGCGCTCGGCGAACTGCGCACGCATTTCCATCAGCCGCTTCACCCGGCCCATGTCACGGGTGCGGCGGGCCTCCACCCCTTTGCGGATCCAGGCCTCTTCCTGCGCCAGCTTCTTGTCGAACAAGGCACGCTCCTGCGCCTCGGCATGACGGCGCTCCTCGCGCCGGCGCAGAAAGTTCGCGTAGTCCCCTGGCCAGCTGGTCAGCTCACCACGGTCCAGTTCCAGAATGCGGGTGGCCAGCGCCTGCAGAAAGGCGCGGTCATGGGTGATGAAGAGAATCGCTCCGGGGAACTCCTTGAGGAAGCCCTCCAGCCACTGGATGCTGGGAATGTCGAGATGATTGGTGGGCTCATCCAGCAACAGCAGATCGGGCTCACTGACCAGGGCGCGACCCAACAGCACGCGGCGCTTCATGCCCCCCGAAAGACTGCCGAAATCAGCCTCTGCAGGCAGCTCCAGCCGCTCTACGATGGCATGCACCCGGGATTCCAGCTGCCAGGCGTTCTCAGCATCGATACGCGCCTGCAACACGCCCATGCGCTTGAGGTCGGGATCGGCCTGTAGCGCCAGCCGGTGGTACTCCGCCACCACCTCGCCGAGATCGCCCAGTCCCTGGGCCACCAGGTCGTAGACGGTGATGGACTCAGCGCGGGGGACATCCTGTTCCAGCCGGGCGATCTTGACGCCCGTGGTCCGCACCACCTCGCCCTCCTCCGGTTTGACCTCGCCGCTGGCGACCCGCATCAGGGTGGACTTGCCGGCGCCATTGCGCCCGATCAGGCAGACCCGCTCCCCCGTCTCGATGGTGAAGTTGGCGGTATCGAGCAACACGGTGCTGCCGAGGCGCAGCGAAACGTCGCGAAAGGCGAGGAGCATGGAGGAGGATGTGGTGCCGGGTGAGGGATTTGAACCCCCGACCTTCGGTTTACAAAACCGCTGCACTACCGCTGTGCTAACCCGGCATCGGGGCGAATGGGGGCGACAGTGTAGGCAAACGGGGTGCGGCTGTCAGCCGTGGGCGAGACCGACGCTGATGCCCCTCAGTCCGCGCAGCAGGCATCCAGCTGCCGCCCGATCACGGCCGGGTCAAAGCCGGAGGCCAGGCCGATCAGCACCAGCTCCGACTGGGGGGCGGCTGCGCCCCTGGCGCCGCCGTCGATGCACGAGGCCTGACCGCCGACCTTCTGGTAGAGCGTGACCAGCGGGTAGTGCTGGAAGTGGAGGAAGCCCTTGGCGCGATAGACGGTATGGCTCAGCGCGTTCAGGGTGCGGTTGAAGTCGCTGCGCCGGATCGGCTTGTCGCTGCGCCAGACCATGCTGGTGAACGGATGGGCGCGGTTGTCCATGGTCGGCTCGGGCCGGAACAGGGCCTGGCCCTGGCGCGACGTCCCCAGCACCACCGCCAGCGGCACCGTGCCGTCGTCGGCCTCGACAATGGCGATGCCGGGCCGCAGCCCCTCGATCATCTCGCGCACCGCCTTCCGTTGCGGGGCGCCGGCCGTGGCGGCGCGGTTGATCACCACCATGTAGGCGCCACCCACCTGCCGCTGGAACAGCTCGGCGTACTCGGCGTCGCGGGCGTCCAGCGCGTGCAGGGCATCGACCACGGTCACCACGTTCTCGATGAAGAGTTCCCGGCGCTGCCGCGACTGGTTGAAGGTGCAGAGGATGTTTTCCGGATCGGACACTCCGCTGGTTTCGATCAGCAGGTGTTCGGGGCGCGGCTCCGCGGCCAGCAGCTGCGCCACCCCGGCCACCAGGTCATCGCGGATCGAACAGCAGATGCAGCCATTGGCCAGCTCCACCGTCTGGCCTTCCACCTTCACCACCAACCGGGCGTCGATGTTGAGCTCGCCGAAGTCGTTGACCAGCACCGCGATGCGGCGCCCGTCACCCTGCATCAGCAGACTGTTGAGCAGGGTGGTCTTGCCGGCACCGAGAAAGCCGCCGATCAGCGTCACCGGCAACGGCGGTGGGCCGTTGCGGCCCTGCACGTCGGCGTATCGGGCCAGCGGGTCGCGCAGCAGCGTCGAGAAGCTCATGTCCGGGACGGCTTCCGGTAGTCGGCGGTGGTGGCGACGAAATCGACGAACCAGTCCAGGCTGTCCGGGTTCATCATGGCATCGCGGCTGGCCGCCTGGGCCTCCGGCCAGCCCATCAGCAACTTGCGGACCGGCACTTCCATCTTCTTGCCGGTGAGCGTGTACGGCACCTTGGGGACGGCGTAGATGCGGTCCGGCACATGGCGCGGACTGCAATCCGAGCGGAGCTTGGTGTTGATCGCGGCGATCAGTGCCTCGTCCAGCGCGAAACCCGGCTTGAGCTGCACGAACAGCGGCATGAAGAAGTTGCCCCCTTCAAGCTCGCAGCACACCACCACGCTGTCCGCCACCGCCTCCACCTGCTCGACCGCGCGGTACACCTCGGCCGCGCCGATCCGCACCCCGAAGCGGTTGAGCGTGGAGTCACTGCGCCCGTAGATGTAGCAGCCGCCGCGGGCGTTGATCTTGATGAAATCCCCATGCCGCCAGACGCCGGGGAAGTGTTCGAAGTAGGCCTCGCGATAGCGCGTGCCGTCGCGGTCGCCCCAGAAGAAGATCGGCATGGAGGGAAACGGCTTGACGCACACCAGTTCACCGACGGTGTCGGTCAGCGGCTGGCCGTCATCGCTCCAGGCCTGGATGTCCATCCCCAGGCAGCGGCACTGGATCTCGCCCGCGTGCACCGGCAGGGTCGGGGAGGCGCCGACGAAGGCGCTGCCCACCTCGGTGCCGCCCGACTGCGAGGTGACCCAGAGGTCTTCCTTGACGTTGTCGTAGAACCACTTGAAGGTTTCCGGCGTGCTCGGCGCCCCCGCCACCAGCACGGCTTCCAGCGCCGACAGGTCGAAGTGATCCCGCGGCCGCAGGCCGGCCTTCTCCATCATCTGCACAAAGGTGGGGCTGGCGCCGAAGTTGGTCGCCCCGGTACTGGCGGCCAGCGACCACAGGAAATCCAGCCCCGGATGCACCGGGCTGCCGTCGTACTGCACGATGGCCGCGCCGCGCAGCAACGACGACACCAGCAGCTGGTACATGGCCCAGCCGGTGGTGCTGTGAAAGAACATCACCTGGCCGGGCGCCAGATTGAAATGGAAGGCGCTGAGCTTGAGATGCTCCACCAGCTGCCCCACATGATTGTGGGTGATCGCCTTGGGCAGGCCGGTCGTACCCGACGAGAACATCACCCACAGCGGGTGCCGGTTGTCGACCCGCTCGTAGCGGAAGGTGTCCGCCGGCACCGCCGGCCCGTCAAGCGCCTCGGCCCAGGACAGGGCCTGCGGCACTGGTGGCGTGGTGCGGTCCGGCCGCAGATAGGGCAGCCAGATCACCTGCTCCAGGGTGGGCAGGCCGGTAACGATCTGCTGCACTTCCTGCGTCCGGTCGAAATCCTTGCCACCGAAGCGATAGCCATCGCTGACGAAGATCAGTTTGGGCTCGATCTGCGACAGACGGTCGATCACCGTCCGGATCCCGAACTCCGGCGCCGTCGACGACCACACTGCACCCACGGCAATGGTGGCGATCATCGCCACCGTGGTTTCCGGCACATTGGGCATGTACGAGACCACCCGGTCACCCGGGCGGATGCCCATGGCACGCAACCGGGTCGCCAGCACGCGCACCTGCTGGCCGAGCTGCTGCCAGCTCATCCGGTCCAGGGCCCGGTTCTCGGTCTGATGGAAGATCGCAGTCTCGCCCTCGGCGGCCTGCGATTCGTAACGCAGCAGGTGCTCGGCATAGTTGACGCGCGTCCCGTCGAACCAGCGCGCTCCCAGCATCCCCTCCCCTTGCAGCACCGTGGTGGGCGCGCCATCGGACTGAACGTCAAAGTACGTCCACAGGGCCGACCAGAAGCCCTCGACGTCCTCGACCGACCAGCGCCGCAGCGCCTCGTAGTCGGCAACGTCGCGCCCCTGCGTCTGCCGCAGCCAGTCCAGGAACTGCGTCAACTGTGCGCGTGCAGCGTACTCAGGCCGTGGCGACCAGAGCCATTCCCCTTCCATCACTGCCATGGTGTTGTTCTCCTCTCAGGTGCCGCGCAGGGCGGACAGCCGTGCCAGCACGGTCTCCGGCACGGCATCCGCCGGCACGGTGGCAAAGTGGTGTTGTCCCGGCCCGACAGGTGCCGGCATCTGCCCTGCCCAGAACGCCTCCGACAGGCAGCTCACGTGCACGGCCCCGCCGATCGCGCGGGCCCCGATGGCAAACTGCACTGCGTCCGCGTCGCCCTCGAAGACGACGTCGTCCGGCAGCCGCAGGCCGACATCCCAGCGATAGTGGCTGGCGACGTTGAGTACCGGTTGGTACCACTCCAGCGTCTCGGCGTTCATGGCCGGGGCCCCGGCAGGCTCCTCCAGCAGCAGCGCATCCACCTTGCAACCCTCGAAACTGCGCAGGAACTCCGCCAGGTAGACCGCACAGGAATCCGCCTCGTCAGCCCCCACCTCAACCGCTGCATCGGCGCCATGAGCCATCTGCCACGCGGCCGTCACCATCGCACGCGGCGACGGCAAGCCCAGCACCAGGGGCGTATCGCCAAAAGCCGCCCGCAGACCGGACAGGGTTTCCACCAGCTGGGCGCGCAGGCCCTCGTCGGCCAGCAAGGTCCGAACCGGATACACCGCGCGCGACTTGGCGGCCATGGCGTCCGTCAGCGCCGGATGCGCTGCCGCCCAGGCACGCAGGAAGCCCATCAATGGCACCGCGCGCAGGTCCGCCCGCAGCAATCCATGCGCCTTGCGCCGGAACGCGACGTACTCGGCACTGTCGAGCCAGGGGGTGTGCCCTCCGCCCAACAGGCGCTCGGTGTAGGCCGTGTCATCCAGCCAGAGCAGCGGCGCCGATGCAGACCGGAGCGCCTCGACCAGGGCGGTCATGACGCACGCAGCCGGGCAACTTCGGCTTCCAGTTCCGCGATGCGGACATCCTTGGGGTTCAGCATGAACTGGCTCTGCAGGGCCTTGCCTTCCATCTTCACCCGCTGGCCCATCATCACCCCGTAGACGGTGCTCACATCCGGCCCCCAGCACCCCATGTAGGGCAGGTCGGCGGGTGGCTCGTCGGTGCACCACTCGGCCACGAAGGCATCAAACGGCTTGCCGCGGGCGATACGCGCACGACGCTCGTCGTCACGCAGTTGGGCCGTTGCCGCCACATCCACCAGACGCGAGCCCGGGTCATAGGCCACCTTGAAGATGTCGCGGGCGGTGTCATCGCTGATCAGGGACTCTTCCAGATCGCGCATCACCGACTCCGGATCACGCTGCAGCACATCGCCATACCCGCCGCCCGCGCCCTGACACATCATGTACAGCTCACCGGGCGCCGCCAGTTCGAAGGTCATCGCCATCGGGTGGGTCGAGTATTCTCCGCCCTCGATGGGCTGGTTGTTCATGATGTCGAGAATGTCGAAACGGACCTGCTCCGGGTTGTCCCGCAGCTGCTCGAAGATATCGACGCCCTTCACCTTGCACAGCGGATAGGTGGGCGAGGCATAGCCACCGAACAACGGCTGCGCGGAGGGAAACAGCGAGCCCGAGCAACCGGTCATGTACCCCCAGAGATCGGAGCCCCGGAAGCTGTGGATCTGCTCGTACCCCAAGCCGGAACGTTGCTTGCCGAAGCCCACCCGATCCTTGGCCAGCGTGAACGCCCCCAGACGCACCAGCGGCAGATCCTCTTCCATCAGTTCGATCTCGCCGAGGTCGCAGCAGGCCGAGAACGGCGGTGATACCGAGTGCTCGCCATCGCGATGACTGCGACCGCCCTGCCCCATGCCGTTGATGTCGGCGCAGAAGTTGCCCACGAACTCGGCATGCTGCGTCATGCCGCCGTAGATCAGGGTGGCCGGCTGGTCGTACTGCGGCGCCACCATCGCCGTATAACGATGCGGCAGGCTGTAGTTGAACTTGGCCATCGGGATGGACGCGATGGTCATGGTCTTGAACAGCGGAATAAGGCTCATCGCCTGCGGCGTGTCAAAGGAACCGTTGATGATGGACTTCTCATCAAAGAGGAACTCGAACGGCGTGAACACCGCCATGGTGAAGGGCAGGTCCGGCCACACGTTCATCATGTAACCGCAGAACAGCATGGTCTTGAACGAGGCCTGACAGGCGTTGATCGACCGGTTCAACAACTCGGGCGACGAGCCGCGCATGTCGACGATCATGGTGTCGCCCTTCACCGTCACCGCCATGTTGAGCTTGAGCAGGGCACTCTCACGCAGGGTGGAATCGGCAAAGGACACGGTACGGGTGGTGCCGTCCGGCAGCTCGCGGATGCGACGACGCACCTCGTCGGCGACGTCCTCCAGCTGCTTGCGCAGCATCAGGATCAAGGCTTCGGGGCCATGCTCCTCCAACACCCGCATGATGCGTTCCCGCAACCGGATCACCGAGTGCAGGCGTACTTTCATGTCCTCCAGCTGCAGCTTGGGATCACGCACCGAGTTCTGCAGGAAGGTGACGATGTCCCGCTTCAACTCGAAGTTCTCGGCACAGCGGAACGGCGGCATCTTCAGGCCTTCGTCGAACTTGCTTTCGGCCGCCGCCGGCATGCCGCCCGGCTCGCAGGAGCCGTTCTCGCCCTCGTGGATGGTGGCGGAGATCCAGCACACCAGCTTCCCCTCCCAGAACACCGGCATCATCATCGACTGGTCGGTGTTGTGGATGCCGCCGTAACGGGCGTCGTTGTGGATGAAGGCATCGCCCTCGCGCACGCCGACGGTGGGTTCGGTGGCCCAGTACTTGTTGATGAACTTGATCGGGTAGAACACCGCGGCGGCGAAGCCCCCCACCCCGTGCGGCGCGATCAGCGACAGGTCGCCGGCGGCAGTGAAGATGGCCGTGGTCATGTCCCCCCACTTGGCACCGGGCGCCGCCCCCATCTGCTCGATCATGGTGTGGGACTCATCCAGCGCCGCCACCACCAGACCGCGCACCTCATTGACCTTGTGCGGATCCACCTCACCGGACAGCAGGCGGTCCTCAACGTCGGTCCGGGGTTCGATCTTGTGGTTCTCCATGATCGCCGGATCCGGCGCATAGAACATCTTGTTGTTCTGCAGGAAGCGGTTGAGCAACTCCTGCTGTTCGGGCGTCATCTGCGGGTCATTCATGATTGGCTCCGGGTGTTGGGGGTAGCGCCCTCGATGGCGGTGAACCAGACGGCTTTCTGTTCCGCTGCGCGGAAACGCCAGCCCGGCTCCACCAGGTAGGTGGTGGCGCGCGTGACAACGATGGCCGGGCCATCGATTTCGGTCCCGGCCTCCAGCGCAGCCTCGTCATACAGTGGTGTCGACAGCGCGCCGTCCACGCCGACGAAGTGACAGTCGCGGTGGCCCACCGGCGACGGCGGCGGCGTGCCGGCGCCCTCCGGCTTGATACCGGAGAACTGAATACCGGGATGCTCGACGTAGGCACACACACGGATGGTGTTGATGCGTACGCCGGCTTCCGGCGTCTGGCTGCCCTCGCCGAAACGCTCACCGTAGCGGGCGAAGAACTGCTCGATCAGCTTGAGCACATCCTCCGGCCCGGTGATGCGGTTGAGGTCGGTGACCACCGCGGTTTCCACACGCTGGTTGCCATAGCGCATGTCCAGCTCCAGCCGGAAGCCGATCTGCTCCGCAGTGAAGCCCTGGCGCAACAGGTCTTCCCGCCCGCGGCCCTCCAGCTGCTCCACGATGCCATTGAAGAAGTCGTAATCGCGGAAGAACAGTTGCCGGTTGGCGTCGAACAACACGGTCCACGTGCTCATCTCATGGATGTGCAACTGGCTCATGTTGCCGGCACCGCAGGCCGAGAACACCGAGGCGAATGGCGGCGCCAGAATGGTCTTCACCCCCAACGCACGGGCGATGCCGCAGGCGTGCAAGGGTCCGTTGCCGCCATAGGCCAGGGTGGTGAAGTTCTCCGGCTCGTAACCCCGGGTGCGCAGTTCACGGGCGATGCCGTTGGCCATGCTGGCATCCACGGTGGACTTGATCAGCTTGGCCACTTCCACCACCGGCAGGTCGAGATCATCAGCCAGGTGCTCCTCGATCGCCTGCTTCGAGCGCCGCGGATTGAGCTTGATGAAGCCCCCCGCGTAGTGGCCGGGGTCGAGATAGCCCAGCATCAGATCGGCATCGGTCACGGTGGGCTTGAGGCCGCCACGGTCGTAGCAGGCCGGCCCGGGGTCGGAGCCCGCGGACTCCGGCCCCACCTGTACCGTCTGGAACATGCGGTCATAGGAGCAGATCGACCCGCCCCCGGCGCCCAGAGTCACCAGATGCACCATCGGCACGCTCACCATCCAGCGCTCGATCACCGGATTGAAGTCGTAGTGCTTGACCCCGCCCTCGACCACGATGCCGATGTCGAAGCTGGTACCGCCCATGTCGGTGGCGACGATGTTGCCGAGCCCCGTCTGGGTGGCCAGGTGCTCACTGGCGGCAATACCCGACACCGGCCCGGAGTGCACCGTCTGCAGGGCGTCGGTGGAGTTCAGCTGCGCCATGCCGCCGGAGTTGTGGTTGCACAGCATCGGCTTGTCGTACCCCGCGTTGCGCAGGTTCAACTCCAGCGTGCCCAGGCCGTGATACATCACCTGGTGCAGGAAGCCATCGATGATGGTCGACATGGCACGCACGTACTCGCCCTTGCGGCCTGCCACCTGGTGCGACAACAGCATCGGGATGGCACCCAGCATGTGGCCGGGATACTCCTCCAGGAAGATCTCGCGGATGCGCTGCTCGTGCACCGGGTTCACCACCGAGTTGGCCAGCACCACGACGATGGCCTCCGCGCCCTTGTCGACCAGGATGCGCAGGCTTTCGCGAAGACCGTCCTCGTCCAGCGACATCACCACCGCGCCGGCGTAGTCCACGCGTTCCCGCACCTCCTGGATCATCGGAATCGGCACGATGGGGTCAGGTCGCTGGGCATTGGGCACGTCCATCTGCTGCTTGTGCGGCAGCCCCGTGGCATAGCCCTTGGCCCGCGTCAGCGGCACCGAGGACTTGAAGCCGGCGGTGGTCAGCAGCCCCAGCCGCGGACCCTTGCGCTCGATCAGCGCATTGGTGCCCAGCGTGGTGGCATACCGCACCGAGTCCACCTGCGACAGCAGTTCGCGCTCGGTCACCCCGAGATCGCCGCAGGCTTTCTTGAGCGCTTCGTTGAATCCCAACGCCAGGTTCTGGTGCGTGGTGAGCGCCTTGGTTTCGATGCAGCGGTTGTCCCAGGCCACGAAGCAATCGGTGAAGGTCCCGCCGATATCAACGGATACGCGCTTCATGAGCGGCTCCCCGATGCCGGGTACTGGGCCACCGGCTGGCCACTGTGGCTGGCAGGTCGCGGCGGCTCACTGCCCACCGGCACCACCTTCACCTCCTGGCGATCCCGCCACTGTGCCTTGAGGGCGTCGAGGTCGAATTCGATGTCCCGCACCGGTGGATGCCCCGGCGGCAGATACTCGGTCTCGATCATGGTGCCGCAGTGCGGGCAGTAGTACTCGAGAATCCGGCACCAGGACGGATTGGGCGAATACGTAAACGCGTACCGCTCGGGGTCGAGCAGGGGCTTGTGAATTTCCCGCGGGTCACGGTCATGCACCAGTAGGCCCCGCTTGTAGTTGTCCCGCGCATCGAACAGTTCGCCTTCACAGGCGCGACATTCCCATCGCTCGGTATCGAGATCGATCCGCAGGTTTTCCGTAATCAACACTTTCATGTTCGGGCTCCTCCCCAATTCTCTATTCGCGCGTCAGCAACACGTCGCCGGCATCGCTGACCTCGAAGGACCAGCCAGCGTCGATCCGGCATGTGAAAAAGGCTTCTTCCAACACCGCCGGACCGGAGGCCCCCGCACCTGCCGGCTGTGCTTCGACGCGGTACAGCGGCAGATCGGCGGGCGCGCCAGCGGCGGTCACCCGACGGCTGCTCTCGCTCGCCGGCGCCACTCGGCTGCCGGTGAACCGCCCACGAAGCTGGGGCTGGGCAATGGCACGGGTGACCTGCAGCTGCAGGGTCAGCGTCTCGCCGTCAGCGGCCTTGGGCAGGCCGTCGCCACAGGGCACGGCCTCATCACGCGCCGGGCCGCTGATACGCACACGCCAGTCCAGTTCGCACTCGGTCAGCGCAAAGCCTTCGGCGTACATGCCGCGTTCGGCGCGCTTCAGAAGCTCCGCGCGCAGGGCATCGAGATCAGCGTCGGCGGCGATCGGTGCCTCGTAGAGATGCGCAATGTCGGAGAACCCCAGACCAAATGCGGAGAACACTGCGGCCAGCCCGGGAATCAATACCCGCGTTGCCCCGACAGCCTCGGCCACCTTGCAGACAACAAAGGGACCCGCACCACCAAACGCCGCCAGCGTGGTGTCCGGCGTCACCGTGGTGAAATCGCGGATGCCGGCGGCAACCTTCTCCACCCAGGCGGCTTCCATCTTCGCGGCGGCCTCATCCTCACCCAGCCCCAGCGGCTCGCCCACATGCGTGGCAATGGCCTTGCGCGCGCGCTCGCTGTCGATCTTCAGCTCGCCGCCGAAGTAGGACGCGGGATCCAGCAGTCCCGTGAGCAGGAACGCATCGGTGATCGTCGCCTGGGTGCCGCCGAGGCCGAAACAGGCCGGCCCCGGTGCGCTGCCGACACTCTCCGGCCCCACCGCGATCGCCCCGTCATGGGCGCGAATCACCGACGATCCCCCCACCCCGACGCTCACCACATTGCATAGGGGAAACGACACCTCCACACCCTCTACCTGACCACGCGTGTCTTCGCGCACGCTGTTGTCGCGCACCTCACCGATGTCCGTGGTGGTGCCGCCGATATCGATCGACACCAGGTGCTTCAGCCCCAGGTGAGAGGCCAGCGCGCGGGCGCCTTCCATGCCACCCCGCGGACCCGAGCTGTAGGTCTTCAGTGCGATGGTCTTGGCCACACGGGCAGAGTGCCCGTCATTGCGGAAGATCAGCAGCGGGTTCTGCGCCTTGTTGGTCCGCAGCTTGTGCTCGGCGTTGTAGAGGAACCGCTCCATCGCCGGATGCAGGAAAGCGTTGAACAGCGCGGTCCAGGTGCGACGGATATCATCATCGTCCTGCACCACTTCGTGCGAGTAGAGAATCGGCACGGCGCCCAGCAGATGCTGCGGGAACTTGCGCAGCAGAATCTTCTTGAGGCGCCCTTCGGCGTCCAGACAATCCGCTCCACCATGCGCGATCACCACGCGGTTGGCGCCTGCCGACGCGAGCCGGTTGATGGCCTCCACCAATGCCGGCTCGATGGCCGCCTCATCAAGCGTGGTATCCAGGGTGGCGATGCGCTCGCCGACCAGGTCACGGAACAAGGTCTTGTGCAGCGGAGCCTGTTCGAACGCCTGCGCGCGCAGGTTCCCCCCCAGCACCACGCCCAGGCGCGGGCCCTTCCGTTCGACCAGGGCGTTGGTGCCCTGTGTGGTGGAATAGCGGATGTGATCGGTGCTCGACAGTAGCGACACGATGTCGGGCTGACCGTAGATCTGGGAGGAGACCTTGACCAGCCCCTCGAAGAAGCATTTGGACAGGTCGAACGGCGTGGTCAGCGTCTTGGTCCGGTAGACCTGAGCACCGTCCATCACACAGATGTCGGTCAAGGTCCCGCCGTTATCGATATTGATGAGTTTCCCCATCGTTTTCTCCTCAGTTTGCGGTCTGAGGACGGTAGGGCTTCGCCGATGGAGCGTCCCCACCCTAAAGGATTGAGGTGGGGATGGGGGGGGTGGTGCGTGCGCCTCAGTCGATCATGCCGAGATGGCGCGCGACCACGATGGCCTGCACCCGGTTGCTGATCTGCAGCTTGTCGAAGATGTTGCGCATGTGCCATTTCACGGTATTGGTGGACACCGACAAACGCTCGGCAAGATCCTTGTTGGACAAGCCCATTGCAACGTGTCGCAGCAGGTTGCGCTCCTTTTCGGTCAGCGTCTCCAGCAGCTGAACCGAATCGATGCTGCCGTCGTCCCCCAGGGCTTCCGGCACCGCGCCGGCGCGCTCACCCGCCTCGGCCAGCAGATGATCGAGGTAGGCCATCAGGATGTCCTGATGCGCGAGCCGCGACAGGTGGTCGAACGAGCGCCGTACATCCTTCAACAACTTCAGCAGCATGCTGCCTTCATCGAGAAAACTGCGCACGAAATTGCGTGGGGGGCATAGCTCCATTGCCTCCAGCAGGGTTCGCCGGGCGCAGTTGCCGCGCCCCTCGGCCTGCTGTGCCATCGCCAGCAGCAGGGTCAGCTTGAGTTCGCGCCGACGGCGGCGCTGGCCGTGGGCCTGGCGGATCTCGTCCTGCAGCAGGCGTCGCGCCTCGGCGCTACGGCCAGCATGGATCAGGTAGCGCGCCCAGGTGACCGTGTGAAGCTCGTTCTCGCCGGCGTGAAACAGCAAACCGGAGGCCCCGTCGTAGCTGTCGAGATCGAGTTCGCGCAGCCGACGCTCGGCCAGATCAAGATCGCCCGACAGGGTCGCCTGCCGCACCCGCTCGGCCGCCGCACAGGCCACCAGCCGGGCAAAGTCGTGCCGATAGCCCAGGTACAGCGCCCGGTCGAGCACCGCCTCCGCCTCGGCGGCATCGCCCCGGTGAAACGCGATTCGCGCGCGCGTGAGAAACAGCGTTGCAAGAGGGTCGACAATGGCCTGCTGCTCGGCCAGCGAGCCATAGTCCGCCAGTAGTGTGCGGGCATCGTCAAGGCGATTCTGCTCGTACCGCGCGTCCGCCAGATACACGGCGACGACCGAGCCGGCGGTGACACTGCCACAGGCTTCCTCTTCGGTGCGCCGCAGGGCGGCCGCCAGGCCACGGGAGGCCTCACTGATGCGCCCCTCGGCACTCAGCGACATACTGAATACGGCTTCCTGATAGGCCTGTCCGAACAGTGACCCGTCGCGGTCATGCAACGGCCGGGCCTTCAACAGCAGGCCGCGCGCAGCCTCGAAATCGCTGCGCCCGACCAGCCATAGCGCGCGGGCATTGAGTGTCACCGCGTAGCGGAAGCCATCTTCGGCACTGAGCTGCTGCCCCGCCTCCTGCGCCGCCGCCCCCAGGGCTTCGATGCGATCCTGCGCCACCAGTACGAACAGACGGGTGCCGTTGTGCACGCCGAGTGCGTGCGCGTCATCACTGTCCGCCAGCATCGCGGCACGCGCGTCGATCAGCCGGTTGGCCTTGTCGGAGGCGCGGCGAAAACCGTAGGCGATGATCGCAGCATTGGCGAGATTTTCGTGCCGCAGCACCCACTCCATCGGCAACTGATCGACATAGCGCTCGATCAGCCCCAGCCGCTCCTGCGCCACCAGCTGCCCACACACCGCTTCCATCAAGGCCGCCGCACGCTCGACGTCACCGGCCTCGATCCAGTGCTGGATGGCCTCTTCGCGATAGCCATGCTCGGCAAACCAGTCACCGATACGCCGCTGCTGCAGGGCCAATGCGTCGGGGTCGGTTTCCTGGCGCATGCGGGTAAGCAGGAAATGGCGAAACAGGTTGTGAAAGCGATACCAGTGGCCTTCCAGATCCAGATGGCTGAGGAACAGTCCGGCCCGCTCGATCTCGTCGATCACCGCCTGGCTGTCGTCGGCACCGGTGACGAAAGACACCAGTTCGCTGTTGAGCTTTTCCGGCACGCAGAGGAGAAACAGGGTGGACTGCAGTTCCGGCGCCAGGTGGTCGAATACTTCGGTGGCGAGAAAGCCGATCAGATCCTGCGTGATGCCCTTGCCGGCATACGCCAGCCCGCGATGTTCGCGGCCGCGCCGCAGACACAGACGCACACACTGCAGCGCAGCAGGCCAGCCGTCCGTGCTGCGATGCAGCTCCGCGATGTCGGCGGGCTCCAGGCCGGGCACCTCGCGGAAGAACTCGTCGCATTCCTCGACACCGAAGCGCAGATCGTGCTCATCGATCACCACCATCTGCTCGCGCATGCGCAGGCTCACCAGACGGTCGGACGGCAGCACCCGCGATCCGATGCACAGTTGCACGCCGGGCGGCAGCCCCCGCACCACCTGCATGAACACCCCTTCGAGGTCTGCCGTGAAGGCTTGCTCGAAGTTGTCCACCACGATCAGCCCCCCGCCCCTCAGGCGGCCCAGGGCACGATTGAAGTCCTGCAGTGTCGGCGGGCGCGTTTCGAGTTTCGCCTTGCGTTGCCGCACCCGTTCGTCAAAACCGTCGGCGGCATCGCAGAGCAGGCGCAGGAACTGGGCCGGATCGGCGGAACGGGCATCCATCCGCATCCAGGCAATCTGGTCCCCCTGGGTGGCGCGATAGGTGCTGTACTGCCGCAACAGCGTTGTCTTGCCGAACCCTGCCGGCCCCTGTACCAGCACCAGCGACGCCTGAGAACCCGCCTTCAGTCGTTCCAGCGCGGCCGCCCGCAGCACCACGGTGCGTGCGGGCGCCGCTGGATCGGCCGCAACATCGGCGGCTCGACGGCGGGGTTCGGTAACGGACTGGACGGGCACGACATCCTCCGGGGCATGCCGGTCGAGAGTAGCGCCACCGCCTGCGTCGGACAAAACCGCCACTGCAGGAGCCGGTTCAGCCCTGGCCGGGCTCTGCACCAATCTTCACCATCACCTTGCCCTGATTGCCGCCGCTGTAGAGCAGCTTGAGCGCATCCACCGCGTTCTCCAGGCCATCGACCACGTGCAGGCGGTACTTCAAACGGCCTTCCTGCATCCAGCCCGCCAGCTTGGCCTGGAACTCGGGGTACCGGTCCAGATAATCGAGGATGACAAAGCCCTGGATGGTGAGTCGGCGCATGATGACGTTGCGGAACATGTAGGGCCCCGGCACCAGGCCATCTGCGTTGTAGCTGGAGATCAGCCCGCAGATCACCACACGGCCGAAATCCTTCATCACCGTGAGGCCGGCGTCGAGCACTTCGCCGCCGACATTCTCGAACAGGACGTCGATGCCGTCGGGAGCCAGCGTGCGGAGCTGCCCGACGATATCCCGCTGTTTGTAGTCGACCACCTCGTCATAACCGAATTCAGCCTTGAGCCGGGCGCACTTCTCGGCACCGCCGGCAATGCCGATCGTCCGGCAGCCGTGGATCTTGGCGATCTGTCCCACCAACATCCCGACGGCCCCAGCCGCGGCGCTGACCACCACGGTGTCGCCCGGCTTGGGCTGCCCGATCTCCATCAACCCCACCAGGGCGGTCGGACCGGCCACGGTGAGGATGCCGAAGGCATCGCCGATCGGCAGGCCCGGTATCGGCGGGATCTTCTGGAAGGCGCTGCCATTGTCGATCATGTAGTCCGACCAGCTGCCCAGGCCGGTCACCAGATCGCCCGTCGCATACCCAGGGTGGCGGGACTCCGCCACCTCACCGATCAGGAATCCCTTCATCCGCTCGCCCAGGGCGATGGGCTCCATGTACAGATCGAGATCACCAATCCACAAGCGATGCGTCGCATCCATCGACAGGTAGATGGCACGTACCAGGAACTCGCCGTCCTTCAGCGCAGGCAACGCTTCTTCCCGCAGCGCCAGCGTGCGGTCGTCCATCTCGCCCTTGGGCCGTTCGTTGAAATACCAGTGGCGTGCCAGGTTCGGCATGATGATCTCCTCATTGTGATGGCGGCGACGGCCGTTATAGGGCATCCAGTGTCCCCAGCCTCGCCGCCCCTGCCCCCACCCGAAAGGGGGGGCAGGGCTACATGGTCTCCAGCGGCGTGGCCGTCACCCCGCCATCGACCACCAGCTCGGCACCGGAAATGTAGGCCGCGAAAGGCGAGGACAGGAACAGCACGGCGTCAGCAATCTCCTCCGGCCGTCCCAGCCGCCCGCGCGGGATGTGCGTGGCCAGATCCGCCTTGATCGCCTCCAGCGCCGCGCCCTCGCCGTAGGCCTTCAGGATGGGCGTGTCGATGAAGCCGGGCAGGATCACATTGCTGCGCACCCGCGCATGTTCCTTGGCAAGGTCGCGGGTGAACTTCACCAGTCCGGCCTTGCAAGCGCTGTAACAGGCATGCCCGCCAGCCTGGATGATGGCCGCGATGGAGGCGATGTTGACGATGGCGCCGTCGGCCTCGGCCAGCAACGGCAGCGCCGCCTTCGATGCCAGCATCGGCCCCTTCAGCAACACCGCGAACTGCAGATCGATGGCAGCCTCGGTGAGATCGCTTATCGATTCCAGCCGTGCCAGCCCCGCGTTGTTCACCAGGACGTCGAGGCGGCCGAACTCCCGCGACAACCAGTCGACCCCGGCCTGGATATCAGCGGCATCCGCCGCGTCCAGTCGCCGGGTGCGCCAGCGGCTTGCCGTCTCAGGGGGCACCGTGACCGACAGCAGGGCGTCGGTGTCGATATCGGTCGCCACCACCGTCGCCCCGGCCGCCAGAAAGTGGCGCGCGACGGCCAGTCCAATGCCCGATGCCGCGCCCGTCACCAACACCACCTTGCCGCTGAAATCGAATGCCATGCCGGTACTCCTCATTGTTTGGTTGTGCGCGCCAGCCGTGGGACGCTCCCAACACTTTGACGCGCTCACGAATGGAAACGCCCTACTCCAATGGGCGGGGCGCGCGGAGGCGTGGGTCGCTACGGTTCATGGAGGCTGCGCGCGCGCAGCACACACAATATTCAGGAGAGGCGTAGATGAGTCGTTCCGTCGTGGTGGCCGGTGTCGGCATGATCCCCTTCAGCAAGCCTGGTCGCAGCGCGACCTACGACGTGATGGGCGCCGAGGCCGTCAGCCTCGCCCTGCAGGACGCCGGCATCGACTACGGCCTGATCCAGCAGGCCTATGTCGGCTACGTCTATGGCGACAGCACCTGTGGTCAGCGTGCGCTCTACCGCGTCGGCCAGAGCGGCATCCCGGTGGTCAACGTCAACAACAACTGCTCCTCGGGTTCCAGCGCCCTGTTCCTGGCACGTCAGGCGGTGGAAAGCGGCGCCGTCGACTGCGCCCTGGCGCTGGGCTTCGAACAGATGACGCCCGGCGCGCTCGCCAGCGTGTTCGACGACCGCCCCAACCCCCTGGGCAATTTCATCGACCTCGCGCAGCAGCTGCAGCCGGATCCCGACGCCTTCATGGCACCGCACCTGTTCGGCGGTGCCGGCTACGAGCACGCCCAGAAGTACGGCACCCGGCCGGAAACCTTTGCCATGATCGCCGCCAAGGCCCGCCGTCACGCCGAACACAACGACAAGGCCATCTTCCGCGACCCGGTCAGTGTCGATCAAATCCTCGCCTCCCCGGTGATCTACAAACTGCTCACCCGCCTGCAATGCTGCCCGCCCACCTGCGGCGGTGCCGCTGCCATCGTGGTGAGCGAAGCCTTCGCCAAACGTCACGGCATCGACAGCCGCGTACGCATCCTCGGACAGGCGCTGACCACTGACACCCCGTCCAGCTTCGAGTCTCAGTCGATGATCCGCGCGGTCGGCTTCGAGCTTTCGCAAGACGCCGCCCGCCAGGTCTACGAACAGGCCGGCGTCGGCGCCGACGACATCGATGTCTGCGAGCTGCACGACTGCTTCACCGCCAACGAACTGATTACCTACGAGGCGCTCGGTTTCGCTCCCGAGGGCGGCGCCGAAAAATTCATCATGGACGGCGACAACACCTACGGCGGCAAGGTGGTCACCAACCCCTCCGGCGGCCTGCTGTCCAAGGGTCATCCGCTGGGCGCCACCGGGCTGGCCCAGTGCACCGAACTGGTGGAACAGCTGCGCGGCCGCAGCGGGGCCCGTCAGGTCGACGGCGCACGGCTGGCACTGCAACACAACATTGGCACCGGCAGCGCCTGCGTGGTCACACTGTACGGACTGCACGACGCCTGAGGCCGGAGACCCCACCATGATCGGAATGTACGCAGAGCACTCAAGCACCTTCCTGCGCGTCTTCGCCGTCCTCACCGGCGTGGTGTTCTCCCTGCTCATCTTCGTTGCACCGCTCACCTGGGCGCGCATCTTTCGCTGGCAGGTCGACGCGCGCGCCGATCTCGCACTCTATTTCGGGCGGTGCCTCGGCGCCTTCGCAGTGATCATCTCGTCCACCGCCTGGTACGTCGCCGGACACCCCACGCTGCAACCCCTGGTGTTCACCATGCTCATCACCTTCTTCGTGCTGATGGTGGTGGTGCATACGCTCGGCGCACTGCAAAAAGTGCAGCCCTGGACCGAAACCGCCGAAATCCCCTTCTGGCTTGGTCTGGCGGTGCTGGGAGTGGTGTTTTTCCCAACGGCCTGAAGGCCGCGCCGGCCCGCGCACGACCTGAGAGCATGTAAAAATTACCCGCCTGCGGTCCCACGTCGTTACTGCCGTGAGCCCATCACCACGGGTGGCGATCCCCGTCGCTTTGGCAAGCCGTTATCACTTGATCTGGCCGGGCTGTGGCGGTACCGGGTCGGCAGCTATCGCATGATCTGTAGCATTGAGGACGGCAAGCTGATCGTGCTGGTACTGCGGATCGACCACCGCAAGCATATTTACGCGTAAACGACCCCCCGCCCTATTCCCCCTGTGCCTCCAGCGCCAGCACCCGCAGCCCTTCCAGGGTGAGGTGGGGCCGGTGAGACCAGTGCCCAAGATGCGGTAACAGCACGGGAGCGTCGCCACCGGTGATCCAACGGCTGGCACGGTCCGGCGCCAGGGTCAGCCCGCGATCCAGGGCACCAAGACAACTCAACACCGCGCCTTCACGCACGCAGGCCTCGGTGTCGCGCCCCAGGTTGGCGCGGAACGCATTGGTGAGCGTGCCGGTCTGGAACCGGGTGGCGCCCAGCGTGGCATTGAGCGCGGTCTGCAGACCCGGCGCGATGAAGCCCCCCAGATGATTGCCACCGTCATCGACCACATCCAGCGTCAGCGCGGTGCCGGCACTCGCCACCACGAAGGCGCCGTCGGTGTGCTGCCGGGTCGCCAGCATGCCCAGCCAGCGGTCCACCCCCAGCCGGGCGGGATCGGTGTAGGCCACCCGCAATCCCGGCGACACCCCCCGGGTACGGGCCACCTGGGGCGCCACGCCATAGCGTTGCGTCAGGCCGGCGACCAGCGCCGGTTCCTGGGCGGCGCCCAGCACATGGGCCACCCAGACCTGGTCGGGCCGTGTCACCGGCAACTGCGCCACCAGGGTCTGAAAATCCCCCCCGTGAGGCAGCGCGCCGCCGTACTGCACACCGTCCGCGCTGACACGCCCCCACTTGAGGCGGGTGTTGCCGATATCGAGCAGCAAAATCATGTCGGAGCCTCCATCCGCACAGAGACCTCGCCACTGTGCAGCGGTTTCAGCCTCCCCTCAGCTTCGACCTGCAGGGCACCCTGGGCATCGATGCCACGGGCGATGCCCTGCCAGGGCTCACCGGGGCCCGTCACCGTCACCACCCGGTCGCGCGTGAGGTCCCGCGCCGCCCAGCGATCCCGCCACGGCGCGAAGCCGCGGTCGGCGTAGTCCGCCAGCATGCCGGCCAGCTGCTGCAGCAGGGCGGCGGCCAGCGTATTGCGATCCTGCGGTGTCTCACGCAGCTGGTCGGCCGCCACCCAGGGCTGGTCCGGCGCCTGCCCCGCGTCAAACGGCCGCACATTGAGCCCGATGCCGATGACGATCCGGCAGGCACCACCGGTTTCGCCCCGATGCTCCAGCAGAATGCCTCCGAGCTTGCGCCCCTGCGCATAGAGATCATTGGGCCATTTCAACTGCACGTCTTCGATGCCCTGTGCGGCCAGCGCCTCCGCCACGCACACGCCGACGGCCAGTGGCAGACAGCTGAGGTCGCGCGGCCAGCTGGCAAAACTCCAGGCCACCGAGCACATCAGGTTGTGAGCGAACGGCGACACCCACTGCCGCCCGCGCCGCCCGCGACCGCCTTGCTGGTACTCGGCCAGCAGGGCCTGGGGATCCTGCTCCGGATCGCCATCGAGCAGGTCGGAGTTGGTAGAACCCGTCACCGGCACCACCGACAGGCGCCAGCCCGCCGGCACCGGAATCGCCCCGGCGTCGAGCAAGGTCAGCGGTGTCTCCAGGCGATATCCCGTGCCGTGACGACGCGTCACCTGCAAGCCGAAGGCATCGAGCGCATCGATACGCTTGGCCAGCGCGGCGCGACTGATGCCGAAGGCCCCGGAGAGATCGGCGCCGGAATGCCAGTCGCCATCGGCCAGCGCCCGGACCAGGGCGAGATGCTGCGTGGCGTTCAGCGGCTCAGCCATCGACCCAGCACCCGCGCCTTCTCGAACCGATGCTCCGTCCCCGCTGCCAGGGCCCGCACATTGCTACGGTGCTTCCAGACCACCAGCGTCGCCATGGCAATGCCGAAGGCGCCGGTCATGGACCACAGCCCCTCAGCGCCGAAACAGGCAATGTGCAGCACCGCCACCAGGCTGGCGGTCAGCGTTGCCAGGCTGACATAGCCGGTCAGCATCACCGCCAGCGCAAACGCTGCGAGCATCCAGCCGATCGCGGCCGGCAACAGGCAGGCAAACACGCCCGCCAGCGTCGCCACCCCCTTGCCGCCCTGAAAGCGATGAAAGACCGGGTAGCAATGGCCCAGCGCCACCATCACGCCACAGCCATACGCCACTGTCGTGACGGGCACCCCGGCTGCACCGGGGAACGGCCACGGCAGGCCCGGCACCACCAGCACGGCCACCACGCCCTTCAGCACATCAATGAGCAGCACCCCCAGCGCGAACGCCGCGCCCTGTGTCCGCAGCGCATTGGTGGCGCCGATGTTGCCGCTGCCGCTGCGGCGCAGGTCCACCCCGCCCCGCAACGCGCCGATCACCATGCCGCCCATCACGCTGCCCATCAGGTAGGCCAGCAGCCCCTTGGCGATGAACTCCATCCGCGCGACTCCTCAGGCACCCAGCCAGGCGCGGCGGCGCTGGAGTGCCGCGTCGTCGGCATCGGGATCCGGGATCAGGGTCCAGCTGTCCAGCGGCGGTGGCGCCGGCACCAGCGTGACCGCCTCCAATCGCCCGGCGCGGAAACGATGGACAGTGACCGGCCGCTGCGGCGCAAGCTGCGACAGGACCGTCGCCGCCGTGCCGGCGGTGAGCTGCCAGCCATCGACCGCCACCAGCACGTCGCCAACCGCCAGGTCGGCGTGCTCAGCGGGGCTGTCACTGCGAACCTGCGTAATCCGCAGGCTGTCCGGCGCCAGACGGGCCCCGAGGGCACTCGGCGGCGGTGTGCCGGGCACCCGGCCGCCCGCGTCGCTGCTGCCCAGGGCGGCACGCAGTACCGCCGCCACCCCGAAGGGCTTGAGCCACACCGCCAGGGGCAACTCGTCGGTGCTGCGCAGCGCCTGATCGAAGAACGGCTGCAGATCCGCCCCGCCCACTTCCAGCGCCAGCGCTTCCAGCCCGCGCTCGGGAACCGGCACCCCGGGGGCGCCATACCGGCTCCAGGCCATGCGCATCACCGTGTCCAGCGACTGCCCTCGGAGGCGCAGCTGCAGGTCCAGACCCAAGGCCACCAGCGCCCCTTTGACGTAGTAGCTGACGGTCTGATTGGGCGTGTTCTCGTCGGGCTGGTAGTACTTGGTCCAGGTCTCGAAACTGGACGCTTCCAGACTGTGCAGATGCCGGCCCGGCATCCGCCAGACGCGGGTCGCCTGGGCCGCCAGGAGATCCAGGTAATCCTCCATCGGCACCAGGCCGGCCCGCAGCAGGAACTGGTCGTCGTAATAGCTGGTGACACCCTCGTAGTGCCAGAGGTCCCGCGAGTAGGCCTCCTGCGACAGGTCACTCTCGGCAAAGCGGGCGGCCGTCAGCCGCTTGACGTTCCACAGATGGAAGTACTCGTGCGAAGCCAGCCCGAGAAACGCGCGATATCCCGGTTTCATGCCGGTATCCCCGGGCGCCGGAAGGTCATCGCGGGCGCAGACCAGGGCGGTGGAATGACGGTGCTCCAGCCCCCCGTATCCGCGCGTCATCACGTGGGTGAGGAACAGGTAACGGTCCAGCTGCAGGCTGTGCCCGAACAGGGCGTGCTCGACACTGCAGATCCGCGCGAGATCCGCCGTCACCCGCGCGGTATCGACCGGCGCGTGGCCGGCCAGCACCAGACTGTGGGGCATGCCGTCCACATCGAAATCGACGCGCTCGAAGGCCCCCATCTCGACCGGCTGGTCGATCAGGTCCTCGTAGTCGTCGGCCCGGTAGCGGCCAAAGCCCCGTGCATCCACCTCGACGGCCTGCAGACTGGTGGCCAGCGCCCAGTCACGACAGGCGGGGTCCTGCGGCGGCTGCACGTCGATCTCCAGTGCCGTATCCGTCTGCCCTTCCACCGCAAAACAGAGTGAGCTGGGATTGAAAAACCCCCGCCGGGTATCCAGAAACGCCTTGCGCACCGAGGGATCAAAGGCATACACCCGATAGCGCAGCACCAGGGCACCGGCCACCGGTGCCGCCTGATACCGGGACTTGTCCAGCTGCGTCAGATCGCAGGCCGCGCCGTCCGCCTGCTCGGCGCGGATATCCACCACGTGCTTGGCGAAGTCGCGGATGCAGTAGCTGCCGCGCAGCCACGCCGGGAGGCGGAACACCTGCCCTGCGGGGTCGGGCTTCTCCACCCGCAGCGCAACGGCAAAAAGATGGGCGCGGGGCGCAGCAGGCGAGATCTGATAGTGAACGGACATACGGGCGCAGCGGCAGTCAAAGCGCCATTGTAGGCCCTGCGCGACACGCGTCATGACGGCGCCCCCTGCGGCTGGCGGCGCAGCCCGCCTCGTGAAGGCTGGCGCCGGGCGGCGTAAGCTTGCCCGCTTTACCGACAGACGAGACGCCATCGTGACCGAGTCCGCCTTCGTGCCCGCCACCGCCCCCAGCCTGCGTGCCCGTGTGTTCCGCCAGGGGGTTCGCCTGATGATCCGTCCCATCTTCGCGCGCCAGGACCTCAGCGTTGAGCAGCGCCGCCGCAAGCTGCTGCGCCTGACCACCATGGCGCAGTTCACCATTCCCAAGGGCACCCGCTTCCGGCAGGCGCCGCTCGGCGGCGTGCCGGCGGAATGGACCGATCCCCCGGGCGAGACCCGCGGCGTGCTGCTGTACCTGCACGGTGGCGCCTATGTGGTGGGTGCCCCGCAGATCTACCGCGAACTGACCGCACGATTCGCACGCGATGCCCAGGTGTGCGTGGCGACCCTGGACTACCGGCTCGCGCCGGAACACCCCTTCCCCGCGGCCGTCGACGATGCGGTGGCCGCCTACCGCGCCCTGCTGGACAACACCCCTGCCAGCCGTATCGTGGTGGCTGGCGACTCCGCCGGCGGCGGGCTCAGCCTGGCCCTGCTGCAACGGCTGCGCGAGGAGGGCCTGCCGATGCCGGCCGGCGCCGCCCTGCTGTCCCCCTGGGGGGATCTCAGCGGCAGCCTGCCGGCCTACACGCGCGAGGCCGACCGCGAGCCCCTGCTGTATGTGCCCACCCTGCGCGAATGCGCCGTGAACTATGCCGGCGAAACCCCGCTGGAGCACCCGCAACTGTCGCCGATCCACGCCGACTACCAGGGCCTGCCGCCCCTGTTGATCCAGGCCACCGATGCCGAGGTGCTGGCAGATGATGCGCGACGCATCGCCGAACGCGCGCAGGCCGGCGGGGTGGAGGTCCGTCTGGAGATGTGGACCGGCCTCTGGCACGTGTGGCAATTGTTTGCCGGGCTGGTACCGGAAGCCGGCGATGCCACCGCCCGCATGGGCCGCTGGCTGGGCAGCCGGCTGTCATGAGCCTGAGCCCCGACGCCTGGTACGCCGACGGGCAGCACTTCGACTTCAACGGCCACACCCTCCCCTATCGCGACAGCGGCGGCGGCGATGCCGCCGTGCTGCTGATCCACGGCTTCCCCACCTGCAGCTGGGACTGGGCGCCCCTGTGGGACCGGCTGGTCGCACGCTACGGCCGTGTCATCGCCCCCGACATGCTGGGCTTCGGCCGCGCCCCCAAGCCCCCGCGGCACCGCTACGACCTGATGGAGCAGACCGACCTGCACGACGCCCTGGTCGCCCACCTCGGCATCCGCCACCTGCGGGTGGTGGCGCATGACTACGGTGTCAGCGTGGCGCAGGAACTGCTGGCCCGTGATCACGACGGCGGCCGCACCACCACCCTAGCCGCCGTGGCGCTGCTCAATGGCGGACTGTTCCCCGAGACCCATCGCCAGACCCGCATGCAGAAGCTGTTGCGCTCACCGCTCGGCGGCCTGCTGGCGCACCTGTCGAGCCAACGCAGCTTCAACCGCAGCTTCTCACTGGTGTTCGGCCCGCAGACCCAGCCCTCCGAGGCGGAACTGGATGCCTTCTGGTCCCTGCTCAGCCACCACAACGGCCACCACCGACTGCACCGCCTGATCCGCTATATCGACGATCGTCGGCAACACCGCGCCCGCTGGGTGGGCGCCCTGCAACACACCCGCGTGCCGCTGCGGCTGATCAATGGCCCCGAGGACCCGGTCTCCGGTGCCCACATGGTGACGCGCTATCGCGCGCTGGTGCCGGCGCCGGATGTGGTGAGCCTGCCGGGCATCGGCCACTATCCGCAGGTGGAATCCCCCGACGGCGTCTGGCAGGCCCTGCAGCCGTTTCTGGATGCCCATGGCCCTCAGAGCTTGTGAAAAAATCGAACGCAGCAGGCGGGCGATTTTTCCACATGCTCTCAGGTATCCTCCGCGCCATGACGCGACTGCCCCCTCTGCTGACACCCGCCACACTGCTGCTGAGCCTGACCGCCTGCATGGGCCCGAAAGCCACCAGCGTCGGCAGCCAGGAAGCCCCGGCAACCATCATTCCCGCCAGCGAACTCAACACCGAGGGCTGCGTCCGCAAGCGCATTCCCGGCACCGGCCGCGTCGAACTGGTGTGCCCCCAGCAGCCATGAGCCACGCCGCCGCCAGCGCCCCGCGCGAAGTGCTCGCGTTTCACCTGGCGTTCGGCCTGCTGACCCTGCCGGTCGTGCTCTATGCAGAGGGCACCCTGTACGGCACCGGCGTGCTGGTACTGGCCGTGCTCTACAACCTGGCGCTGCCCGGTTACGCCCTGTTCCGCCGCCATCACGACTGGCTGGCGCGCTGGGCGTTCCTGCTGCCCGTGTCCATCGGCCAGGTGCTGCCGGACTGGGCCCTGGTGGACATCGCCGGCACCCTCCAGTTTCCCGACCACGGGGTTGCCCGCATCGGCGACGCTGTACCGCTTTACTTCATGGGCCTGTGGATCATGCTGCTGTTCCCGGTGACCCTGCTGGCGGACGCCAGCGGGCGCCTGCGCTATCCCGTCGTCATCCTGCTGGGCGGCAGCCTGTTTGCCGTGGCCGAATGGGCAGCGCCCATGCTGCGGTTGTGGCAGCCCGTCGACACCCCCACCCGCTTCGGTATCGCCCCCTACACGGTTGCCGCCGAGATCCTGCTCTGCATCGCCTGCCTGTGGGCCTACCGCAACGCCCGCTACCACGGCGTGCTGGCACGGCTGTGGTCCGCCGTGATGATCGTCGGCTTCTACACCGGCGCCCTGATGATCAGCCTGCTCATGTTCGGCGGCCACTAGTGCACCGCTTCCAACAAAGCGTCAGGAGATGGCGAGTGCGATTGAGTGACGTCACCTTTCCCTCTACCGTCATGCCCGATTCGATCGGGCATCCAGGCCCCTACCGTCGCAGCTGGATCCCGGCTCAAGGCCGGGATGACGGCCACCTACCCAACCACCGTCATGCCCGACTCGATCGGGCATCCAAACCCCCACCGGCGCAGCTGGATCCCGGCTCAAGGCCGGGATGGCGGCTCTTGCCCTTCTTCCGTCATGCCCGACTTGATCGGGCATCCAGGCCCCGACCGTCGCTGCACTCGAATCACTTTGACGAACCCGCCACGGGTTCCTGACGCACCAAGGAAGTCCTGATGTCCAACTACTCCCAAACCGTACTCGTCGTCGGCAGCGGCGGCCGCGAACACGCCATCGCCTGGAAGCTGGCCCAGTCCCCGCGCGTGGCGCGGGTGCTGGTGGCACCCGGCAATGCCGGTACTGCCCTGGAAGCCAAGTGCGAAAACGTGAGCGTGGGTGCAGAGGACATCGAAGGCCTGAAAGCACTGGCCGCCGCCGAAGGCGTGCACTTCACCGTGGTCGGGCCCGAGGGTCCGCTGGCCAAGGGCATCGTCGATGCCTTCCAGGCCGACAATCGTCGCATCTTCGGCCCCACCCAGGCCGCTGCCCAGCTGGAAGCCAGCAAGGCCTTTACCAAGGACTTCCTCAAGCGTCACCGCATCCCCACCGCCGGCTACGAAGTCTTCACCCGGATCGAGCCCGCGCTGACCTACGTGCGGGAACGTGGCGCCCCCATCGTCATCAAGGCTGACGGGCTGGCCGCCGGCAAAGGCGTCGTGGTGGCAATGACCCTGCCCGATGCCGAAGCCGCCGTGCGCGACATGCTCAGCGGCACCCTGCTCGGCCAGGCAGGCGCCCGCGTCGTCATCGAAGACTTTCTTGACGGCGAAGAGGCCAGCTTCATCGTCGTCGCCAGCGGCACCGACTTCGTCGCGCTCGCCAGCAGCCAGGACCACAAACGCGTGTTCGACGGCGACCGCGGCCCCAACACCGGCGGCATGGGCGCCTACTCGCCCGCACCGGTAGTGACCCCGCCCGTGCAGGAGCGCGTGTGCCGCGAGATCATCGAACCCACCCTGCGAGGCATGGCCGTGGAGGGCACCCCCTTCAGCGGCTTCCTCTACGCCGGCCTCATGATCGACGCCGACGGTGCCCCCCGCGTGATCGAATTCAACGCCCGCCTCGGTGACCCGGAAACCCAGCCCCTCATGGCACGGCTGGAATCCGACCTGCTCGACCTGCTGGAAGCCGCCGTCGATGGCGGGCTGGCACAGCAGCATCCCCAATGGGACCCCCAGCCTGCGCTGGGCGTGGTGATGGCTGCCGAACACTATCCGGCCACCCCCAGCAAGGGCGACGCCATCGAAGGCCTCGACCAGGTGCCCGCCGGAGTCAAAGTGTTTCACGCCGGCACCACCACCCAGCACGGCCAGGTCGTCACCGCCGGCGGCCGCGTGCTCTGCGTGGTCGGCAAAGGCCCCCAGGTCCGCGACGCCCAGACCGCCGCCTACAGCGGCGTCAACGTCATCCGCTGGCGCGGCGAACACCACCGAAAGGACATCGGCTACCGCGCCGTGGCCCGGGGCGCCTAGTCGCCCCCATCGTCATGCCCGAGCTGATCGGGCATCCAGACTCCCACCGCCGCAGCTGGACCCCGCATCAAGTGCGGGGTGACGTCCACTTACCCAACTCCCGTCATGCCCGACTTGATCGGGCATCCAGCCCGTCCTTGTGCACCCGCCGCCTCAGTCAGCAGATGGCGCCCACAAAAAAGGGCCGCCGGTCTCCCGGCGGCCCACCCAACGTCCCCTTCCCTGGGACACTGCTCCACACTCAGTCGAGACGCAGCCGCAAACCAAAGCGCAGCGTGTGGTCGTTGGCCTCGCTGCTGAACTGGCCGGCGTAGGACAGCGCCAGTTCGCCTGCATCCCACCATTGGTACACCAGCCCCAGATCCACCAGGGCAACGCTTTCCGCCACCGGGGCGCCCTGCACGGTGAAGCGCTCGTCGCCATCCAGGAAATGCAAGCGCGTTTCCGGCTGCAGTTCGTCCAGGGCCTGGCGCCAGCCGAGGGCGCCGTCGAGGCGCAGGCCGTCCCAACCGGGGAGCGCGGTGGCGGCGCGCAGGCCAAGGCTGGCGTAGCTCAGGGACTCACTCCCCTGGTCGGCCATCAGCGTGGCGGTCTCACCAAACGGGGTGTTGTACTGATCGCCTTCGAAGAAGCCATCCATCGACTGTCGCAACCAGGCCAGGCCCACGAAGGGCGCCAGCTCAAGCTCGGTCCAGCGCAGCCGGTAGTCCACTTCGCCGAACAGTTGGCTTGAGTCACCGTCGTAGTCGGCCGTCAGCCGCTCCTGGTAACCGGGAAAATCGATCTGTCGCCGGGTGCTCACTTCGTGCCAGGTATAGGCAGCGCCCAACCGCAAACCGAGGCTGGCGCTGGCGCCGCGCCAACCGGGTGCGGCGTAGCGGCTGGCGCCGTACAGGCCCAGGTGGATGTTGTCGGTTTCGCTCTCGGCACGCTGGGCGTCGAGATCGCCGTTGCCGCGGGTGTAGCCGGCGCTCCATCCCAAGCGCAGACGCTCACCACGCCCGTGGTCACCCCCGAGGAACAAACCCGCACTGTCGCGCGTCAGCTCGGCACTGCTGCCGGCATCGGTGCTGCCGGTGGCACCCAGCAGCTGCGCCCAAAGCCCCGTGGCGGCGCCGGCATCCAGGGCACGACCGCGCGCCAGTACGGTATCGCGGATGAAGCGGCTGTCCTCGAACAGCTGCGTCTTGACGCTGGCATGCACTTCGCCGGACAGCTGGTCGAACGCGGTACGGGCATCCTCGGCGGTCAGTGGCAGCACGGCCCAGGCCAGCGGGTGGGCAAAGCCCAGCGCCTGCACAGCGGCACCGGTGCCCTGCTGGTTGGCCGTCACGCCGACGGCGGCGTAGTCGATGTCATTGCGTTCCAACAGCAGCTGCACCGTGTTGGCCTCGTAGTTCAAGCTGGCATCGAGGAAGGCAAAGTTGCTGCTGACATCATCAAAGGTGCCACTGAGGGTATCGGCACTGAGGATGGTGTAGGTGCTCAGTGGATTCCACAGGCCCGCATTCTCCGCGCCGGCTTCCACCGCCAGCACCGATCCCCCTTCCAAAGTGGCAGTGCCGTTCACCTGCAGGCGGTCGGCATCGCCAAAGCGGTTCACGCCCACCCGCAGCTCCGCGCCTTCGGCAAAGCGGGCATCGCCGTCCACGGTGAACACGCCGCCGCTACCCTCCACATCGGCAATGGGGGCGAGGTCCAGCCGACCGCCGCTGTGCACGTCCAGCCCCGCTACTGTGCCGGTGCCCGCCAGGGTGCCGCCGTCGTTGACATTGACCGTGCCGAGGAAACTGCCCAGCACCTCAAAGCGGCCACCGTCCACTTCGGCACTACCGCCGAGGCTGCCGTCCAGCTGTAACACGCCGTTGCTGACACGGGTGGTGCCGGCAAAGCTGGCTGCATTGGCGGTGAAGGTGGTGGTGCCACTGCCGCGCTGCAGCAGCGTACCGGTGCCACTCAGGCTGTTGCCAAAGGCGAAGGCATCGCTGCGATTGATGGCAAGCGTGCCACCATTCAGTTGCACGGCACTGGCTGCGGCGAGGCTGCCGCCGTCATCCAGCTGCAGCGTGCCGCCACTCACCACGGTATTGCCGGTGTAGGTTTGCGCCCGATCAAACCGCGTGGTACCGCTGCCCATCTGCTCGACGTTGCCACTGCCACCGATCTGCGGGGCAAACAGCCAGTCATCACTGCGGTTGAATGCCAAGGTGCCGCGGGCGATGTTCACATTGCCGGTGAGGCTGCCGCTGCTGCCACCATCGCCGAGGTGCAGGCGGCCGTTCTGCAGCGTGGTGATGCCGGTGTGCAACTGCTCACCGGTGAGCACCAGGGTGCCGGCGCCATCCTTGGCCAGTCCGCGATCCCCGGCAAACGGGGCTTCCACCGTAGCGGTCACGCCGGCCTCCACCAGCAGCTGTGGCGAAACACCGGGCTCCAGGGCATCAGCATTGGGCAACAGCTGCCCGCCCCCGGCCGCGAGGGTGTAGCCATCGCTGAGGAAGGTCATGCCGGTAAAGCGCACATCCTCGGCCACGGTGACGGTGCCGGGGGTGCCGCTGAAGATGGCCACCTGCTCGTTCCAGGCGCCCTGCGCCGAGCCGTTGGCATTGGTCCAGCTGGCGGTGCTGTTGTTCCACACCCCGTCGCCACCATCAACGCTGCCGTTGGGTGCGGCGCCGGGGTTGGCACCATCCCAGTACACCTCGTCACCCAGGGTGCCGCCCACATCGAGGTAGAGCACGTCGTTGCCGTTGTACTGGCCCAGCTGCAGGGTGCCGCCAAAGCCGTCGGGCAGGTTGATCTGGGCAAAGTCACCGGTGATGCCACCGCCGTACTGGATGAGGGTGTAGATGCCGTTGTTGAAGCCGCCGAGGTCGTTGACGGTGAGGGTGGCGTCGTTGAGGGTGAGGTTGTTGCCCACCACCAGAAAATCACCGACGCTGCCCGGCGCCAGCAGATCGCCTGGCAGAGCGTCGCCATCCGGTGCGGCAAGATCAAAGTGCAGGGTGCCGCCCTGCTCGATCACCAGATTGCTGATCTCGATCACCCCCGGGGCACCATCGCCCAGGGCCAGGGTGCCACCGTTGCCAATGGTGACCGCGCTGTTGGGAATGCCGCCGCCCAACACCAGGGTGCCGTTCATCACCCGGGTTTCACCACGGTAGTTGTTGTTGCCGGCAAGCACGGTACGGCCACTGCCCAGATGATTGACCGAGAAGCTGCCCACCGAGGTGGAATCGTTGAGGTTGAAGTCGAACCGATAGTCCGCTTCGTTGTGATTGAAGTTGATGACGGCCTGGCCGGGGCCCACGCTGAGGCCCCCTGCAATAAGTTCGCCGACAGCACCGCCCTCGCCGAAGGTCAGCGTGCCTCGACTGCTGGCGTCACCTTGGGCCAGCTGTACCGTGCCGGCGCCGAAATCGACAATACCGCCATCGGCCATCACCAGCGTGCCGTTCCCATTCGCGCCTTGCCCAATCGTCAACACGTTTTGTGCCGTCAGCCGGGAACCGGAGCCGGTCACCACCAGCTTGCCGGTACCGCCATTCTGGCCGATACGAAGGGCACCGGTCAGCGCCCCTCCGTCGCGGATCGTCAGGCGGCCGTTGCTGCCAGCGGTGCTCCCCACCCTCACCTCGCCTGGCGCAAAAGTCCCAAGGGCGGCTGCCGACAGATCGACGCTTTGACCTGCACCAATCACCGCCTCATTGGGACTTTGATCGTCAAGCAGGATAGGGCCGCAATTCTTTATGCCGAAGATGCCAGTTACGCAATCAGGTGGAAGTACGTTTGACTCCCAGTTGCCAACGTCGAACCAATCGCCGGACACACTTCCGGTCCACTCTGCTGCGGTCTGTGCGGTAGCCACTAGTGGAGCCATGGCGGCCAACGCTATGACCATGACTCCAGCTATATGCACATTTAGCCACCCGGCTCTACGGACCACAGTGCAAGAATGTCCCAACCGCTCCCACAATACTGCTGGTCGATTACGGATTTTCATTATTCACGCTACTCTTAGGTTTCTCGTCTCGAACTTAGGATCCACAGTCGATCTCATGGGCTCGCTGAGACCTCATGACCAACTGGAAGCATGTAAAACTTTAGGTCGAGATCCTTCACAACACATTGTTGCAACGGCATTCCTTCATCGATCGGCGCGTTCGTTGCCAATATTCGTGACCACAATCCGCCAAGAGCTGGAATCGGGCTGGGAGTAGAGACGCCATTTGTCCATTCGGCGACAAGCGTTCCTCCATCAGGAGAGTCCGTACCGCACCCGGGTTGCTGGGCAATACGAAAAGAAACACCTTCGATTTCGATAACGCCGGAGCTCACATTGATCACGTAAGTCCATGGATTGGTCTCTCCATCAACATCAGCGTAGATCCCTGGGCATACACCAGGCACCATCCCATCACCACCGAACCAGGAGTGCATGGAAAAGATCTGACCGGTTCCATCCTCGCCTGCGACTCCATATAGCCTTACTTCACATGTGAAATCATTGAGAACCCCTCCTTTTGGAGTGTTGTCCACGGACATCGTGCCTTCAGCGACGAATGGACCTGCAGGAGCTGATGTGACTTGTGCTGACAAAGTCGTGGCAGCGGATATCGCCAGGGCCGACAACACTGACGAGAGCCCCTTCACATTGATACCTTTCATGATGAATCTCCTCTTGGTTCACTCATGTGAACCGTGGATAAAGGGTGCGGGACGCCCAACCGCTCGGCGCCGCCCGCCGCCGTCAGTGAGGTGAGCGCCGCCCGCAGATGAGGGGCATCCACGGGCGGCGTCACAAAGGCTTACCGCAGCGGCATCAGATGCGCGGTGCGGACGGACGGGTGATGCGGATCTCACCCGAGATGGTGCAGTTGCCGGTATCGCCATCGGAAATGGGATCTGCCGCCATCACGATGCGGGAGAAGGCCGGATCAAACTGCGCGCCTGCGGGAAGCGTGCTGTTGTCCTGATCCCAGGTCGTCACCAACTGGCTGGCCGGGTCGGGCGAACCGCCCGAGAAGCCACAGCCCGGCTGGCCCGTGCCGACCGCCTGAAACGCGATGTCATCGATGGTGGCCGTAGTTCCCACCACCGTCACCGTCCACGGCAACTGGAAGGGCTGGACGGTGTGACACCCGCGCTCGATCTGACCATCAGCATCGTTCAGCACCTGCACCCCGGTGATCGAGATCACATTGGAACCGGTCGGCGCAAAGCCGAACATTTCCACCGCACAGGCAAAGTCAGAGAAGCTACCGCCACTTTTGGCGGTGTTGTCGACACTGACCTGCCCGGTGATCTGCACCGGCCCGGAGGGGGCAAAGGTTTGCGCTGCTGCCATGCCGGAGAACAGCAATCCCGCCGTCACGGAGGCTGCCAAACCGAAGGACTTCTTCACATTGATACCTTTCATGATGAATCTCCTCTTGGTTCACTCATGTGAACCGTGGATAGAAGGAGCGGGACGCCCAACCGCACGGCGCCGCCCCCGTTCTGCAATCCACCGTGGCGCGCACACAGTGGGGTTTGCATAGCCATTCCATGGAGTTGCCAAGTGCTTCCATGCCGGTGCCCGATCAGAAGCGCTTGCGAATGCTGATCCCGATGAGACGCGGGTCCAGCGTGAAGACATTGGTGGAGAGCCCGGTGTCGTCGCTGTTGAGGAAGGCGCCGGTAATCGGGGCTTCATCAAAAACATTCTTGACATAGGCTTCGATGGTGAGCTGATGCCGGTCGTTGCTCACCCAGAACGAGAGATTGGTACTGTCCCAGGCGCGCAGCTGGTCGTACTCGGTGTTGTAGACGCGATGAAAGGACGCGTCCTGCCAGTACCAGTCCACCCGTCCCGTAGCGCTCCAGTTGCCCCCCGGCAGGTAGTAGGTGTGCTGGGCGCCCAGCGACACCGTGAAACGGGGTGCGTTGGGCAACTCATTGCCACTGACGTCGGCGAAGAACCCGGCACTGCCATTCGGGGCATCAGTACTGGGGTTGTAACTGCGAAAGGGCTCGTCGGCGCTGCTACGCCGGGTTACGAGCTGGCCGCCTGGGCACAGAATTGAGGCTGCATCCATGCCCCCGGCGTCGCCTGCTTCAAACAAATCCCGAACCAGTGCGGTCGGGGCTACACAGTTGGAGGACTGCGTCAGGGTCGGTTTGACAACCACCCACTCATCAAAGCCGTCCGGGTACTGGCAGGCCACGTGCAAGGGGTTCGCTTCGCAGAGGGTGCGACCCAAGTGATCCGTCTGCTCCCGAAGTGCGGCCCACTCAGGATTGACATATCGCTCGCCGCCATTCTGGGTGCGGTTCATGAGATCCAGTGATTCCTCGCCATCCGCAATCCGGGTCCGCAGGTAGCCAATACTGGCGTTGAGCAAGGTGTCCGGTGTGAGGGCCAAGACCGATTCCAGCTCCAGGCCCCAGATGGTGGCATCGAAGTTCTCATTGGCTGCTGAGCGATCGACGATCTTGGAGACTTGGTAGTCCGTGTAGTCGTAGTAGAAGACCGACCCGTTGAGCATCAGCGCACCGTCCAGCAGCGTGTTCTTGGTGCCGATCTCGAAAGCATTGACGTACTCGGGCTCAAAGGTGGGCGGCGCCGCGGCCCCCTGCGCCTTGGCGATCAGCAGCCCTTGCGGCCAGGCGATGGTGGGCGGATTGGCTCCGCCGCCCTTGTAGCCGCGGGTGAAGAAGGCATAGATCAGCGTTTCGTCGGTAAAGCTGAGCAGGGGCTGCCAGTCGATGCCGACCCGGCCGGTGGGCACCCACCATTCCTGGATGATGTCCGGCAGCGCCGGGTAGCCACGGCCGTTTTCGGCGGAGCCACCCAAGGCACAGTTGGGACTGCCTCTGTAGACGCGATTACCACTCTGGGGATCACACCAGCGGGCGATGGCCTCCTGGTCGTTCGCTTCCGGAATGGCGCCCTCCTCCGCCAGAAACGGGCTCTGCAAAGGGTCAGCAACACCCAGAAATCCCGCCTCGATCCGGCCCCGCCAGTCCGCCAGCAGCGTCTGGCTGGGGATGGGGGTGAAGACCTTGCGGTCCCAGCTGTAGCGCAGGCCGGCGGTCAGTTTCAGCTCCGGCGTGAGGTCGTAATAGACCTCGCCGAAGAGGGCGGCGGAGTCCAACCCGTAGGGGTTGCGGCTGAGAAAGAACTGGTGGCCCTCGGGATTGGCGGCGACTTCGCTGATGCCCCCTGGCTGCACATAGATGCAAGTGGCCACCGACTGCCCACTGAGATCCTGGGTGACCGACCCGGCGTCGATGAACGTGCTGCAGCCCAGGGTGGCACCATGCGAATTGGGGCCGGTGAACAGGCCCGGCAACTTCTCACCATCGGGTCCGGTAGCCGCGAACGGGATGTCGTAGGCAAAGGCAGGGCCGCTATACACCGCATGGCCGGCATACACCAATGCCGAAAAGGCGTTGGCGAAAACAAAGTAGTCGGTCACCGTGTCAAAGCGGGTGTAGTTGGCGCCAAGACTGAAATTGAGGGGGCCGCTTGCATTGGAGGTGACGCGCAGCTCCTGACTGAACTGGCGCGCGTCCTGTTGCGAGAGATCCTGCATGACCAGGCGATTGGAACGGCCGAGATTGGGATCAGTGAAGTAGCCGCCCGGGGTCACACCGCGCATCCAGGACCGCACCGAATTCTCCGAGCGATTGAACATGGGGAGCGACTCGAAGCGGAGAAAATCCTGGGTGGCAAAAAGGCTGTTCTCGGCATACACCGTTTGTGAGCTGAGGGTGAGATCGTCGCTCAGCTCGAAATCGACGCTCAGCTCGTAGTAGTCCGAAGCCGCGCGATACTCGGGCTGCAGCGGTGAGTAGACCGTCCGCAGATCACGCGACTGAGGACCGCCGGCCAGTGGATCCGCTACACAGTCACTGACAAGTGCGCCACCTCCGCCTACTAGCGCACAGTCCTCATCGAACGGAAACGGCTGCGCGGGAACCGTGGTCAGCATAAAAGACCCGCCTCGCCCGGCCCGAATAAACGGCATGGCATTGCCATTTGGCGTGCCATAGGCGCCGTTGTCGGTAGGGTCTGCGGGGTGGCCGGTGTCGAACAACGAGCGGGGCAGACAGCCCTGGGAGTACTGGCTGCGCACCTGAAACTCGAACTTGTCCGATAGTGGATCGAACGGCCCAATGAATAGATCCTCCAGCGGCACCCCATCCAAGGTCGCCAGCCCCGGATCGCGGTGACACAACTGCTTGGACGTGCGTAGCCGGTTGTCGTCTTCCTCGAAGCGCTCGAAGATGAAGTCGGCGCGGAAGCGATCGGTGGGCTGCCAGGCGATGCTGACGCGGCCGGTCCAGAGGTCGCGGTTGTCGAGATCCGGGCTGACGTTGAACTCACCCGCGGCGAGGTTAGTGCCGTAGCCATCGCGCATGGTGCTGGCGTAGGCAATGCGGGCGGCCAGGGTGTCGCTGTCGTTCAGCGGAATGTTGTAGTGGCCCCGAAAGCGTTGGGCGCCGTAGTTGCCGATTTCATACTTGACCTCGCCCTCGAACACGCCCATCACCGGCTTGTGGGTAATGACGTTGATCACCCCGGCGGTGGCGTTGCGGCCGTAGAGGGTGCCCTGTGGGCCGCGCAGCACTTCCACCCGCTCCATGTCGAGATACTCCTGCTCGAACAGGCGGTTCACGATGAGGGTGGTGTTGTTCATGCTGACCGCCACACCGGGATCGGTGGTGGCGGATACGGCCTGGGTGCCGATGCCGCGAATCTGGAAGTTGTAACCGCTGAAGTTGGTTTTGCTGAAGGTGACATTGGGGATGGCCTTGAGCAGGTCGAAGCCGCCTTCCACCTTGCGGGCGTCCAACTCATCCATGGAGAACGCACTCATGGTGATGGGCACGTCCTGCAGGCGCTCTTCACGCTTCTGGCCGGTGACGATGATTTCCTCGATGCCGGCGCGGCGCGCGCTTTCGATATCGGGCAAGGGCGCGTCGGCAGGGCTGGCATCGTCTGCCAGCGCCTTGGCCTGGGCGACGGCCAGGTTGCCGGTGCTGGAGTTCTGCAGCCGGCGGCGGTACTCCGCCACCACGTCCGGCTCGCCGATCATGATGCCGCCACCATCGGTGACGACGAAGTCCAGCCCGGTGCCCTGGAGAATCTGCTCCACCGCTTCCACGGCGCTGAAGGCGCCATTGAGGGTGGCCGACTGCCGCCCCTCGGCCGCATCAGGCGCGTAGATAAGTTCCGCCCGGCTTTGATGGGCGAACGCGGTCAGCGCTGCGGTGAGATCCTGCGCAGGGATGTTGTAACGGAGTGTGACGGCACTGATGGCCGAAGGCGCCTCCGCCGTTGCCTGTGCACTCGCCACCCCTCCGGTGAGCGCCGCTGCGATGATGCTGAGCGCCACGAGCCCGCGGATGGGGCCACGACGGAATTGGAACATCCCGAATCTCCTCTGATGTCTGCACGGACGCCGCGTTGTGGTGTTGTGCGGCTGGTCTCAGGCATTAGGACGCAGGGGAAATGGGAATGTGCAAAAGGGGGGATGAGGGGTGGGCTCGGGTCGGAGAAACCTGCAGACCGCTCACACCACGCGGGATGCCAGACTGGGAGAGTGTTCGATGGCGTCTTCGATGATGCCCAGCATCTGCGCGCACTGGTCGCGGCTGGTCGGCCCTCCCAGGCATACCCGCACCGCTTCGGGTGGGGTGCCACCCACACTGAACGTATCGGAAACCACCACACCAACGCCGTGATTGCGGAGGTGGGTGGCAAACTCGACACGGGTCCAGGGCGCGGGAACACGCAGCCACAGATGGAAGGCTTCCGGTTTGCCGGTGTAGTCGGCCTGCTGCAGTACCTGCGCGGCCAGCTTCTGGCGTTGGCGCGACTCCTCCCGAATGGCCAAGGTAGCCGCGCGTGCGGTGCCATCCAGAATCCAGCGCGTGGCCAGACGCGCCATCATCGGTACCGGCATAACTGTGGTGGTGCGCATGATCGCCGACAGACGTGCACCGTAGCGTGAGTTGGGAACGGCCAGGTAGGCAACCCTCAAGCCAGCACCGAGGCATTTGGAGAAACCGCTGGCATAGAAGGTCAGTTCAGGGGCCATGGCGGCCAGCGACGTGGACCGACGAGCCGGCAGGCAACCATATGGGTCGTCCTCGATAATGGGGACGCAATAGCGGCGGGCGACCTCTACTACAGCCTCCCGGCGTGCCTCCGACATGATCGCAGTGGTCGGGTTGTTCAGGGTGGGGTTGAGGTAAAGGGCCTTGGGCAGATCGGCCGCACACAGGGCACCGAAGGCGTCCGGATCGAGGCCGTCATCGTCCGCGGGCAGCCCCACCAGCCGGATGCCAAGGTGGGCAGCGAGACCCTTGATGCCCGGATAGGTAACGGCCTCGCAGGCGATGGTGTCGCCAGGGCGCGCGAGCACGGTGAACAGCGACAGCAGGGCACTTTGCACACCGCTGCACAAGATGACGCGGGAGCTCTCCAGATTGGGTACATGGCGCGACAGCCATTGGGCACCCGCCTCTCGCTCTTCTTCATTGCCGCCGAATTCGTGATAGCGAAGAAAGTTGTGCAGGTCCGCTTCCTGTGCCAGTTCGGCGATGCCCTGACGCATCTGCGCCAATAGGGCCTTGTCCTGTGGTTCCGGCGGCATGTTCATCGTCATGTCGACCATGCTGGTCGATGGCGCGCGTCGAACCGGCCCGCTCCTGACGATCTCGCGGACGAAGGAGCCACGCCCCGGCTGGGCATCGATCAGACCTCGCTGCTGGGCCTCAGCGTATCCCCGCGCCACGGTAGTGAAATTGAGGTTGAGCGCGGTCGCCAGCGTGCGCAAGGTCGGCAGCCGCTGGTTGGCAACGAGCTTGCCGGATTCGATGTCCTCGGCCAGCGCATCGGCGATGGCAATGTAGGCAGGTTGGCTGCTGGCGCGCACGGCCGCAGCCCAGCGGCTGGCTTCGTTCGACATGGGCACTCAATCCGTCAGGTCACGATCGCCATATCGTGCCACATATTGATTGCATATTGTTTCTTTTTGTATGCACACATAAGGCGCAACGATGCACTTGTTGCGAGCTGTTGCGTACCGCTTTGGTGCATCCCGCAAACCCCTGAAACTGCCACTGATATGGTGCGAATGCGGCCATCGCAACGAGACCATGGCAATTACCCCAACGTTATCATCAATGTCTCACAATGATCGCATTTATGACCATTTTATTCCTGATTGATTGGCATATTGATTGCTGCCCTGTTGCCTGTGACCGCTGAGGTCCGGCGGTTGCAATCACGTCAATCCCGCATCAGGAGAAGCACATGCCCGCAGTGACAGCACCCGCACATAAGAGCGGCGACTTTTTTGTCGATTACGAAGAAAAAGTGTTCGAGGACGTTCAGGCCGAACCCGGCGAAAAAGCCCTCATCACGTTTCATACCGTGGCATTCGAGGGATCGATTGGCCTGGTCAATCTGCTTCAGGCCAAACGTCTGCTCCGGAAGGGATTCGAAACTTCGGTATTGCTGTACGGCCCAGGAGTGACGCTGGGGCTGCAGCGAGGGTTTCCGACCCTTGGCGATGAAGCTTTCCCCGGCCATCAGAACTTCGCCAACCAGATCAAGGCGATCATGGCCGAGGGCGGAAAGGTCTACGCCTGCCGTTTTGCACTGCAGGCGCTGTATGGCCACGGCGAGCCATCGTTGCTGCCCGGCATTACGCCGATCAATCCGCTGGATGTGCTGGACCTGGTGCTGCTTCATCGCAAGTCCGGTGCCTTCATTCTGGATACCTGGACGCTCTAGGCCCATGGCTTCCCGCACTGTCAAAGCAGCCGCGGTACAGCTGTCGCCGGTTCTCGGCAGTCGTGAGGGCACGATCGGCAAGGTCGTGTCCGCGATTGCCGAGGCCGCCGCCGCGGGCGCCGAATTGGTCGTGTTCCCTGAAACGGTGGTGCCGTACTACCCCTATTTTTCGTTCATTACCCCGGCAGTGAAGATGGGCGCAGCGCACCTGGCGCTGTATGAGCAGGCGGTGAGCGTGCCGAGCCCCGCTACGGACCAAGTGGCCACTGCAGCACGTGAATACGGAACGGTGGTGGTACTCGGAGTCAACGAGCGCGACCACGGCACGCTCTACAACACCCAGCTGGTCTTCGATGCGGATGGCAGCCTGGCGCTGAAACGTCGCAAGATCACTCCGACCTATCACGAGCGGATGGTCTGGGGACAAGGCGATGGCGCCGGCCTGAAAACGGTGGACACGGCCATCGGCCGGCTCGGCGCGCTGGCCTGCTGGGAACACTACAACCCCCTTGCACGCTACTGCCTGATGGCACAGCACGAGGAGGTGCACTGCTCGCAGTTTCCGGGCTCGCTGGTGGGGCCGATCTTTGCCGAGCAAATGGAAGTGACCATGCGCCACCACGCGCTGGAATCCGGTTGCTTCGTGGTAAACGCGACGGCGTGGTTGAGTGAGGATCAGATCGGGCAGATAACCGCTGACCCCGACTTGCAGAAGGCGCTTCGGGGCGGCTGCTACAGCGCCATCATTTCGCCCGAAGGCAAACATCTGTGCGAGCCCCTGCGCGAGAGCGAAGGCATGGTGATCGCAGAGCTGGACTTCGCGCTGATCACCAAGCGCAAACGGATGATGGATTCGGTGGGGCACTACGCCCGCCCCGAACTGCTGTCCCTGAATCTCGACGCGCGTGAAACGGCGCCGCTGCACGGCGCGCCCGCTGGGACGAAGCCCGGCGACTCCCCTTTGAGGACAACACACCATGACCAAGCCCGCGAAAGCTCCGAGTGCTCAGACGCGTGAGCTGATCGTCGATCTGCAGTCGCTGGGCGTGCGCCTGGCGGATGAAGACATCGGTGCACCCAGCCGCCGTGGCGGTGCGGGACCGTCCGATCACAAGTCGGTCACTGTGGATGGGCATACCATCATGGTGCCGGTACACACCGGCTCGGCCGCGCATTCGCCATTCGAGACCAGCCGTTCTGGGCGTGCCGACGAAGTGTCACTCAAACGTGATGGTCGGGCGGTGGCGACGATCTCCTTTGCGCCGCAGCCGAAATTCATGAAGCTCAGGACCGCGGAGGGCGTTCCCTACGGCCACATCGCCCAACTGCATGGACGCGATGTGCTGGCCACCACAGTGCTGCAGACCTGTGTCCGCTATGGGCGCCGCGAGACCTCCTGCCAGTTCTGTTCCATCGGCGAGTCACTGGCGGCCGGACGAACCGTCAATCGCAAGACACCGGCGCAGCTGGCCGAGGTGGCGAAAGCGGCCGTGACGCTCGACGGAGTCAGGCACATGGTGATGACTACCGGCACGCCCAACTTCACCGACCGCGGCGCCGAGATTCTGTGCGAATCGGCTGCGGCGGTAAGGGCCGTGGTGGACCTGCCCATTCAGGCACAGTGCGAGCCGCCGGATGACCCGGCCTGGTTTCAACGCCTGAAGGCCGCCGGGGTGGACAGCCTGGGCATGCACCTGGAGGCGGTAACGCCTGAGGTGCGAGCGCGCATCATGCCCGGCAAGGCCAGCGTCAGCCTTGATCAGTACATGACCGCCTTTGCCGATGCCGTGAAGGTCTTCGGCCGGGGACAGGTGAGCACCTACATTCTTGCCGGCCTTGGCGATACCCGAGAGGCCATCCTGCAGATGAGTGAGCGGCTGATCGCACTTGGCGTCTACCCGTTTGTGGTGCCGTTCGTGCCGAATTCCGGCACGCCACTGGCCGATCACCCCGCGCCCAGCGCGCTCTTCATGCGGTCGATCCTGCTGCCGCTGGGTCGGATGCTGGTGGACGGCGGCTTGCGATCCGCCGATATCAAGGCGGGCTGCGGCCGCTGCGGCGCCTGTTCTTCGCTGGCGGCGTTTGAGTCCCCGGCCGCGGTGGGTGTGTCCTGAGCCATGTTGCTGCCCGTGCCCCCCTTTATGCCCGGCGAGTACAGCATCAAGCATGTTGCTGCGGATTGGGAGCGAAAGGCCTGCGCCGCCCTGCGCCGGCAGGTGTTCTGCACCGAGCAACGGCTGTTCGACGCGGACGATCGCGACACCATTGACGACCACGCGCTGCCAATCGCGGCAATTGCCCGGGTCGCGGGCATCGGCGAGCGGGTTGTCGGCACTGTGCGTATTCATCGGCCTGAGGCCAACGATGATTCCGGTCTGTGGTTCGGCTCGCGCCTCGCGGTGCTCCCCGAATACCGGCACAGCGCCTGGATAGGAACTGAACTGATTCACCATGCAGTGCGTACCGCACGGGCACGCGGATGCCGACGATTTTTGGCGCAAGTACAGGTGCAGAACGTGAAACTGTTCGAACACCTTGACTGGGTTGGACTGGCATCAAGGCAGATCTGCGGCCGCCCGCATGTGCTGATGCAGGCATCGCTCGATCACTATCCTCCGCGCACCTTCGACGAGGTGGTGTTTGCGGTACAGGCCCGGGTGGCGGCGTGATGTCGGCGCCGGACCTGAACGATCTTGTCGCCGCCTTGCGTGAGGGCAACGGCGTGGCGCACAAGCGCGACATCGCGGCGGTGGTCGGCGCGCTGGGCATCGGCGGCGACAGCGCGATAGCCGTCGGCGATGATTGCGCCGCCATCGCGCAACCAGGCGCGGCCGGCCATTTGCTGCTGGCCATCGAGGGTTTCATCCCCCACTTCGTCGAGGCTGACCCCTGGTTCGCCGGCTGGTGCGGCGTGATGGTCAATGTCTCAGATGTGTACGCCATGGGGGGGCGCCCTACCGCCATCGTCAATGCCCTGTGGGGCCGCGGCGACGACCGCACCGGTCGCCTGCTCGACGGTATGCGCGCGGCAGCACGCTGTTATCAGGTGCCGATGGTGGGCGGACACAGCAACCTGCGCTGCGAGGAGGATCAACTGGCCGTCGCCATCCTCGGGCATGCCACACGTTTGCTCACCAGTTTCGATGCCAGACCGGGCGATCGACTGCTGGTTGCGCTCGACCTTCGGGGCGCCTACCGCCCACCTTTCGCGCACTGGAACTGCACCACCGATGTCGACCCCGCCCGGCTGCGTGCCGACCTCGACCTGCTGCCGATGCTGGCAGAGGCCGGGCTGTGCCGCAGCGCCAAGGACATCTCCCAGGCTGGCGTGCTGGGCACCCTGATGATGCTGATGGAATGCTCCGGCGTCGGCGCACGGATCGCGGTGGACAACGTGCCGCGGCCGCCAGGCGTCGATCCGCTTCGCTGGCTGACGACGACCTTCCCCAGCTACGGCTTCGTGATGGCGGTGAACGCACGCCATTGCGATGCGGTGATCCGATGCTTTGCCGACCGCGGCCTGGTCTGTGCCGACGTGGGTTGCTGTGACGACTCGGCGCAACTGCATGTGGAGCGCGCCGGCGCATCACGGCTCGCCTGGGACTTCACTCTGGATGCGCTCACCGGCTGCGCCCCCAATGCACACAAGGAGGCTCTCGATGCCTGAAGTTCGATTTCGCGTGCGCTGGCCGGACCAGCGCGAAAGCCTGTGTTACTCCCCATCCAGCACGATCAAGGATGCCCTGAAGTTGCAGCACCCCTATCGCGTGGATGCCTTTGTCGAGTGCTGCACCGCAGCGCTGGAGCATGCCAGCGAGCGGGTCGCTCGCAAGTACGGCATGGGCTGCGGCCAGGCGCTGGCCCAGATCGACCGCATTCGCCGTGAGGCGCAGCCCTTTGTGACCGATCCGCAGGCACGGATTGTCGTGGAAAGTTTTGAGGAGGACGCCCCCCATGTCTGAGTCGTGGAATGAAGCTGCACTGGACCCCGCCGAAATGGGCTTCGTCGGCGAGCGCCGTGTCTCGGTGGTCGTGGTGGGCGGCGGGCAGGCAGGCCTGTCGATGAGCTGGCACCTGAAAAAAGCAGGGATCGACCACGTCGTGTTCGAGCGCAAGCGCTGCTTCAGCGAGTGGCGGCAGGCGCGCTGGGACTCGTTCTGCCTGGTCACGCCCAATTGGCAATGCCGCCTTCCCGGCTTTCGCTATGACCACGAATACGGCGGCACCGATTCCCAGGGCTTCATGCTCAAGGACCAGATCGTTGACTATCTGGATGCCTACCGCGCGAGCTTCGACCCGCCAGTTCTGGAAGGCGTGGAAGTGCGATCGGTGCGGCCCACGCGTCAGGGGCATTTTCATGTGCGAACCAGCGCTGGCGACTATCTGGCCGGTCAGGTGGTGATTGCCAACGGGGTGTACTCCGAGCCCATCATTCCGCGTAGCGCCGAGCGCCTGCCGGACGAAATCCTGCAACTGCATTCGTCCAGCTATCGCAATCCGGAATCGCTGCAGGACGGCGCAACGCTGGTGGTTGGCAGTGGTCAGTCAGGCTGCCAGATCGCCGAGGACCTTCACATTGCCGGCCGCGACGTGCACCTGTGCGTGGGCAGCGCGCCGCGCTCGCCGCGTGTGTACCGTGGCCGCGAGGTTACGGACTGGCTGACCGATTCAGGCTACTACGACATCCCCATCGACCGGCACCCGCAGGGCGAAGCCGTACGGCACAAGACCAACCACTACCTCACCGGCCGCGATGGTGGGCGTGAGATCGACCTGCGGCAACGTGCAGTGGAGGGCATGAAGCTCTATGGCAGTTTCGCGGACGTACACGGCGGGCATCTGCACTTCAAGCCGGACCTGAGCCGGAACCTCGATCGCGCAGATGCCTCCTACAACGGCATCCGCACGCTGGTGGATCAGTACATCCGGCAGGCGGGCATCGAAGCGCCGGTTGAACCACCCTATACCCCGCCCTGGGCACCATCGCAGGACGTGCTGGAACTGGACTATATGGCAGCCGGCATCCGCAATATCGTCTGGGCCATTGGCTTTGTTCCCGACTATGCCTGGGCCGAGTTGCCGGTCTTCAGCGGACAGGGGCGGCCGTTACATCAGCGAGGCGTATCCGCCATGCCCGGGGTCTACTTTCTGGGCCTTTCGTGGCAGAACACCTGGGGCTCGGGGCGCTTCGCCGATGTCGGCAAGGACGCTGAATACCTGCTGGGTTTCATCCAGCGACATGTTGCCGCAAGGTCACCGCGCCTGCAGGCCGCTTGAGCACAACAGACAGGACGGATCAGCCCCCGCACGTGATGCGGGTCCCGCTGCAACGGTTGGAGCATCGATGCCCGATCGGACGCGGGCATGACGGCGGCAGACCTGCGCGACCCTACCCTTCCACATGTCCCAGCACGATCTGCTGACGGTCGACTGCCACCACCCGTACCGGAAGATAGACGGTGAGCATATTGACGAAGTTGCGGGTGTCGCTGGTGTTGAAGGCACCGCTCACACGCATGTCGTGCAGGCGCGGGTCCTGCAACAGGAGCTGGCGGCGGCTGTAACGGTTGAGTTCGGCCACGGCAGCCTGCAGGGGCTCGTTCTCGAAGATGATCTGCCCCTGCCGCCAGGCAGTGGTGCGTGCGGGGTTGGCAGATTCGACCACCGGCGCGGTGCGGGCCTGTGCGATCAGGCGCTCACCGGGCGAAAGGACCGTGCCGGGTGAGGCCGCGTCTTCGGCGGGCACAGGGGTCTCCGTTCGGGGCCTGGCAGGGTTCGTCGCGGGTGGCGTGTCGTGGGCTGCCGCACGCTCGACGACCTCGACCTTGCCTTCGATGAGCGTGACTTCCAGCCGCTCGGGGTCCAGACGCACGTCGAACACGGTGCCGAGGGCGGTGATGGTGCTGTGACCGGCGTGTACACGGAAAGGCCGCATGCGATCACGGGCCACCTCGAACAAGGCTTCGCCCGAGAGCAGGCGCACGGTGCGCGACTGCGACTGCAGGTCCACCACGGCACGGGTGGCGGTGTTGAGGGTGAGCGTACTGCCATCGGCCAGGGCCACCGTACGGCGCTCGCCGATGTCGGTGCGGTAGTAGCTGTGACCGGCCAGCACGGTGCGTGCGTGTTCGGGCAGGTACTGCAGGCGATCCCAGCGCCCACCGCTGTAGAACCCCAGACTGAAAGCCACCGCACAGAATCCGGCGGCGGCGGCCACGGCGAGGGTCAGCCTGCGGCGGCGCTGGCGCCGACGCGCATGCCGCGCGGTCGCGGCCACACGCGCCAGGGTTTCGTTTTCGAGGTCCAGCAGAACGCGGTGCCGTCCGGCCGCACGCGCCTGCTGGTAGGCGCGGTCGATACGCGCGAAGGCAGCGGCATTGGCGGGGTCGGTGTCGCACCACTGTCGGCAGGCCGCGCGCAGGGCCAGATCGTCCGGCGCGGCGCCGAGGGCGTCACTCCAGGCCGCGGCCTGGCTGTCGGGGTGGCTGGGGTTGTCGCCCAGCGCCTGGGGGATTCGGGAAGTTGTGTTCATGGCGAAGTCAGCCCCCTTGCAACGCTTGGGCCAGGTGTTTGAGGGCACGGTCCATGTGGTTGTGGGCACTGCGTCGTGAAATGCCGAGCATGTCGGCCACTTCGTCGTGTTTGCGGTTGCGGATGCCGCGCAGGAAGAAGACATCGCGTGTAAGCGCCGGCAGTTCGCGCAAGGCGGCGGCAATGCGCTCGATGTCCTCCTCGCCCATGGCGATACGCTCGGGGGACAGCTCACTGACCAGCAGGTGGGCCTCCTCGTCGAAGGATTCGTGATGATCGGCCTGCCGCACCTTGCGCCGGCGCCCCTGGTCGCAAAGCACATTGGCGGCCACCTGGAAAAGGTACTGCTGGACCTTTTCGATGGGGCTGCCGCTGGCGCGCTGCAGCAGCTGGACGAACACTTCCTGGACGAGGTCGTCGATATCGGCCGGGTTGCGGACACGGGTGGCGAAAAACCCGCGCAAGGCCGGGCGAAACCGACGCACGATGCCATCCCAGTGGGCGGCATCATCCGCCCCCAGGCCGGTATGGCCCAATGCGGCATCCATCGGCCCCGGTGGCTTCATCTCGGTCTCCTCCATGATCCGCGGCTGCGGAGGCAGGCTACGCCCCCGCCCGCAGGCCGGGCAACCGCGCGGGGGCGTAGTGCCGTATCAAAGCGTTAAGACGCAATCGGGAGGGAAATGGGCAAGGTGGTGGCGGCCGGGGTGGCGCCTTCTGGCACCGTCATGCCCGACGTGATCGGGCATCCAGATGCCCACCGTCGTAGCTGGATCCCGGCTCAAGGCCGGGATGACGGTCCCTCCCAAGCCCAGGTCATGCCCGACTTGATCGGGCATCCAGACGTCCACCGTCGCAGCTGGATCCCGGCTCAAGGCCGGGATGACGGTCCCTTCCAAGCCCACGTCATGCCCGACTTGATCGGGCATCCACGCGCCCACCGTCGTAGATGGATCCCGCCTCAAGGGCGGGATGACGGCCCCTTCCAAGCCCAGGTCATGCCCGACTTGATCGGGCATCCACGCGCCCACCGTCGTAGATGGATCCCGGCTCAAGGCCGGGATGACGGTTCCTACCCAGCGGACCCGCGACTGTCGCTAGGGCCAAGGCGGGTGGCGTGGTTCCGGGTAGGATGGGCCGCGCGTTCAATCCGGCAAGGATGCCCAATGCCATTGCGGCCCCCATCGCGAATCTCTTCATGACCCGCTACCTCTCCTGGTTGCACCGGGCGCCCTGGCTGTGGGCACTGATCTGCATCGCCATCACGCTGGCGGCGATGACGGGCTTGGGCGGGCTGGGGTTCTCCACGGACTATCAGGAGTACTTCAGTGACGAGAACCCCGAGCTGCAGGCGCAGCGTGAGCTGGACCGCCAGTTCGGCAGTCGCGACACCCTGGTGCTGGCGGTGGCAGCACCCGAGGGGCAGTTGTTCACCCGGGCGCACCTGGAGGCGCTGCGCGGGCTGACCGAAGCGGTGAAGAACCTGCCCTACGCCAATGGCGCGGCCAGCATCACCAATTTCTACACGCCCCGGGCGGATGAGGATTTCATCCGCTCCGAACCGCTGATTCCGGAAGGGGATCTGGGCGGCCTGGATCTGGCCGCACTGCAGGGGGAGGCCCTCAATGAGCCGCGCATTCTGCACGGGCTTATCGGCGCCTCGGGGGATGTCACCGGCGTGGTGGGCTACTTCCAGCTGCCGCACCGCGACCCTGGACGGGAGATTGCCGAGGTCAATCACGCCACGCGGGCGCTGGCAGCGCAGTTCGAGGCGGACAACCCTGCGCTGAAGACCTACATGATCGGCTCGTTGCCGTTCAATCAGGCGATGGCGGATGCGGCGGTGTATGACCAGTTCCACCTGTTTCCGGTGGCCTTCGGCGCCATGGTGCTGCTGTTGTGGCTGTCGCTGCGCGGGCCCAATCCCACGCTGATCACGATGGCGGTGGTGGGCATGGCCACGCTGACGGCACTGGGGCTGGGCGGGCATCTGGGCATGCGGTTGACCACGGCATCGATGGCGGCACCGCTGATCATCCTCACGCTGTCGATCTCGGACTGCGTGCATGTGCTGACCACCTACTTCAAGACCCGCCAGCAGGGTGCGGATGCCGTGGCGGCGGTGCAGAACGCGCTGCGGGTCAACGCCCTGGGGGTGTTCCTCACTACGCTGACGACGGTGATCGGCTTTCTCAGCTTCAACACCAACGACTCACCACCGTTCCGCGACCTGGGCAACCTGGTGGCGATTGGCGTGGTGGCGGCCTGGGTGTACGCGATGGTGTTTCTGCCCTGCTGGCTGCTCATCACCCGCCCGGCGGGACGCACGCTGCGCACGCTGGACCTCAGCCGCTTCGCGGAGTGGGTGATCCGCCATCAGCGGCCCTTGCGCTGGGGCGGCATGGCGGTGGTGATCGGCTTGGTGTCCGCGATTCCGCTCAATCACTTCGGCGATGACTATGTGCGCTTCTTCGGCAAGGAGCTGCGCTTCCGACAGGACACGGAGTTCGTGTCGCAGCATCTGATGGGTGTCCAGTACCTGGAATACGGGGTGCCGGCACCGGCCGGTCCGGGCGGGGTCAACGAGCCGGACTACCTGCAGCATCTGGAGGCGTTTTCCGAGTGGTTGCGGGAACAGCCGGGGGTGCGCAAGGTCTCCAACCTCAACGATCTGATGAAGCGGCTGAATCAGGTCATGCATGGCGACGACCCGGACTGGTACCGCCTGCCCGAATCACGCGAGCTGGCGGCGCAGTACCTGCTGCTGTTCGAGATTTCGCTGCCGGCGGGTGAGGATGTGTCGTCGCTGGTGAATCACGACAAGTCGATGACGCGGCTGACGCTGGGTCTCAACAACATGACCAACGACGAGATCCGCGCGCTGGACCTGCGGGCGCAGCAGTGGATGGATGATCACTGGCCGCCGGGCATGCATGCGGTGGGCACCGGGGTGCCAGTGCTGTTCGCGCGTATTGCGCGGCGCAATTTCGAGAGCATGGTGTCGGGCAACCTGGTGACCTTCGCATTGGTGTCGGCCATCTTCATTCTCGCGTTCCGCTCCTGGCGGGTGGGCGGCATCAGCCTCATTCCCAACTTTGCGCCGATGCTGGCGGGCTTTGGCCTGTGGGGGCTGCTGGTGGGACAGGTGGGTATGAGCCTGTCGGTGGTGGTGAGCCTCACGCTCGGCATCGTGGTGGACGACACCATCCATTTTCTCGCCCGCTACAACCAGGGCCGCCAGCAGGGCATGACACCCCCCGATGCGGTGCGCCACGCCTACCGCGATGTCGGTGCCGCGCTGTGGATCACCACGGTGGCGCTCACCGCCGGCTTCGGCTGTCTGTCGCTCTCCAGTTTTCTGCTGACCGCCCACCTCGGCATGCTCGCGACCATCGTGATCGTGATGGCCCTGGTGGCCGACTTCCTTCTGTTACCGGCTCTCTTGCTATGGTTCGATCGAGATCGCTCCTCGCCTTCTGCCTCGCCCTTGCCCCGCTGACCGCCACGGCCTGGGACGCCGACCTGCTGCTGGCGGCGGAGGCACGGCACTTCTATCACCAGGATGACGACGGCACGTCGTGGTCCCTGGCGGCGCAGCCGCGGCTGTTCCACGACTGGAACCGCCGCCGCGACCGCATCGAGGCCGAGTTCTTCTATCGCCACGACAGCCAGGATGATCGCCGCAGCCATGGCGATGTGCGCAGCCTGTACTACCAGCACATCGCCCGCGACTGGGAGGCCAGCGTGGGGCTGCGGCGGGTGTACTGGGGCGTGACGGAATCGCGCCATCTGGTGGACATCATCAACCAGTCCGACCTGGTGGAGGACCTCGACGCCGAGCAGAAACTGGGCCAGCCGATGCTGACGCTGACCCTGATCCGCGACATCGGCAACTTCGACTTTTTCATCATGCCCTACCAGCGGGCACGCACCTTCCCCGGCCCCGATGGCCACCCGCGCATTCCCCTCCCGGTGGACACGGCGTCGGCACGTTATGAATCGGACGACGGGCAGGAGCATGTGGACTACGCCATCCGCTGGCGCACCCGCAGCGGCGGCCTGGATTTCAATCTGCACGTGTTCGACGGCACCGCCCGCGAGCCCGACATGCTGCCCTGCCTGGCCCAGGGCAGTGATTTCAACGACACGATGTACGGCCCCAATTGCGACCTGGAAGCCGCCATCGCCCCGCCCTCGCAACCGCTTCGTGACCGGGTGATCGACCTGCTGCAGATTCTTGGCCTCGCCCCCAGCGACACCGAGCTGGAGCAGGCCTACCTGGAAACGGTGATGCCCGAAGTGCTGGCCAATCTGGTGCTGGTGCCCGACTATGCCCGCCTGCGGCAGGTCGGCGTGGACGCCCAGTACATCCGAGGCGGCTGGGCCTGGAAACTGGAAGCGGTGCTGCGCGAACAGGGCGGCGATAACAGCGTTGCCGCCGTGGCCGGCTTTGAATACACCTTCTCCGACTTCGCCGGCCGCGGCTGGGATGTCGGTGGCCTGTTCGAGTACCTTTACGACGAGCAGGAAACCCTGCTCAGCGCCCGCTCGGACGACGACCTTTTCCTGGGCTTGCGCGTTGGCTTCAACGACGTCGCGTCGTCGCAGTTGCTGGCCGGCTTTTTCTTCGACCGCGACAGCGGCAAGGACCACCTGGTGCAGATCGAGGCCAGCCGCCGTATCGGCGCCAACTGGCGTGCGGCCCTCAAGGCACGGCACTTCGAACAGGTGCCCGGCGATTCACTGACCGGCTTCCTTGATGATGAAGACATGGTGAGTTTGACGGTGGAACGGTATTTCTAGGTGCCGATGACGTCCCGTCATGCCCGACTTGATCGGGCATCCAGGCCCCGACCGTCGTAGCTGGATCCCGGCTCAAGGCCGGGATGACGTTTCCTATCCATCTCTCGTCATGCCCGACTTGATCGGGCATCCACACCACCGATGCAGCTGGATCCTGGCTCAGGGTCGGGATGACGTTTCCTATCCATCTCTCGTCATGCCCGACTCGATCGGGCATCCACACCGCCACCGTTGCAGCTGGATTCCGGCTCAGGGCCGGGATGACGTTTCCTGAAGGCCTGCCGTCATGTCTGACTGGAACGGGCATCCACGACCGGCGTCGGGCCACCGCGATGCCGCATCACGAAGGCGACGACCGACAGCACGGCCAGCAACAGCGCGGCACCTTCGAACGCCAGCGCGGGGCCGCCGATCTCGATCAGCGGTTGCACCACGATGGGGGACAGGAACTGGCCGACGAACACCGCCGCCGTCAGCCCCCCAATGAGCTGCCCCCGCCGGTCGGGGGGGGTGAAACTGCTCAGCCAGGTGGTCGCGTTGGGAACCGTCATCCCCAAACCCAGACCCGAGATGGCCAGGCCGACCAGTACCTGCGAGTAACTGCCGGCCAGGCCGACGATGGCGTAACCCATGGCCATCAGAGCGTAGATGACCGAAACGATTGCCACCGGCGGCAGTCGCTCCCGCACCCGCGGAAACAGCAGGCCGGAGATGCCGCCGCACACGTTGCCGACCGCGATGGCGAGGCCGGTGGCGGTGCTGCTGCTGCCGGTCAGGTTCACCAGGTGATAGGGCAACTGCACCGGGATGATGTAGAAGATGAGCATGCCCATCAGCGCGGCGGCGTAGATCACCGAGATTCGGATCCGCGGCACTTCGGAGGCAACGGCGGTCTGCAACTCACCCTGCCGGGGGGGCTCCTCCAGTCGCAGGATGGAAGGCAGCAACAGCACCGGCACCAGATACACCAGAAACGAGGCGCGCCAGTGCAGGTCGGCGGCCATGCCGCCCGCCAGCAGGAAGAACACGCCGCCCAGGCTCATGAAGGCGCCCTGGCGGCCCAGCACACGCGCCCGCTCATTGCCGTCGAAGTAGTCCGAGATCAGTGTGGTGACCGCGGTCATCAGCCCACCGACGGCCACGCCCAGCAGGGCACGCCCGATGAGGATGCTTTCAAGACTGTTGAGAACGGCGCCGGAGGCGCCGGCAATCACGTACAACCACGCCGAGTACACCAATATCCGCACGCGCCCCACCCGGTCGACCAGACGCCCCGCCAGCGGTGCGGCGAGCACGATGAACAGGGCGGGCAGGGTCAGCACAAGGCGGGTGAGGAGATCGGCATGCGGCGTATCGACAAACACCGTTTCGAGTGCCGGGAGTGCGGGCGACAGGGTGGCGCCCGCCATGACGGTGAGCGTGCTGGCGAGCAGCAGCGTCCATTGGCGGGAAAGTGCGGGCATGGGGCGGCACCATACCCCAGAAGGCCGTGATGGGTGATGGGTAACAGCAACGGCAACCGCTTCTGCTTCTACCAACCCCCCTCACGAGTCACAAGTCACGGCCCCGAAGGAGCCACCGGTGCCTCGGGAAACAGGGCGAAATGACTCACTGGCTCCGCCAGGCCCTTGACGGCAATGGGGGGGCGCGTCTGCAGGCCGTCCTCGCCCGCCAGCGCGACGGTGCGACGATCGATCAGGATTTCGCCGTTACGGGCCTCGCCACACAGTCGTGAGGCAAGGTTCACGGTGGCGCCCACGGCGGTGTATTCCAGCCGGGAGGCGGAGCCAATGACACCGACGGTCACCACGCCGGTGGCCACGCCCACACCAATGCCCAACGGATGGTGTTCGGTACTCCAGCGGCGCGTCAGGGCGAGGCCGAGGTGTCGGATGCGACGGGCCATTTCCAGCGCACAACGCGCGTGATGTTCCACCGGAATGGGAGCGCCCACCAGAATGAGAATGCCGTCACCGGCAAAATCCTTGATGGTGCCGCCGAAACGGCCGACCACTTCGCCCACTTCGTCGTAGTACTCGCGCAGCACCCGCAGCACCTCGCTCGACTCATGAGCGGCGGCGAAGGCGGTGAATCCGCGCAGGTCGCAACACACCACGCTGATTTCCAGCAGGTTCTCCTGCATGGCCTGCTTCATGCCCCGTTCCGACACCAGCTTGGCCACCTGCGGGGACAGGAATCGGCTCATGAACTGCCCCCGCTGCCCCTGCAGGACGTGGTAGTGGACCGCGCCGACCATCACCACCACTTCGCCCACTACGGTGCTGACGGCGGCCCAGTCGTGCGGCAGCACAAAGCCGATCATGAAGATGGGCACGGCCACGGCCATGGCGATCACGCGGATGCGCTCGGCGCGGTCCGGACGCCGGTTGAGCAACAGCAGGATGCTGGCGATGGCGGCCAACGCGGCAAACTGCATGGGCAGGGCAAACAGCCAGAAGCCCGGTCGCAGCAGGAAGCCGGCGCCACCAAAGGTTTCCAGCGCCTGGAGAAAGTCGGACACGCGCAGTTCGGGCAGCAGCAGCGACAACAGCAGGTAGAGCGCCACCGCCCCCTGCCCCACTCGAAGGCTGCGATCCCCCGCACGGGTGTTGACGCCGGGTGCCGCCGGCAAGGTCTGGCGCACCCGTAGCAGCCACTCCAGCAGGGCAGCCATGGCCACCGCCTCCGCCAAAGCCGACCACCGCGACCAGCGCACCATGGCGATCTGGCTACCGGCTTCCGAGATGCCGATCTGGAACAGGATGGCGGCACCCAAAGCCCCCAGCGACACCGCGAGCGCCTGACTGGTCGCGGCCCGACGGTCGGCCGACCAGAAAGCGAAGGCCATGCCGAGCGCCATCATTGCCACCAGAAAATGTTGGGTCACCGCAGCTTGGTCCCCGGACTGTGTTCACCAGAATACCGCAGGGCGGCATCGGCCGGAGCACGACGGCAGGCTTTGCGAGGCGCGCCTCAGATTAATACTTCTATTCCAGCCACTTGGAATACAAGCCTAAAGTAGGACATTAGTTAAAAAGTCTTGCATTCCGTGAACCATTGTCCTTAAATGATTACACCCCTTCGAGACCTGCGGGCCTTCATCCGGTCCGTCGCTGAATGGACGAACTCAACAAATCCGAGCAGATCCTGCGGCTGGCCCAGTCGCTCGGCGTGTTGCGTCCCAAGGATCTCGTGCCGTTCGGCATCCAGGCGGAATATCTACGCCGTCTGTGTGACAAGGGGCTGATCAAGAAGGTGGGCAGGGGCTCCTATGTCCCGGCACAGGTGCGCATGAACGCCCGGCTGGCGCTGGCCGTGGTGGGACGCGCCGTCCCTAATGGCGTGATCTGCCTGCAGTCCGCGCTGGCGTTCCACGGTATCGGCGAGGCCGACCCCAACGTGGTGTACGTGGCCATCGAGCGCCGTGCCGCCCGGCCAAGGCTTGATCACCCGGAGGTGCGGGTGGCACGTCTCGGCGGCGCCGCCTTCGAGGAAGGGGTGGAGCACCACGTGGTCGAGCACGTCGAGCTGGCGGTCTACGGGCTGGAGAAAACGCTGGCCGACCTGTTCAAGTTCCGCAACAAGATCGGCCCGCACATCGCGGTCGATGCGCTGCGCGCGGCGATCAACCAGCGTCGCGTGCAACTCGATACGCTGTGGTATTACGCCGCGCTGTGCCGGGTGGAACGCGTGATGCGCCCCTACGTGGATGCCCTGACGCTGGCACTGCACTGACCGAAATCCCATGGCCCCGATCCGTACCGTCACCGTCCTGCTGTTCCTCGCCACCGGCATTGTGCGGGCCCAGGACGCCCCGTCCCCCTCCCCGCAGCCGCCCGGCCCGCAGTCGCTACTGGCCGATCCGCCGGCGGCCAACCCGGCCCCGCGTGCGGTGCACCCCGATGCCGGCGCCGACATGAGCGACCGTGAGGCACGCGAAACCGTCAATGACGAGGGGCTGTTCAGCTTTCGCCGCCAGTCCACCGACAGTTACTCCATCATCTCGGTGGCGCGCGGGCTGTCCACGCACAAGCCGCTGTACCTGCTGCCGGTGGCATACAGCCCGAACGTGCGGGGTCTGGATACCGAGGTGATCTTCCAGATCAGCGCCAAGCAGAAACTGTTCGCGTCGCCCTGGTACTTCGGCTACACCCAGAAATCGTTCTGGCAGGTCTACGACGAGGACCGCTCGCGGCCCTTCCGGGAAACCAATTACAACCCGGAACTGTTCTACCGCTGGACCCCGGACCCCGAGCGCTGGCATCACTGGGGCGCGGATTTCGGCATCGAGCACGAGTCCAACGGGCAGGATGTGCCGATGTCCCGCAGCTGGAACCGCATCTACATCGCACCTTTTCAGGCCAAGGGCCAGACGCTGCGCTACCTCAAGTTCTGGTACCGCCTGCCGGAAGATCGCAAGAAAACACCCGACGACCCCAAGGGCGATGACAACCCGCTGATTCATCGCTACATGGGGTATGGCGAGGCCCATGTGCAGCGCCAACTGGACAACGGTGGGCTGGCGCACCTGATGCTGCGTGGCAATCCGTCGACCGGCAAGGGCGCGATCACACTGGACTACACCTGGCCGTCATCCGACGGCTACGTGTTCTACATGATCCATCTGTTCCACGGCTACGGCGAGAGCCTGATCGACTATGACCGGTCGATCACCCGGCTTGGCCTGGGGTTCGCGCTGGCTAGGTAGCCGCCAGCGTCAGGCCGTCGATCAATACCGATCCGGTGCGGATGCTGGCGTAGGGTCGCAGGTCATCCCCCAGGCCCACGATGCGGTGGAACATGTCGCGCAGGTTGCCGGCGATGGTCAGTTCATCCACCGGATAGGCCAGCTCGCCGTTCTCGACCCAATACCCGGCGGCACCGCGCGAGTAGTCGCCGGTGACGCCGTTGACACCGTGGCCCAGCAGTTCGCTGACCAGCAGGCCGGTCCCCATGCGCTTGACGAGCGCATCAAACGGTTCGCGCTCGCCCTCCACCAGCAGGTTGAATACGCCCCCGGCATTGCCGGTACTGTGCAGCCCCAGCCGCCGCGCCGAGTAGCTGCCAAGCAGCCATCCCTTCAACACGCCTTTTTCGACCAGCGTGCGGTCCTCGGTGGCCACCCCTTCGCTGTCGAAGGCACTGCTGCCGGCTGCGCCGGGCAGGAACGGACGCTGCAACAGGTCGATCCCAGCGGGAAACACGGGCTGGTCCATGGCGTCGAGCAGAAAACTGGCCCGGCGGTAGAGTGCGCCACCGGAGATGGCGCCGACGAAGGCCCCGAACAGACCGCGGGCCAGCTCCGGCGGAAACAGCACCGGGGCGCTGCGGGTGGTCAGCTTGCGCGCACCCAGCCGGCGCAACGCCCGCTGCCCCGCCTCCCGGCCCACCGCGTCGGGCGCCTCCAGCTGATCGGCGCGGCGGTGGTGCGTGTACCAGTAGTCACGCTGCATGTCGTCGCCGTCGACGGCGACGACCGCGCAGTTGAGCCCGTGCGAGGTGCTCTCGCGCAGCCCCGAAAAACCGTGACTGTTGGCGTACAGGGCGACGCTGCGGTGGGTCGACAGGGCCGCGCCTTCACTCTGGCGAATGCGTGCATCCACCGCCATCGCTGCCGCCTCGGTTGCGAGCGCCCGCTCAATGGCCTGTGGCGGGGTGAGATCCCAGGGATGGTCGAGGTCGAGATCGGGGAAGCGGGTTGCCAGGCGGTCGGCATCGGCCAGGCCGTTGCAGGGGTCCTCGCCGGTCACCCGCGCGATGTCCAGCGCCGCACTCACCGCACGGCGCAGGCCGTCGTCGGAGAGGTCCCCGGTACTGGCCGACCCCTTGCGCTGACCGATGTACACGGTGACACCCATCTCGCGGTCATGCTGGAACTCCAGACTCTCCACCGCCTGTTGCCGCACCGATACCGAATACCCGCGTGAGGTGCCCACCTGGGCCTCTGCCGCGGTGGCGCCCCCTGTGCGGGCTTGATCGAGTACGAATTGTGCGGCGCGGTTGAGCGCTTCGGGCGTGAGGGCCATGGGTCCTTCAGGATGAAAACGATGGATCAGGGTAGCACCGGGCTCAACGCGCCTTCAGGCGTGCCAGCAACCGGGCATGGATGTCGCCGAAGTCGCCATTGGACATCACCAGCACGCGATCACCGGGCCGGGCATCGGCACTCAACGCCTCGACCAATGCATCGACCGAGTCCCCGAGGGTCAGCGGCGGACGCAGCGCGGCAAAGGTGGCGCGGGCATCCCACTGGAGGTCAGGACGCGCCAGCACGTAGCAATGGTCGGCAGCGGCCAGGGCCGGTGCCAGCTGCGCAGCATGGCTGCCGATGCGCATGCTGTTGGAACGCGGCTCCAGCACCGCCAGCACGCGCCCGTGGTCATGCTCGCGCAGCGCCTGCACGGTCAGCTCGATGGCGGTGGGATGATGGGCGAAGTCGTCGTAGACCCGCACGCCGTCCGCTTCCCCTCGCAACTCCAGCCGGCGGCGCACGCTGCGGAACCCGGCCAGCCCTTCCGCCAGCACCGGCAGCGGCACATCCAGGGCCTGGGCGGCGGCAATGGCGGCAAGGGTGTTGGCGCGGTTGTGAGCGCCCGGGAGCGGCGTCCGCCACTCGCCCTGGGCCACACCACACCGTTGCAGGGCGAAGCCCCCGGGCCGTGACTCGGCACGCCAGCCCCGCTCGTCGTTGAACCAGTCCACCGGCGTCCAGCAGCCCTGCTCCAACACCCGCGCCAGCGCCGGCTCGGCACCGTTGACGATCAATCGGCCCTGGCCGGGCACGGTCCGCACCAGATGATGAAACTGGCGCTCGATGGCGGCGAGGTCGGGAAAGATGTCGGCGTGGTCGTATTCGAGATTGTTGAGAATGCAGGTGCGCGGCCGGTAATGGACGAACTTGCTGCGCTTGTCGAAGAAAGCGGTGTCGTATTCATCGGCTTCGATCACGAAGCAGTCGCCCGAACCCAGCCGCGCGGACAACCCGAAATTGAGCGGTACCCCGCCCACCAGAAAGCCGGGCTGCAGGCCGGCATGCTCCAGCAGCCACGCCAGCAAAGCGGTGGTGGTGGTCTTGCCGTGCGTGCCGGCCACCGCCAGCACATGCCGCCACCGCAGTACGTTCTCGGCCAGCCATTGCGGCCCGCTGACATAGGGCAGGCCACGGTCCAGCACCGCCTCCATTGCCGGGTTGCCACGGCTGACCACGTTGCCGACCACCACGATGTCGGGCGCAGGATCGAGATGGGCCGGGTCGTACCCGGACATCACGGTGATTCCCAGGGCCTCCAGCTGGGTGGACATCGGCGGCCAGGCATTGGCATCCGAGCCTGTGACGGTGTGTCCGGCCTCCCGGGCGATGGCGGCAATCCCGGCCATGAAGGTGCCGCAGATCCCGAGGATATGGAGGTGCATGTCAGGCCCCGCCCACCACCAGCGCTCCCAGCAGGCTGCCGAACAACAGGACACAGGCCAGCATCACCGCCGCCGCGGCAAACGCCCAGACCAGCCCCATCGCCATGCCGCTGTTGGTGGCCTGCCGGAACACGTGCGCGGTCACCAGAAAATTCCAGATGTTGAGCAGGTTCATCAGCAGTACCGGCCCACCGGGCAGGTCCGGCTGCGCGCCGGCGGCCATCGCCTCGGGGTCGGAGGCCAGCTCGACCAGCTGTGGCGCCACCTGGGAAAACGGTATCGCCATCAGGGCGGTCAGCACCGCACTGGTGCAGAGCAGGGTCTGGAAGGTCTGGGTGAACCGCGCCTCAAGGCTGCGCACCCGAAGGATCATGCGGGTGGCCAGCGCCACCCCCACCACCGTGGCGCTGGCCATGATCAGCGCGAGCGTGGGGGACAGGGCCAGGGCGTAGACGAAAAACACCGGCGTGGCGCCGATCACGCAGATCGTACGGGTCCATTGCGGCAGGAACGGGAAGTCCTGCGGACCTGCACGAAACAGGATGATCTTGAGCGTGGTGGACAGGGCCTGGGCAATCATCTCGGAGGGGATTGGGTATGGTCAGGCTATTCTACCCGCCCCTTTCAGCCCCCCTGGATTGATGAACACCGTCTGGATCGACACGCCCACCCAGCTCGCCGAGGCCTGCGCCGGCTGGCGCGCACGCCCCTGGATCACGGTGGATACCGAGTTCGTCCGGGTGGAGACCTATCGGGCGCGCCTGTGCCTGGTGCAGGTGGGGGATGGCAAAACCAATGCCTGCATCGACACGCTGGCGCTGGAGGACCTCGCCCCACTGTGGGCGGTGCTGGCCGATCTCAACGTTCTCAAGGTGTTGCATGCCAGCAGTCAGGATTTCGAGATCGTGGTGGAGCACACCGGCAGCGCGCCCACGCCGGTGTTCGACACCCAGATCGCCGCCACGCTGATGGGCATGGGGGACCAGATCGGCTACGCCGGGCTAGTGGAGCGCAGCCTGGGCGTGGTCATCGACAAACGGCTCGCCCGCACCGACTGGTCCCGGCGACCCTTGAGCGACGCCGAGATTGCCTACGCTGCAGACGACGTGCGCCATCTCGCCACGCTGTACCCGGCGCTGCAGCAGCAGGTGGCCGATGCCGGGCGGCTGGACTGGCTGGCGGAGGACTGCCAGCGGCTCACCGATGTGCACCGCTACGCTGTCCGCCCCGAGGATGCCTGGCGCCGACTCAAGGGCCTGGGCCGCCTCGATGCTGCCAGTCAGAGCCGCGCGGTGGCCCTTGCCGCCTGGCGCGAACGCCAGGCGCAGGATCGCAATCGTCCCCGCAAATGGATCCTCGACGATGCCGCGCTGTACCCGCTGGCGGAGCGCCAGCCGACGACGCTGGAGGCATTGGAGAAGCTGGGCTGCCTACCCCCCCGCACACTGGAACGCCATGGCAAGGCGCTGCTGAAGGTTCTGGCCGAGGCGCCCGGACCGCAGGTGTGGATGCCCGAGGAACTGGCCGGCGATGACAAGGCGCGATTCCGTGCCCTGCAGGCGGAGGTTCGCGCCTGCGCCGAGCGGCTGAATCTGCCCCCGGGGTTTCTGGCCCCCCGTGCGGAACTCGAAACGCTGGTCCGGCAGGGGCCGGAGGCGAATCTCACGCTGCTGCAGGGCTGGCGCCGCACGGTGTTGGGCGACGCTCTGTTGCGACTGCTCGACACGCCGGGCACGGCCTCTTCGAACTGACAGGACCGGACATGACTGCACGCGAACTGCCCCCCAACACCGACCTTGGCCACGGCATCACCTGTATCGATACGCTGCAGGGACGCCCGGGCATGGCCTGCTGCTACCTGCTGGCGCGGCAGGGGGAGTACGCCTTCATCGAAGCCGGAACCAGCCATGGCGTGCCGGGCCTGCTGGCCTTGCTGTCCGCTCGGGGAATCCGCGCCGACCAGGTACGGTATGTCATCCCCACCCATGTCCACCTGGATCACGCCGGCGGAGTCGGGACCCTGATGGGCGCACTGCCGGAGGCCCAGTTGGTGGTGCACCCCCGCGGCGCACGCCACATGATCGACCCCGCCAAGCTGATCGCCGGCGCCACGGCCGTCTACGGCGAGGCCGTGGTCCAGGCGCAGTACGGGGAAATCCGGGGCGTCCCGGCGGCGCGGGTGATCGAGGCCGCTGACGGCCACGAAGTGCGTCTGGGCGATGGCGTGCTGCGCTTCTTCGACAGCCCCGGGCATGCGCGCCACCATTTCTGCATCTTCGACCCGGTCAGCCAGGGGTTTTTCACCGGCGACACCTTTGGCCTGTCCTACCGCGAGTTCGACTCCGCGAAGGGGCCCTTCCTGTTCCCCACCACCACCCCGGTGCAGTTCGAACCCGAAGCCTGGCAGCACACGCTGGACCGGTTGCTGGCCGCCGAGCCCAAGCGCATGTACCTGACCCACTACGGTGCCGTGAGTCCGGTTCCCGCATTGGCGGAAACCCTGCGGCAGGGCTTGCGACGCTATCAGGCCCTCGCCCGCGAACTGGCGGATGTCGACAACCGTCACACCCGCCTGCGGGACGCGCTGACGCAACTGACGTTGGAGCAGCTCAAGGCACACGGCAGCCCGGTGGACGAAGCCACCAGCCGGACATTGCTGGCCCTGGACATGGAGCTCAATGCCCAGGGTCTGGGGGTCTGGCTCGACGCTCAGCGGGCAGGAAATGCCTGATATCGGCGGCGCTTGACGCCGCTGACCGCGACAACCGACTATCGGACATTCGTTCAAGAAATAGGGTCTGCGCTTGGCCATCAGCACTCAGACATCGGCAACCGGCTTTCTCGGGGGCCTGGCGCGCCGCCTCGCGGCCGACCAGCTGCTGTCCGATGTGCAGGCCCGCGATCTGCAGCAGAAGGCCCTGAAAGAACAGCGCCCCTTCGTCTCGGTGGTGGTCGAGAGCAAGCTGGTCAGCGCCTCGGCCGTTGCAGAGGCGGCCAGCCTGGAGTTCGGGGTGCCGCTGATGGACCTTTCGGCGGTCGAGATGGATCGCTCGCTGGTCCAGCAGTTGACCGACAAGGTGTTGCGCAAGGCCCACGCCCTGCCCATCTATGCCCGTGGCAAGAAGATGTTCATCGCGGTCTCCGATCCGATGAACGTGCAGGCGCTGGACGACATCAAGTTCGCCACCGGCCATGCCACCGAAGCGGTCCTGGTGGAAGAGGACAAGCTGGCGCGCGCGCTGGAGCAGGCACTGACCCTGCTGCAACAGGCCGATATGTCGGTGGCCGACGGCGACCTCGAAAACCTGGAGGTGGCCGACGATGATGAAGCGGCCATGGTGGGCAATGATGTCTCCCGCGACAGCGCGGACGACGCGCCGATCGTGCGCTTCGTCAACAAGGTGATGGTGGATGCCATCAACCAGGGCGCCTCGGATATCCATTTCGAGCCCTACGAAAAGTTCTATCGCATCCGTTATCGAAAGGACGGCGAACTCAAGACCATTGCGCAGCCGCCGGTCAGTCAGGGCCATCGCCTGGCGGCCCGCATCAAGGTGATGAGCCGCATGGATCTTGCGGAGCGCCGGGTGCCGCAGGATGGCCGTATCAAGCTGAACCTGTCGAAGACCAAGGCCATCGACTTTCGTGTGTCGACCTGCCCGACCCTGTTCGGCGAAAAGATCTGCGCCCGTATTCTCGACCCCTCGTCGGCACAGCTGGGGATCGACGCGCTGGGCTACGAAGCCGAGCAGAAGGACGCCTACCTTCGTGCCCTGCAGCAGCCGCAGGGCATGATCCTGGTGACCGGTCCCACCGGCTCGGGCAAAACGGTGTCGTTGTACACCGGCCTCAACATCCTCAATACCGAGGACATCAACATCTCGACGGCGGAAGACCCGGCGGAAATCAACCTGCCCGGCGTCAACCAGGTCAACGTCAATCCGAAGCAGGGGCTGACCTTCGCCGCTGCCTTGAAGGCCTTCCTGCGTCAGGATCCGGACGTCATCATGGTGGGGGAGATCCGCGACCTCGAAACCGCCGAGATCGCCATCAAGGCCGCCCAGACCGGCCACCTTGTGTTGTCCACCCTGCACACCAATGATGCGCCGCAGACCATCGTGCGCCTGATGAACATGGGTGTCCCGGCCTACAACCTGGCCTCGACCCTGACGCTGATCATCGCGCAGCGACTGGCGCGCCGGCTGTGCAAGCACTGCAAGCGCCCGGCCAACATCCCGCGCCCGGAGCTGATCAAGCAGGGCTTCAGCGAAGCCGAAATCGACTCACCCGATTTCACGCCCCACGAAGCCGTTGGCTGTGACCAGTGCGACGGCGGCTACAAGGGCCGCACCGGGATCTATCAGGTGATGCCATTCAGTGATGCCATGGGCCGCATCATCATGGAGGGTGGCAACGCCCGCGACATCGCCGAACAGGCCCGCGAAGAGGGCATCAAGGACCTCCGCCAGGCCGCGCTGAAAAAAGTGCGGGACGGCGTCATTGATCTGGTACAGGCCAACGCCTGTACCGTTGGGGACTGACGACCCGGGCCGTGCGCTCTACACTGCGGCCAGGGAAGCGCTGATCACCGGGATACACGACCATGGCAACCGCCACAGCCGCAGTGAAGGAGTACCCCTTCAAATGGGAAGGGGTGGACAAGAAGGGCAATCGCATCAAGGGGCAGTCGATCGGCCCCAACGCCGACTTCATCAAGTTGGCCCTGCGCAAACAGGGCATCAACCCCATCGCGGTGCGCAAGGCGTCCACGCTGTTCGCCAAGGGCAAGGGCACCATCGAGTCCGGCGATATCGCGATATTCAGCCGCCAGATGGCCACCATGCTGGCCTCCGGCGTGCCGCTGGTGCAGGCGCTGGAGATCATCGGCCGCGGCCATGACAAGCCCGCCATGGGCGAAATGGTGATGGGCATCAAGACCCACATCGAGGGCGGCGCCTCGTTCGCCGAGGCTCTGGGCAAGTACCCGCTGCACTTCGATGACCTGTTTGTGAACCTGGTCGATGCGGGCGAAAAGTCCGGCGCCCTCGAGACCCTGCTCGACAAGATCGCCACCTACAAGGAAAAAACCGAAGCCCTCAAGAAGAAGGTGAAGAAGGCACTGACCTACCCGATTGCCGTGCTGGTGGTGGCCTTCATCGTCACCGGCATCCTGCTCTACTTCGTGGTGCCGCAGTTCCAGGATCTGTTCCAGGGCTTCGGCGCCGACCTGCCGGCCTTCACCCAGATGGTGATCAACCTGTCCAAATGGATGCAGGCCAATGGCATCACCCTGGTGATCGGCATCGCGGTGTTCATCTTCGGCTTCATCGCCCTGAAGAAACGCTCCGAGAAATTCCGCCGCCTGCTGGACCGCGTATCGCTGAAGATTCCCATCGTCGGCGACATCCTGCACAAGTCGGCGGTGGCGCGCTTTGCCCGCACCCTGTCCACCATGTTCGCGGCAGGTGTGCCGCTGGTGGAGGCCATGGACTCGGTCGCCAAGGCTGCCGGCAATGTGGTCTACACCGAGGCGATCATGACCATGCGCGATCAGGTGGCAACCGGCCAGCAGCTGCAGCTGACCATGGAGCAGTCCGGCATGTTCCCCAACATGGCGACCCAGATGGTGGCCATCGGCGAGGAATCCGGCTCGCTGGATGCCATGTGCGCGAAAGTCGCCGACTTCTACGAGGCCGAGGTCGATAACCTCGTCGACAGCCTCACCGCGCTGATGGAGCCTTTCATCATGTCCGTGCTGGGCGTCCTGGTGGGCGGCCTGGTGGTGGCCATGTATCTGCCGATCTTCAAGATGGGTCAGGCCATCTGACACACCGGTGATGCCGCTCTTTGACCTGTTGGCCGGCCACCCCGGCCTGCTCATCCTGCTCACCCTGCTGCTGGGGCTGTTGGTGGGGAGCTTTCTCAATGTGGTGTCGCTGCGCCTGCCCGCCATGATGGAGCGCGACTGGCGCATCGAGGCCCGGGCCATCCTCGCATTGCCGGAGGTCGACGAGCCCCGGCTGTCGCTGACCTCACCACCCTCCACTTGCCCGCATTGTCAGGCCAGGATCCGTCCCTGGCACAACATTCCGGTACTGGGCTGGCTCTGGCTGCGGGGCCGGTGCGCGGACTGCAAGGCGCCCATCTCAGCGCAATACCCGCTGGTCGAGTTGGCCTGTGGCCTGCTGTCCGCCGTCTGTGCCTGGCATTTCGGCTGGGGCCCGCAACTGGCCGCCGCCCTCCTGCTCACCTGGACGCTGCTGGTACTGGCGGTCATCGATGCGCGCACCACGCTGTTGCCGGACAGCATCACCCTGCCCCTGCTGTGGGCGGGCCTGCTGCTGGCGCTGGTACCGGTCTGGGTGCCGCTACAGGACGCCGTGATCGGCGCCGCCGCGGGCTACCTGAGCCTGTGGGCCGTGTTCTGGGGCTTCAAACTGCTGACCGGCAAGGAAGGCATGGGCTATGGCGATTTCAAGCTGTTCGGTGCACTGGGCGCGTGGCTCGGCTGGCAGCCCCTGCTGTTGATCATCCTGCTGTCCTCCGTGGTGGGGGCGGTGGTGGGCATCGGGCTGATCCTGGCGCGTAACCGCGGCCGCGACCTGCAGTTGCCGTTTGGTCCCTATCTCGCCGCCGCCGGCTGGATCGCCCTGATCTGGGGTGATGCCATCAGCAGCGCCTATCTGCGCAGCGTGGGATTGTGAGTCCGCTGACGCTGGGCCTGACCGGCGGTGTCGCCAGCGGCAAGTCGCTGGTGGAATCGCAGCTGCGGGATCTCGGCGCCCCGGTGCTGGATGCCGACCAGGTCGCCCGCGATGTGGTGGCGCCCGGCGAGCCGGCACTGGCCGCCATCGCGGAGACCTTCGGGGCCGACATGCTGCTGCCGGAGGGCACGCTCGACCGACGCCGCATGCGGGAGCGGGTGTTCGCCGATGCCGACGCCCGGAAGCAGCTCGAAGACCTGTTGCACCCCCGCATCGGCGAACGCATGCAGGCATGGCGTGCAGCGCAGACCGCGCCCTACTGCGTACTGTCGATTGCCATCCTGCTGGAAAGCCGGTTCCGATCGCTGGTGGACCGCGTTGTGGTGGTGGACGTGGATGAGGCGGAACAGGTCCGTCGGCTGCTGTCCCGGGACGGTATCAGCGAGACGCTGGCCCGGCAGATGCTGGCGGCCCAGACCGATCGCGAAACCCGACTCCGGGCAGCCGATGATGTGATCGACAACAGCGGCACACCGGAGCAGACCCGGGCCCAGGTCGAAATGCTGCACTTACGCTGGTGCGACGCAGGCGCAGCACGCCGCAAGGCGGTTTGAAATGAACTGCGACACACTTCACAATCGGCCGGCATTCAATTAACCGGGTTCGTGTGTCTGTTGCCGAAAACCCTGTCGTGTTTGAACAGCCGCTCACCGAACGGGTGCGCGTCTTTCTGCGCCTGGAGTTTCTCTTCGGCCAGTACCGGCATCATCGCCGCGACGAATCCGAGTACGGCGCCCGTGCCTCCCTGCACGTTTTGCTCGACATCCTGTCGGTACTGTCGCGTTCGGACCTGAAGAACGACATTCTCAAGGAGCTGACCGAGCAGCACGCCGCGCTGACCCGTCTGGCGCAACGGCCCGGCATCGACCCCGAATCACTGCAGTCGGTGCTGACCGAGCTCACCGCAGCGGTCAACGGCATGCAACAGCTGGCCACCCAGTTCGCCGGCAACCTGCTGCGGGAAAACGACTTCCTGACGACCGTCGCCAATCGCTACGGCATCCCCGGCGGTACCTGCGGCTTCGATCTGCCCACCCTGCATTACTGGCTGTCACAACCCCGCAAGGGACTGGAACGCGACCTCGATGCGTGGTCTGCCGACATGCGGCCTTTCGAGCACGCCATCCTGCTGTATCTGCGCCTGCTGCGCGAAAGCCGGGAGCCGGAGTCGGTGGTGGCCCAGCGGGGCATGCACATCCACAACCCTTCGGGCGCCTGCCAGCTGCTGCGGGTGCATGTGCCCCGGAGCGTGTCGGTCTACCCCGAGATCAGTGCCAGCCGCCATCGTTTCAGCATCCGCTTCATGAGCGCCCGCGACATCAATGCCCGCAGCCAGCAGGTAATGACCGACATCCCCTTCGACATGCAGTGCTGCGCCCTGTGAGTGGCGCGACCAGCCGTATCGGCCGTTGTCCTCAGTGCAGCAAGGCAAGCCGCCTTGACAGCCAGAACCGGTGGCGGCCGTTCTGCAGCGAACGCTGCAAGATGATCGATCTGGGAGAGTGGTTCGCCGAACGGCACGTGGTCCCCGGCGAGCCGGTGGATCCGCTGGCGCCTCAGGACTGAGAGCATGTGAAAAAATCGCCCGCCTGCTGCGCCCTCCGTCGAACGCCCCCGTCTGCGTTGTCCTACGTGAAATCCAGCGTCATTTACCTCAGTAAACTCCTTGGATTTCGCGCAGGACGCCTTGC
>CAKZHZ010000071.1 GCA_936928855.1 uncultured Polycyclovorans sp.
CCGGCATGTTCAGCACATGGGTGGCCGCAACCTCATAGATCAGGATGACCTGGTCGGCACCGATCCAGTTTTCATTGGGCCCGAGCACCCGGGTGGCGCCAAGGTTGTACTGGGCCACCTTGCCGGGAATCCAACCGCGGATGAAGCTGTTGGGGGCGTTGTTGCCGATCGCATCATCCCCGTAGAGGTAGGGGATCAGAAAGCTCGGGAACGAGCGCGCCGAACCCGGTACCGCGCCCACCACCAGGTTGATGGTGTCGGTGTACGGGTTGTTGCCGTCGGCGTCGGTGAAATCGTTGCCCTCATAGAGCACCGAATCCCCGTTCTCGTTGAACCCCAGGCCGGCGGAGGAGCCGAAGCACCCCACCTCCTCGTTGTGACAGCTACCCAACACCGGCCCGAAAGCGGAGAAGGCCACGTCGATCAGTGCCACCTGCAGAGGAACATTGGGGCGGTAGCTCACTTCCCCCTGGAAGGAATACTCCCCATAGGTGGTCGTGAAGTCGGCTCCGAACATGCGGATGTCTTCGGGATACTCCAGCTGCAGCTTGGCACTATCGAACGGCACCACGCTCGACTCCGGCAGGCCCGGCCGGGGTGCCAGCAGGTTGATCAGGCCACCCAGGTCTTCGAGACCGAGCCCGGGCGACCCCAGGTCCAAGATACCCAGCTCGGGAATGATCTGCAGGCCGGCCTGCGCGCCCAGCGACAGGATGTCTCCGATCAGCGCGCCAGGGCTGTCCATCCGGGTCGTCGGCAGATTCGGGCAGACATTGAAGAGCTCAAGGGTATTGCGAGCGTCGATGCCCTGCGCGTTGCCGGCCGCGCGGGCGCAGCTGGCATCGGTGGAATAGAAGCTGACGTACGGCAGCTTCGAGTGGTAATTCATGAAGTAGACACCGAACTCGGTGCCGTTGTTGATGTTGTCGGCGTAGTACTTGAACGACACGCCGTACTGACCGGAGTCCCGCGCATCACGGTCCGGCAGACGCTCGGCGGTCAGGGCAGTCCCGGTGATCAAGGTCAGCGGGTTGTCCAACGGGTTGCCGAGAAACTCGGGGTCGTCAGGCGACTGCCCGAAGGCCAGGTTGACCGTGTTGCGCTGATTGTCGGTTCCGATGTCGACGAAGGACATGAAACTGCCAGCGGTGGGAATCTCGATCGGCTGCCATTCAAGCTGGTAGTACGCCTCCATGGTGATGCCACCGAAAATCTCGGTGCTGCCACGGATCATGTTCACCGGCACGAACAGTTCTTCCAGCAGCCCGAACCCGAGGCGGTACAGCGAGTTGGTGTTGACCGGCTGGGCCTGGTTGACGCTGTTGACCACGGCCACCGTGCTCTGCCCCCAGTTCACCGTCTGCCGGCCGACGCGGAGGTTGAGCGTGCGGACATCATCCAGTGGAATGTAGGCAAAGAAATTGGCGTCCAGCAGGTCGTAACGCAGCCCAATTTCCTCCGCCTCGCCGCGGGCGCGGGTTTCGCGTACCACACCGCCCCGTCCGAAAACCTGATCGAAATAGCGGTTGGAGGTCTGGTTGCCGGCCTGTATGCCAACGTCGTTGACATTGTCGGAGGTGATCTTGTTGGGACTGTAGGTTTCGAAATCCTGATAGTTGTGATGATCGTAAATACCGATCCCACGAATGAAGATCCCGTAGTTATCCCAGGTGAAGCGGAAGTCGTGGCTGTACTTCAGCGGCATCTGAACCAGATCGCCGCGGTTGTAGTTGAGATTGCCGTCATCGAAATTGATGGATCCCTGTCCGGGTGCGGCAGCCAGACGCGCCGCCGGAAAGGTCTGATTGCGGAACAGCCCCTGACAGGTCTGATACTGCCCGGCACACAGGTCCGGGTTGATCGCCCCCTTGCTGATGAGGTCCTGCGCCTGATCCTGCAAGCGCCAGGATGCACCGAAGGTCACGGTGTTGTTCAGGACCACTCCGACATCCTTGTCGAACAGCCGCACAGAGGTCTCATAGGCACCGGCATTGAAAGCGGCGGTGCACAGCAGCAGCGGGGAAAGGGATCGAATCAGGGAAAGCCGCATCATGTTGGCAATGCTTTTTTTATGGTGACAGGCCCCGCCGCCGGTGTTGCGACCGGCGGCGGGGAATACGACAGAAAACTTACTTCGAGGCGCGCGTCTGGATCGTGTTGGCTTCGAAGAAGTTGGAGGGGTAGCTCACCGTGTTGTCGTAGGGCTGGTCTTCGTTGCCCATGGCGGTCACGAAGTAGCGGCCCGAGTTCAGGTGATAGATGGTTTCCGGCTGGGTGGTGGTGGCCAGTACGTTGTAGTAGGTCACCAGATTGCCTTCCTGGAACTGCATCAGCTTGCCCTGCTGGTCGTAGTTGTCGATGGCCACCACGTTCCAGCTGTCCTCATCCACATAGATGCGGCGCATCTTGAAGGTGTGACGCATTTCCGGCTTGTTCTCGGATTCGACCACCCACACCCGGTGCAGCTCGTAGCGCGGCAGTTCGGGGTTCACGTGGTTCGGCGAGGCAATGTCGTCGTACTTGGTCTGCGGACCGGCCATCTTGTTGGAGTTGTACGGAATGTAGATCTCCTTCTTGCCGACCAGCTTCCAGGTGAAACGCTCAAGCACACCGTTGTACATGTCCACCTGGTCATAGAACTGGTGACCATCGGTGCCTTCATACGGGTTGTCGCAGCAGACCGCCGGGGCACGACGGATGCGCTTGAGCGCCGGTGCGTACAGCCATGCTGCGCGACCGTCGGTCCCGGCGCCGGCCTTTTCGTGCACCAGGATGTAGGTGCCGGCGATACGGGGCGGCGAGATGGTCTCTGACAGGTAGCGGAGGAAGTCAGCGCCCGGCGCCAGAGTCGGCGGGTTGTCCATCTTCGAGTTGGCGTAGAAGAAGGTGACGTCCTCGACGATCTTGGTCAGCGAGAAGTTGCCGTCCTGCTGCACGATCATCTGGTTGTTGTAACGACGCACATCGTTGCCGCGCCACTTCACACGGTGGTTCCACACCACCTCGGCGCCGCTCTTCGGAATCGGGAACGGGAACCCGAGGTGCCCGCCCACCGGATTGTCGACCCCTTCCAGCTTGGTGGTGGTCGCATTCTTGATGGTGGCGTCGAGGACTTCCTTCGGGAAATTGACGTCCCGATGAGTCTTGTAGACGTTCATCTTGTAGGTCTGCGGGTAGCGCTTGAGCAGCTCCTTGTGACCTTCCGTGAGCTTGTCAGCGTACTGCCCGACGTTCTGGGCCGTAATCGTGAAGATCGGCTTTTCTGCGTCGAACTCGGGGTTGTTCGGATATACCGCTTTCAGTTCACCGCGCTGCTCGGCGGGCGTCCACTCGGGGATGGTGCCGTCAGCATTGCCGGCACGCTCGGCGCCGACCGGGGTGAGATCCTTGCCCAGGCGGGCTGCCTCTTCGGCGGACACTGCCGCCCAGGTGGTGCCGGAAGCCATCACCATGGCCGCCAGCGCGGTCAGTTTCAGCATTGATCGTTTCATGACACCTATCCTCCTTGTGAAGGCGGGTCTGCCGTGTCCTGCAGGTCCGCCGTAGAACCGTGGCCGGTGCCCGATAACGGGCACCGGCACATGATCAGCTTACGCCGATGCCGCGGGAGCGGTAGGGGCGTTTTTCGGCGCCTTGAGTAGGAAGGCGGCGAATGCCGGCAGCAGAATGGCGGCGGCGACGGCGTTGGCGAAGAACATCAACGTCAGCAGAATGCCCATGTCCACCTGGAACTGCAGGTTGGAGAACATCCAGGTGCACACCGTGGCCCCCAGCGTCAGCGCGGTGAAGATCACCGCCTTGCCGGTCTGGTGCAGCGTGTTCTGGTAAGCCTCGCGCAGCTTCATGCCCTTCTGCAGCACGTTCTCCTCGAGCACGCTGTAGATGTAGATGCCGTAGTCAACCCCGATACCGGCGGCGAAGGCGGCCACCGCGATGTTGGAGAACTTCACACCGATCTCGAGATAGACCATCACCGCGTAGCTGACCACGTGCACCAGCGCCAGCGGCACCAGCACGCAGACCAGCCCGGCGACGCTGCGGAACGACAGCGCCACGCAGACCCCGATGCCGAGGAACAGCCACAGCAACACGGTGTATTCGGTTTCCTTGATGACGTCGTTGACCGCTGCCATCACCCCGACATTGCCGGTGGCCAGCTGGAAGGTCACGGGCGCGCTTTCCGGCAGTTCATCCCGGAACTCGTTGATGGCGGCGATGATGACGTCGATGGTCTCCGCCTTGTGGTCCTGCGTGAAGACAAACACCGGCATGGCGCTGCAGTCTTCGTTGAGCAGGCCGGTGGAGCTGGGGAACGGCTGCACCGTCACCACCAGCGCGCCGGATTCACGCGGAAGGGCGTTGAACTTGGGATTGCTCTCCGAATAGCTGCTGAACACCAGCTTCTGCAGCTTGGGCAGCGACAGCGTGGACTGCACCCCCGGAGTGTTTTCCATGCGCCAGGCGAAACGGTCCATCAACGACACGATGCTGTGATCGATACAGCCGTCGGCCTTGCCTTCCGCCACCACCTTGAGCACGTCCACGCCGATGGCGAAGTCCTTGACGATCTTGGCCGAATCCAGGTTGTAACGGGCATCCGGGCGCAGCTCGGGCACCCCGTCATGGAGCTCGCCGATCTTCAGGTCCTGCGCAATCCAGTGCCCGGTGGCCCACATGCCGGCCCCGGCGAGCAGCACCACGGCCGCCACCGGCTTGCGGGTGATGTTGGACAGCCCGCGCCAGATCGGCTCGAGCTTGGCATCACGCGCGTGCTGGTGATCACGGAACTTCTTGGGATCCTTGAGGCTGGCGAAGGTCAGCAGACAGGGCAACAGCACCTTCTTGCACAGCACAATGGCCACCAGACCGAACATGGCGTTGGCCGCCATCTCGCGGATGATGTCGATGGGGATCAGGAAGATCGTGCCAAAGCCTACGAAGTTGGTCGCCAGCGCCGAGATGCCGGGAATCACCAGACGGCGGTAGGTGGCCACCGCAGCATCAAAGGCGCCCAGGCCATGGTCGGCCGTCTCGTTGAGCCAGAAGTTGGTGATCTGGATCCCGTGACTGGTGCTGATGGCCAGCACGATGAACGGCATCAACACCGCAAACGGATCGAGGCCGAACCCGAACAGGTGCAGCATCCCGAGTTCCCACACCACCGCCAGAATGCCGCAGGCGGTCGGCAGGAAGGCCACCTTGAACGAGCCGCAGTACCAGGCCAGCAGCATCCACACCAGAAACACCGTCAGGCCGAAGTAGCTGAACACCTCCAGCGCGCTGTCGGCGATGTCGCCGACCGCCTTGGTGAAGCCGATGATGTGGATGTCGATGTTGGGGTTGTAGTCCGGGTTGCTTTCCTCGACCACCTCCAGCATCGCCCCCGGGACCTCGCGCTCGACCTCGAGGCCCTCTTCGTTGGGCATGATCACCTTGACGTCGAGGAAGTCGAACAGCGGGCCGCGCTCGTCGGTGTAGCCGGTCTTGACGATGTCGCCGGCCTTCAGCGGCGGCAGATCCTCTTTCAGCGTGTACTGATAGCGGGTTTCGGTGGTGAAACGCCGGCGGATGTCTTCGAGCCGGTGGGCCGTGGCGATGTAGTCCAGCTTTTCGCCCGTGACCGGGTTGCGTTCCAGCAGTTCGGAAAACACCATGGCGCCGCCATGGTCGTTGGCGATGAGGCGGCCGACGATGCCCGCCTTTTCCACGTTGGAGCGCACGCGGGCCAGCATTTCCGGCGTGGGGGTGAAGTCGGCCGGCACCACGTTGCCGCCCTGGAAGCCGCCCTCCACCACCTCGAGGTAGCGCACGTCCGGTGTGAAGATGGAGCTGACGCGCGAGCGGTCCATACCGGGCGTGAAATACACCGCATCGGTCAGCGCCCGCAGGGTCTTCATGAACTCGGGGTTGTAGATATCCCCATCGTTCTGGCTCAGCGCCACCAGCGTGGTGTTGGCGCCGCCGAACTCCTTCTCGTACTGCTTGTAGATCTGGATGTAGGGATGCTGCAGCGGAATCTGCTTCTCGAATCCGGCATCGATCCTGAGCCCCGTCGCCTGCCACCCAAGCAATACCGTCAGCACCGCCATGACGCTGAGCGTCACCAGACGGCGGCTGAAGATCAGCGGTTCCGTGATGCGGACAAAGGCCTGCGCAAACGCGCCGCGCGAATCATGCATTGACTGGCTCTCCTCGTAACGACCGAAGCCCAGGCGTGCCGGCGCCCAGACCTTTCCCCTGCTCAGAAAAACGTATAGTGCGTTGTTAAGGTGCTCAGAATAACTCACCCCGCCAACGAACCGTCAAGTATCCGATCATATGGACAGCGTATGAAGGTCCGGGTAAGTGCTGCGGATTCCCGCGCTCAGTGCACCGCCCGCGCCCGGCCTGCGACCGCTGTCGCAGGCGGGCGACGCTGCAGATCTCGCTCCAGAAAATCGTCGATGAACTGATAGACCGCCCGCTCGTGCATCGTCATGAACAGCTTGCTGATCGCGGGGATGGCGGTGTCGATGATGGCGATCAGCTCATGGGTTTCGAGGCCGCGCATACGGTCGCGGAAGATCTCCAGCTCGTTGTCGAGGACGTGACGCGCCGCCTCCAGCACAAAACTGATGTCCTTGGGGCTGAACCCCCGCTCCAGCTTGAGCCCGGCATCGCGCAGGCTGATCCAGAGCCGGACAATCTCGACATCGCTGATGGTGGCCACACCCGACGCTGCCACACCGAGATCCCGAAGCTCCTTGCGCTCCAGCCGTGACAGGCCGAAGTCCAGCGCCAGCTTCTCGGGCGGCTCCGACATCGACAACCGCCCCTGCGTGGCACTCAATCGGTGGCGGATGCGTTGCAGGGAGGCCAGCTGCGTGGGCGTGAACTCCGGGTCACCGCGCCCGCCCAGCACCATGCGAATGGCCTTGAGCGAGAGAAAATGGTCGCGCTGCAACCGCTTGATCTGCCGCAGCTGATCGAGGTGGACCTGCCCGTACCAGGCCATGTTGCGCGCGCTCTTCTCCGCCGGAGGCAACAGCCCCTCGTTGATGTAAAAGCGGATGGCCTCCCTCGAGACGCCGGTCTGCTCGACCAGATCCTTCATGCGGTAAGGCGGTTCCGTGCGCGGTTTCAATGGCTTGCGCGGCATGCGCCAGACTCCTCATTCCAATAGGTGTTCTTCGACACCGTGCGGGAGGCACACTCTACCCTGCGGCCAAAAAAAAGGAAGCCGCCCCGCAATCGGGGCGGCTTCCTGACCCGTCGCAACCTCAGCTGCGCTTGGCGATCGGCACGAACTTCTGATCTTCCGGGCCCACGTAGTTGGCCGAGGGGCGGATGATCTTGCCGTCGATGCGCTGCTCGATCACGTGCGCACTCCAACCGGCGGTGCGGGCAATCACGAACAGCGGCGTGAACATGTCGGTCGGCACACCCATCATGTGATAGCTGACCGCGCTGAACCAGTCGAGGTTGGGGAACATCTTCTTGATGTCCCACATCACCGATTCCAGCCGCTCGGCGATGTCATACATCTTCATGCTCTTTTGCTCGTCGGACAGCTGACGGGCGACTTCCTTGATCACCTTGTTGCGCGGATCGGAGACCGTGTACACCGGGTGACCGAAGCCGATCACCACTTCCTTCTTCTCGACACGGGCACGGATATCGGCTTCGGCTTCGTCCGGGTTGTCGTAGCGCTTCTGGATCTCGAAGGCCACCTCGTTGGCACCGCCATGCTTCGGCCCCCGCAGGGCGCCGATGCCGCCACAGATGGCGGAATACATGTCGGACCCGGTACCGGCCACTACGCGCGTGGTGAAGGTCGAGGCGTTGAACTCGTGCTCCGCGTACAGGATCAGCGACGTGTGCATCGCACGTTCCCAGGATTCGCGCGGCTTTTCGCCATGCAGCAGGTGCAGGAAGTGCCCGCCGATGGAATCGGCGTCCGTTTCCACCTCGATGCGCTTGCCGTTGTAGGCAAAGTGGTACCAGTACAGCAGCATCGAGCCGAGCGAGGCCATCAGCTTGTCGGCGATGTCGCGCGCGCCCGGATGGTTGTGATCATCCTTCTCGGGCTTGACGCAGCCAAGCACGGACACGCCGGTGCGCATGACATCCATCGGGTGCGCGGACGGCGGCAGCTGCTCCAGCGCCACCTTGACCGCGGCCGGCAGGCCACGCAGCGCCTTCAGCTTGGTCTTGTAGCCGGCCAGTTCGGCGGTGGTGGGCAGCTTGCCGTGCACCAGCAGATAGGCGATCTCCTCGAACTCGCAGGTGGTGGCGACATCGAGGATGTCGTAGCCGCGATAGTGGAGGTCGTTGCCGCTACGGCCAACAGTGCACAGCGCCGTGTTGCCGGCGGCAGTGCCACTGAGGGCGACGGACTTTTTCGGTTTGAAACCGGGCGTGGGGGTTGCTTCGCTCATGATCTCTCCTGGAGTTGTCAGGTGGTGGGACGCCGCTTACTGCTTCTTGGCCGCGAAGAGCGCGTCCAGCTTGTTCTCGAAGGCGTGATAGCCGATACGGTCGTACAGCTCCGCGCGCGTTTGCATCAGGTCCACCACATCCTTCTGGTGACCATTGGCGCGGATGGAAGTGTAGACGGCCTCGGCCGCCTTGTTGGCCGCACGGAAGGCAGACAGCGGATACAGCTGGATGCTGACCCCCACCGACGCCAGCTCGTCGCGGGTGAACAGCGGCGTGGCCCCGAACTCGGTGATGTTGGCCAGCACCGGCACTTTCACCGCCTCGACAAACTTCTGATAGGTCGGCAGGTCGTAGGCCGCCTCCGCGAAGATGCCATCGGCCCCCGCCTCGACACAGGCGATGGCCCGCTCGATGGCGGCATCCACACCCTCGGCCTGAATGGCGTCGGTGCGGGCAATGAGGAAGAAGTCCGGGTCGGTCTTGGCATCGGCCGCGGCCTTCACGCGATCCACCATTTCGCCCTGCGTCACGATCTCCTTGCCGGGCCGGTGACCACAGCGCTTGGCGCCCACCTGGTCCTCGATGTGACAGGCCGCGGCGCCCGCCTTGATCAGACCCTTGATGGTGCGCTCGATGTTGAACGCGGATGGCCCGAAGCCGGTATCGATATCGACCATCAGTGGCAGATCGCAGACATCGGTGATGCGGCGGGTGTCCACCAGCACGTCATCGAGCGTGTTGATGCCGAGGTCGGGAAGGCCCAGCGAACCGGCCGCCACACCGCCACCGGACAGATAGATGGCCTTGAAGCCGGCGCGCTGCGCCAACAGCGCGTGGTTGGCATTGATCGCCCCGATGACCTGCAGGGGGTGTTCGGCGGCAAGGGCGGCGCGGAAACGGGCGCCAGCGGAGCACAAGGAGCTCATGAGGTCGGATCTCGTGGAAGGGGACCCGACCCGATACAAGGCCTATGCCAAACCAGTGAAACATCACGCCACTAAATAAATTCAAATACTTGAATGACATTCCAAGCGCAGATGTTTCGTTCAATGGGGTTTCTGTTTCATAATGTTTCATGCCGGATGAAACATCACGCCATGACCCCCGCCCCCGCATCGGCGTGGTGGCGGTCACCCGATTGTCGGCCCTGCTGGGCGATGTGATCCCCGACTTCGATGCGCGCGCCGACATCGAACTGGTTCCCCTCGGCTTCGAGGAGGCCGTCCGCCACCTGCGGCGTCAGCACGCGCAGCGGCCGTACGACGTCCTGATCGCGGCAGGCTCCAACGGCGCCTATCTGCGCAGCCGCATGCCGGTGCCGACGGTCATGATCCGCCCCTCCGGCTTCGACCTGATGCAGGCGCTGGCCCGGGCACGGGCGGTGTCTGCGCGCCTGGGCGTGATCACCCATGCCGCCGACATGCCGGCTTTCGCCGATTTCTGTCGCGCCTTCGACCTGCCCATCGAACAGCGCGCCTTCGTCACCGCCGAGGAGGCCCGCCTGCGGGTATCGGAGCTGCGCAGCCTGGGTATCGGCGCTGTGGTCGGGACCGGGCTCACCATCGACCTCGCCGAACAGCAGGGCCTGGCCGGCATTCTGTTGTACTCCGAAGCCTCGGCCCGGGCCGCCTTCGAGCAGGCGCTGGATCTCAGCGCCCTGATCGACCCCGCCGCCCCGCGCGCGCCACGTGCCACCCGCGCGCGCGGCGGCAACCGACCGGCACCCCCGTTCGTGGGCGACAGCCGCGTTGCAGAAACGGTCCGTGCCGCACTGCCGCGCCTGGCGGCGAGCGATGCCACGGTCCTGCTGCTGGGCGAAAGCGGTACGGGCAAGGAACGCGTGGCCCGCGCTCTGCATGCGCTGAGCCCTCGCGCCGGACAGCCCTTTGTCGCCGTCAATTGCGGTGCGCTGAACGAATCGCTGCTGGAAGCGGAGCTGTTCGGACACGAAGAGGGCGCGTTCACCGGCGCCCGCCGGGGCGGACGGCCCGGCCTGATCGAAGCAGCCCACGGTGGCACCTTGCTACTGGACGAGATCGGCGAAATGCCGGCGCTGCTGCAAACCCGCCTGCTGCGCGTGCTGGAAGAGCGGGAAGTACTGCGGGTCGGCGCCACCCGCGCCACGCCCGTGGATTTGCGGGTGATCGCCGCCACCCACCGGGACGTCGAAGCCGCCGTGCGCAACGGGCACCTGCGCGCCGATCTCTATTACCGGCTGAACGTACTGCGCCTGTCGCTGCCCGCGCTGCGCGAACGTCCAGATGACCTCCTGCCGCTCATCGCCCACCTGCAGCAGACCCTGGGCGCCCCCCCGCTGCCGGTGTCGGACGCCGCCTTGGCGCAACTGTGCGCTCACCCCTGGCCCGGCAACGTCCGCGAGTTGCGCAATCTGCTGGAGCGCTGCCGCGTCGCCGGCGCCACCCGCCTGGAGGTCGACACCCTCCATCGCATCGCCCCCGAGCTGCGCCGCACGAACCCGCCGCCCCCCGCCGGCGGTCGACCGGGGACCGCAGCACTGCAGCGCCGGCTGGAAGCCCTCGGCGGCAACCGCGCGGCGCTGGCAGCCGAGCTCGGCATTTCCCGCACCACTCTCTGGCGCTGGCTCAGGACCTGACGCTGCCATCAGCCTGCAGCAGAAGCCGGATATGCTCGGCCGGTTCCTACGGGGGTCGTCAACAATGGGTCGTTTTCGTGAGCCGCGACGGGGCTGGACCCGTCGTCATTTCCTGCGCCGCGCGGGTGCAGCGGGCCTGGCCGTCGGCGCGCTGCCGCTGGCCGGCTGCGGGGAGGGCACGCCGCTGTCGCCCTCCCCGGGTGGCAACCCCTTTCAGCACGGCGTGGCGTCCGGCGACCCGCTGCCCGACCGGGTCATCCTGTGGACCCGTGTGACGCCCCCCGAGGGGGTGGTGGGTGACATCCCCGGCACCGTCACCGTGGCCGAGGACCCCGCACTGACGATCGCCCCGCGCACCTTTGCCGTCACCGCCTCCGCGGCGCGGGACTGGACGGTGAAACTGGACGCCACCGGACTGAGCGCCGGCACCACCTACTACTTCCGCTTCTCGGCGCTCGGCGTGGACTCGCCCCTGGGCCGCACCCGTAGCGCGCCGCTGGACACCGACCACCTGCGCATCGCGGTGGTGAGCTGCTCCAATTATCCTGCGGGCTTCTTCAACGCCTACCGCTTCATCAGCGAGCGCGCCGATCTGGATGCGGTGCTGCACCTCGGCGACTACCTGTATGAGAGCGGCTCTCAAGGGGCCGTCGGCCGCGGGCACGAGCCGCCCGCCGAAATCCTGACCCTCGCTGACTATCGCGCCCGCCACGCCCAGTACAAGGCTGATCCCGACCTGCAGGCAGCGCATCGTCAGCACCCCTGGATTACCGTGTGGGACGATCACGAGTCCACCAACAATTCCCGCCGCGACAGCGCCGACAACCACACCGAGGGCGAAGAAGGGGTGTGGGCAATCCGCAAGGCCTGGGCACAGCAGGCCTATGACGAATGGATGCCGATCCGCCTGCCGGAACCGGGCAATCCGGACCGGATCTGGCGGCGCTTCCGGTTCGGGCAGCTGATGGACCTGTGGATGCTGGATACCCGCCTCTATGATCGCGACGACGAGCTCGGTATCAACGATCCCGCCAGCTTCGCCGCCGACCGCAAACTGATCGGCCCGGTCCAGCGAGACTGGCTGCTGTCGGGTCTGACCGACTCCACCACCACCTGGAAACTGGTCGGACAGCAGGTGATGTTCGGCCAGCTCAAGGCGACCCCCTTGCCGGACCTCGGCATTCCCATCCCGGCACTGGCCGAACTGCCGATCCCACTGTTCGCCAGCGGTGAAGGGCTTACCGATATCTACGCCAACCCCGACCAGTGGGACGGCTATCAGGCAGAACGCCGCGCCATCTTCGATCACCTGTCCGCGCAGGATATCGACAACTTCGTGGTGCTCACCGGCGACATCCACAGTTCCTGGGTCATGGACCTGACCCGGGACCCCGAAAACCTGCTGCAGTACAACCCGCTTACCGGCGCCGGCAGCCTGGGGGTGGAGTATGTCGCCACCTCGGTCACATCCAGCGGCTTCGACCAGCTGGCCGGTGCACCGCGCCTGGCCAACGCCCTGCGGCTGCTGAACCCGCACATGCAGTATGTCGAGGTCACCCGTCGTGGCTATCTGCTGCTCGACATCACCGCAGCGGAAACCGTGGGCGAGTACTGGTACGTCTCGACCATCACCGAATCCGGCGGCAGTGAGGCGTTCGCCACCGGCTACGCCACCGCGGCCGGCGCCCGGCACATCACCCGACTTCCGCGCAGAACCCCCACGGCACCACGCGAGGGCGCGCCGCCGCTGGCGCCCTGAGCGCCCTGCCATCAAAGTGTCGTGCAGGGCCGCTATGCTGGCGTGTTTTCGGGTTCAGGGTGGGGAGTAGGTCATGGGGCGGATTCGCATCAAGCGTCGCGGCTGGTCGCGTCGGGATTTTCTCAAGCGCGCCACCGGCGCCGGTGCCCTGGCCGCCGCCGCGCCCTTTCTGCCCGGCTGTGGTGACAGCCACCCGCTGAGCCTTGTGGGCGGTACGACCCCGTTCCGACACGGTGTCGCCTCCGGTGACCCACTGAGCGATCGGGTCATCCTGTGGACCCGCGTGACCCCGCCTGCGGGTATCGAGGGCGATATTCCCGGCATGCTGGTCATCGCCGACGACCCCGAACTGACGGTGGATGCGCGTAGTTTCGCGGTCACCGCCGTCGCCGCGCGCGACTGGACCGTGAAACTCGATGCCACCGGCTTGTCTGCCGGCAAGACCTACTACTACCGCTTTCGCACGCTGGGGTTCGAGTCGCCCCTGGGGCGCACCCGCACCGCACCGGAAGGCAATGTCGACCATCTGCGCCTCGGCGTGGTGAGCTGCTCCAACTTCGCCTACGGCTATTTCAATGCCTACCGCTTCATCGCCCAGCGCGCAGATCTCGACGCCGTGCTGCACCTCGGCGACTACATCTACGAGTACGGCGACGGCGAGTATGGCGATGTCCGCCCCTGCGAGCCGCCCACCGAGATCATCACCCTCGAGGATTACCGTCGTCGTCACGCCCAGTACAAGACGGACCCCGACCTGCAGGAAGCACACCGCCAGCACCCCTGGATCTGTGTCTGGGACGATCACGAAACCACCAACAACTCCCGCCGTGACAGTGCCGAAAATCACACCGAAGGAGTCGAGGGGGTGTGGCAGGTCCGCAAGGCCTGGGGCCAGCAGGCCTACGACGAATGGATGCCGATCCGGCTACCGGAGCCGGGCAATCCCAACCGGATCTGGCGCCGCCTCGCCTTCGGCAATCTGGTGGACCTGTGGATGCTGGATACACGCCTCTACGACCGCGACGATGAGGTCAACGCCATCACCAGCCCGGTCATCTTCGACGAGGACCGGCGCCTGATCGGCCCCGAACAGCGCGACTGGCTGCTCGGCGGCATGAGCGGTTCCAGCGCCACCTGGAAATTGATTGGTCAGCAGGTGATGTTCGGTCAGCTCAAGGCCACGCCGCTGCCCGACATCAACATTCCGCTGGAAGTACTGGACGCACTGCCGCTGCCGCTGGTGGGCGGCGAAGGCATCAGCGACCTCTATGTCAACGGCGACCAGTGGGATGGCTACCAGGCCGAGCGGCGCGCCATCCTCGATTTCATTGCCGATCAGGGCGTGCAAAACACCGTCGTGCTGACCGGCGATATTCACAGCTCCTGGGCCATGGACCTCGCACGCGACCCAGACAACCTGGCGCAGTACAACCCGTTCTCCGGCGCCGGGGCCCTGGGGGTCGAATTCGTCGCCACCTCGGTCTCGTCGCCGGGCCTGGATGTCGTACCGGGCCTGACACAGCTGCCACAGCTGATCAGCGCCCTCCGACTGGTGAACCCTCACATGAAATACATTGAGGGCACGCGCCGCGGCTATCTGCTGCTGGACATCACGCCGGAACAGACGGTCGGTGAGTTCTGGTACGTCTCCACCGTCGCCGAGCCGGGAGGAAGCGAGGCGTTTGCCACGGCCTACGCAGTCGCCGCCGGTGACAACCATCTGAGCCGCGGCGCCCGCAGCGAACCCACGCCGACCCTGCCCAGCGCCGCGCTGGCCCCCTGATCGCCACGCCGGCCGCCGTCATCGGTTGGTAACGCGTCATCCTTAGCGTTCCCCGGCTCATCAACCGGGGAATGACAGGATGAAAGGGACTCGTACGCTCCAGCGCGCTGCCATCGCAGCCGCCGCTGCCACGTTCTGTGGCGCCGTTTTCGCTCAGACAGGTACTGCCACTCTGCAGGGTCGAGTGACCGACAACAGCGGCGGCATTGCCTTTGAAGGCGCCCGCGTTCGTATCGAGGGCCTCAGCGTGGAAGCAGTGACCGCACGCGACGGTCGCTTCAACTTTCCCGCCCTGCCGCCTGGCGAGTACCGCCTGGTGATCACCTACCTCGGCGCACCCGAGCAAACCCTGCGCGTCAACCTGGATCCGGGCGAGCGTGAACAGGTCGCCATCACCCTGGGGGGGCGTGATGGTCAGACGGAAAATGTGCTGGTGGTGGGGCAGCTTGCCGGGCAGGCCGCCGCGCTCAATCGCGCGCTCAATGCCGACGGCATCGAGGAGGTGATCTCGGCTGACGCCATCGGTCAGTTCCCCGACCAGAACGTGGCCGAGGCCCTGGCACGCTCGCCCGGCCTGTCGCTGTTCCGCGATCAGGGCGAAGGACGCTTCCTGGTGGTACGGGGCATCGACCCCGCCTTCACCGCCACCACCGTCAACGGCCTGCGTGTCCCCGGGCCGGAGGGCGGGTCGCGCCAGGTCAATCTGGACGTCATCTCGGCCGACCTGCTGGAAACGGCAGAGATACAGAAAACCAATCTGCCCGACATGGACGGCGATACCGTCGGCGGCACCATCGAACTGCAAACGGCAACTGCCTTTGACCGCGGCAACACCCTCACCCTGCGCGCTGAAGGCAGCTACAACGAGCAGAATGAGGAAACCAGTCCGAAGCTGGCGGCCAGCCTTACCCGGCTGCTCTCGGTGGGCGGACAACGCGACAACCTCGGCGTTGCCGCCGCCGTCAGCTGGTTCTCCCGCGACTTCGGCTCGGAAGGAGTGGAAACCCCGGGGTTCGACGACCTAGATGGCCCGGACGGGACCTTCTCGGGGCTCGAGGAAGCGGAGCAGCGTGACTACACCATCACCCGCGAACGGCTCAGCGCTGCCGTCAACTTCGACTGGCGCCCGACCCCCACGCTCGACCTCTACTGGCGCAACCTCTACAGCGATTTCAGCGACGACGAAGTGCAACTCAGCAATGTCTACGGCTTTGGCGCTGACGATGCCGAAATCCTGGCACTGGACGCCAACCGGGCGCAGTTCAGCGGCGTCGAGGTCGAAAAGCTCAACGAGGCCCGCAAGGAGACCCAGACCATCCAGAGCACCCTGCTGGGTGCCCAGCAGCGCCTCGGACGCTGGACCCTCGACTACCGCCTCGGCTATTCGGTCGCCGAAGAGGACAATCCCGGAGAACTCAATGTGGCTTTCGTCGGCGAGGGTATCGACGCCGGCTACGATCTGGCACAGCGCCGCATCCCGCTGCTGGCCGGAACCTCCCCCATCTACAACGATCCCGCCACCTTCGAACTCGACGAGATCGAGCGCGGCAACAGCTTCACGCAGGATGACGAGTGGCAGTTCGCCTTCGACGTGCAGCGCGACCTGTTCTGGGGCCAGGCCCCCGGCTTCTGGAAGGCGGGCATCAAGCATCGTCAACGCGTCAAGACCAGCGACGTCGACGTCGAGATCTACGGTGACTTCGGCGCCGACTACACCCTCGCCGACTTCCCGCTGCAGAACGTCGACTACGACCTCGGCCAGTGGGGCCCCATCACCCGCAATGGCGCGCTGCGCGACTTCGTCCGCATGAACCTGGCCGCCTTCGAACTGGACGACAACGACAGCGCCGTGGACTCCCAGCTCGAGGACTATCGAGTGGAGGAAGACGTGCTGGCCGGTTACCTCATGGCACAGGGCACCTGGGGCGCATTGCGCGTCACTGGCGGCGTGCGCGTGGAGCAGACCGACTTCTCCGCAGTCGGGGTACAGTCCCTGATCGACGAGATCGGTGGCAGCGGCGACCCGGTATTCGGGCTGCAGCACCACGACCGCAGTTTCACCGACGTGCTTCCCAGCATCGCGGTCCGCTACGAAGTCCGCGAGGACCTGGTCCTGCGCGGCGGTTACGCGCGGACGCTGGCGCGCCCCACGTTCGAGGCGGTCGCGCCGTACGCCGCCATCGAGGTGACCGAGGATGACGGCGACATCGAACGTGAGGCTGAGCTCGGAAACCCGAACCTCGACACGCTCACCGCCGACAATCTTGACCTGGCCATCGCCTGGTACCCCGGGGATGTGGCGGTGCTCTCCGCCGGGCTGTTCTACAAGCGCCTGAAGGACTTCTTCGTGGTCTCCGACGTCGCTGGCGAGCCCGGTCCCTACGTCGATTTCGATGAGGCACTCACCACCCTCAATGGTGATACCGCCGAACTGTTCGGGCTGGAGCTCAACGGCGTACGCCAACTCGACATGTTGCCTGCCCCCTGGAACGGCCTCAGCCTGAGTGCCAATCTCACGCTGACCGACGGCGAGGCCACCCTGCCGTTCCGCGATGGCAAGACACCACTGCCGCGACAGTCGGAAACCCTTGGCAACATCGCCATCGGCTACGAGGATGCCCGCTGGTCGCTGCGACTGGCTGCCAACTACCGCAGCGAGTTCCTTGACGAAGTGAACGAGCTTGATGACCCGGCCTTCGACCGCTATGCCGACAGCCACCTGCAATACGACTTCACCGGCAGCTACCGCGTGGACAGCCGTTATCTGGTCTACCTGAACGCCATCAACCTCAACAACGAACCCTTCTACGCCTACTTCGATGAACCGGCCTTCAACTCCCAGTACGAAGAATACGGACGGACCTTCGAGCTGGGCGTGAAGGCCAGTTTCTGAGGCCTGCCCTACACTGGCACCATCGACCCGACCGGAGAACGACATGACGTCCCCCCGCATTCTCGGCGCCGCCCTGCTGTGCGCCGGCCTCGCCGCCTGCTCCAGCATGCCCCGGCTCCCCTCATTGGTGGGCAGTGCCGACCGCGAGGACCCGCCGCTCCCGGCCTATGCCGGGCTGGTGACCCTGCAGGAACGCTACCTGACGGTGCGGGTAGAGGAGGACAACACCGATTCCGTGGCCACCTGGCACGGCCCCGGTGGCGAACACTGGCTGCTGGCCACCGCCAAGGAAACCGACCACCTGCTGGTTTTCCAGGCCAGCAACGGCACCCTGCTGCGCAAGGTCGGCGCCAGTGGCAGCGAACCCGGACAGCTTGAGCGTCCCAACGGGGTGGCGGTGATCGACAATCTCGCCTTCGTGGTGGAGCGCGATAACGCCCGGGTGCAGGTCTTTTCACTGCCGGACTTCCAGCCGCTGCTGCAGTTCGGCAACGGCGAGGAGCAGCCCCTGGTCAAACCCTACGGCCTGTGGATACAACCCATGTCAGGCGGCAGTTACCACGTGTACGTCACCGACAACTACGAAACCGAGGATGAGCAGATCCCCGCCGACAGCGAGCTGGGCCGCCGGGTCAAGCAGTACGCGGTCAGTCAGAGTGCCGTCGGCTGGGCCGCCCGCCCGATCCGGGCCTTTGGCGAAACCAGCGGCCCCGGACGCCTCAAGGTGGTCGAATCCATCTGGGGCGATCCCGAAACCGGCCGCCTGATGGTGGCGGACGAGGAGGAGTACACCGAGCGGCGCATCAAGGTGTATGGCTTCAACGCCCGATACGCCGGCCGCACGATGGGCGCCGGGGTGTTCCGCGCGCAACCGGAAGGGCTGGCACTGTACCGCTGCGCCGGTGACCGCGGCTACTGGATCGCCACCGACCAGAGCCACAACGGCAACTACTTCCATTTCTTCGACCGTCAGACGCTGGATTACCAGGGCAGTTTCCAGGGCGCCGTCACCTCCAACACCGATGGCATCTGGCTGACCCAGACGGCGTTTCCGGGCTTCCCCGGCGGCGCCTTCTTCGCGGTGCATGACGACGGCAACGTGGCGGCCTTCGACCTCAACGAGATTGTCAGCCGTCTGGGACTGCAGGCCTGCGGGCGTTAAAGCCCGCTGACACGACGCACAACAAAAGGCGCGGATCGACGCACACCGGCCGGAGGAGGGCAAAGGCCGGGGCGACGATCCGCGATGGAGCAGCCGGTGCCGGCTGGCACCGACGGGAGGGTATTCACCCGGTACTGTCGAGGACTTTCTGTCGTTCGATTTCGGCGGAGACGAACTTCACCCAGT
>CAKZHZ010000072.1 GCA_936928855.1 uncultured Polycyclovorans sp.
CCGCGCTCTGGCGGGTCGTGGAGGGGATCGGCGAGGACTTCATCCCCGACAACTGCGACCTGGACCTGGTGGCCAAGGCCTATGAGATCAGCGACACCGAGAGCATCGCCACGGCGCGCCTGCTGCTGACCAGCCTGTTGCGTGGCTCGGGCATGGACCTGGGCGAAGTGGTGGCGGTCAGTGTTCCTGAGGTGGGCACCGAAGCCGCCCGTGATCTGGTCCGCGCCCGCGAGGACGCCCGCAGCGCCCCGCCGCCGGCCTCCCCACCGCCGTCCAGCTCGTCCGCCGCGCCGGAGAGGACCCCCGCATGAGCCTGCCCGCCCCCGTCCTGACCCCGTCGACGGGGGCCGCGCTCGCGCTCGCTCCGCTCGCGGGGGGCGGATTGCGCCGCCTCGGACAGGCTGAACCCATCGGGCTGCGCCACCCGCGGCAACTCGTGCTTCACCAGGTTCTCGATCGCCGCCAAATACTCCTCGTCCGCCGGCGTCGCGATCGATATCGCCGTGCCCTGGCGTCCGGCCCGGCCGGTGCGGCCGATGCGGTGGACGTAGTCCTCCGGCACGTTGGGCAGTTCGAAGTTGATGACGTGCGGCAGCTCGTCGATGTCGATGCCGCGGGCAGCGATGTCGGTGGCCACCAGCACCCGCACTTCGCCGGTCTTGAAGCCGGCCAGCGCCTTGGTGCGGGCGTTCTGGCTCTTGTTGCCGTGCAGCGCGGCGGCCGGCAGGCCGTCCTTGATGAGGCGTTCGCACAGGCGATTGGCGCCGTGCTTGGTGCGCGTGAACACCAGCACCTGTCGCCAGTTGCCGCGCGAGATCATGAACGCCAGCAGACCGGGCTTGTCGCCCTTCTCGGCGTACACGACGCGCTGGCCGACGGTGTCGGCAGCGGCATTGCGCGGGGCGATGTCGATGCTGATGGGGCTGTGCAGCAGGCCTTCGGCGAGCTTGCGGATGTCCGGCGAGAACGTGGCCGAGAACAGCAGGTTCTGGCGCTTGGCGGGCAACAGCTTGAGCACCCGCTTGATGTCCGGCATGAAGCCCATGTCGAGCATGCGGTCGGCTTCGTCCAGCACCAGGGTCTGGATGCGACCGAGGTCGACGGCGCGCTGTCCGGCGAGATCCAGCAGGCGGCCCGGCGTGGCCACCAGGATGTCGACGCCGCGGCGCAGCAGGTCGATCTGCGGGTTGATGTTGACGCCACCGAAGATGACCGCGTGCTTGAGCGTGAGGTCACGGCCATAGGTGGCCACCGACTCACCCACCTGGGCGGCCAGTTCACGGGTGGGCACCAGAATCAGCACGCGCGGCGCGCGGCGGCCCTGCTCGACCGGCTGGTCGGCCAGGCGATGCAGGATGGGCAGGGTAAACGCAGCGGTCTTGCCGGTGCCGGTTTGCGCAGCGGCCAGCACATCGCCGCCCTTGAGCACCTGCGGGATGGCCTGGGCCTGGATCGGGGTGGGTTCGGTGTAGCCTTCACGCGCCACGGCGCGCTGCAGGGCTTCGTTGAGCCCCAGTTCAGAAAACAGCATGAGGATGTGTCACTCCAGAGCGGGAGCGCGGTTGACGCGACGCGAGATCACACCAGCGGCTCCGGATACGCCCGCGCCCGCGGAAGGGGGCGCCGGTTCAGGCGATCGGTTCGATTGCGGGCGGCGCGAGCGCGCCGACAGGCCCGTTGGTGCTACCGGCGGCACCCTGGGGCGGCGCGAGTATAGCGGCATCCGGAACCATCCCCTAATCTGCCGGTCCGCACCTTGTCCCCCTTCAGGAGAAATTCCATGCGCTTGATGTCCCTCACACTCGCCTGTGCGCTTGCCCTGCCCGGCCTGGCCGCTGCCGCCGACTGGAAGGATTCACTGAAACAGCAGGCCAGCAAGCAGGCCAACCAGAAAGTGGAATCCGAGCTGGGACTGGCGCAGCCCGCGCCTGCGGGCGCGGCGGTCTATTTCCTGGAACCGGCCAATGGCGCCACCGTGAAAGGCCCGGTGAAAATCGTGTTTGGCCTGCGCAACATGGGCGTGGCACCGGCGGGCATCAACCAGGCCAACACCGGCCACCACCACCTGCTGATCGACAGCCCGGAGGTGGACTTCACCCGCCCGCTGCCAGCCAGCGAGCAGGTGGTGCACTTCGGCGGCGGCCAGACCGAAACCGAGGTCACGCTCAAACCCGGCACCCATACCCTGCAGTTGCTGCTGGGGGACTGGAAGCACCAGCCGCATCAGCCGCCGGTCCTGTCGGAAAAGATCACGATCACGGTTAAATGATCGATAAACGTATTATTTTTTAATTATTTGTCACAATACAGGCCCGCCATTGCGCGGGCCTGTCCCGTTACAGGGCTGACAACGCCCGCCAGCCGGCACCGCATTGAACTTGCCGCTCAGGCTTGCCACCCTGAAAGACGTTTCGAGATGGCACTCACTCACAAGAACCGAAAAGGACTCCTCCATGGATGAACTGATGACCCGCCTCACCGATACCGAGGCGCTGATTGCCACGGGCACGCCGCTGCTGCTGAACGTGCTGGCGGCGCTGGCCACCTTCTTCATCGGCAAATGGGTGCTGAAGGGCATCATCAACCTGCTGCGGCGGGTGATGATCCGCGCCAAGACCGACGAAACCCTGGCCAGCTTCCTGGCCAATGTGCTGTACGGCGTGGGCCTGGCCATCATCATCATCTCGGCGATGGGCCATCTTGGCGTGGACACCACCTCGGCCGCTGCGGTCCTCGGTGGCGCCGCCCTGGCCATTGGCCTGTCGCTGCAGGGCCAGCTGTCGAGCCTGGCGGCGGGCGTCATCCTCATCCTGTTCCGCCCCTTCAAGCGCGGCGATTTCGTGGAGGTGGGCGGCACCATGGGCATTGTCGACGAGGTGAAGATCATCCACACCACGCTGAAGACCCTGGACAACCAGGTGGTGATCGTCCCCAACTCCAACATCACCACCCAGACCATCACCAACTACTCGGCACTGCCGACGCGGCGCATCGACCTCACCGTGGGCATCGGGTACGGGTCCGACCTGCGCAAGGCCAAGCAGATCATGGAGCAGATGCTGGCCGACGAGCCACGCATCCTGAAAGATCCGGCCCCCAGCGTGGTGGTCAAGGAACTGGCCGACAACTCGGTGAACTTCGCCTTTCGCGGCTGGACCGTGTCCGGCGACTGGTGGGCCACCCGCTGCGACCTGACCGAGCGCATCAAGCTCAGCTTCGATGAAGCCGGCATCGAAATTCCCTTCCCGCAACGTTCGGTGCATGTGGAAGGCCTGGCCGACGCGCTGAAGGCCGCCAAAGCCGGCTGACGCCATGGGTCGCCGGGGGCGGCCCCGCCGCCCCCGGCTACACCTGACCGTAACGTTCGAAGTCCCCGACCCACCGGCGGATCAGCAAGGCGGCGATCCTGGGGTGCTGGGCCAGCAGCTGGTCAGCCAGCGGCTGCAGCGCCGCCACCCGCTCGGCGTCGCGTACCGGGTCGGCAATCTTCAGCCCCACCACGCCGGTCTGCCGGCGGCCCAGTAGTTCGCCCGGTCCACGCAACGCCAGATCCTTTTCCGCGATGTCGAAGCCGGAGTGCGTGCGCCGCATGACATCCAGCCGCTCGCGCGCCGCCTCGCCCAGGGGCGGCTGATACATCAGAAGACACTGGCTTTCGGTGTGGCCACGACCCACCCGGCCACGCAGCTGATGCAGCTGGGACAGACCCAGGCGCTCGGCATTCTCGATCACCATGATCGAAGCGTTAGGGACATCGACGCCAACCTCGATGACGGTCGTCGCGAGGAGGATCGACGTCTCCCCGGAGGCGAAGCTCGCCATGGCGGCGTCCTTCTCCGTCTGGCTCATCCGGCCGGTCACGGTCGCGATCCCCAGGCCCGCGAGCGCGGGCTCGGCGGCGAGCCGCTGCTCCCACTCGGTGACCGCGGCGAGGGGGCGGGAGGGGGCGTCGTCGTCGGCGAGCGCGTCGAGGAGGTCGGCGGGCAGGTCCTCTCCCCCGTCCTCAGCTCCGTCGGCGAGGGACTGTTGCGGCTCCTCGGTGACGTCGATGCGCGGGCAGACGACGTAGACCCGGCCCCCGGCGGCGACCTCCTGGGCGGCGCGCCGCCAGACGCCGTCGACCCAGGACTGCCGTTCCCAGGGCACGAGGTGCGTCTCGACGGGGCTGCGCCCGGCCGGCAGCTCGTCGAGCGTGCTCGTCTCCAGGTCCCCGAAGACCGTCATGGCGATGCTGCGCGGGATCGGGGTCGCGGTCATGACGAGGAGGTGCGGCGTGCGAGCCTCGGAGGCGGCAGGGTCGTCCGGGCGGGCGCGGGGGTCGCGGGC
>CAKZHZ010000073.1 GCA_936928855.1 uncultured Polycyclovorans sp.
CCGATCTACCTCAACTTCGTGGCCGATAAGCTCGATCTCAGGCGCGACATCCAGTTCAACAGCCGCGTCACCACCGCGCGCTACCTCGAAGACGACAACCTGTGGGAAGTTGAACTCGAAGGCGGCCAGCGCGCCCGCGCGCGCTTCCTGATCACGGCCATCGGCGTGTTGTCGGCGCACAACCTGCCCCGCATCGAAGGGATCGACAGCTTCAAAGGACAGTCCTGGCACACGGCGCGCTGGCCCAAGACCCCGGTGGACCTGAAGGGCAAGCGCGTGGGCGTGATCGGCACCGGCGCGACCGGCGTGCAGACCATTCAGGAGGTGGCCAAGGTGGCCGGGCAGCTCAGCGTGTTCCAGCTGGACCCCAACTGGTGTGCGCCGCTGAACAACAGCCCGATCACCGACGAAGAGCAGGCAGACATCCAGCGGCGCTACCCGGAAATCTTTCAGGCCTGCGCCAGCTCGTTCGGCGGCTTCGTCCACAACTTCCAGTCGCGCCCGTTCGCCGAGGTGCCCAAGGAAGAACGCCTGAAGCTCTATGAAACGCTCTACCAGGATCGCGGCTTCAGCATCTGGCTCGGCAATTTCATGGAAATCCTCATGGACCCGGAAGCCAACGCCGAAATCACCGAGTTCATCTCCAACAAGATTCGCGCACGCGTCAAAGACCCGGCGACCGCCGACAAACTCATCCCCAAGACGCACGGCTTCGGCACCAAGCGCGTGCCCATGGAGACGCACTACTACGAGGTCTACAACCAGGACAACGTTGAACTCGTCCACCTGCCCGACAACCCGATCGAGCGCATCACCCCCACCGGCGTGAAGACCCGAGACCGCGAATATCCGCTCGACGTGCTGATCTTCGCCACCGGCTTCGACGCGGTGACCGGCGCGTTCAAGCGCATCGACATTCGCGGGCGCGGCGACCAGAAACTGACCGAAAAGTGGAAGAACGGGCCGGAGACCTACCTGGGCCTGCAGGTAAGCGGTTTCCCCAATCTGTTCACCCTGGTCGGCCCCCACAACGCCGCCTCCTTCTGCAACATTCCGCGTTGCATCGAACAGAACGTTGACTGGGTCAGCGACTGTATCGGGCACATGCTGAAGACCGGCAAGGCGCACATTGAAACCACCGCAGAAGCCGAGCGCGAATGGACCCGCCATGCCTATGAAGTGACTCAGGGGCTGCTGCTGTCCAACGACGCCTGGTTTGTCGACACCGACACCGCCGACGGCATCCCGCGCTTTCTGGTCTACATCGGCGGCACCCCCAACTACCGCATGAAGTGCGACGAGGTGGCCGCCAAGGGCTACGAAGGATTCGTGCTGCGATGAACGCCGCCGTCGCCAACCCTCCCCTGCAATTTGCCTTTACCGCTGAGCAGCAGCAGTTCCGCGACAGCATTGCGCGCTTCTGCCGCACGCACGCCCCCACCGCACGGACGCGCCAACAGATGGCCAGCGACACCGGCCTTGACCGCGAACTGTGGACCGGCCTGTGCAGCGACCTGGGCCTGTCTGGCGTGCAGGTGTCCGAGTCGCTTGGCGGCCAGGGTTTTGGCCAGGTCGAACTGGGCATCGTGATGGAGGAACTGGGGCGCGCAAACGTCTGCGCGCCCTATCTGGCCTCATCGGTGCTGGCGGCAAACGCGCTGGTGAACGCCGCCGCGCCGGGGCCACGGGACGAATGGCTGCCGCAGCTCTGCGACGGCACCCAACTCGCCACCCTGGCGGTGGCCGAAGCGGACGGCCACTGGGACCCCCATCGCACCACCGTCGCCGCCCGCAAGACCGACAGGGGCTGGCGCCTGGACGGCGTGAAAACCTACGTGCTGGACGGCCATGTGGCTGATCTGATTCTGGTGGTGGCGCGCGCCCCCGGCAGCCATGACCACGAAGGTCTGTCGCTGTTCGCGGTGCGCGCGGGCGCGCCCGGCCTGCAGGTTCGCGCGCTCAACAGCCTTGACCCCACACGACGGCTGGCCCGCGTGGAATGCACCGGCGCCGAAGCGCTGCTGCTCAGCGAGGAAGGCGCCGCAGGCCCCGGTCTTGACCGGGCCATGGATGAATCGCTGGCGGCGCTGGCGTCCGAGATGGTGGGCGGCGCCCAGGCCCTGCTCGACGCCACGGTGTCCTACGCCAAGATGCGGATCCAGTTCGGGCGGCCCATCGGCAGCTTTCAGGCCATCAAGCACCGACTCGCCGACCTGCTGCTGGACGTGGAGTTTGCGCGCTCGGCGGCCTACCGCGCCTGCGAACGGGCCGCCGAAGATCCTTCCCCACTGCGCGAGGTTGCGTCCGTTGCCAAGGCGCTGGCGTCCGACGCCTTCATGCTCGCCGCGCGGGAGGCCGTACAGCTCCACGGCGGCATCGGTTTCACCTGGGAACACGACACCCACCTTTACTTCAAGCGCGCGCAGAGCTCGTCGGTACTGCTCGGCAGCGCCGCCGAACATCGTGATCGCTACGTGCTGAGCCTTGCGGCACGCACCGCCGGAGACCGCCCGTGAGCCCCCCCACCGAAGCCTCCGTGCGTGACGAGGTCCGCGCCTGGCTGGCGCAGAACTGGAGCCCCGAACTGGGCCTGGCCGAATGGCGTCGCCGGCTGATCGAGTCCGGCTGGGGCTGCCCGTCCTGGCCAGAACAGTGGTTTGGCCGCGGGCTGTCGCCCGCGCTCGCCGCCGTGGCCGAAGACGAGATGCGCGCCGTCGGCGCCGTCAGCGTCGCGCAGTTCGGCGTGCGCCTGCTGGTGGCGGCCACCCTGCTCGAACACGGCACCGACGATCAGAAGCGCCGCCTGCTGCCGCGCCTGCTGACCGGCGAAGACACCTGGTGCCAGTTGTTCAGCGAGCCCGGCAGCGGCTCGGACCTTGCCGGCGTGACCACGCGGGCGACCGAGGACGCCGAAGGCTGGACCGTGACCGGCCAGAAGGTCTGGACCACCAGCGCCCAGCACGCGCATTACGGCATCCTGCTGGCACGCACCGACTGGAACGTGCCCAAGCATCGCGGCCTGAGTTTTTTCGTGCTGCCCATGCACCAGGACGGCGTGGAGGTACGACCGCTGCGGCAGATGAACGGCTATGCCTCGTTCAACGAGGTCTTCATCTCCGATGCGCGCATCGGCCGCGAGGGACTGGTCGGCACGCTCGGCGAAGGCTGGAAGGTGGCGCTGACCACGCTGGCACACGAGCGGCGCATGGCCGACTCCATGCGCAACTGGGGTCGGCTGCAACTCGGTGAGGGCCGCATCTACGAGGAACTCAAGGCCGAATACGCCGCGGTGATGGAGCCCTACAAGTGGTACGCCCAGCGCGCCGGCCGTACCGACCTGCTGCTGGAACGCGCGCAACGCACCGGCCGCATCGACGATGCCGTGGTGCGCCAGGACGTGGCGCGCGCGCTGATGATCGAGCGTGCCGCCGAGTGGACCGCCGCCCGCGCCCGCGCCGCCCGTGCCAGCGGCCAGCCGCCGGGCGCGGAAGGTTCGCTGGGCAAGCTGGCCGCCAGCAACTTGGCCCGGGCCGCGGCGCGTGCCCACGCCAGCATCAGCGGCGCGGCGGCAATGCTGGCCGGTGAGGATGGACCGGAGCAGGGGCTGATCGCCGAAATCCTGGTCTCGGTGCCGGCCTGCTCCATTGCCGGCGGCACCGACGAGATCCAGCGCAACATCATCGCCGAGCGCGTGCTCGGCCTGCCCAGAGAACCCAGTACCGACACCGACATCCCATTCCGTGATGTACGCCGGAATGTTTCCAGCAGCCGATAATCAGGAGAATCCGATGCTTCTCGATCCCATCATTCGCGCCTCACGTGCCGAGACCTTGCGCCGCAACGGCGAGTGGCGCGACGTTCCGATGCTGCGTTTCTTTGACGATGCCGTGGCGGCCCATCCCGACCGGGTCGCCATCCACGATTTTCGCGAGGGCTCGGCCCCGCGGTCGATCACCTATCGCGAACTCGACGATGCCAGCCGGCGCATTGCCGGCAACCTGCTACGACTCGGCGTGCAGCGTGGCGACGTGGTGTCGTTCCAGTTGCCCAACTGGTGGGAATTCGTGGCCATCCACCTCGGCTGCCTGCGCAGCGGCGCGGTCAGCAATCCGATGATGCCCATTTTCCGCGAGCGCGAGCTGTCGTTCATGCTCGCCTACGCGCAGTCACGCGTGGTCATCGTGCCCAAGCTGTTCCGCGGGTTTGATCATGCGGCGCTGGTCCGGTCGCTGAGGCCGGGGCTGCCGCACCTCAAGCAATTGGTGGTGGTCGGCGACGACGGTGCCGAAGGCTTCGAGAAGGTCCTGCTGGCGGCCTGCGACACGCCGCCCCTCGATCCGCCGCTGTCGGCTGACGAGATCGTGCAGTTGCTCTACACCTCCGGCACCACCGGCATGCCCAAGGGCGTGATGCACTCCTCCAACACCCTGCTCGCCAATGTGCTGCCCTACATCGAACGGCTGGGCCTGACCGGCCGCGATGCCGTGTTCATGGGCTCGCCGCTGGCGCACCAGACCGGCTTTCTGTATGGCATGTGGCTGCCCATCGTGCTGCAGACCACGCTGTCGCTGATGGACGTGTGGGACAAGGCGCGCGCCTGGACCATCATTCAGGAACAGCAGTGCAGCTTCACCATGGCCGCGACGCCGTTTCTGGCCGACCTGATGACGGTCAGCACCGCGCCGCCGGCCTCCGAGGTGGCGCTGCGCATCTTCGCCTGCGGTGGCGCGCCGATTCCCCACGCGCTGGCCGAACAGGCGGTGGCGCGCCTCGGCATCAAGCTGCTGTCGGTCTACGGCATGTCGGAGAACGGGGCCGTCACCGTCACCGCGCCCGAGGCACCGCCCGAAAAGGTGTTCAGCGCCGACGGCTCACCGCTGCCCGGGGTGCGCGTGCGGGTCGTCGATGCCAATGGCGTTGATCTTCCCGTGGGGGAAGAAGGCCGGCTTCTGATTCACTCGCCGTCCAATTTTCTCGGCTATCTGCTCAAGCCTGAGGCCTACGGCATGGACGACGAAGACTGGTTCGACTCCGGCGATCTTGCGCGCTTGGACGCCGATGGCTACGGCCGCATCACCGGGCGCAGCAAGGACATCATCATCCGCGGTGGCGAGAACGTGCCGGTGGTCGAGGTGGAAAACCTGCTCTACCGGCACCCGGCCATCGTCGATGCGGCGCTGGTCGGCATGCCGCACCCGCGCCTGGGCGAGACCGGCTGCTGTTTCGTGAGTCTGAAACCGGGCCAGCATTTCGACCTTGCAACGCTGCGCGCCTATCTGGGCGAGGCCGGCATGACGCGCAACTACTGGCCCGAACGCGTGGAGATCGTCGAGAGCTTTCCGCGTACCGCGAGCGGCAAGATCCAGAAATTCCGCATGCGGCAGGAAGTGTTCGGCATCCCTCCCGCGGCGAGGGCGTGACGCGATGACGCTCGCCGATGCACGCGTGGCCGAAGGCGCGCTGTCGCCGGAGCGGCTGGCGGCGCTGGGCGCGGCCGAGCAATTCATCTTGTCTGTAACCAGCGATGGCTATGGCAAGCGTTCGTCGTCGTTTGAATATCGCGTGTCGGGCCGGGGCGGCAAAGGCATTGTCGGGCATCGCTTGAC
>CAKZHZ010000074.1 GCA_936928855.1 uncultured Polycyclovorans sp.
CGATTCGCCCCCCGCAACCAGTGGCCGGACGTCATCCTCAACACCATCGGTGACACCACCCTGAGTATCCCTATCCTGCGCGAGCGGCTGCTGAACGCCGGCCACCGCGTCACGGCCGCCGTGCTGGTCGTCGCGGCGTTCAGCGTGCTCGCCTGGGCGTTTGCGGTGCCGGCTTATCCCGACACGTTTCGCCGCTCGCAAGTACCGTATCTGACTCAGTCCGTTGCAAACGGGCGCGAGCTGTTCATGCAGCACTGCACGGCCTGTCACGGCACCGGAGGTCTGGGCGACGGTCCGCTGGCCGCAACGCTGCCGGTGCCGCCCGCCAATCTGAGCGAGCCGCACACGGCGTTGCACACGGCCGGGGACATGTATTGGTGGCTGAGCCACGGGATTCCCGAGAGCGGCATGCCCGGCTTCGGCGCGGTACTGTCCGAAGACGATCGCTGGGACCTCATCAATTTCATGCGCACCTTTTCGCAAGGCTTCGAGAGTCGGGTCATGCGGGCCGGCATCGTTCCAGGGCAGGCGTGGCTGGGTGCGGTGAACCTCTATATCGAAGGCGCATCGGGGCCGACCGAGCTTCAGGGCTACCGCGAAACGCATAACGTACTGCTGGCATTTCTTGGCGGACCCAGTGCGGATGCGCGCGCGCGGACCTTGGCGATGGCGCACCCTGAACTCCAGGCCCGCCGCACACAGGTCCTGGCGGTCCCGCTCGACGACGCTGATCTGCCCGGCGACTTGCCGTACCCGGTTTTGAAGTCCGGCGCCGCGGACGCATGGTCCGCTTACGAACTGCTGTCCCGCACGGTCGGTGATCGCGGGCTGCCCGACCGGCTGGGCATGGCCTGGACGCACGCTGAGTTCCTCATCGATCGATTCGGCTATGTGCGTGCGCGCTGGATCGCTGAGGATGACGCGGTGGGATGGTCTGATCCCGCAATGCTGTATCCCCACCTGGATCGGCTCAACGCCGAGCCTCGTTTGCGTCCGCCACCGGATGCGCACATCCACTGAACCCATCAGGAGTCAAACCATGAAACGACCCCAAATTCTCTTCTGGGCGGCATTGTTCGGCAGCAGTCTGTCGTTCGGCGCTCTGGCCGAAGACAAGGCGGCGCACGACCACCACGCCCATCATCAAGGGCACGCCCAGCATGCGGCCAACGGCGCAGCGGGCAAGGGTGCGACCGAAGTGCCGCCGCTGCGCATCCTGTTTCCCGAGAACGGCGCCAAGGTCGGCACCCAGCTTGCGGTGGTGTTCGAAACGCCCGGCAAAATGGAGCGGTTGACCATGAGCGCGCCCGTGGTGGGCACCCACCTGCACATCGAAACCGATGGAATTTCGCTGATGCCCGGCGAAGACCAGCTGATCCGGCTGGGCAACCATCGGTACGTGTTTCTGTTTGACCTGCCGGTCGAGCCTGGCGAGCGCAGCCTGCGGGTGTACTGGTCGGATGGGATGCACCGGACCATTGATGCGAGCATGCAGACGGTCAAGGTTGTCGTCGAAGACGCCGACAGCGGCAAGAAGTAGGGGGTACGAACAGCGGCCTGCGTCTCGCGCTCGGGCGATCAGCCAGGCTGCTGCTTCGCCGCTGTCTCCGGAACAGGCGTGCGCCGCGCGCATGCTGGGAGACTGATTCCGGAAGCGCGCGCCCGGTCGTGCGGGGCGTTTGCCCTCAGGGGGGAACCCATGGGACGTACCTTGCCGCGACCGGCGCTTGGGGTGACCTTCTGCTGAGGTAAGCGAGACCGTCACCATCGCGAGTTGGGAAGCGCAGCGGTTGGGAAGCCACCGCTGCGGATGCTGTTTGCGGTTCCCGGGCCCTATGGGCGGGCCCAGCGCTGCCGCGCTGGCGTTGGTTCGTTTCCTTCGGCAGCAGTCTTCCCCGACTCGCCGCGAGCGTGTCCGTCGACCCAACGCCAGAACAATGGATGCGGGCCATCGCTGGCCCGCAGCCCTCTCAGTCTGCGGCGTTCTTGAACCATGCGATCGTGCGCACGCCCCAATCGGCCACTGCGGCCAAAACCCCATAGAACCAGTGCTTGACGCTGGTCCAGGCGGAATCGCGGCTCTGCTCGGCTTTGAGCGTGCGGTGCCCAACCCGGGTGAGATAAGCGTGGATCGCGGCCGACTCCTCGGCATTGAGCGTGTCCGAAAAAGCGGGCATGCCCCGTTCGCGCTGAGCGCCGCCCAGCACGATGGCGTCGAACATCTGGTGCGTTTCTGCACTCATGTAACGCAGATCCGCGAGGTTGGGATGGCTGATGCCGCCCGGTCCGTGACAGTACACGCAGTACTTGTGGTAAAGCTGGTTGCCCTTGTCGATCTGCTCAGACGTTGCCGTGTCCGCCGGTGGCTCGGGCAGGCGGCGCGGGCGGTCCACCGGGGGCAGTTGCGTGTCGCCGCCGAGCTTGAAGGTCATCAACCGGCCTTCCGTGGACGGGCTCTCGCGGGTGTTGCTCGAGAATCCGAAGGACATGCCGAATGCGCCGCCCCAGCCGACCAGCACGCTCACGTACTGCTCGCCATCGACGGTGTAGGTGATGGGCGAGCCAATCACGCCCTGCTGCACGTCGTAGTGCCAGAGCCGCTCGCCGGTGCGCGCATCGTAGGCGTCCAGATAGCCGCGCCCGGTACCTTCGAACACCAGGTCTTCACCGGCGCAAAGGGCGCCGCTGTTCCAGGGCGTTTCGCTGTTGTGGCGCCAGACTTCCTCCTGCTTGACCGGGTCCCAGGCCAGCAAGAAGCCCTGCGCCGTGGCGGCACCGACCTTCTTGACAAGCTCCCGGTCCAGCCATGCCGGCACGGTGAGATCCTTCATCACGTCCAGACCCACGTTCCAGAACTTCGGGTTGTACTCGAAGGTTTCGTCCTGGCGGTAGATCATCGCCAGTTCGCGCGCGGGGATGTAGACGTAGCCGGTGCCGGGGTGAAAGCACATCGGCTGCCAGTTGTGTCCGCCCATGGGCGAGGGGAACTGGTACACCGGGCTGGTCTTGTAGCTGTTGTCGGTTTCGACGGGCCGTCCGGTCGTGAGGTCGATGCGCTCGGCCCAGGACACATGCACATAGTTCTCGGCCGACAGCAATTCGCCATTGGCCCGGTCCAGCACGTAGAAAAAGCCGTTTTTGGGGGCCTGCATGATGACCTTGCGGGTCTGGCCTTCAATCTCCAGATCGGCCAGCACCATGTGCTGCGTGGCGGTGTAATCCCAGCCATCGCCGGGCGTGGTCTGGTAGTGCCAGACGTACTCGCCGGTTTCCGGGCGCAGCGCGACGATGGAGGACAGGAACAGATTGTCGCCGCCCGCCGGGCTGCGAATCTCCTTGTTCCAGGGCGAGCCATTGCCGACGCCGATGTAAAGCAGGTCCAGCTCAGGGTCGTAGGCCATCGAATCCCAGACCGTACCGCCGCCACCGACTTCCCAGTACTTGCCACTCGGGTCCCAGGTCGCCGCGGCTTTTTCGAGGATTGGGCTCTCGAAGGGTTTCGACGGGTCGCCGGGCACGGTGTAGAACCGCCAGGCCATCTCGCCAGTCTCGGCATCGTAGGCGCTGACATAGCCGCGCACACCCAGCTCTGCGCCGCCGTTGCCGATCAGGACCTTGCCTTTCACCACGCGCGGTGCGCCGGTGATGGTGTAGGGGCGCGAGAGGTCGACGGTGAGCGTGTCCCAGACCACCTCACCGGTTGCGGCATCGAGCGCGACCAGGCGCCCGTCGAAGGTGCCGACATAGACCTTTCCGTTCCACATCGCCATGCCACGATTGACGAT
>CAKZHZ010000075.1 GCA_936928855.1 uncultured Polycyclovorans sp.
TTCATGATGTTCGTCCTGTTCGTCATGGCGCTCACCACTGGTAGCGGAAGCTGGCAGACGCGGAGGTGGCGCTGTAGTCGTCACCGGAGCGGGTGCCGATGTTGAGTACGCCGGAAACGCGACCCGTTGAGTTGGCCACGGTCACGCCGCCCGTTAGTTCGGAAAAAGTGCCATCCCAGGTATCCACCACTTCCGGTGAGATGGGGTTGACGTTGCCGATGGCAGCCTTGGCTTCGCCGTCAGCCTCGTTCATGAAGCGCCCGGTCAGCGAAAGTCCTAGCTTCATGTCCCCAAACACGGCGAACTCGGTGCTACCACGCAGGCCCAGGCCGAGGCGGGTGCTGGTGGTGTCCTCGAACATGATCTGGTTGCCGGGCTCATTGGGATCGGCTTCCGGCACCTTGAAGTCGTCCATGGTGGTACGCGACCACGCGGCCGTGGCCAGCGGTTCCAACCGAGCCGCGCCCAGATCAAAACGCCACCCGGCTTCAACCCGTGCGCCCAGGGTTTCGGAGTCGCTGGACAGGTTTCGGTCGTTAGCCAACTCGGCTTGCGGCATGTCCTGTACGAGCCGTGTCCAGTTGCCGGCAACGGTGGCATCGACAAACAGCGGCCCCGCAACGTAACTCCCGTAAGCCCCGGCCATCATGCCGTTCATGTATGCGGTGTCTGTCCACAAGCGCGTGTAGGCAATATCAGTGCGCACATACCCCAGCATGCCGCCCAGCAGCCAGGAAGCCTCTGTGTCTCCGCCGCTGATCACATCCACACCCGCCGTGACCGCCGAGGTTTCCTGACTATGGCTGTTGTCGTAGGTGATATCGCCGGATGCCACTGCGAAGGTATGGCGAACGTCACGCTGGCCATCATCGAAGGTGGTCTTCAGCCAGACGCCGTGATCGTCGATCACACCGCCCCGCAGGGTGTCGCGGAGATCCGCCTGGCGATCAAAAAACCCACCGGTCGCAGTCCGCCAGGCACTCTGCGCTGCGTTGGCAATAATGGGTTGGTGGTAAGCCCCGGCCGATGGAACCCCGATGACCTTGACTTGGGTCGCATCAGCGTCGTAAAGCAGATGGTAGGCAAACATGCCGTTATCCAGGATGCCACCAAACGCCGGGTTGTAGAAGCGCGACTCCGGTGCAAATTCGACCACCGCACCCTCGGCCAAACCGCCAGCGCCCGGAGAGAAATCCGCCGACGACAGATCCACAATCACGTTGCCATCCGGGTTGAATGCGCCGCGCCCTCCCGATGCCGTGGGCGTGGCCGAGATCAGTACGGAGCCCTCAATACGCCCATCTTCCATCCGAATACAGTCACCCACCGGCAGGCTGTTGGTGACAGGTGCTCGCAGACTCGATGCACACCGGTCCTGAAGCGCCTCGATGGCGTTCAAATCGAAGTCCAGGTGAATGCGCCCCTCGGGATGTCCCACAAGGGTTGCGCCCGGCAGGTACAGAATGTCGTCAGGCGACTGATCCGACCCCTGATGGCGCAGGCCCTGCTCGGGGAGATACCCGGCAACGATCGCACCGCGCGGCAAAGAGGTCCCGAGCCAGATCTCACCCTTCAGCTCCAGAACCTCCAGACCCTCGATCAGGAACTCACCCTCATAGGTGGACCGCGAATCGCCGATTTGACCTGGGACATCGCGGTTCCCTGGTACCAGTAGCGGCGCCACGAGAAGATGCGCCCCATGCTCCAACACCAATCGGTCGTCCCCAGCGCCAAAGTCGATGGCCTGAAGCTCGGATTCACCATTGCCCGGGCTAGTGACTGGCATGTGGAGGAATCCGCCGGACAGGACCTCCACCATGTCGCTTGATGCCGACAGCACGACTGTGTCGTCGATCTGCCAAGCGCCACCTGCTCCAACTGAAACAACCAAGCCGCCAGCGAGTTCCGATGCATCCAAGGTGCCACGCATGTACGCGTACTCCTCATCCAGAGTGACCGCCCCGTCAGAGCCGGAGTTTGTAAAGAAAAACGCGTCTCGTCGCAGATTGATGGTGGCTGCGCCAACCCCCTTGAGTGAAATGCCGCCACTGACTCCGACCTCACCGTTGGACGTCCTTCGCTCCGCGAGTGTCGGGCTCATCAAATCCGGTCCGGACCCCTCAATATCCAGAATAAGACCGCCGCTGCCCACTGTCGCATCAAGGCCCTCATCCAGAATAGAACGGTATCCGTTGACCGTATCGTTGCGATTGATGATGTGAATCAAACCATCCCCGCTACTGGCATCAACGGTGAGGCGAGACCGGCGGCTTTGTGAGTTCTCAAGTAGCCCCTCACCCCAGTCGTCTGGCATCAGCACCGTGATGTTCCCACCCCCGACGAGCTGCATGTCCGTCGCATCATTCCGAATGCGCTGGACAAAGATGTCACCGCTCTCACTGGTGATGTTGAGACCGCCGGTCAGATTGACACTGGTGAGGAGTGCCTCGATATCACCCGCGACGCTGAAGAGGCTTACGCCACCGTTGCCGGTGATGTTCCCACCCGGCTCAAGCGAGATACCTGCGTCAGCCAATGCCGTGATGCTGACCCCGTTGTTGCCGGCGTTGATGTTGCCCACCGACGTGAAGTCGAAGTCCACGGCGGATTCATAAGTAATGCCTGTGCCACTGAAGCTCCCGCTGCAGCTGACGCTGGGGCCCGGCCCGCACTCATTCTGTGAATATGCGCTCTGCATGACCAGCGCGCCCCACAGTGCAGTGACCAGTGCCGCGCGGCGGTAGAGCCAGCGTTGAGGCTCAACAACGCTCCCGTCACACGCATGCGGCTGATGATTGATTGTGCTCATGTTCGTCTCCCCTCAAAACGACTTGGTGATGGACAGGCCGAACAGGCGCGGGTCCAGCGTGAAGATGTTGGTGGTGAGGCCGGAGTCGTCCGAATTGAGGAAGGTGCCGGTGATGGGCGTCTCGTCGAACAGGTTCTTCACATAGGCCTCCACCTTGAGCCCCCACTGGTCCTGATTGACCCATACCGACAGGTTGGAGTTGGTCCAGGCCTTGAGGCGGTCGTACGGGGCGAAGTTGTAGATACGGGCATAGCTCTCGTCCTGCCAGTACCAGTCGAGGCGTGTCGTCAGTGACCAGGCATTCGAGAGATAGAAGGTTTGTTGCCCCCCCACCGATACCGTGAAGCGCGGCGCATTCGGCAGTTCGTTGCCGGAAAGATCCTTGAAGAAACCTTGGCCCCCATTAGGCGCATCCTTGGCCGGATCCCACCGGCGATCGGTACCAAGGCGTCCCTGAACTTCGCCGTTTTCCCTGAAGTAGGCCGTGCCAGCTGATGATTTTCCCCCCAGCAGATTGCCATTGGGACAGAACGCACCAGCACCGAGCGCCCCGCCGGCAAGCAAATCAGCCTGCACCAGCTCGCGAGGCGCGATGCAGTTGGAGGCGGCTTTGATATCCGGCTGTAGCACGATCCAGTCACTGAAGCCTTCAGCAAAATCGGTGGGCAGATTATTGCTGCCCAGGTTGTCAGGATCAGCCGCAAAGTGGCGATTACCCCCATCGGCACGATCCATGAGGTCAATGGATTGCTCACCGTCGCCAACGCGGGTACGCAGATAACCGACCGTGACGTTAAAAAGAAGGTCCGGTGTGGGGGCGATGACCGACTCCAGCTCCAGGCCCCAGACCGTGGCGTCAAAGTTTTCGTTGACCGCGGTCCGGTCGACGATCTTGCTGACCTGATAGTCGGTGTAGTCGTAGTAGAAGGCCGTGCCATTCAGAATCAGGCCCCCGCCGAAAAGCGTGTTCTTGGTGCCGATCTCGAAAGCGTTGACATACTCGGCATCGAACGTCGGCGGCACAACGAAACCGCCAGATGCATCCGAGAAGAATCGCGCCTGGGGCTGCGCTACGCTGGGCGGATTGGCACCGCCACCCTTGTAGCCCCGCGCAACGGACGCGTAGACCAATGTCTCATCGGTGAACGGGAGGTAGGGCTGCCAGTCGACCACCAATCGGCCCGTGGGGACCCGCCACTCCTGAATGATGTCCGGTTCCGCGAGGTATCCACGCCCACCCGGCGCCGTGCCCGATAGCGGGCATGAGACGAAGCTCTCCACGCAGCCTTCCGGCCCTTCGCCCGGCTGCTTCACGACTAACTCGGTCGCGGTCCCGCTCGGGCTCTGCGCTTCGCGGTAGTCACCCAGCAGCAGTTGGCTGGGCAGCGGCGTAAAGCGTTTTTCATCCCAGGTGAAGCGCAGCCCGGCGGTGAGCTTCACGGTCTCGGTGGCCTGCCAGTAGAGCTCTCCGAAAAGTGCGGTACTCCTCAGCTTGTACGGGTTGCCGTTGCGAAAATAGTTGTGGCCGTCGCCTCCCTGCCCGGCGATGATGTCGTTCAGCGAGGTGGGGTCCACATACCGACAGAATTCGCCCTTCTGCACACAGGGCGAGTTGTGGTAATTGAAGGGAAAGAAGTTCAGCAGATGCGTGAACGCGTTGCTGAAGACGAAGTAGTCATTGAGGGTTTCGAAGCGGGTGTAGTTCACCCCGGCGCTGAAGTTGACCGGACCGCCAAACGATGAAACCAGACGCAGTTCCTGGTTGAACTGGCGGCTCTCGGAGCGCGACAGATCCTGAATGAGCAGCGTGTCCGAGCATCCCAACTGAGGATCGCAGAGCACGCCCGGCGTCCCCGGCGCCGTGCCCTCTGGCCGCGGGGTCAGTCCGGCATAGAAGCCATCGGCGAATTGACCGAATTCCGAGCAGTCCGGGAATGCTGCAGGTGCGTTGCCCGAAGCGCTCGCCGCTGTGACGTTGCAGCCGAGCGACGAATCTTCCCAGATCGGGAAGGCGGTGAACCGGTTGTAGTCCTGGGTGGCGTAGTACTCGTCCTTTGCGTAGACGGTCTGCCAGGAGAACAGCAGCTCGTCGCTGAGATCGTAATCGAAGGCCAACTCATAGATTTCAGAGTCGGCCTTGTACTGTGGCTCCAACTGCGACGAGATGGTGCGCAGGTCGCGTGATTGGTTCTGGCCGCGAAAGACATCCGGATTACAGATGTCCACCGGATACAGAATATGCCGTACAGGCTGGGTACTGCCATCGGCGGGGAGCCCCGTCTGCTCGCAACGGGCGGCAACGATGGGATCGTAGGCGGGGATGCTCGGGCCCTGTTCGCCGGGTGCCAGATTCGGGTCGCACGGCGCATTGACGATGGTGCCGAACACCTCAATGCACCCCGGCAGACCGGCCGTCTCTTCGCGGGGCAGGTAGGGGCTACCACCAAGGCCCCAGGCGTTGTTGGCGCCGGCAAGGCCCGCAACGCCGCCCGACGTGTAGAGGTTTGCCCAGTAGAACGCGGAAAGATACGGCAGAGAGGAGCCGTTCGGGGTTTGAAAGGCTTCATCGGCATACAGTGAGCCGGGTGCGCAACCTTGTGACAAGTACCCGAAGCGGTAGTCGCGGGCATCCGTCTGCCCGATGACCACACTGGGATCATCGTCGTCGCCAAGATCGAGAACGGTGCCGGTATCGCGGGTGCAAAGCTGCTTTGAGGTGCGAACGCGCTCGTCGTCTTCCTCGAAACGCTCGTAAAGCAGGTTGACGCGAAGGCGATCGGTGGGCTCCCAACCCACAGTGAGACGGCCGGTCCAGAGATCGCGATTGTCGACATCCGGCTGCACCGGATCACGGAAAGGGTTGTCGGTGACCTCGCTGTACTCGTTGTAACCGTAGCCATCACGCTTGGTGCTGGCGTACGCGCCGCGAATGGCAACGGTGTCCCCGATCGGCAGGTTGTAGTGCCCGCGCAGACGCTCGGCGCCGTAGTTGCCCCCCTCAATCTTGATCTCGCCAAACTCCTCCATCATCACCGGCTTGGCGGAGATGACGTTGATGACGCCGCCGGTGGCGTTGCGCCCGAACAGGGTGCCCTGCGGACCGCGCAGCACTTCGACCCGTTCGATATCGAGATACTCCTGCTCGAACAGGCGGTTGACGATGAGGGT
>CAKZHZ010000076.1 GCA_936928855.1 uncultured Polycyclovorans sp.
AAGCCAAAGCTACCAAGATCAGCGAGGCATTCCAGAACTGGGTGTTCGCCGATGACACCCGCCGCACCGAACTGGTGGCCACCTACAACGAACGCTTCAACAGCCTGCGCGCCCCCAAATACAGCGGCGCCGCGCTGACGCTGCCCGGCCTCTCACACCGGTTCACCCCACACACCCATCAACGCGACGCGGTAGCCCGCATCATCGCAGAGCCCAACGTTCTTCTCGATCACGTTGTGGGAGCAGGTAAATCGGGCACCATGTTCATGGCAGCCATGGAACTGCGCCGCCTCGGACTGGCCCGCCAACCCTGGATCGTGGTCCCCAACCACATCATCGAACAAGTTGGTAAGGAAGCCAAGTGGTGGTACCCCGGCGCAGAAATCCTACTCGGCACACCCGGCACAGATCCCGCCGGCCGCCGCCGATTCGTAGCCCAATCAGCCACCTCGGACTGGGACATGGTGATCGTGCCGTCGTCGGTGTTCGAGTTGATCCCGACCCACCCCGACCGCCAGACCAACTACATGCGCGCGCAACTGTCGGAGTTGCAGACCCAGTTGGAGTCCGGGGGCGCGCAGGAACGCTCGACAGTCAAGCGGATCGAGCAGGCCAGCGCGATAGATCACTTCGCCATTGGAGAACGGATCGCCATCGATCATGCGCTCAGGGTTTTCCACGCCGCAGGCGGCACCCTGCAGTAGGGTGCACAGCAGGCCCGTGCGGATTTCGGTGACGGATGCAGCTGGCAGCGTGTATTGGGTGCACTTGAGATCCGCCACGTCCGCCCCGTCCGGCGGCGATAGGACATTGTCATCACTGCAGGCGGCAAGCAGCACGAGCGTCAGCAGACCAGCGCAGGCGCGCGCAGGGCATCGCAAAGGGTTCATGTTTCGAGTCCAGAATAAACGTTGGCCGCAGTTTGAACGCCCGGTCAATTGCGGGCGCTCGGTGGCGGTGGGTGCTGCGCGTAGGACAGTACCGCCAGGATCTGCGCGAGTTTCCGACGTCGACGTCATTCAAAATCGGCGCCGCCGCCCTCAGCTCTTGTGCGGCATCGATCGGATGGGCGGTGGTCCGGGGCCGTCCGGCTGCATCTGCTACACCGTGCGTCGGGCAAAGAATGCCGTATCGTCAGCAGTTTGCGACGAGTAGAGTCGGCGGACCGAATGATCCTTGATGCGCCCCGGGCACAGACGCAGCCGTTGCCAGACGCGGCCCTTCTGGCGGCGTTGCGGCAGCGTGATTTCGAACCGTTCTTCGAGCCGAAACTGGATACCGCCAGCGGCCGTGTCGCCGGATTCGAAGTGCTGGCACGCCTGCCCGGTCATCAGGGTCGTTGGATCGGGCCAGGGCAATTTGTCGGTGCGCTGGAACGTCTCGACCGGATTCATGAGCTGACCCTGATCCTCCTCGACAAGGCGCTGCAGTCACTGGCGACATGGCAGCTTCGGTGGCCCCAGCTCACCCTGTCGCTGAACGCGGCGGCGCAGTCGCTGTCCCGTGAGGGCTTTGCCGCCGGACTGGTGGCCTTGGCACGCGCGCATGGCGTCCCTGCGCAGCAGTTGATCATCGAGGTCACCGAGAGCGCGCCGCTGGCGTCATTACGGGATGGATTGGACAGCCTGGTGCGTCTCCGCACTGCGGGTTTCAGTTTGGCGATCGACGATTTCGGGACCGGGCACTCCTCGATCGAACAGCTGACCAAAGCCCCGTTTACCGAGCTCAAGATCGACCAGATGTTCACCCGGCATCTGGTCGCCCAGCCTGAGATGCGCGCGGTGTTCGAATCCTGCATGGTCGTCGCCCGCAAGTTTGGCCTGCGGGTCTGTGCCGAGGGGGTGGAGCACCCCGGCACCCTGCGGCTGGCGGCCGATCTCGGGGCGCATGAATTGCAGGGCTGGTTGATCCAGCCGGCGATGCCCGCTGCCGAGGTGCCGTCATGTCTGCTGCGGTTCAGCGATGGCCAGCAGTATCGCGCCTGGTACGACGCCGGCGGATAGGCGCGACGCTTGTTTCCATGATGTATCACTAATGTTCACCAACATGTGGACAGTATCGCCACAATGTGGCACCTTGTCCGCTCATTGTGCATGTATAGGTGAACACTTATGGAACGGTATGCGGTAGGTGACGCTGTCACGGTCTACAACCGGGGTCCGGGGTGCATTCGCGCGGTGGCCCGCCCCCGCCATCGCATTGATGACGCCTGCGCACCCGTCATGGCGCATCTCGGTCGGTTGTCCTTGCAAGGCAAACGATTCCGCCTTCCTCGGCCCCATGTCGACGGAATCTTTACCGGAGCGGTAACGCAATATCTGGTGGAGACCGAGCAGGGGCTCGATTGGGTCGGATGGCACCTGGTGCGGCGCCTGAAACACGCCGGTCCCATGCCCTGGACCCAGGCGTTTCCCCTGTTGCTGAACTGGACCCCCGACGAGCTGATCCGGTCCGTGCCGGCATCGCAGCGTCGGCTCGCCGAAGCAGCGTAAGGAGGACGGTATGACCTACAACCTTCACGAAGAGGGATACCGGATCGGCGCGGTCTCACGGATGACCGGGATCGCACTGCCTACCCTGCGCATGTGGGAGCGTCGCTACAAAGTGGTGACGCCGATGCGGACCCCAGCCGGTGGGCGGATCTACAACCGTGAGCACGTGGCCCGGCTGGCGTTGTTGCAGACGGCCGTACAGGCGGGACATCAGATCGGCTCGGTGGTGCATCTCAGCGATGCGCAGCTGCAGGCCCGTATTCGGGGAAGCGTGGGCGGTCAGAGCGCGGGACGGCCGTCCCGCATTGCAGTCATCGGCCCCTCACTGCCGACCCTGATGTTGAGTGCCGAGGTCGCCGACCCCACGATCGAGCTCGTGGCCAGTCACGCTGATGTGCGCCAGGCGTCCGCCTTGGAGGGCACCGCGATTGATGCCTTGATTCTGGAGCTCCCCACCTTTCACGCGGACGACCTGGATGAGGTTCTCGATCTTTTGAAGGCCGTGCGGGCGCGGCTGACCATCGTCGTGTATGCCTTCACCAACCGGAAGCTGTTGCGCCGACTGGACCTGATGGAAGTCCTGTGCATTCGCGCACCGGCGGACATTCCCCAACTGATGCGCCTGTGCCGGCTGGCCCAAAGTCACGGCGGAGGGCCGGTTTCCGAGCGCGCCCTCGAAGACGAGGCCGTGCCGGAACGCTGCTACACCGACGCCCAGCTGCAGCGCCTGGGGGTCCTGCAAAGCGCGGTGCAGTGCGAGTGCCCGCAGCATCTGGCCATGCAGATCGCCAGTCTTGCCGCCTTCGAGCGGTACAGCCACGAATGCGAGGCGCGAACGCCCGAAGACCTGGCAGTGCACCAGATGCTGGCCCAGGCCAGCGGCCGTGCCCGCCACATCATGGAGACCGCCCTGAAAAAGCTGTTGACCGCAGAGAACATCGAGATCCAGCCCTGAGGGGTTTGCCGGTCAGGGTGTGAACCGATACCGCAAGAACCCCCACCACATCCACGGCCGCAGGGCGACCGCCAGCATCAGCGGCGCGGGGTCGAAATGGGCGCGTCGGCTCAGGGCGCGGCCGTTGCGCAGGATGAAGTGGTCCACGGAGGGCAATTGGACGCCCCTGCGGCCGACGGGAAAGCACAGGCGAAAGCGGATGAAGCACTGGGTGTCTTCTCCCAGGCTGTCATCAACCACCGCGTGGGTGCCGGGCAGCCAGCGTAGCAGGGCGGTGAACTCGCGATGGGCGGCATCGCGCCCGCGGATCGGCGGCGCCGTCGGCTGGTACAGCACCACCTCTTCATGCAGCAGCGCCGTCAGGGCGTCGGCGGTGGGCTGCGCCCACGCCGCTTCGAAGGCCTCGGCGAAGGCGGTGTTGGGGCCTTTGTGATGCGCGGCGTGCATGGCTCAGCTTACTCCGTCGGGCGTACCCGTAGAAACCGGGCGAAACGCGGTGTGCCGTGGACGGTGAGGCCGTTAAAGCGATAGGTCACCACGCTGCCGATCGGGGGTGGGTCGGCCCGTTGGGCGTCGGTGAGGCCGCTGCCCAGTCGAAAGCGCTGGCCGTCCGGCGTTTCCACCACGAGCGCGCCGACCATACCGGTGTATTTGCCCTCTCCTTGCGTGTGGCCCACCACGATCGCTTCGGCATCGTCGAAAGGTTTGAGCTTCAGCAGCGCGTCACTGCGGCCGCTGCGGTAGCGGGCATTCTGATGATGCAGCATGAGCCCCTCGCCGCCAGCGGCGACGGTGGCGGCGAGTCGGGTGTCCAGTGCTTCTGCATCGGGTAGACGGAACTGGGCAACGGGTTGCAGCCAGGCAATGTCGAGGGCACTGAGATGGCGCCGCATGGCGTGGACCCGTGCGGTGAACGGGCCCTCGTGGTCCGGCAGGTCGAACACCCGGAATTGCACCTTTCGCCACTCGGTATCCGGGGCATCGAAGCGGCGGACGATGCTGGACACGGCCTCGAACCGGCCGCGATCGATCCACAGTTCGCCATCCATCGCCATCGCCGGCCAGTCCGCGGTGAACCAGTCCGGCGCGTGTATGCGATGCCCGCCCCGGCTCCACAGGGTGTCGCCGTCCCAGCGGCCACGGACGCCGTCGAGCTTCTCGCTGATCCAGTAGTCGTGGACCGCGCCGCTGTCCTGCCAGGTTTCCGCCAGCATCAGGTCGGGCGGCGCGGCGCGGACGAACCCACTCAGCATCAGCGCCAGCAGGGCGGGCACCAGGCTTGGGGTACGGCGGTTCCGGCGTGGTTTCATCGTCTCGTCCTTGAGCGGTGCCGCATCGGCTTGCGGGGTTCGACCCTAGGCCAAGGCGGTCACAGGAACAAGCCCACCAGGCGGTTGAGGTACTGCCAGCCGCGCTCGCTGGCGCGGATGGCGTGGGGATCGTCGGCCAGCAGGCCCTGGGCGCGGGCCTGGGCCAGGGGCGGGGCCAACACGGCCGTCGACAGGCCGGTGGCGGCTTCGAAGTCGGCCGGGGTAAAGCCTTGGCGCCGCCGCAGGGCGTTGAGGGCGTATTCGAAGGGCAGATCGCGGGGGGCGATCCAGCGGTCTTCCTGCCACGCGGCGGGCGTGCCGGCGTGCTGCAGGTAGGTGCGCGGCAGCTTGTGCTTGGCGCGGCGACGGATGCCCTGCGGGGTGGTGAGTTTGGCGTGGGCGCCGGCGCCGATGCCCAGGTAGTCGCCGAAGGTCCAGTAGGTTTCGTTGTGGCGGCTGCGGCGGCCGTCCTGGGCAAAGGCGGAGACCTCGTACTGCGCGAAACCGGCCGTCGCCAGCTGTGCCAGGCCGCGCGCCTGCATCTCGGCGATGACATCGTCGTCGGGCAGGACGGGGGGCTCCGCCGCGAAGGCGGTGTGCGGTTCCAGGGTCAGCTGGTAGTAGCTGAGGTGCTCCGGTGCCAGGGCGATGGCACGGGTGAGATCGCGCTCGGCGTCGTCGACCGTCTGTGCCGGCAGCCCGAACATCAGGTCCAGGTTGAGGTTGTCGAAACCCGCGGCGCGGGCGGTAGCGACCGCGCGCTCGGCATCGGCGTCACTGTGGATGCGACCGAGACGCTTCAGCTGCGCCGGGTCGAGGCTCTGCACACCAATGGACAGCCGGTTGATGCCGGCCTCGCGATAGGCCGAGAAATGGGCCTCGTCCACGGTGCCGGGATTGGCTTCCAGGGTGATCTCGGCGTCGGCATGCCAGGGCCGCAGCGCGAACACACCCGACAGCAGGCGCTGCATCGCCGCGCCCGAAAACAGGCTGGGGGTGCCGCCGCCGAGAAACAGGCTGGTGAAGGGGCGATCCGGCGCGTCGGTCAGGTCAAGCCGCAGGTCGGCCAGCAGGGCGTCGACGTAGGCGTCTTCGGGGATGCCATCGCGGGCGGTGTGGGAGTTGAAGTCGCAGTACGGGCATTTGCGCACGCACCAGGGAAAATGCAGATAGAGGCCGAGCGCCTCAGGCCGCATGGTCCGGGGCCAGCTGGCGCAACAGGCTGCGCAGCGCGCGGCCACGATGGCTGACGCGACCCCATCGGTTGTGGACATCGACCTCGACGTGACCGGCATCGGGCTCGCCTCGCTGGGTATCACCGTCGTGCCCGAGCCGGGCACCTCGAACCACGAGGGCGACCGCTGCTTCCGTACGGCCCTCGAAGGCCACCCCATCGCCCTGCCCGACAGCGCTCCCCACGAGTTCCTCGTCCAGGTGCACTTCGCTTCGGACACGCCCTGACGTGAGACGACTTCTTTCCCCGTGGCGCCCTCTCCGCGCTGCGCTCTCCCTGGCCCCCTGGCTCACGCTGCTCGACGCGACGTCCAGCGCTCTCGCCCAGCCCTCGCCCGCTCCGGCGGCCCCCGAATTCCACGGCGACCGGGAACTGTTCCCCGGTTGCCTGGATTTCGCCGTCAATGTGCGCGCGGCGCGTCCGCCGTCCGCCTCGACGCGATCGGCTTCCTCTGGAAGGAGTCGGGC
>CAKZHZ010000077.1 GCA_936928855.1 uncultured Polycyclovorans sp.
ATGTGACCGGCGAAAGCAAGGCCAAGGAACTCGATGACAGGCTGGACCGGATCACCGATCCGCACGTCCGCATGAGCCTGCGCCTGCAAGCGGCCTTCGGCCTGCGCCGCGAAGAGTCCATCAAGTTCCAACCCCGCTATGCCGACCGTGGCGACCAGATCGCCATCAAAGGATCATGGGCAAAAGGCGGGCGTGATCGGACGGTGCCAATCACGACGCCGGAGCAGCGTGCGGTGCTGGACGAAGCTCATCGGCTGGCGGGGTCGGGCTCGCTGATCCCGGCGCACAAGACCTACATCCAGCAGCGGCATGTTTACGACGGCCAGTGCAAGGCGGCGGGGTTGAGCAACATGCACGGGCTGCGGCATCGGTATGCGCAGATGCGGTATGAGATGCTGATGGGGTGGAAGGCGCCTGTGGCCGGGGGAATTCATTCTTCGGCCATGTCTGCTGAACAACGCCTACAAGACCGCCAGGTCCGACTGCATATCAGTCTTGAACTAGGGCATGGGCGAGTCGGTGTAGTCTCGATTTATCTTGGCCGGTAGCAATATTCAAACCGTCTGTCCCAGCGGCAGCGCATTCAGTTCCGCACGAGCATCCCGCCAGGCAGGATAGTGTCGGGTCAGCAACGATATGAACCGCTCACTGTGCGTCGGCTCGATCAAATGGATCATTTCATGCACGATCACATATTCAAGCAAGTCACGAGGCTTCTTGGCCAGTTCCGTGTTGAGCCGAATGTGGGCCTGGCGATGATTGCAACTACCCCATTTGGTTTTCATCCGTTGCAGGAAGTAGCCATTGACCTTCACGCCGATACGTGGTTCCCAGTATTCGATCAGGGGTGAAATGGCCTGGTGTAGCAAACCGCGTTGCCAGCGTTGATAGATGGCTTCGCGCTTGGCTGCGTTGGTGCCGGGGCGAACATGCAGGGTGATGCGATGGTGGTCCATCTTCACTGAAGGTGGGGCATCGCGCTCCAGCACCGTGAGCAAATAACGGCGCCCCCAGACGTAATGGCTTTCTCTGGTGACGAACTGGCGAGGAGTTTCGCGGGACTGTGCCTGTAATTGCGCCTGTTGCTGGCGAATCCAACGCAGCTTGGAAATAGCATAGGCACGAGCAACCTCCAGCCGCGTGCCTATCGGGGCCACCAGCGTCACCACACCCTCGGGCGGATGCACGGAAAGATGGACATTCTTCACCGCCTTGAACGTGACGGCGATGTCCAGTTCCCCCAGACGTATGTGCGTCTGCTCCATCAGTAACCCGGCTGATTTCTCAGCAAATCGAATAGTTTGAGCGTGGCCTCGCGGTTGCGTCCGGTCAACGGGTGCAGGAAATTCTGCACGATGCGCTCCTTGGCTTCGTCGCCACGCCATCCTGCCGGGGCTTCGTCACGCATCACACGATCGATCTTCAGCGCCAGCAAGGCCAACGGATCTCCGTATTCGGCCTGTGGCTCTTTGACTACACCATCCGTATCGGGTAGCACATCGCCGGAAATGATGTCAGGCAGATTGCGATAAATCACCAGCGCACCTGCATTGCCGTGCAAGATGGCAGGCTCATCGATGTCGTGTTGTTTCGCGCGATGCTTCTTCAGGATGTCTTCCGCCTTGCTCAAGAATGCTTCGTAAGCCTCGGTGCCTTCACGGCTTTGCTGGATCAAGTCATCGAGTAGCTTGGACATCTGCTCATAAAAACGCGGATCGGTCAGGCGGTCGCGGATGATGGTCTTGCGAACGTTGTTGATGATGGTTTCCGCAATGGCATTCTTCGACAGTTTGCCCTTCTCATTGAGTTTCTTGGCGATGGCATCGTGGATGCCAGTCTCGATGATCAGCTCGGTCAGCGACAGTTCGGCCAGTTCCCCCAACGCTTGCGCTGGCTCGGCCTGGATATAGGTGTTGATGAGGTGGCGCATGTCGGCTTCGTAGGGCTTGATGTCCAACTCCTCACCGCTGTAGTGCTTGATGGCCGAACGCACTTCGGCATAGAACTCGGACTCCCGGCGCAAGGTGTCGGCTTCATTGTCGGAATAACCCGCCTCGGTCAAGTTCTGGGCGATATCCGCAAAGGCACGCAGATAGGTCGCCACCGCCTTGTAGAAGGCAATGCGCAGTGCCTCGCTTTCCAGCAGCGCTTCCGGATCACCGGCGTGCCCGCAGAAATAGTGGATGAACTGCTCCAGCTCACGCGGCTGCGGCACCGGCTCGCACAGGTAATGCAACGCTTCACGGGCCTCGTCCAGTTGCTTGCGGCCTTCCTCCAGCCAATTTTTCAGATGGATGTTGTTGTCGCCGCCATTGCCCGCATCGATGTCCAACTCGTCGGAGCTGTAAACCGCAATGGCTTGCTGCACGTCACCGAAAAGCTCCTTGTAATCGACGATATGGCCATAGTCCTTGTCGTCACCGTCGAGCCGGTTGGTACGGCAGATGGCCTGGAACAGGTTATGGTCGTGCAGTTCGTTGTCCAGATAGATGTAGGAGCAGCTGGGTGCATCGAAGCCGGTAAGCAACTTGCTGACCACGATCAGCAGCTTCATGTTGGCCGGTTCCTCGATGAAGCGGCGCTTGGTTTCGTCTTCGTACTGCTTGGTGGTCTGACCAGTACGCAACACATGCTGCTTGTAGGTGTCGAACTTGTAGCGCTCGTCGCTGCCGGCCGATTCTTTCGAGATGGCAACCGGGTTGGGTTCGTACGAGGTGATGATGCCCACATAGGGGCCGAAATGCGTGTTCTGGAACAGCCGGAAATAATGACACGCATCGTAGATCGAGGCGGCCACCAGAATCGCCGTGCCGCGGTCATTGTCCAGGCGTGGCTTGAGACTGAAGTCCTCGATGATGTTGGCGACGATGCGATCCTTGCGCTCCTTGGCGCTCATCAGCTCTTCCATCGTGGCCCAGCGCTTGCGCAAAATGGACTTCTGGAAGTTGTTCAGCCCGCGCGTTTTCTTCTCGAACCAGGCATCGATGGCCTTGCGTGAAGTCAGCCGCTGCGGCACATCCCGCGCCTCGTATTTCAGATCCAGCACCACCTTGTCAGCCACCGCTTCGTGGAACTTGTAGGTGTGGATATACGTGCCGAACACTTCGCGGGTAGTCTGCCGATCCTTGCGCAATAACGGTGTGCCGGTGAAGCCGATGAAGATGGCGTCGGCCAGCCAGCGCTTCATCTGCTTGTTCATGTTGCCGCCCTGGGTGCGGTGGCACTCGTCCACGAACACGTAGAAACGTCCATGGATGGGCGGTGGCTCGCCCTTGAGATCGGCCGCATCGAACTTGTGGATCAGCGCGCACAACAAGCGCGGCGTAGTGGCGCCTAGTTTTCGCACGAAGTCTGCGCGTGAAGTGATGCGCGGGGGAGCCGATCCTTCGCCGATCACCCCGGCATTGCGCATCACGCCTTCAATCTGCTTGTCCAGCTCATCGCGGTCGGTCACCACCAGCACCCGCGCCTGTGGATCATGCTCCAGCAGCCACTTGGCCAACAACACCATCAGGATGCTCTTGCCGCTGCCCTGGGTGTGCCAAATCACACCACCCTCGCGTTTGGCAATGCGTTCCTGCGCGGCCTTGATGCCCTGGTACTGGTGCTGCCGGGGAACCTTCTTGAAACCTGCATCGAAGATCACGAAGTTGCGGATCAAATCCAGCAACCGCGCCTTCTCGCACATCTGCGCCAACGGGCGATCCAGCAGCGCGCCCGCTGTTGCCATGGCTGGCGGTTGTTCATCCTTCCACTGCACGAAGAACTGTTCCGGTGTTCCGGTAGTGCCGTAACGCAAACCTTGCGCATCGCTGCCCGCCAGCAGCAACTGCACAGTGCTGAAGAAGCCCTGATTGAAGGTTTCTTCCTGATTGCTGATCAACTGGCGAATGCCGTCACCCACATCCACCGAACTGCGCTTGAGTTCGATCACCGCCACCGCCAGGCCATTGATGTACAGAACAATGTCCGGCCGACGGGTGCTCCCGCCTCGCAGCGTCACTTCCTCAGCCAGCGCGAAGTGATTGCGGCCGGGCTGCACCCAGTCGATCAACTGCACCGTCTCATGCGACTGACCCGCCGCAATCTGCACCGGCACGCCATAGTGAAGTAACTGATAGGTGCGCAGATTGGCCTGATAGGGCGTGATGCCGGTGACATCCACCGCAACTTCCAGCTTCTGCAAGGCGGCACTGATGTGAGCAGACGAGTACCCGCGAGCGGCCAGATTGGCGCGCAGCAGCGCGGTTTCGATGGCGCGGTTGTGGTCGCGCTTGCTCCAGTTGCCCAAGTGTTCGTAGCCCAGGCCGCCATCGGCCAGTGGGGTGGTGAACAGCCGCGCCACGCGGTTTTGGCTGTTGCGCTCGGAGCGCGGCATGGGTTGGGTCATCACATCATTCCTCGGCGCCATCATCCACTGGGTTGCCCAGCTCCCGCTCGATCTGTTCGATCGTCGGCAGGCTGGTTTGCAGCTCTTGCGGCAGGGATTCCACCAGCTTGTATTCGGCAATGCCCATGGGCTGCGACTTGTCGCCCAGGGCGTACTCGGCCACCACCTTGTTCTTGCTCTTGCACAGCAGCAGGCCAATGCTCGGATTGTCCTGCGCGTGCTTCACCTGCCGATCCACCGCCGTCAGGTAAAAGCCCAGTTGTCCCAGGTGCTCGGGCTTGAACTTGCCTGCCTTCAGTTCGATCACCACGTAGCAGCGCAGCTTGAGGTGGTAGAACAACAGGTCGATGAAGAACTCCTCGCCGCCCACGTCCAGCAACACCTGCCGGCCAACGAACGCGAAGCCCGCACCCAGCTCCAGCAGAAAATCGGTGACGTGCTGCACCAGCGCGCTTTCGATCTCGCGTTCCTGTGCTTCATCGCCCAGGCCGAGGAAATCGAAGCGGTACGGGTCTTTCAGCGACTCAATGGCCAGATCGGACTGCGGCGCGGGCAGGCGCTGATCGAAGTTGGTAACGGCTTTTCCCGTGCGCTCCAGCAGGCGGGTTTCGATATGGATGTTCAACACATTCCGCGACCAGCCATGTTCGATGGCGGCGCGGGCATAGGCCAGGCGCTCCGTTGACGCTTTCAGGCGATCCAGCAATACTAGGTTGTGACCCCAGGGCAATTGTGCAGCAGCCTGCTGCACAATTTCGGCGTCCGGCCAGGCCTCGGCAAACGCCCGCATGTACTTGAGGTTGCGCGGTGAAAAACCCTTCATCTCCGGGAAGGCTGCACGCAGATCATGCGCCAGCCGTTCGATCACCTTCGCGCCCCAGCCCTGTTCGGCCTGCCGCGCCAGGATGTCTCGACCGATTTGCCAGTACAGGCTCACCAGTTCTCGGTTGACCGCCAGCGCCGCACGCTGCTGTGCGGTGTGGATGCGTCCCTTCAGGTCAGCCAGCCAGTCGGCGTAGCCTTGTGGGACTGGAATTAGTGAGGCGGGCTTGTCAGTCATGGCAATGTCGCTCCCTTCGGCACAAAACCTTTCTCTCGCATCCAGCCAAGAGCCACCAGCCAGCGATCCTCAGGTATCCGCTGCTTTGCTTCGTGCCAGTTGTGCAGCACCTCGTGCACGATCATTTCATCGGAGACGGTTCCTTTCTCACGCAGCAAATCGCTCCACGCCGCCAGCAAGGTGGCGACGATTTCGCACTGCTCCGTTTTCGCCGTTTTGAAGGCGCTCAGAATTTTCTCAAGAGTTTCGCCGATTCTGGAGAAATGCCGCTCGAAGTACGGTTTGTGGCCGCCATGCTTCGCCAATGGCACGTACTGGTAACGGCCTTCTTGCTTTCGCGCCTCGAACCATTGTTGCTTCTGCAACTGACTGTCTATCGAGCGAAGTGCCCGATTGTCATAGGGGCCAGCGGCCTTGCGGTGGTAGGTGGAGCCAGTATCGACTTCACAAAGATGTTCGGTGAGGAACATCATCTTCTCGAACTTGACGTGGCCGAAGGTCGGCTGGTCGTGCAGTTGGTCGATGATTTCGGCAGCCAGCACGCTTCGCAGGAAATGGACATTTGCTTTGCGTCCTTCCGTTTGCACGACAGCCTCGCCAGCCGGTTTAGCGTCCGGTGTTACCAGCCGAGTCCGGCCAGTCAGCAGTTCCTGCATCATGGCCTGCTTGAGGGCGCGGGTCTTGGTGCGGCGGGTTTCGAGGGCGGTGATTTCGGCATCCATATCGCTGAGGATGGTAGCGATGGCGGTTTGTTCACTTTTCATCGAAGGAAGTTTGACTTCGTAACGCCTGACTTGCGTTTTACCGATTTCGAGAAAAGTACTTCCCGCTGAAAGATCGACTAACCCCTGTTTTTGAGTGCAAAGCAGATAATAAAGAAACTCCACATCAACAAAATCAAATGGAACAAGATTTTTGAACCCCTGATTGGTCGTCATGGGTACGGCATTGATTGCGCACTCACCAATAGTGGCACGTGATGTCATTACGATTGATCGAGCAGGAATCAACTCCGCAGAACTATTACGCAGCCCGTGCTCAGTGATAGTCCTGCTTGTTGTTGACAGATACTTTCCACCTTCCAGTGCTGTAATGTCCGTAGGTGTACACCATGGAATGATTCCATCCCATGCCGCCGAATCTCCAGTACTTGGCGTCCCGCCGCTTCGAATGTCGGCCAATTCCCCCAACTGCTTCACCTCCCACTCCCCACTGAACCCCGGCAGGTGGGTTTGGCCGGTAAGGAGTTGCTGCATGGCGGCCTGTTTGATAGCGCGCTTTTTGGCGATCAGGCGATCCAGTCCGTCCAGCAGCGCGTCCATGTCGCTGAGAGCGGCGGCGATGGCACGCTGTTCATCTAGGTTGTTGGGACATGGAACCTTGATGCTTCCTAGTGCACTACGCGATATACGTTTATGGGTTGTTCCTCCGACTTGTTCCAAAACCGATTCAAACCACTGAGGCGTAGAAAAATACTGAACAAGGTAACTACGATCAGCGACCATCTCGGATGGCCGAAAGATAGTCACATCTACTGCCGTAACGACTTTTGTTTCTGCGAGATTTGGAAGGATGCAAGCACGACCGGCCGGCTCTGCCAAACGACATATCAGAATATCGCCAGGAATCAATTCCTTGCACTTCAGCTTTTCGAAAGATGACTCATAGATGTATTTCTTGGACTCCTTTTCTACGAGCTTTCCAATTCCAATATTGCCCGTCTGAACAATTCTGTATCCGCCATCAGAAATATGCTCCGCTTCGATCCAATCTCCATCATCAAATCGTGCCTTTTGATATCCAGCAATTTCAAAGACCGTCCTAATGCCCCAATCCTCCGGAATCACCCCCACTTCCGTCTGCTTGTACCCCGGCTTCACTTCCATACCGCCCCCATCTTCTTCAGGTGCGCTTCCACCTTGGCGCTAAGGGCAGCCACTCCATCTTCCAGCTTCGGCAGCGGCATTTCGTAGCGTTCGGCCAGTTCACGGATGCGCTGGGCGAGTGTTTGCGAAATCCGCTCCAGTTCCTGCTGCACGTCAGCTTGCAGGCGGCCCAGCCATTTGTCTTTCACTACCAGTGTTTTGACCTCGGCTTCGCTGAGGGTGAAGTAGTGGTCGTGGGCGTGCTGGTCGAGTTCCACTTCCAGCGTTTTGACGGTCTTCTTCAGTGCGGCTTCGCGGGCGCTGAGCTGCTGCCACTGCTTGAGCACGGCGCGTTCGTCGGCGCTGTCGGCGCCATCGCCAATTTCGGTGAGGCGATCTTTCACCTGCGCGGCGTTGATCTTGTCGAAGCCTGCGAAGGCACCGTCTTCGCCGCCGTGTTCTTCTTCCAGTTCGGCGATCTGGCTGGCAATGCTTTCAAGCTCGGCCTGTTTCGCCTCCAGTTCACCCTGCTCGTCTGCGAAGTAGCGGGCGACGATGTAGGACTTGGGCAGCAGATCGCAGGTCCAGCCCTTGTCCTTGGTTTTGCCCTTCTTGTCGGTTTCAACGATGCGCCGGGGCAGCGCCACCCAACCATCGGCGGCGATCAGGTAGGCGTCGTCCTGCATGGTCTCGGCCCAGTAGTCCATCATGTGCTGGTAGATGTCGTAGGGGTCGAGCAGCGGTGCAGCGTGGAAGGTGGTGAGCAGGGTTTCGGAAACCTGTGCAATCAGCGCCTTGGGTTTGTCGCCGGGCTGGATACCGGTGAGCAGCGGCATGACGGCTTGCTGCCATTTGTCGAACAGGGTTTCGACCTTGCTGCGGAATTCCTGGAATTGCGGGTGGGCGAGGATGATGGAACGCACTTCGGCCATCGGCTGGCGCAGCCGCGCATAACCAGGACGCTCGGCCTCGAACAGCGCCTGGCGCAGGGCAGGCATTTCCTGCCAGTCGGCGGCAAAGGCGTCGATGTCACGCTCGGGAATGCCGCCGTTGAGGTGGGCGTCGATGTCGTGCAGGTCTTCCGGCTCGCTGCTGTCGATGTAGCGCGGCAGGTTGAGGTTGTAGTCGTTCCTCTCGCTGGCGATTTCATCCAGCGGCACCATGCGGGCATAGCGCGGCTCGTCCGCGCTACGGCGAAAGGCATCGACGATGCGGTGGATGTCCTGCTCGCGCAGGCGGTTCTTGGGGCCGTCCTTGATGAAGCCTTTGCTGGCGTCGATCATGCAGATGCCCTTGCGGGCGCTGGCGTTTTCCTTGTCCAGCACCAGGATGCAGGCGGGGATGCCGGTGCCGTAGAACAGGTTGGCAGGCAGGCCAATGATGCCCTTGAGCATGCCAGAGCGCACCAGTTGCCTGCGGATATGGGCTTCCGCATTGCCACGGAACAGCACGCCGTGCGGCAGGATGATGGCACCCTTGCCGGTGGTGGCCTTCATGCTGCGGATGATGTGCAGCAGGTAGGCGTAGTCGCCCTGTTTGGCAGGCGGTTCACCCCAGGCGAAACGGTGGTACGGGTCGTTGGCCGGGTTGAGGCCGGTGGACCATTTCTTGTCGGAAAACGGCGGATTGGCGACCACGTAGTCGTAAGCACGCAGTTGTTCGCCATCCTTGAACTTGGGGTTTACCAGCGTGTCGCCGCTAAGGATGGTGGCACTGGGGAAGTCGTGCAGGATCATATTCATCCGCGCCAGGCCGGCAGTAGTCACGTCCTTTTCCTGCCCTTCCAGGGTGATCTGCCGGCCTGCCTCAGCGGCTACTTTCAGCAGCAGCGAGCCGGAACCGCATGTTGGGTCATACGCAGTGGTGGAGGCCTTGGTGTTGGCGTACGAGATACCAATCACCTGGGCAATGATGCGGCTGACTTCGGCTGGGGTGTAGAACTGGCCCTTGCTCTTGCCGGAGTCCTGCGCGAAGTGGCGCATCAGGTATTCGTAGGCATCGCCAAGCAGATCATCGTTGTCGGCGCGGTTGTTGGAGAAGTTCAGCTCGGGCTTTTCGAAGATGGCGATCAGGTTGCCCAGCCGCTCGACCATCGCCGCGCCTTCGCCGAGCTTGTTGGGGTCGTTGAAATCGGGGAAGTCGCTGCGCGCCAGCTTGGTGTTGGCGTCGATCAGCTTCTGGATGACCTGGGTGTTGATCCTGTCGCCAATGTCGTCCTTGCCCTTGAGCGCTACCATGTCCTTGAATGACGCGCCCGGTGGGATGACCACGGGCGGGGCGAAGTCGTCGCTGTCACCGTACTTGTCGCTGATGTACTTGATGAACAGCATGAACAGCACGTAGTCCTTGTACTGGCTGGCGTCCATGCCGCCGCGCAGTTCGTCGCACGAGGCCCAGATGGAGCTGTGGAGGTCGGATTTCTTGACCACGCCGTTGCGCGGGGCAAGTGTCTTGGCGGCTGGAGCAGTGGTTGCTTTGTCCCGCGATGACGAATCTGCTTTTGCCTTTGTTTTCAGATATGGCAGAGAGACTTCACGCACTTCCAGCGAAGTCGTCGATTCTTTATTAGCTGCATAGGCCGTTGTGGGCAGGGCGACCGAGCCGCCGCGCCCTCGACCGGAAACGATCCGGCTTTCCTCAAGCAGTTGCCGCTTGATGCGGTCATAGGTGGACTCCTGCCATCCCAATGCCTCGCGCAGCCGCTGGTTCCCGGCGGAACCGCCCACGGTTTCGAGCGTGCTGATAAAGCGCTCGATCATCTGTTCGATACTTGTCACTTCAATATCCATCTTTGTTGCCGGCTTGGCTGGATGCCAGCGCTCTGCTTTCTGTGGTGTCCAGTGTTTCGGCGGTACGGAGCCATTTCGCCCCTCGGCCTTTTCCGGTTGATTCGATCAATCCCTCTGACTTCATCGACCGCAGCACCAATCGCACCATGTCCCGACTCACACCCGGGCAAGATTCCTCAACCTCGGAAATCGAAAACGGCAGGGTGCGTCCCAGAACTTCCTTCCGCACCCGGTCGCCTTTGCTGCCACGTCCCCGTTCGATGGTGCCGACACGCTCTTCGAACTCACGGTAGGCCCGCAGCAAGGCGCCCCAGAAGTAATCGAGCCAGGGTTTGACGTCATGCTGCCCCTGGTGCCAGCCCTGCGAGCTGGCTTCCAGCGTCTCGTAATAACCTTCCTTGGTGTCCTCGAAGATGCGTTCCAAGCTGATGTAGCGACCTACGGCATAGTCGAAGTGGTAGAGCAGCAGCAAGGTCAGCAAGCGGGACATGCGGCCGTTGCCGTCGGGAAACGGGTGGATGCACAGGAAGTCGAGCATCGCCAGCGGTGCCAACACCAGAGGGTCGGCCAGATGCTGGTCCAGTGCGGTGGCGTAGCGCCCGGTCAGATCAGCCATGGCCATCGGCGTGAGATGCGCAGCCACCGGCTGGAAGCGCAAACGCGAAGTGCCATCCGGGTGACGCTCGACGATGTCGTTATTGGTGGCCTTCCAGCGTCCGCCCGCCTGCGGCATGTAGCGGTACAGCAGGGTATGTAATTGCAGCACAACACCCTCGCTGAAGGGCATGTGCGCGGCAGACTCGTGGATCAGCGCCAGGGCATCACGGTAGCCGGCGATCTCCTGTTCGGAACGGCTCTTTGGCGTTGCGTTGCGGATGACCAGAGACTTCAGCCGCGAGGGTGCGACGACAACGCCTTCCAGGCGGTTGGATGACTCGGTGGATTCGACTACCGCGATCTGGCGTAGCCCTTTGAGGGCTTCGGGCGACTGCGCGGCGTAGAGTTGTTGCTTGCCCTGGTACTCGCCCAGTGTGCGCAACGTGGCGGCCTGGGTGCCATCGAAGCGAAGCGCGGCGAGGTACTCGGGTGTGAGCGAGTGCATGGAAATGTAAGTCCAGGCTGTGTAAATGGGGTAATCATAGCTTTTAAATGGGGTATTGTCTCTAAAAATGCCTCTTTCTGGTGTTTGACTACCCCATTTCCTGAACATTGGATCGGTCGTGAGAGGCTGGTATGGCTGACAGGGAAGGAAATGGGCGACATGAATCGTAAGAATAGGTAATTCAATAAAAATTACCCCATTTATTCCATTGTTTACCCCATTCCCCAGGCCCAACCTTGAGCAAAAGCAAATGGCAAGGGAACGGCACTCAAGGGACAACGGCCCTATCCAGAAAAGAGAAAAGGCTGCCCTGTCCATTCGTTCCGCAACACCCGGCCAACTCTTCCCTATGCCGTGCCGCTGTCCTCCGCCGCACTCAGATAGTCCGCCCAGTCCTGCAACAGCGTCCTTCTCTGATCCAGCAACAGCGCCTTGTTGTACGTCGCCCGCACCTTGTTGCTTTCCACGTGAGCAAGCTGCCGCTCAATCGCATCAGGCCGGTATCCGTTCTCATTGGCCCAGGTTGAAAAGGTCGTCCGCCAGCAATGGGGCGTCGTACCCCGGCCCAGGTTCATATTGCGCATCGCGTAGGTCAGTCGGTTGGGCGTAGTAAAGCCCTTGCCGCTCCGGTGCGGGAACAGATAGCGGCCGCCGCCCGTGATGCACTGCAAATCCTTCAGCACGGCAATGGCCTGCACCGACAACGGGCTGACATGGTCACGCCGCGCTTTCATCTTCGCGGCAGGCCTACGCCACAACGCATCCTCAAAGTCGAACTCGTCCCACTCGGCATCCGCCGCTTCCCCTGGACGGCAGGCGGTCAGCGCAATCAGTCGCAGGCACAGCGAGGTTTCCGGATAGCCCCGGTAGCCGCGCAACTCCTGATAGAACTTCTGGATTTGCTCTCGCGTCATCGCCGCCTTGCTCTCGCTGAACGGCGCGCGCAGCAGCCCGCGAAGACTGGGAATTGGATTGGCCTCTACCAGGCCACGCACCACTGCGAACTCGAAGATGGCCGAAAGATCGCCTTTGACATGGATGGCCGCCCACGCCCCGTGGGCCTTGCACTCCTCCAGCAGAGGGCGGATCTGCTTCACGCCGATGTCGCTCATCGGCAACTCATCAAACTTCGGCGACAGGTACTTCCTGATGCGGGATTCTTTCGTGCGGTAGGAACTGAGCGCAAAGACTGGCTTGATCTCGGCCAGGTACGCCTGCGCCACCTTGGCGAACGAGCTTTCCCTTGCGCGTTTACGTTCCTCCAGCGCCTCCAGGTTGCGCTGCTTGACCTGCTGCCGCTCATGGGCAGGATGGATGCCTTGCTTGACCAAGGCACGCGCCTTCTCGCGAGCCGCGCGCGCCTCCGCAAGGCTTACTTGAGGAAAGCCGCCAATGGCAAAGAGGTTCTCCTTGCCTTGCAAGCGGTACTTCCACCGCCAGAGCTTGCCGCCGGTGGGCTTGACCAGCAGGAACAAGCCCCCGCCATCTGAAAGTTTCCAGTCTCGATCAGTCGATTTGGCCGACCTGACCTTGAGGTCGGTGAGTAGATTCTCGGGCATCGTTGGACTCCACTGCGGGGAGATGTACCCCCACGGTTGAACACGAGTACCCCCAACGCTACCCCCGAATTTTTCAGACCTCGATGAACAATAGGAACGCTCAGTAGACCGTATTGTTTGGCAAGCCCTTGATTTAAAAAGGCCTGCTCAATCCAGCAAGCGCCACTGAGCGCTCCTGAGTTCCGAAAAAATCGTCAGACGTTGAAGCGGAAATGCATCACGTCGCCTTCCTTGACGATGTACTCCTTGCCTTCGAGTCGCAGCCGCCCGGCTTCCTTGGCGCCGCCCTCACCCCGATACTGGATGAAGTCGTCATAGCCGATCACTTCGGCCTTGATGAAGCCGCGTTCGAAATCGGTGTGGATGACGCCGGCCGCCTGCGGCGCGGTGGCGCCGACCTTCACGGTCCAGGCCCGCACTTCCTGCACGCCCGCGGTGAAGTAGGTCTGCAGGCCGAGCAGGCGATAGGCGCCCCGGATCACACGGTTCAGGCCCGGTTCGTCCAGCCCCAGTTCGGACAGGAAATCCACCTTGTCGGCGTCGTCTAGCAGCGCGATCTCCGCCTCGATGGCGGCACAGACGGGGACTACTTCTGCGTTTTCGGCGGCGGCGTAGGCCTTCACCTTCTCCAGCAGCGCATTGCCGTTGGCGAGGCCGGCTTCGTCGACGTTGGCGATGTAGAGCGCAGGCTTGGCCGTGATCAGATGGTAGTCGCGCAGGATCAGGCGTTCTTCCGCGCTGAGCGCCAACCCCCGCACGGCCAGGCCCTGGTCGAGATGGGTCTGAACCCGCTTGAGGAGGTCCACCTTGGCGAGGGCTTCCTTGTTGCCGGACTTGGCGCCCTTGCTGGCCCGCTCCAGCGCCTTGGTCACCGCGTCGAGATCGGCCAGCGCCAGCTCGGTATTGATGACCTCGATGTCGCGGACCGGGTCGACCCCGCCGGCAACATGGATCACGTCGTCGTCGACGAAACAGCGGGTAACGTGTGCAATGGCATCGGTCTCGCGGATGTGGGCGAGAAACTGGTTGCCCAGCCCTTCACCCTTGCTGGCGCCCGCCACCAGTCCGGCGATATCGACGAACTCGACGGTGGCGCCCAGTACGCGCTGGGGCTTGACGATGTCAGCCAGGCTGTCGAGGCGGGGGTCCGGAACCGCGACCACTCCGACATTCGGATCGATGGTGCAGAACGGATAGTTCTCGGCCGCGATCTGTGCCTTGGTGAGGGCATTGAACAGAGTCGACTTGCCGACATTGGGGAGCCCGACGATGCCGCACTTGATACCCATGAATCATTTCTCCGTATGCAGTTGCTGCAGAGCCTTGTCCCAGGACTCCCGCAACCAGGTCCCGATCGCCCGCTCCGCGTTCTTCAGGCCGTCAATGATGGCCTGCTCATCCTCGCGTGAGGGGCGCCCGAGCACATAGTTCAACACCATCGACTTGTCGCCGGGATGGCCAATGCCCACCCGCAGGCGTCGATACGCCGGGCCGATCTGGGCGTGCAGATCGCGCAAGCCGTTGTGTCCGCCGTGCCCACCCGCCACCTTGAGACGCATGGTGCCGGCTGGCAGGTCGAGTTCGTCGTGGGCCACCAGGACATCATCTGGCGCCACCTTGTAGAACTGGCAGAGGGCCTGTGCCGCCCGCCCGCTGCGGTTCATGAACGTGCTGGGCTTGAGCAGCAGCACGTCCTCGCCAGCGATCCGGGCACGACCGAAACTGCCATGAAACTTGGCCTCGGGGCGCAGCACCACCCGCGCGCTGTCGGCCAGCTGGTCGACGAACCAGAAGCCCGCGTTATGACGGGTGGCTTCGTATTCGGGGCCCGGGTTGCCCAGTCCGATGATGGCAATCATGGTGCTGGCTCTAAAACGAAAACCCCGTCCGTCCGCGAAGGCGAACGGACGGGGTGGTCAGACGGCGGCAGAGCCGGTCAGTCCTTCTTCTCTTCCTCGGCGTCCTCGCCGTCACCGGCCTCGGCGCTGTCGTCACCCGCGCCTGCCTTGGTGAGGTGGCAGGAGGCAACGGTGATGTCCGCACCGTGCTTGAGCTCGATGAGCGTGACGCCTTCGGGCAGGGTCAGATTGGACAGGTGGACCACATCGCCCAGCTGCATGTTGGACAGGTCGACCTCAATGAATTCCGGCAGGTTGGCCGGCAGACACTCGACTTCCACCTCGTTCTGGTGGTGCTCGATCATGCCGCCGCCCAGCTTGACGCCGGGGGAGGTGGCATCGCCCTTGAAGTGCAGGGGAACGGCCTTGCGCAGCAACTGATCCGCCACCACGCGCTGGAAGTCCGCGTGCAGGATGGATTCATCGCGCACCGGGTGGCGCTGCAGGTCCTTGAGGACCACCTGCTGTTCGGCGCCGTCGAGCTTCAGCGTCAGGATGTGGGAATAGAAGGCCTCCACGCGGAGCTGCTTGACCAGCTCGTTGAGGCTGACCGCGATGTTCTGCGGGCCTTCCTTGCCGCCATAGATGATGGCCGGCACCTTGCCCTCGCGACGCAGGCGGCGGCTCGCACCCGTGCCCTGGTCCGCGCGGACTTCTGCTTCAACAACAAAGGTTTGTGTCATGGAATGACTCCAGTAGCGTGCATAAGAAACCTCGCGCGGTCCGCGACCAGACCGCGCGAGGGGCGCAAATTGTAGCGGAAGGGCCTGCGGTGAGCGAGTCAGTGCCGAAGGCGGGCCAGCTTGTCCGGGTTGCGAGTGACGTAGATGGCCGCGATACGGTCAGCCCGCAGCTCCAGTGCGTAGGTCTGGTGAAGCTCGCCGGCGAGATAGAACAGCAGGCCCGGCATGCCGTTGACCTCGGCGCGCTCCAGCCGCACGGGACCGTTGATGAGTCGCTGCCGGAGCACCGGTTTGCGGGCAATACCGGTGAGGAACAGCGCGATCCGCTCAACGCCGGTAACCGGCTTGCCCGCGGCCGGAACCTTGCCGCCCCCGTCGCTGTAGAGCACCGCGTCCTGGGTGAGCAGGGCGCCCAGAGCGCCGATGTCACCACTGCCCAGGGCGCTTACGAAGGCCAGTGTCAGGCGTTCGGCCTGGTCCGCTGAGGGACGGAAGCGAGGGCGGTCGTGGCGAACGTGCCGGCGTGCGCGCGCTGCCAGTTGGCGGCAGGCCGCCTCACTGCGGCCCAACGCATCGGCGATGGCAGCGTAGTCCTGGTCGAACACGTCGTGCAGGAGGAAGGCGGCGCGCTCCAGTGGTGTCAGCCGCTCCAGGGTCAGCAACAGGGCCACCGACAGGTCGTCCGCGTAGTCGTTGTCGCTGCCGGTCCCCAGAGCCGCCGCCTCGAGGATCGGGTCGGGCAGCCAGGGACCGACATAGTGCTCACGCTGAACCCGCGCCGATTTGAGGACATCCAGGCAGATGCGCGTCAGTGTTCGGGTGAGAAACGCCGCCGGCTCGGTGACCAAGGTGCGCTTACAGCGATGCCATCGAAGGTAGGTTTCCTGCACGGCATCCTCGGCTTCCGCCATCGAGCCGAGCATGCGGTAGGCGAGCCCCAGCAGGCGGGCCCGCCGGGGCTCGAAATCGGCAACCGGATCGGTCTGCCCGCCGGTGTTCATGCGTGACCGGCAACCGCCAGCGCCTCGCCTGCCACCTGTACACGGACGCAGGTGTGGGCGTGCCCCAAGGCATATTTGAGCGTGGGATAGAGCCGGGCCGAGAGCAGCCCGAAGGCGAGCGATACCAGTGCGCGCCGTCCCCAACGTGCCACCACGGCTTGTCGCAGCGTATCGGCATCGGGATGACGCATCAGCACGGCCTCGGCGAAGCGGTAGCCGAGTTGAGCGTCAGCGGGTAGCGCGTCGGGTTGCCGCTGCAGGATCGCCTTCAGCGTGGTGGGCGCGACGCCTTGAGCCTCCGCCATCGTGACCACCAGCTGCGTGCAGGGACCGCAGTCCTCATGCAGGGTTCCCACCAGTTTGGCGGCAAATGCGGCGTCGATGGGCAGGTCGCGGCAGTACTGTGACAGCGCGGTGACGCGCCCAAACTTGAGGAAGGCTGCCGTGTCGATCTCCAGCAGCTCGCGCGCGTAGGACATGTCGTAGTCATAGCGGCGCTCGAAGGCGCGGATCGGGGCAGCCAGCAGGGACTTCAGCATCGTCAGATCTCCGGAGGAAGGTTCACCGGTATGACGAGTCAGCCGCGGCAGTTGTGACATGGGGCGCGCGCCCCGGGTCCTCAGTCGACGTAGAGCGAGGACACTGACTCCTCCGCCGAGACCCGGCGGATGGTCTCGGCCAGCAGGGAGCCGATCGAGAGCTGACGGATCTTCGGGCAGGCGGCGGCGGCAGGATTCAGCGGGATGGTGTCGGTGACAACCAGCTGGTCCAGCTCGGAGTTGGTGATGTTGGTGATGGCCGGCCCCGACAGGATGGGGTGGGTGACATAGGCGACCACACGGATCGCACCGTGCTCCTTGAGGGCAGCGGCTGCCTTGCACAGGGTGCCGGCAGTGTCGGCCATGTCGTCGACCAGCACGCAACTGCGGCCGTTGACATCACCGATGATGTTCATCACCCGGGACTCGTTGGCACGCGGACGCCGTTTGTCGATGATGGCCAGGTCGGCGTCGTCCAGTCGTTTGGCAACCGCGCGGGCGCGCACCACGCCGCCGACATCGGGCGACACCACGATGAGGTTCTCGTACTTCTGGCGCCAGATGTCCCCCAGCAACACGGGGCTGGCATAGACGTTGTCCACCGGGATGTCGAAAAAGCCCTGGATCTGGTCGGCGTGGAGGTCAACCGTGAGCACCCGGTCAGCGCCGCATTCGCCCAGCATGTCGGCCACTACCTTGGCGGAAATCGGCACGCGGCTGGAACGCGGGCGACGATCCTGCCGGGCATAGCCGAAATAGGGGATCACCGCACAGATACGCCCGGCCGATGCACGCTTGAGCGCGTCCAGCATCATCATCAGTTCGATGATGTTGTCGTTGGTCGGCGCGCAGGTCGGCTGGATCACGAAGACATCGCGACCCCGGACGTTTTCGAGGATCTCGACCTGGACTTCACCATCCGAGAACCGGCCCACCACGGCCTGGCCCAGCGGGATCTTCAGGTAGTTGGCGATGTCTTTGGCGAGCTTGGGGTTCGCATTGCCTGAGAACAGCGTCAACTTGGATTCGGACATGGGCGCGTGATCGGATTGGCGGGTGGGAAGCAGGATCAGATGGCTGGGGCGGATGGATTCGAACCACCGAATGGCGGGATCAAAACCCGCTGCCTTACCGCTTGGCTACGCCCCATCAACTGATTGCCCGTGAACGGTTCCCCTCAGAGGCCCCGCATTATAGCGGCGAGTGGCGATCGGTTCAGCCCGCGGACGGCACAGGGTCGCCAGGCCGGTGGTGCCTGGGCGACCAGAGTCTCGGCGCTTGCACGATCGGCGGTCTCGAGGAACACGCAGGCGCCGGTCCCCGACATGCGTGCGGGGCCAAAGCGTCGGGCCCACGCCAGGGCCTCGGCCACTTCAGGGTGGCGTTCGCAGGTGACCGTTTCGCAGTCGTTGCCGCAGAGGCCGTCCTGATAGTCCTCGAAGCGCACCCAGGGGTGGTCGCGACGCAGGTCGGGTGCCGCAAAGATGTCAGCGGTCAGGACGGAGACCGGGGGCAGCAGCAGCAGGTACCAAGGTTCCGGAAGGTCCACTGGACTCAGGCGCTCGCCGATGCCCTCGGCCCAGGCGGCATGGCCGCGCACGAACACGGGCACGTCGGCGCCCAGTGCGAGGCCGATATCGGCCAGCTCGTCGGTGGGGAAGCCCAGATTCCACAGGCGGTTCAGGGCGATCAGGGTGGTGGCGGCATTGCTGGAGCCGCCGCCGAGGCCCGCTCCGGTGGGGATGCACTTGTCGACCCGGATGTCGACCCCGATGGGTGCGCCGCTGACGCTTTGCAGCTTGCGCGCCGCCCGCACGATGAGATTGTCCTGCGTTGCCACGCCGGCCACCGGCGTCAACAGATTGATCTGGCCATCGCCCCGTTGCTGGAAATGCAGGTGGTCGACCAGGTCAACGAACTGGAACAGCGTCTGCAGCAGGTGGTAGCCGTCTTCCCGGCGCCCGGTGACGTGCAGGAACAGGTTCAGCTTGGCGGGCGAGGGCCAGGCGAAATTGGCGGAGAACGGGTCGTCGGTCAGCGTGGACATGATGATCAGCCACCCTGCGGGCGCCAGCGATCGGCCAGCAGGGTCAGTGTGGTGTCGTGGCGGCTCAGCGCCACCCGGGCGGGCAAGGCAGGCTCGCCGGGGTGATAGCGGAGATAGTCGAGGCGCCAGCCGGCCTGTTCCAGGCGGAGCAGGCGCCCCTCAGCGTCGAGATCATAGCGTGCGGCCGCGCCGGGCTGGGGCAGTCCGCGTGCCCAGTAGCGCAAGGCAGTTACCGGCAGCGGCATGCCGAGGATGCGCTCGAGGTCCGCATCCGGCGTGGAGGTGGTCCAGTCCTGCTGGTCGTACTGAATGCGGACGGCCGTGTCATCGCCGCGCAGACGCAGGCTGCCCTGCCCCAGGGGGCCACTCAGGAGGACATCAAAATGGCGCGTGGCATCCTGCTGCCAGCGCAGGCGGCTGCTCACCGGGCTGCCGCTGGCCGCCAATCGGCCCTCCAGCAGAAACCGGTCGAATGCCAGCACGGACTGGCGGTGATGCTGCCAATCGCTGATCAGCGCGGGTGTCACCGGCGAGACCATGCCAGTGCGTGGCGGCGCGACCGCGCAGGCGCCCAGCAACAGGCTCAGGCAAAGGGCGAGCTGCCGCATCAGCGCTGCAGACGATGAACCGTTTCGCGCAGGACTGCGTGATCCGGGTGTTCGGCCAGTGCCGCCTGCCACACCGCGGTGGCGCGTTCGCGCTCTCCCAGCATCCACAGTACTTCGCCGAGGTGGGCGGCCACTTCCGGGTCGGGGAACATGTCGTGGGCCCGTTGCAGATAGGGCAGGGCGCCTGCGGTATCACCTTCGCGGAACAGCAGCCAGCCCATGCTGTCGATGATGGCCGGGTCGTCCGGAGACTGTGCGATCGCCCGCTCGATGAGGGGGCGCGCCTGACTGAGCGCCCCGCGGTTGACGATCAGCATATAGCCCAGGGCGTTGAGGGCTCGCGCATCGTCGGGGTCGCGCTCGATGACCTCTCGGAGGTCGGCCTCTGCGGCGTCGAACGCTTGCAGCTGCTCGAGCACCAGTGCGCGTCCGTAGAGCAGATCGGGGTGGCCTGCATGGGCGTCAAGCGCCTCGTCATACACCGCGCGCGCAGACGCGAGATCGCCGTCGGCAAAGAGCATGTCGGCTTCGGCCAGAAACAGCCGGACACTCAGAGGGGGGACGTCCTCTCGCAGTGTCTGCAGCAGCCTGCGGGCGTCGTCGGTCTGTCCCAGACGGCTCATCACCACGGCACGTCGGATCGCCGCGTCCAGGCCGGCCGGACCGCGGGTGATGCTGCTGTAATAGGCCAGTGCCGCCTGCCAGTCGCCTTCTGATTCAGCGAGGCGCCCCAGTTGCAGTGCAGCCTCCTGTTTGCGCTCGCCGTCGAGCAGGGGTTCCAGGTGTTTGCGTGCGGCCGCCTTGTCGCCGAGGTTGAGCGACAGCATGCCCAGTAGCAGTGCCGCCTCGCTGTCGTCGGGGCGTGTCTTCAGCACGGCCTGCAGTTGCGCCTGCCCACGCTGCAGGCTGTTGGCATCCAACAGGATGCGGGCGAAGGCCAACCGCAGATCGGCCTGGGCATCGGCAGGCATGTCGTCGAGCTGGGCCTCCATCAGGGTGACCGCCTCATCGAAGCGGTCCTGACGAACGCGCACTCCGGCAAGCAGCAGCGCGTACTCACGCGCTTCCGGCGCCAGTTCGCGGGCTTTCAGTGCTGCGGTTTCGGCCAGCGGCAACCGCTGGAATTGCATGGCCAGCATCGCCATGGCGTAGTGCGCGCCGGGTTGCTGCGAGTACTCGCGCAGCAGCAGGTCCAGCAGTGCGAGTGCCGAGTCGGCGTCAGTGGGGGGGACTCGTGCCAGCAGCAATCCAAGGTAGCGGAAGCCCTCATCCAGGCCCCCGGCATGGCCTTCGGCAATCTGGCGTGCCTGAGTCAGGGCTGTCTCACCCTCGCCCCGCGCCAGGCTCACGCGCAGGATCACCTCACGCGGTTCCATGGCGTTGGGCTCCAGCCGCAGCCACTGGCCGGCGGCCTCCAGCGCGAGGAGGTCGTCGTTGGCGGCCAGCGCGAGCTGGGTGGCCCGGGTGGCCAGTTCGAGGTCAGGCACATTGCGCAGCGCCGCCAGGAAGGACCGGGCGGCCACCTCCGGCTGCTCGCGACGCAGGGCCAGTTCACCGACAAGGATGTGATATTGCGCCTCGGTCTGGGGGTCGATGCTGCGCGGCGCGGCGGGCGCCTTGCGCTGCTCCAGAGGGGTGGTGACGCTGTCCTGCCGTTGTTCCGCCTGCTCCCGCAGCGCTTCGCTGTTGCTGCGCTCGCTCGGGGTCACGGTGGCGCAGCCGCCCGCCAGGACCAGCGGAAAGATCAGGGGCAGCAGGGTGTAGCGGCTCACGCGCGGCATCGCGGGGTTCCATGAAATTCAGGCGGAAAGACTAGCCTAACTGGGGTCGGCGGACATGGTGAACAGGGTGCCGGTGCTTGTGGCAGGGGGCGGCACTGACTGAAAATCAGCGGATGGTCCCCTTGGAAGCTGCCCGGCCTGCCTCATGGCGTTGATCACGCTCGGCCTGAGCCACCACAGTACCCCGATCGCCTTGCGTGAGCGGATGGCATTTGCCGAGGCCGACGTGCCGCTGGCACTCGGCGGGCTGCGGGCGTTGCCGGGGGTTCGTGAGGCGGCCATTCTGTCGACCTGCAACCGGACCGAGTTGTTCGCGGTGACCGAAGGCGACGAAGACGCGGTGCTTCGGCACTGGTGGCGCGAGATCCGGGATGCCGGGGATGCTGCGCTCGATCAGCATCTCTATCTGTTCCGCGATGTGGCCTGTGTCACCCATACCCTGCGGGTGGCGTCGGGGCTGGACTCCATGGTGCTGGGAGAGCCGCAGATCCTCGGTCAGATGAAACAGAGTTTTGCGCTGGCCAACGAGGTGTCGAGCCTCGGGCCGGTGTTGTCGAGACTGTTCCAACACGCCTTTGCGGTGGCCAAGCAGGTGCGCAGCCAGACCCAGATCGGCGCGCATCCGGTGTCGGTGGCCTATGCCGCCGTCCAGATGTCGCGCCGGATCTTCGACGATCTGCGCGGGCAGACCGCACTGCTGATCGGCGCCGGCGAGATGATCACCCTGGTTGCACGTTATCTGCGCCAACAGGGGGTGAAACGACTGGTGGTGGCCAACCGCAGCCTCGAGCGTGCCCTGCCGCTGGCCGAGGAAATCGGTGGCGAGGCAGTCACGCTGGATGCACTGCCTGCGCTGCTGCCGCATGCCGACCTGGTCGTGTCGTCCACCGCGGCACGGGATTTCATCGTTACCGACGAGGCGATGCGCAGTGCGATCCGGCAGCGTCGGCGCAAGCCGGTGTTCATGATCGACCTGGCCGTGCCGCGGGACATCGACCCGCGGATCGAGCGTCTGGAGGACGTGTACCTCTACACCATAGATGATCTGCGCAATGTCATCGCCGAGAACCAGAAGCTGCGGCAGGACGCCGCAGTGGAGGCGCAGGCCCTGATCGACAGCCAGGCTCGCAGCTTCGTGCAATGGCTTGAGGCCCGGGATGCCGGCGACACCATCCGGGCGCTGCGGGACTGGGCCGACCGGCAGCGGGACGAGGTGCTGGAGAAAGCCCGGAAGCGTCTTGCATCGGGCGCGGATCCCGAAGCAGTGATGCGTTTTGTGGCGGAGACGCTTGGCAACAAGCTCCTGCACCCGCCGGTGTCCCGGCTACGGCAGGCGGACCCGGTGGAGCAGTCCTGGTTGCTCAACAGCGCCCGCCAGTTGTTTGACCTGGACGGAGCGCCGCCGGTTGATCGCGACTAGCGGCAACGCTGCACGCTATCCTCCGCGCCCATGAAAGAGTCCCTGGTGATGAAACTGCGGCAGCTCGTCGAGCGCCGTGAGGAGTTGGCGCAGGAATTGGGTGACCCGGCGGTGATCGGGGACAGCGACCGTTTCCGGCACATGTCGCAGGAATATGCGCAGCTGGGCCCGGTATCCGAAGCCTATGGAGGCTGGGCCGCCGCCCAGGCCGAACAGGCAGCGCTGCTGCCGATGGCACAGGACCCGGACCCCGAGTTGCGCGCCATGGCCGAGGCTGAACGCCCCCTGCTGGAGGCACGACTGGCAGCGTTGGAGCAGGAGCTCCAGACCTATCTGGTGCCGCGGGACCCGCTGGATGGCAACAACGTGTTTCTGGAGATCCGCGCCGGTACGGGGGGGGACGAGGCGGCGATCTTCGCCGGGGACCTGTTCCGCATGTACAGCAAGTACGCCGATGCACGGGGCTGGCAGGTCGAGCTGCTGTCCGCCAACGAGGGGGAGCACGGCGGGTTCAAGGAAGTGATCTCCCGGGTGATCGGTTTCGGGGCGTATTCGCAGCTCAAATTCGAAAGCGGCGCCCATCGCGTGCAACGGGTGCCCGAGACCGAGGCGCAGGGGCGTATCCACACCTCGGCGGCGACCGTGGCCGTGTTGCCGGAGGTCGAGGAGTCGCAGGTGGAGATCAATCCCGCCGATCTCAAGTTCGACACCTTCCGCAGCTCCGGCGCGGGCGGCCAGCATGTCAACAAGACCGAATCCGCGATCCGGGTGACGCACCTGCCGACCGGGGTGGTGGTGGAGTGCCAGGAGGAGCGCAGTCAGCACAAGAACCGCGCCAAGGCGCTGGCGCTGCTGGCATCGCGGCTGGTGGATGCGCAGCGCAGCCGGCAGGCGGCGGAGCGTGCGGCCACCCGCAAGAGCCTGGTGGGCAGCGGTGACCGCTCCGAACGTATCCGAACCTACAACTTTCCGCAGGGGCGGGTGACCGATCACCGGATCAATCTCACGCTGTATCAGCTGGAACGGGTGGTCGAGGGGGATCTGGACCCCGTCATCGGGCCGTTGCTGGCCGAGCACCAGGCCGAGCTGCTGGCCGAGATCGGCGAACGCGGATGACCCTGGCGCACGCCATTGCCAATGCCATTCCGAGGCTGGCGGCGGTCAGTGACTCGCCGCGACAGGATGCCGAGCGCTTGCTGGCGGAACTGCTGGGCCTGTCGCGCGCACAGCTGTTCTCCCGGCTGGAGGCGGCCCTGAGTCCACCGGTACAGACCCGCTTCGAGCAGTGGCTGGAGCGGCGCGCCCGGGGGGAACCGGTGGCTTACATCCTCGGCGAGCGGGGTTTCTGGACGCTCAACCTGACCGTCTCGCCCGCCGTGCTGGTACCGCGACCGGAAACCGAGGGCCTGGTCGAATGGGCGCTCGCCGTGCTGGCGGGGCAGCACGCCCCGCGTGTTGCCGATCTCGGGACAGGCAGCGGAGCGATTGCGCTGGCGCTTGCCAGCGAACGGCCGGATGCCGACGTGACCGGCATCGACCTGTCGGCGGAGGCGCTGGCGGTGGCCCGGGACAACGCCGACCGCCTGCGGCTGCCGGTGACCTGGGCGGAAGCCGATTTTGCCGACTGGCTGTCCACGGCGCCGGCCGATTTCGATCTGCTGGTCAGCAATCCGCCGTATATCGCAGCGGGGGATCCCCATCTGGCAGCGCTGCGCTTCGAGCCGGCAATGGCCCTGACCGATGGTCACGACGGACTCAATGCGCTGCGGGCCATCGTTGCCGGTGCGCTGCAATGCCTGCGGCCGGAGGGCGGCCTGCTGGTGGAGCATGGTCATGATCAGGCGGCGGCGGTCCGTGCGCTGTTCGTCTCCGCCGGGTTTACCGGCGTTGAAACCCGCGCCGACCTTGCCGGCCTTGATCGCCTGACCGGCGGGATCCGGCCGCGATGACCGATTTCAGCCGCTACAGCCGTCAGGTGGTGCTGCCCGAGGTGGGCGTCAACGGGCAGGCTCTGCTGCGCGACTCCACGGTCTTGCTGGTGGGGTTGGGCGGCCTGGGCAGCCTGACCGCGCTCTATCTGGCCGGTGCCGGCGTGGGACGGTTGTTGCTGTGTGATCCCGACCAGGTGTCGATCAGCAACCTGCACCGACAGGTGATCTACCGGGAAGCGGACCTTGGGCGCAACAAGGCCGAGGCAACGGCGGCGCAGCTGCGGGCGCTCAACCCGCAGGCCAGCACCGAAGTGGTGGCGCCGGAGGCCTGGCCCGCCCGGCTGGGCGAGGTGGATCTGGTCCTCGACGGGACCGACAACTTCACCGCGCGCTTTGCCACCAACCATGCCTGCGTGCGGGCGCGGGTGCCGCTGGTATTCGCCGCGGCGATCCGTTTCGAGGGGCAGGTTGGCGTCATTGATCCCGCCCGCGCGGGCGGTTGCTATGCCTGCCTCTATCCAACCGTGGGCGAGGCGGCAGAGCGCTGCGAGGAGGCCGGTATTCTCGGCCCGGTGGTGGGCACCATGGCGGCCCAGCAGGCGCTGCTGGCACAGCGCCGCCTGCTGGGGCTCGCGGAGGATGCCGGAACGCTGCACACTTGGAATGCCCAAACCCTGGAATGGCGCCGTCACCGGCTGCCGCGAGACCCTGACTGCCCCTGCTGCGCAACGCCGACGCCATGACCGTTGAAGATCTGATCCTGCCTCGCCGTCTGGCGATCACCCTGTTGCATGCCGCCCAGGTGGCCCAGCCGGAGCCTGTCCGGGGCGTCGTGCTGGCACGCCAGGGGCACCCGGCCCGCTGGTTCGAGGGGGAGCCGCCCGATGGCGCTGAACTGTGGGCGCGGCTGTGGTCGGTGCCGACCGCGCCCGCCGAACCCTCCGCCGATCAGATCGCCGACGGCGACCTCCATCTGGTGATCTCGCTGAATACCAAGGGCGTGCTGGAAATGCGTGCCTGGCAGCTGCGGGATGGTCAGCCGGTGGAGCGTCGCCTGAAGGTGCGCGACCCCGGCGACGCCTGAGCGCGTTCCGTATCCTGTTCCCTGTTCCTGACGACCGAGCCTCCATGCGCCTGTCCCGCTTTCCCCTTGCCACTGCCAAGGAAACCCCTGCCGACGCCGAAGTGGTGTCGCACCAGCTGATGCAGCGTGCGGGCTTCATCCGCAAGCTCGGCAGCGGCCTGTATACCTGGATGCCGATCGGCCTGCGGGTGTTGCGCAATATCGAGCGCATCGTGCGTGAAGAGATGAACCGGGCCGGGGCGGTGGAGCTGCTGATGCCGTCGATACAGCCGGCTGAGCTGTGGCAGCAGTCCGGTCGCTGGGCGCAGATGGGCGCCGAGATGCTGCGACTCAAGGATCGTCATGGCAACGATTTCTGCTATGGCCCGACGCATGAGGAAGTGATCGTTCATCACGTCAAGCAGGATGTGCGCTCGTACAAGCAGCTGCCGGTCAACTACTACCAGATCCAGACCAAGTTCCGGGACGAGCGGCGGCCGCGCTTCGGCGTGATGCGGGCGCGCGAGTTTCTGATGAAGGACGCCTACTCCTTCCATGTCGACGAGGCCGGGCTGGCGGCGGAATACGAGGGCATGCGCGCGGCCTATACGCGGGTGTTCGAGCGCCTTGGCATCGATTACCGCATCGTCCAGGCCGATGCCGGCAACATCGGGGGCAACCGGTCGGAAGAGTTTCACGTGCTGGCAGGCTCTGGCGAGGACCTGCTGGCGGTATCCGACAGCGGACCCTATGCGGCCAATGTCGAGGCGGCCACCTGCGCCGCCTCCGATCCGCGGCCAGCGGCAACGGCGGCGATGTCGGAAGTGGCAACGCCGGGGCAGAAGACCTGTGAGCAGGTGTCGGCCTTCCTCAAGGTGCCACTGACCGGCAAGGTCAAGCTGCTGGTGCTGCGCACGGCCACCGGCGAGCTGTGCGCAGTGGCGCTGCGGGGCGACCATCAGCTCAACGAGGTCAAGGCGGCGCGGCATCCGGCCATCGGGCCTGGCTTCCGACTGGCCGACCCCGAGGAAGTGTCGACGGTGTTCGGCTGCGAGGTTGGCTATCTCGGCCCGGTGCGCAGCCCGATTCCGGTGATCGCCGATCATGCAGCGGCGGCCGTGGCCGACTTCGTCTGTGGCGCCAACCGCAACGATCATCATCTCCAGGGTGCGAACTGGGGGCGCGACTGCGCCGAGCCCGAAGTGGCGGACCTGCGCAATGTGGTGGAAGGCGACCCCAGCCCCGACGGTGTCGGGCAGATCCGCTTCTATCGCGGCATTGAGGGTGGCCACATCTTCCAGCTGGGCCGCAAGTACACCGAGGCCATGGGGCTGACCGTGCTCGACGAGCAGGGGCAGTCGCTGGTGCCCTGGATGGGGTGTTACGGAATCGGCGTGTCGCGTCTGGCCGCCGCCATCATCGAGCAGCGCCATGACGCTCAGGGCATGGTGTGGCCGGTATCGGTGGCCCCCTTCAGCGTCATTCTCTGTCCGATCGGGCTCGACAAGTCCGAGGCCGTGCGAGAGGCCGCGACCGCGTTGTATGAGGGCCTGCTGGCCGCAGGCGTGGACGTGGCGCTCGACGATCGCGGGCTGCGTCCGGGGGCCATGTTTGCCGATGCCGAACTGATCGGCATTCCGCTGCGGGTCACCATCGGCGACAAGGCACTGGCCGATCAGCAGTTCGAGTTCAAGCGGCGCGATGCGGCAGAGGCCGAGCGTATCCCGGCGACGCTCGATGCGGTGCTGGAGCGCCTCCGGGCCTGACGCGCATGCGCCTGTGCCGGCACTTGGGAGGCGTGATCGGGCTGTGTCTGAGCACAGGTCTTTTGGCGCAGACACTGCCGGTGCCGACGCCGGATCCTGATCCGGCGCTGCGGGCCGCGCTGGTGTCGGCGGTGTCGGAGGCCGAGAGCTTTCCCCACCGGTTTGATGCCGAAGTGTGGCTGCTCGACATGTCGGCACGACTCGAGCGTTTTGTGCCGGAGGACGAGGCGCGTTTCGAGTTGCTGCGGCTGGTGCACGCCGAGGCGCAGCGGGCACGGCTGGCGCCGGAACTGGTGCTGGCGGTCATCGACGTCGAGTCCCGGTTTGATCGCTTCGCCATCTCCAGTGCCGGGGCCCTGGGCCTGATGCAGGTGATGCCCTTCTGGCTGAAGGAGCTGGGGCGTCCGGACGACAACCTGTTCAACGTGCAGACCAACCTCCGGTATGGCTGCACCATCCTGCGTCACTACCTGGACCGGGAGAAAGGCAATCTGCTGCCGGCGCTGGCCCGTTACAACGGCAGCTATGGGCGCCCGCAGTACCCGGCCCTGGTGACCCGCGCGTTGTCGGCCCGCTGGACGGTCCGCTGAAGGACCGGGGTCCGGGAACCGAACGGCGGACGATCGGTCACAGCCCCGCAGGCGGTGGTGCGGTAGCGTGTCCTCATTGGTGAAACGGTGATGGCCGGAACCGCGTCCGGCGCCGGATCAGGAGGTGGACGATGAATCTGAGACGCCGACGTGTGATGCAGGCCTCCGCAGGGGGTGCGCTGCTGGGCATGATGGGCTGCGCGCCCGCCGCTTCAGCGGACAGTCCGCTGGGCATTTCCCCGGCGCAATGGCGGCAACGGCTATCGGCCGAGGCCTACGCGGTCCTGTTCGAAGCGGATACCGAGCGACCCGGGAGCAGCCCGCTCAACGACGAGAAACGGCCCGGCACGTTTGTCTGTGCCGCCTGTTTCCAGCCCCTGTTCGATGCCGAGCACAAGTATGAGAGCGGCACGGGTTGGCCGAGTTTCTGGCAGCCGATCAGCGCCGACGCCATCGGCACCCAGCGCGACTTCCTGCTGTTGCTGCCCAGAACCGAGTACCACTGCAGCCACTGTGGCGGTCACCAGGGGCATGTGTTCGAGGATGGGCCGGAGCCTACCGGACTGCGCTACTGCAACAACGGAGTGGCGTTGCGCTTCATCCCGCAGGGATCGCCCCTGCCCGAGCGAGTGGAGGCCGCCACATGAGGACGCTCAGCAAGATGCGGGGATGGCTGCTGTTGTCACTGTGCGCAATGGCCGGTGGTGCCCATGGCGAGCCGTCGACGCCGGTCCCCGCAGATGCCGCAACCGCCACCTTTGCCGGCGGCTGCTTCTGGTGTGTCGAAGCCGATTTCGACAAGCTGCCCGGAGTGCTGTCCACGGTGTCCGGATACATGGGCGGCCATGTCGAAAACCCGAGCTATGAGCAGGTGTCGGGCAAGCAGACCGGGCATGCCGAGGTGGTGCAGCTGCGCTATGACCCCAAACAGGTGCGCTACGAAACACTGCTCGACTATTTCTGGCGGCATATCGATCCCACGGTGGAGGATCAACAGTTCTGCGACAAGGGCAGCCCGTATCGGACCGTGATTTTCGCGCACACGCCGGCGCAGCGGGCCGCCGCCGAGGCCAGCAAGGCAGCACTTGAGGCCAGTGGGGTCCTGCCGGCGCCGGTGGTGACCGAAATTGCCGATGCCGGGCCGTTCTACCCGGCGGAGTCCTACCACCAGGACTACTACCGCAAGAATCCACTGCGGTATCGCTACTACCGCTTCAGCTGTGGTCGTGATGCCCGTCTGGAAGAGCTCTGGGGCGCGAAGTGATGTGATGTCGGGAACTGGCAGCGAGGCTGCCTGATCCTACCGGGCACACCCCAGCTCAACCATCCGCCCCCATATCCTGTTGAGCTGGTTTCTCATGTGCTGACCGTTGCCGTATCGGTTTTCGCGCATGGTCTTCTCGATCCGATCTTTCTGTTCCGCCAGGCTCTGACACTCCCATCCACCGATCGCGCTTTTCGCTGTGCTTTCGTTGACGGCGCTGCCTGACGGGGACTTCGGCCTGGCCGGCGGTGGTGTCGTTCGCATCGATCGGTAGATCTCAGCGGTTCGCTCGTACCGCTCTTTGGCTGTTGGCTGCCGTTCTGCCGGGATGTCCATCCGATGGTCGTGGTACCGGCTGACCGCCGCGGTCGCGGCGCGATCGGAGGCGCGGTGGGTGACGCGCGGGTGTGTTCCGGCGAGCTGTTTCTCGCGCTCCATCGCCAGTTCTGCCTCAAGTTGCTGGCGCTCATAGGCTGCCCGGGCCTTTTCCATCGTCAGTTCCCGGGCGTGCTGCTGTTCGAGCTTTTCCAGAAACATGGCGCCGCCCACGATGGCGATCAACACGAAAGGGCCAATGGCGCACAGCCATACCCAAAGGCTGTCTTCCTCTTTCCTGGGTTGGCTGATCGGTCTCCGCGCCCGCAGTGGTTCCATCCCTGAATTCCCCCTGATCCGGCTTCGATTTCAGGGGTTTTTACAGATTGGAGGGCGCTGCATCAAGCCACCCGTCCTTTGGGCGGCGTTCAATCGGCTCGCCGCTGACAGTCGTTCGGTTGAGATCTCGGCAGCGCAGCAACCGAGCGGGGCTTGTAACGGATTGACTGGATGGTGCCGGGAACAGGAATCGAACCTGCGACCTACTGATTACGAATCAGTCGCTCTACCGACTGAGCTATCCCGGCGTCGTCGAGGGCCGCGAATTATAGGGGGCGGACTCGGGCACCACAACCGCTGCAGGGCCGCTGTGCGCTCACTGCGGCGGATCGTCGCGACGCCGATATTCGCCTTCGAGTGTCACCGGCATGCGCAACTGCGGCTGTGCCCGGTGCATGCGCTGCTGCACCTTGCCGGCCAGCCAGAACCGCAGGCCGCCGAGTGCCAGCACGCCGAAGGCGAACAGGTCCAGCAGGACCCCGGGCAGCAGGAACAGGACCCCTGCCAGCAGCAACAGCATGTCGCCGAGCAGGTCGGTGGTGGGCAGTTCACCGCGGGCGGTGGCTTCCTGCATGCGGCGCATCACGCTGAGGCCGGTGCGGCGGATCAGCCACAGCCCGAGCACGCCGCTGAAGAGGATCCACAGCACGGTGGGGATGACCCCGATGGCATCCACCAGGCTGACCAGCAGGCTGATTTCGCAGACCAGCAGCAGGAGCAGGATCAGCAGCGGCATCAGAGTTGCTCGATGCGCTGGCGCTGCTCGCGCAGCCGTACCAGGTCGGCGTCCTGCTGGGCCAGCAGGTCGCGCGCCTGTTGTTGCACGGCTTCCGGCGCCTTGCCGAAATTGGGGTTGTTGACGCGGGTGGCGGTTTTCTCACGGTCGCCGCCCAGTTTGGCGAGCTGTTTGTCGAGGCGGGCCAGTTCGGCCGCCTTGTCGATGAGGCCGGCCATCGGCACCAGCAGCTTCATCTCGCCGCACAGGGCCACCGCGGCCGGCGGCGCCTCGGCATCCAGCAGCGCGATACGGTCGATGCGGGCGAGGAAGCGGATCGAGCCGTCCAGCCGTTGCAACCGCTCACGGTCGGCGTCGGTGGCGTTCTGTACCAGCAGCGGCAGCGGCTTGGCCGGCGACAGGTCCATTTCGCCGCGGATCTGGCGGATGCCGAGGATCACCGTCTTGAGCCAGACGATGTCCGCCTCGGCGGCCGGGTCCAGTCGTGCGCTGTCGGCCTGGGGGTAGGGCTGGTGCATCAGCAGGCCGCTGTCGTGGCCGGCGAGCGGCGCCACCCGTTGCCAGATGTCCTCGGTGAGGAAGGGCATCAGCGGATGCAGCAGGCGCAGGGCGGTTTCCAGCACCCGCACCAGGGTGCGGCGGGTGCCGCGCTGCTCGGCGGGATTGCCTTGCTGTAGCGCGGGTTTGGACAGCTCCAGGTACCAGTCGCAGTACTCGTTCCAGATGAACTGGTAGAGGGCGGCGGCCAGCAGGTCGAAGCGGTAGTCGGCAAAGTGCTGTGCCGCCTCGGCTTCGAGGCGCTGCAGTTGCGAGATGATCCAGCGGTCGGCGCTGGACAGCACCACCTCGGCGTCGGCTGCGGTGCCGGTGTCCTGGCCCTCGCACTGCATCAGCACGAAGCGCGCGGCGTTCCAGATCTTGTTGCAGAAGTTGCGGTAGCCCTCGGCGCGCGCGGCATCGAAGCGGATGTCGCGACCCTGGGTGGCCAGCGCCGCGAAGGTGAAGCGCAGGGCATCGACGCCGACGGCGGCAATCCCCTCGGGGTAGTCCTTGCGGGTTTTCTTCTCGATGCGCCTGGCCATCTCCGGCTGCATGAGGCCGGTGGTGCGTTTGGCCAGCAGGGCGTCGAGCGAGATGCCGTCGACCACGTCCAGGGGGTCCAGCACGTTGCCCTTGGACTTGGACATCTTGTTGCCCTCGGGGTCGCGCACCAGGCCGGTGATGTAGACCTCGCGGAACGGTACCTCCTGCTGGAAATGAAGCCCCATCATCACCATGCGGGCGACCCAGAAGAAGATGATGTCGAAGCCGGTGACCAGCACCGCGCCCGGGTAGTAGC
>CAKZHZ010000078.1 GCA_936928855.1 uncultured Polycyclovorans sp.
ACATCCACCTCATTATTGGTCAAACTGCCTTGCGTACTGACATTGCCCTGTACCTCCAAATTGCCGACTACCCGGATACTGCTGGCCTGCAAGCTAATCTCGTGGGAAGCCGGATTAAGCGTTATACTGGCAGTGCCATCATCCGAACGCAGTTGCACACTGTCGGCGGAAATACCGCCAATCACCCTGGGCTGCGAACGCACGCCCACCAGTGCAAAAGCATCCGACAGATCATGCCTGCGTACCTCAAACGGGGCCTGTACCCCGCCGTTTTGCCACCACAGGTCAATACAGCGCGAGGCAAATACCAGCAGGCACTCATCCCCGGCCTTGACCGGAAAAGTGAGGGTACAGCCACCCCCGGATGGAAAATGCAGCGGTATATCATGCAGCACCGGCAGGTCCAGCAGCGAGATGGCCGCCAGCCGGGAGTGCTCAATGCCGGAGCGCAGGGCGGCAGTCTGCAGGGCCTTCTCGACACTCTTCAGTGCGGAGAACTGCACGTTGCCGCTGCGCCCGCGCGTGAGCTCGAACGGCGAGGTGTCGCCCCGCCACCACACCAGCACGTCTTGTGGATAGCCTGTGGCGGCGGTTGAGGGGTCGATGGCGATCCAGCGCTCGCCGTTGTTCACTTCGAGCCAGACGCGGGGCTGCAGGTCACGCGCGCCGTCGACCAGCGGGATGCCCCAGGACAGTCGGGCCGGAATTCGGGCGCCAGCCAGCATGCTGACGGCCAGCCGTGCGCGCTCCTCGGCCCCGGCCTCGCGGGACAGCAGGACGCTGACATTGTTGGACGGTTGGCGGTGGTTCAGCTCGCGCACCAGCGCGACCGAGAACGACAGGATGTCAGCGCTTCGGGCACGGACTTCGTCCAGCACCGCGAGAATCGCCGAGCGGTATGGCTCCTCGTACTGTGCCTCCGTCGGTAGTGCGGGAACGCCTTGCGCCAGATCAGGTTCCATCGAACGTACCACGCTGGCGCGGTAGTACAGGGCCTGTGGGCCACTGGGGCGGCGCGTGGTCCAGATCGCCTGACGTTGATTGCCGAGATCCTCGGTGGCCAGGCCGTAGCCTCGCGAGATGAAATTCTCGTCGAGCATGGTGAAGCCAGGCGGGTCTTTGGGCAGAAGCAAGGTCGCTTTGGCAGCCGCGCCCGTCGGATCGAAGGTCAGTCGCGCCTCGACGGTCCAGGTATCGACCGTTTCCGTGGCGCGCACCGGGTAGCCCAGTGCCAGCCACTTGTAGGCGGCAATGCTACCCCCCACCACCATCAGGAGAAATGCGAGCAGCGGGACATGCCAGCGGGTCATGGAAGGGCGTTCGCCATAGGAAGTAGGGGAGGGCTCAGTCCGCCTCGACGGCGCGCTTGAGCTGCTTGCAGCGCGGTTCGTCCAGGTAGGTGGAGCCGGAATCCACCGCGACATGATCGCGCAGGAAGTTGCGGCCGATCAGGACCTGATAGATGAACTCAGTGCGGTCGATGAGGGAAAACTGTCGCTTGCGGTAGACGTTGCCCACGCACATGCCCAGTTCGACGACCGGACGCCGCTGCGTTTCGCCGCCGTGTCGCACGATGCGGACATGGCGAACGATGGGCGCCTCGAAGGTCACATGGTTCTCGGGGTTTTCCGGGTCTTCGACGTCGAAGCGAATCCAGCTCTCGCCGTCCCGCTTGAACCGCTTCTGGTTAAGGGCATTGAGCGATGAGGTGGTGGCGCCCGTATCCAGCTTGGCCTTCAGCCGGATGGACGGGTCTGTGAACTCCACGAACTCCACCCACCCCAGGATATCGAGGTGGCGCGCCTTGGCGTCCTGCTGGTCGGCAACGGCCGACAGCGGGCCAAGTGCGCTGATCAGGGCGGCAGCGGCCGCGAGCGCAACACGAAGCATGGGCGATCAGGTCTTATTGAGTGAGTTGATCCTGTCAGACGCCTATCATCGCACAGAGTTTCGCCTGCTAGGCAGGGACCGGTGTCCGGTACACTGCGCGCCTTGCCCCGGTAGCTCAGTGGATAGAGCAACCGCCTCCTAAGGGAAGGCATAGGCGCATGTAAGCACCTGATTCACATCATAACTCATTGAAAGTAAACAACAAAAACGTTGCGCGTCTTTGCGGAACATTGCGCGAATTTGCGCCATTGTGCTTGTTCGGAGCAGATATAGAGCAGATAGGGCGGCTCCGTAGCAATTCCGCGTTTCGCATGCGGAACGACAATCACCTGTTCGGATGATTGGCGCAGTTAACGCGGATCGACGGGATGCTGGGGGTTGCAATACCACGCGATTTAGCACAAGCTATATGCCAAGACGACGGATCGGTTGAGGTCTCGCAAGAGATCAACAGCGTCTTCTCTCCGGGCGACCGGGCCACGCGTGAGCGAGATAGCCGCAAGGTGAAGTAGAAACCGAGTACATATGAAGGGCGCCTCCGGGCGCCCTTCGCCTTTCTAGCGGCGGCCTTTGAAGTTGACTTGCTCGTTCCGGAAAACCTTCGCTGCGAGCACCTTGAATCGTACCTGCCCAGCAGTGGGATTGGGGTTCGGGTCGCAGTAGGCTGACTCGACGAATAGGGAGAGGTGGCAGCCGTCAACCTGCCTACGTCTGAGTGTGAAGAACACACCGTACTGCGGCTGCGCGGGGTCAATCGTCTCGAAGCGGACGTAGTTGCGACGCTCGTGCGTCTGCTGGACTTTCGCGTTCGGCAGGTTCTGCATGATGGCAGGCAGGTTCAACGACCACCGATACCGCTGCCGACAGAAAACCCGCCGTTGCTTGTGGTCCATCCACAACAGATCGGGCTCGCTTGAGCCATCAACGAAGTGATCTGTGAAGCAGTGAGAGCTATACCGAACTCCGATCTCTAACGCTGGCGGAACACCTGGGACAGCAGGTGTGATTGGGCACGTTAGTGAGATCGGCGCCAAATGTGAAAGGTCAACGGCTGCGCCGTCAACGGAAAATGGTGGCCAAGCGTCCGACATCAGCGGTCCATGTGGATTCGTGGGGTCAAGTTTCGCATGCGAAACGTCAGCCCCCGAAACTTCGCCATCGCGCTACGGCCGGCCCTAATGCGCTCGCCGTAGCACGACACCAGCGCCCGGACCGCCAGCGGCTCTGCAGCTGAATCTCCGGCGCCGCCGTGAAACCTGCCGCGAGCAGGATCCTGCGTTGGCCCTACCCGCGTAGTGTGCGCCGATCTTTGCTGGCTCCAATATGGCGATCTGTGACAGCGGGCAGCCAGGCTGCGCGCCGAACTGCGCACTCACAGCGCAAGCCGAACGATAAGTCGATCAAGCACGGCGACAAGCCGGCGGCGACTCCGCGCCCAGCGCCTAATCGATCGCGGGTTCCACGCTGATGATCCGGATCATGTCAGGCTCCAATGCGAGCAGGGTTGGGCCTTGATGGTAAGGCTCGGCCCAGGCGCCCTCCCAGTCGTCGATTGCGGCAATCCCAAGTCGGCGCGCTTGCTCAACGGCAACTGCTTCACTTGCTTGCTGGAACTCTCCGCATCCGAACGCCCAGAACCATGATCGGTTGCCAACTTCCGCGCCGTAGAGCAATGGCATGTTCGCGAAAAGCGTTGTTGGGGGGTGCGGCAGAAAACTTGGATTGGTTATGCAGCGATGCCGAGACTCATACGGTGCTCGGCGGGACTGCGGAAGCCCAGCGAACTCTTGATCCGCACGTCGTTATACCAGCGGATGTAGGCGTCCAACGCCACCACGAACTCTTCGATGGTCGTCGAGAGCCAGTCCCGGGCGAAGAACATCTCGGTCTTCAATCGACCAAAGAAGCCCTCGCATGCAGCGTTGTCCGGCGAGCATCCCTTGCGTGACATCGAGCGGACCAGCTTTGCGTCGGCGATGCGGTTCAGCCAACCCGGCCACCGATAGTGACCGCCGCGATCCGAATGCACCACGGGCCGCTCGCCGCTGGCAGCGACCTTGTCGATTGCGGCGTCCAGCATCGTGTTGACCAACTCGGCATTCGGCCTCGTGCCGATGGACCAACTCACGACCATGCCGTCGAAACAATCGATCATGGGCGATAGATACACCTTGCCAGCCGGGATCTGGAACTCCGTGATGTCGGTGAGCCACTTCTCGTTCGGCGCGCCGGCGCTGAAGTCGCGGTTCAGCAGGTTGTCAGGCGCTGGACTGATCTCGCCCATGTACGAGCCGTAACGACGGCGCTTGCTCGCCGCGGCGACCAGGCACTCCTGCTTCATGAGACGGCGCACGACCTTCTCCGAGATCTTCACGCACTGATCGCTCAGCGAGGCGTGGAGCCGCCGATAGCCGTAGCAGCGGTAGTTGCGCTCGAAAATATCGGTCATGGCCTGGCGCACCTGGGCGTACTTGTCGCCCCCCTCGAGCCGGGCCCGATGGTAGAAGTAGGAGCTGCGTGGCAAGTGCAGTTCGCAAAGCAGTTCCGTCACCGTGTAATTTGACCTCAGGGCATCAACCAGCAGCGTCTTCTCCCGATTCGTCAGGGGTTGCCGATCGATGCCCAGTTCTTTTTTTAAGAGTTCGTTGGCTTTGTTCAGCAAGTCCTTCTCGAGTTGAAGTCGCCTGATGTCCCGTCGCAGCGTCTCAAGCTGCTGTTCCAGTTCGGCACGGTCAGAGTTTTCTGGGGCGTCCTGTTTGCGCTTCATGGGTGCGGGTGCGTCGTGACCGAGCAATTGGTTCTTCCACTTATACAGCGAGTCCCGAGACACACCAATGTCGTCTGCCACCGCCTGCGCGCTGGCCGGGCGCAGGCAGAAAGCGATGACGGCAGACTGCTTGGCTTCGGGCGCCAGCTCCTGCGATCGACCAACCACGCGCGCGCCCTGCTGTGGATACAGCTCTTGAAGCCACGCGGACAGCAGTGATCTCGAGGGATAGCCCAGCGCTCTGATCGTCGCTGCAATGCACCGACCGTCCGCGAGGTAGTGCTCGACAGCCCGTTGCTTCTGGGCCTGCGAAAACTTCGGCCGTCGCGTGTAGCCGGCCGTCAGGTCGTGCCGCTGCTCGTGCTCTCGGTGCCAGGCCTTGAGCGCGTTCTTCGTCGGATAGCCCAGTTGCCGGATGGTCAAACCAACACGCTTGCCCAGCTTGATGTAGAGCCGCACGGCACGAAGCCGATCCTCGTATGAATACATGAACTACCCTCCAGGTAGTCCAAGATTTCGTCCGCACCCCCTTGCCGCTGACCGAAAACTGACCCAGTAGAGGCTGTTCTGCCGACTGAAAACTGACCCAGGTGTTCAACTGCTTCTGCTCAATTATTGAGCAGGAGAACACAGGGTGATCAGTATGGAAATGATGGGCAAAATTCGGCGGATGTATTTCCGCGACAAGCTGTCGCTGCATGAGATAGCCAAGCGCACCGGGCTGGCGCGCAACACGATTCGCAAGTGGGTCAGAGCACCTGAGGCCAAGCCGCCGGTCTACCAACGCCGCGCGATCTTCAACAAACTCAGCCCTTTTCACGCCACGCTGGAGCAGGCGCTAAAAGCCGATTTGCTGCGGCCCAAGCAACAGCGGCGCAGTGCCAAGGCGCTGTTGGCGCAAATCAAAGCCGATGGTTATGACGGTGGCTACAGCCAGCTCACCGCGTTTATCCGTGCCTGGCGAGGGGGACAGGGCAAGGCGTCGCAGGCCTTTGTGCCGCTGACCTTTGCTCTTGGCGAGGCGTTTCAGTTTGACTGGAGCGAGGAAGGCTTGCTGGTCGGCGGCATTTACCGGCGTATGCAGGTGGCACATCTGAAGCTGTGTGCCAGCCGTGTGTTCTGGCTTGTGGCGTATCCGAGCCAGGGCCATGAGATGTTATTTGACGCCCATACACGCTCGTTCGGCGCCTTGGGCGGCGTGCCGCGCCGGGGCATCTACGACAACATGAAGACCGCCGTCGACAAGGTCAATAAGGGCAAAGGCCGGGCGGTGAATGCGCGCTTTGCGGTGATGTGCGCGCATTACCTGTTCGATCCGGACTTCTGCAACGTCGCCGCTGGTTGGGAAAAGGGCATCGTTGAAAAGAACGTGCAAGACAGCCGCAGGCGTATCTGGCTAGACGCCCAGGACTGCCAGTTTCACTCCTTCGAGGAACTCAATGCCTGGCTGGGCCAGCGCTGCCGCGCGCTTTGGAACGAGCTGACGCACCCTCAATACAGCGGGCTGAGTGTAGCCGAAGTGCTGGAGTTGGAGCGCGCTGAACTGATGCCTGTGCCAGCGCCATTCGACGGTTACGTCGAGCGGCCTGCGCGGGTCTCCAGCACCTGCCTGGTCAGCGTCGGGCGCAACCGCTACTCGGTGCCGTGTGAGTACGCGGGTAAGTGGGTCAGCAGCCGTTTGTATCCGACGCGAATCGAGGTAGTGGCTGACGACGCGCTGATCGCCAGCCATGTCCGCTTGCTGGATCGCGACCAGGTCAGCTATGACTGGCAGCACTACCTCCCGCTGATCGAACGCAAGCCCGGTGCGCTGCGCAACGGCGCGCCCTTTGCTGATCTGCCGGCGCCGCTGCGTCAGCTTAAGCACGGTCTGGGGCGTCATGCCGGCGGTGACCGGATCATGGCGCAAGTTCTGGCTGCCGTACCGGTCGCCGGGCTCGATGCGGTGCTGGTGGCTGTTGAGCTGGTACTGGAAAGCGGCAGCCTGAGCGCCGAACACATCCTCAATGTCGTGGCGCGCCTGGCCGCGACCGAACCACCACCCAGCGTCGAAACCCACTTGTCGCTCAAGGAAGCCCCCGTCGCTAACACGGCGCGCTACGACCGCCTGCGTGGCCAGGCCGAGGAGGTCGGTCATGCGTGATTTGATGGCGGAACTCAAGGAGCTGCGCCTGCACGGCATGGCCACGGCCTGGGCGGAGTTAACTGCACAGGGTGAGTCGAACACAGCCTCGTCCAAGTGGCTGCTCGAACACCTGCTGGAACAAGAGCACACAGATCGCGCCATGCGCTCGGTGAGCCACCAGATGAACATGGCCAAGCTGCCGATGCACCGCGATCTGGCCAGCTTCGATTTCAACGCCTCTAGCGCCGACGCACGCTTGATCAGCGAGCTGGCCAGCCTGGCCTTTACCGACACCGCGCAGAACGTGGTGCTGATCGGTGGGCCAGGCACCGGTAAAACCCACCTAGCCACCGCGCTGGCCGTGTCCGGCATCACCCGGCACGGTAAGCGCGTGCGCTTCTACTCCACGGTCGATTTGGTCAATCTGCTGGAGCGCGAAAAACACGACGGCAAAGCCGGGCGGATCGCCCAGGCATTGCTGCGCATGGATCTGGTCATCCTCGACGAACTGGGTTATCTGCCGTTCAGCCAGGCTGGCGGTGCGTTGCTGTTTCACCTGCTGTCCAAGCTGTACGAACACACCAGCGTGGTGATCACCACCAACCTGAGCTTCGCCGAATGGTCGAGCGTGTTCGGCGACGCCAAGATGACCACCGCCCTGCTGGATCGGCTGACCCACCACTGCCACATCGTCGAAACCGGTAACGAGTCCTATCGCCTGCAACACAGTAGCTTGGCGGCCCAGGCCAAGATCAAATCACGGGAGCGAAAGCGTAAGGGCGGCCAGGAACCGGAGGACGATGAGCCGTTCTGATTTCATGGCGACGACGGCCTGCTGCATGGCTGCATGTGGCAGGTCTTCAACAGCTGAACTGGGCTAGCGAAGGAGTGGGGGCAACAGCAGCTGCGCTGGTAGACTTATCCACAGTTGCTGGTAACAAAATCAGCAATCCGCCCTGGGTCAAATTTCAATCGGCAGGGTGGGTCAATTTTCCATCAGCGCCAACAGCGCACGATCACACGCAGGCCGCCTGATGAACCTAGCGCCCAGACAAGAAAGTCGGGGCGCCATTTTGTAGGCAGTATTTCTTCCTGAGCTTTACCTGGATCGGGTCTGAAAAAGCGCTGGCCAGCGCAAGCCAAAGCGCCAGTTACGGGAAGCTCAGTGGTGCTACTCCAGATCCAGATACTGAGCAATATGCTCAACCAGCTTCATGGGGTCACGGGTGTTCATCACGGTGAACATCAGGTCGCGTTTGCTGCGGGGGGAGGCGCTGGGAGCAGCGCTTGGCGGTGGCCTGCACCGCCGCGCTCGTGCCATGAATCTTGGCTGCGAGCAGTAGCGCTATCGTTGCGTCAGTGAGGTTCACAGTCATCCTTGCAGGAAAGAGAGGTTAGCGTTAACTGGCCCGGTTCGGTTGTTTCTCCTCTAGGCCTTTTACTGCCCCCGCTCTGAACAGATGTTCGAAACCCTGCAGAGCACTATCCACAAACCGTGCGTCAGTGGTAGAGGTGGGGAATTGCAGAACGCCATGGATGACCAGCGAAGCCAAGCCATGGGTGTAAGACCAGCCCGCTAGTGCTGCCCTGCGGACTTCTATGCTGTCCATTTCCTCTTTGAGTATCCCAGCAATAATGCGTTTCAGCTCGCAGAATGCCTCATCACGGGCATCTCGAAACTCTAGCGGTATGTCGCTGTCGCTATCGGCGAGTTCTGGGCCGAACATGAGCTGGTAAAGCGCTGGGTTATCACGGGCGAGACTGAAATAGGCCAAGCTGGCAGCACGCAGTTTTTGTCTGCTGTTGTCATGCTCATTATCGATTCGTAACGCTTTGGCTAGCTCGCGAAACCCCTGGGCTGCCAGATGACCGATTAGCTCGGCTCGGTTGGCGTAGTGGTGGTAGGCGGCTGTTGAACTCACTCCAACTCGTTCCGAGACGGCGCGTAGTGACAGTTTGGTTGGCCCTACTTCTTCAAGCATATCCCGTGCTGCACTAAGCAATTGTGGGGCGAGGTTGCCTACGTGATAGGTATCTCGGGCTCGTTGGGGGGGGTTGCTCATGCAATGGGCCTTGAATGCGGTGACAGCTGAGGCGTTGATCTTATCACTCGGAAATAACTTGACGGTGCTAAGATCAAATCTTAGCATCGATAACATTCAGTGCATGAGGTGGAACCATGGCTTCAACCTACGAATGTTTCGAGGTATCCGTAGAGGGTGGAATTGCCCACCTGCAGCTCAATCGACCTGACAAGGCCAACAGTCTGACGAGAAGTTTCTGGAGCGAGCTTCCCGAAGCTGTCGACCAGTTGAGTCGTTCAGGTCAGGTGCGGGCGATGGTCATTTCGGCGCAGGGTAAGGTGTTTTGTGGCGGCCTGGACATGCAGATGTTCTCCAGCGCCAAGGAATTTCACGCCAAGAGTCCGGAAGAGCGTGAGGTGCTGCAGGTCAACCTGGAGCGCATGCAGGGGGCGCTGAACGCCCTAGAGAAGGCGCGCTTCCCGGTGATCGCGGCGGTGCAGGGCGCCTGCATCGGTGGTGGTTTCGACCTGATCGCCGCCTGCGACCTGTGCTTCGCCAGCGAGGCGGCCAAGTTCCGTATCGAGGAAACCAACGTCGGCATGATGGCCGACCTCGGCGTGCTGCAACGCCTACCGCGGCTGATTCCGGCCGGGGTGGCGCGCTACCTGGCGCTGACCGGTGACACCCTGGAGGCCGCTGAGGCCTACCGCCTGGGATTACTGGCCAAGGTTTTCCCCACGCCCGAGGAACTGCTGGAAGGCGCGTTCGCCGCTGCCCGCAAGATCGCCGAGCGCCCGCCGGTGGCGATCAACGGCATCAAGCGCGCGATGCTCTACAGCCGTGATCACGGAGTCTACGAATCCCTGCAACACACGGTACTGCTGCAGAGCGCCATCCTCAGCGGCCAGGACATCTTGCGTTCGGTAGGCGCGCGGATGAGCGGGGCGCCGGCGCAGTTCGCCGACCTGATCGAGCTGCAGAAAACCTTCTAAGGCGTTTTTTTATTCGAATCTTATCGATGATAAGTTTGAGGTGTAAATGAAGCATTACGACGCTGTTGTGATCGGTGCCGGCAACGCCGGGCTGACCGCCGCAACTGCCTTGCAGCGCGGCGGGGCACGTACTCTGTTGGTCGAGCGCCACAACATTCCGGGTGGCTGCGCGACCTCCTTCGTGCGCGGCAACTTCGAGTTCGAGGTCGCGCTGCACCAGCTCAGCGGCCTGGGTACCGAGGACAAGCCGTTCGTGATGCGCAAGCTTTTCGACCAATTGGGGGTAATGGACAAGGTCGAGTTCATCCAGGAACACGCGCTGTACCGCCTCGTGGTGCCCGGCGAGCTGGACGTAACCCTGCCGGCCAACTGGTCCGGTATTCGCCGTCTGCTGCAGGAGATGTACCCGGCCGAAAGCGAGGCCATCGAGCGCTTCATGCTGGTCTGCGAAAAGGTCACCCTCGAAAGTTTCATGACTCTGCCCAAGGCCTGTCGCGCCAACAGCGAGGCCATGCTCAAGTCGATGTGCCCGTACTACATGCAGTACGGTTTCCGCCCAGCGCGCGAGGTGCTGGACGAATTCTTCAGCGACGCCAAGCTGAAGAACATCCTGGCCACCTACTGGCTGTACCTGGGCGTGTCGCCGAGCATGCTGCCGTTTGCCGACTTGGCCACCATGCTTTACGCCTACGCGGTGTTCAAACCTTGGCACATCAAGGGCGGCTCCCAGGCCATGTCCACGGCGCTTGTCGAGTCGTTCCTCGAAGCGGGTGGCGAAGTGCGCTTCAACTGCGGCGTGGAGAGGATCCACACCGAGGACGGGCGCATCTGTGGCGTCAGCCTGGAAGGCGGCGAGCGGGTGAGCTGCGCAGCTGTGGTGTCCAACGCCAGTCCACTGATCACCTTCAATGAACTGCTCGACCTCGACCGTCCGCCGCTGAAGATCCAGCAGGACTTCAAGTCGCGGCGCATGGGAACTTCGGCCTTCGTCATCTACCTCGGTCTGGACTGCACGCCGCAGGAGCTGGGGGTGACCACTGCATCCAGCTTCATCTACGAGACCCTCGACGAGGAGCAGATTCACGCACGTATGGGCAGCTTCGAGCCGCCTCTAGGCGGCATGCTCACTTGCTACAACCTGGAAGACCCGAGTGCTGCGCCGGTAGGCAAGAGCCAGGTGGTTCTGGTTTGTCTGCAGTACGGCGACGTGTGGAAGTCGGTGGCACCGGAGCGCTATGCACAGACCAAGTATGAGTTCGCCGAGAAGCTCATCGAGGTGATCGAGAAGGTCTACCCGAAGGTGCGCCAGCACATCGAGGAGGTCGAAGTGGCTACTCCGTTGACCATGATGCGCTACCTCAACACGCCAGGGGGCGCTATCTACGGCTTCCAGCAGAGCGCGCAGGATTCGGCGCTGTTGCGTGAGCGCCTGGACAGCGTGCCGGGCCTGTACTTGGCCGGCTCCTGGACGTCCATGGGCGGCTTTCAGCCGACCTACATGGCCGGTGAGTCCACCGCCCGCGCGGTGCTCAAGCAACTGAAGGTTAAAGAGGTGGAGCATGTCTGAGCAGAATGCGTTGAACCTGGTCGCCGGCTACGCCGAGGCTGCCGCCGCCAAGCGGGCACTGGAGCAGAGCGGCAGCGACTTCTATGAAGTGCGCGGCGAGGTGGGCAGCACTGTGGTGCAACTGCACCCCAAGCGCCTGGAGCTGGAAGTCGCCGAGATCATCGAGGACACCCCTACCACCAAGACCCTGCGTCTGGTGGCAGCCGACCGTAGGGCGCTGCCACCGTTCCAGGCTGGACAGTACATAAACCTGTTCGTCGACATCGACGGCGTGCAGACGGCGCGGCCCTACGCCATGTCCTCGTCGCCGTCGCAGCGGGTGTATTACGACCTGACCGTGAAGCGGGCCAAGGGCGGCTTCGTCTCCAACTACCTGCTTGACCGTGTGCAGGTGGGGCAGCGTCTCAGCAGCTCGGGGCCTATGGGAACTTTCCACCACAACCCGTTGTTCCACGGCGATGATCTGGTGTTTCTCGCAGGAGGTTCGGGTGGGGCGCCGGCGCGTAGCATCTTGCTGGATATCCTGGATCGTGGCCTGCCGCAGCGCTTCCACCTTATCTACGTGAACAGCTATGTAGACGATGTGATTTTCGACGACCAGCTTCGCGAATTGGCCAACCGTCATGAGCAGTTCTCCCTGAGCGAGGTGATCTCGCGTCCCCCTACCGGTCATTGGGGGTACACGGGGCGTCTGACACAAACCATGCTCCAGCAGATGCTGGGCGATATCGGCAACAAGATGTTTTACATCTGCGGGCCCACTCCATTCAACGAGAACTGTGTGGCGCTGCTGACCGAGCTGGGAGTGGCCCGTCGGCGCATCCGCGTCGAGGCCAACGGCGCGCCCAAGGCGCCGCATGAACAACCGGGCTGGCCGGAAGGCGTGAGCCTGGACGACGAGGTGCAGGTCACGGTGCAGGGCCGTGGCAGCTTCCGCAGCAAGGTCGGCGAGCCGCTGCTCAACGCTCTGGAGCGCAACGGCTACTTCGTCGAGAACGCCTGCCGTTCGGGCGAATGCAGTCTGTGTCGGGTCAGGCTGGTGGCAGGTTCCGTGTTCAACCCGCAAGAGGCGCACCTGCGCAAGTCCGACCGCGACTTCGGCTGGATCTATTCCTGCGTGGCGTTCCCCACCGGCGATATCGAAGTCCTGCTCTGAGCAGGAGCGGGCGGAGTTCATTCCGCCCTGCGTTCCCCACAACAACAATCAGGAGAATGAGCATGACCACTGCCCGCCGTTGGGAAAAACACTATCCGCCGCATCTGCATGGCTACCAAGTCAGCGTTAAGTCGCTGCTAGGCAGTCTCGCGGCTTTTGCTCGGGAGAGTGCGGAGCGCTTCGCTGGCGCGCCGGCATTCACCCAAGTGCTGCCCAACGGTCTGCATGTCGACCTCTCCTTTGCCGATATCGACCGGCTGTCCAGCGCCTTTGCCGCCTACCTGCTGCATGAGCGGGGGATGCAAGTCGGCGAGGTGGTGGCCTTACAGTTGCCGAACAGTCTGCACTACCCCATCGCAGTTTTTGGGGCCTGGAAGGCCGGTCTGATCGTCACCAATGTCAATCCGATGTACACCGAGCGTGAGCTCGATGCGCAACTGGCCGACAGCGGCGCCAAGCTGCTGGTAGCTTGCGATCTGTTTGCCAAACGCGCCGAGCCAGTCGTCGCGCAACGTGGTGTCGCACTGGTGCTGACCAGCCTCAGTGATTTTTTCCCGGAGCCGATTGCCAAGGCCATTCAACAGAAGCTTGCAGAGCAGGCAGGCGATGATCTGACGCCTCAGGTGTCCTTTACGCGTTTCACTCAGGTTTTGGACATTGGCCTGCAACTTGATCTGGGTGAGGAGCGGCACCACCCTGTCGCTTTGTATCAGTACACCGGTGGTACCACAGGGCGGAGCAAGGGGGCAGTATTGACCCATGCCAACCTGTTGTCGGTACTGCGCATGGCCGAGGATTACGTCAACGCTTTCGGCGCCCACGTAGAGCCGGGAGATGTCATCGCCACCATCCCGCCGCTCTATCACATCTTCGCCTTCACCTTTAACTTCCTGCTGTTTTTCCGCCGTGGCGCGCGCAATTTGCTGATTCCCAATCCGCGGCCTCTGGCCAACGTATTCCCGGCTTTCGACAAGTTTGCGGTGCGCTGGATGAGCGGGGTAGACACCCTGTATGCCGGCCTGCTGGCCGAACCCTGGTTTCAGGCCAATCCGCCCAAGCTAAAGCTCGCCGTATCCGGCGGCACTTCGCTACGGCCGGTGACCGGCGAGCGCTGGCGCTCTACTGTCGGGCAGATTCTCGAAGGTTACGGTCTGACCGAGAGCTGCTGCTTTGTGGCATTCAACCCACCGGGCCCCAAGGAGCGAGCCGGCACTGTAGGTTTGCCGCTGCCCGGCAGCGAAGTGCGCATCGCCGATGCCGACGGGCATGAACTGGCACCTGGTACTCCCGGCGAACTGCTGGTGCGTGGACCACACATCATCGAGAGCTATCTCAACCGACCGGATGAAACCCGCGAGGCGTTCGTCGACGGCTGGTTCCGCACCGGCGATATCGCTGTGATGGACGAGGAGGGCTATATCCGAATCGTCGATCGTAAGAAGGACATGGTTCTGGTCTCCGGTTTCAACGTCTATCCCAACGAGGTGGAAGACGTGATCGCCGAGCATCCGGATGTCAGCGAAGTGGCGGTGATTGGCATCGCCGACGATGTTACGGGCGAGGCGCTGTGTGCCTTCGTCGCGCTGCACCGGCCGGGCCTCGACGGCGAGTCGATCATTCGCCACTGCCGCGAGCGGTTGACCGCCTACAAGGTGCCTAAACGCATCGAGTTCCGCGAGCAGCTGCCCAAGTCGCCCATCGGCAAGATACTCAGGGCGCAGCTTCGGGCGTAAAGCCAGCAGCTTGCCTCTTTCCGGCCGCTTGATCCGAGCATGAAGCATGGCCGGCGGGATGGCCCGATTCATCCCGTTTTTTATTCAGAACGCTGGCTGAAGATGCCGTTCGGAGGGCTGCATGATTGGTCGCGGACGCAGTCGCAGGTTCGATAAGGAGTGGGCGATTCGCCAGGCCATGCAGGAGTTCTGGCGGCATGGTTATGCCGGGGCGACGCTTACTAGGCTCAAGGCTGCAATGGGCGGTATTTGTTCCCCCAGTTTGTATGCGGCTTTCGGCTCGAAGAGGCGTCTATTCGAGCATGTCCTGGAGGCCTATTACCAGGATGAGCTACTACCTGCGTGGCGAGTATTTGAAGAGAGCCCGCCTGGGGCTGTCGACAGCTATCTGCGGAAAGTCGCGATCCGTTTTACCAGAGAGGGAATGCCCCGAGGATGTCTCGTCGAGGTCTGTCAGGTCGAGTCGTTTGCCTGGGACGATTCCCTTCAGCGGCAGCTCTCAGCGCTACGCCAGCAAAGCTCCCAGGCCATTCTGCATGGTCTGGAGCAAGCTCGGCTCGGCGGTGGGCTGGCGCTGCGGATGGAGCCACGACGCCTGTCGGAGATCATTAGCCTACTGATCTCAGGTCTTTCCAGTCGTGCCCGTGAGGGGGAAGGCCGTGAGCACCTGCTTGGAGTGGTAGAGGACTTCCTCGGCTGCATTCTGCTACAGGCCAAGGATCCTCTTGCGAACCGTGAAGGATGGCTGGCCTCTCGACCAGTTGTTAGCACCAAGGATGAAGCCACCTAAGGCGGCCGTGTCGGCTGTTGTCTGCTGCCGGGCCGAGATGAATTAGCGGCTGGCTGCATTACCTAGAAATTGCCTGTTGGAGATATGTCATGAAGTCTTCCCCATACCCCCATCTGCTGGCGCCGCTGGACTTGGGTTTCACCACCTTGAAGAACCGTACCCTGATGGGATCCATGCACACTGGCCTGGAGGAAAAGCCGGATGGCTTCGAGCGTATGGCGGCGTTCTTCGCCGAGCGTGCCCGCGGCGGCGTCGGCCTGATCGTCACCGGCGGTATTGGCCCGAACGAGGAAGGCAGCGTGTATGCCGGTGCGGCCAAGCTGACCACTGCTGAAGAGGCTGAAAAACACAAGACCGTCACCCGCGCGGTGCACGAGGCCGGCGGCAAGATCGCCATGCAGATCCTGCATGCCGGGCGCTATGCCTACAGCCCCAAATCGGTGTCCGCCAGTGCCGTTCAGGCGCCGATCAACCCGTTCAAACCACGCGAGCTGGACGAGGAAGGCATCGAGAAGCAGATCCAGGATTTCGTCAATTGCGCTGTGCTGGCCCAGCAGGCCGAGTACGACGGCGTGGAGGTGATGGGCTCGGAAGGCTATTTCATCAACCAGTTCCTGGTTGCACACGTCAATCAGCGAACCGACCGCTGGGGTGGTAGTTTCGAGAACCGCATGCGCCTGCCGGTGGAGATCGTTCGGCGCATTCGCGCGGCGGTGGGACCGAACTTCATCATTGTCTATCGTCTGTCCATGCTCGACCTGGTCGAGAACGGCAGCAGCTGGGACGAGATCGTCCTGCTGGCCAAGGCTATCGAGCAGGCCGGCGCCACCATAATCAACACCGGCATCGGTTGGCACGAGGCGCGCATTCCGACCATCGCCACCAAGGTGCCACGTGCGGCATATGCCAAGGTCACCGCCAAGCTCAAGGGCGAAGTGTCCATTCCGCTGGTAGCCACCAACCGCATCAATACTCCAGAGGTGGCCGAGCAGGTACTGGCCGAAGGTGACGCCGACATGGTCTCCATGGCCCGCCCATTTCTTGCCGACCCCGACTTCGTCAACAAGGCCGCCGAAGGGCGCGCAGACGAGATCAACACCTGCATCGGCTGCAACCAGGCCTGCCTGGACCACACCTTCGGCGGCAAGGTCACCAGCTGTCTGGTTAACCCGCGCGCCTGCCATGAGACCGAGCTGAATTACATTCCGACCACGACCGTGAAGAAGATTGCAGTGGTGGGTGCTGGCCCGGCCGGTCTCGCGGCGGCGACCGTGGCTGCCGAACGCGGCCACAGCGTGACCCTGTTCGACGCGGCCGGCGAGATCGGCGGCCAGTTCAACGTGGCCAAGCGAGTGCCGGGCAAGGAGGAGTTCCACGAGACCCTGCGCTACTTTAAGAAGAAGGTCGAAAGCACAGGTGTCGACCTGCACCTGAATACCCGTGTAAGTGTCGATGATCTGGCCAAGGGTAGTTTCGACGAGATCATCCTGGCTACCGGAATCGTCCCACGCACTCCAGCGATTCCCGGCATAGAACACCCCAAGGTGATCGGCTATCTGGACGCTATTCTGGGGCGCAAGCCGATTGGCCAGACGGTCGCGGTGATCGGTGCCGGCGGTATTGGATTCGACGTATCCGAACTGATTACCCACCGAGGCGAGTCCACCAGCTTGAGTCGCGAGGCTTTCTGGAAAGAGTGGGGTATCGATTTGGCTCTGGAGGCGCGTGGTGGCATAGCAGGTATCAAGCCGCGTCCACATGCTGCCGCTCGCAAGGTTTACCTGCTGCAGCGCAAGACAACCAAGGTTGGCGATGGCCTGGGCAAGACTACCGGGTGGATCCATCGCGCCGGTCTGAAGAGCAAGCAGGTGGAGATGCTCAACTCGGTCGACTACCTCCAGGTCGACGATGAGGGACTACACATCCGTATTGCCGACTGGGAGCCGCAGGTGCTGCCGGTGGACACCGTAATCGTCTGTGCAGGACAAGACTCGTTGCGCGACCTACATGACGGCCTGGTGGCCGCCGGGCAGTCTGTGCACCTGATTGGTGGCGCCGACGTGGCTTCCGAGCTCGACGCCAAGCGTGCCATCAATCAAGGCTCGCGCCTGGCTGCCGGGCTGTGAGCCACAGAGAGAACTGCATGCGCGAGCTCAAGCTCAATCCTCAGGTCGCGATCTCTCTCGACCACTGGCACCAGATGATCGCCGAGGGGGATTTGCGTTCGCTGTCGCAGTTGTTGGCTGCCGATGCAGTGTTTCGCTCGCCGATGGCACATACGGCCTATCCCGGCGGTAAGGGTGCTTCGATGATCCTCAATACGGTGCTGCAGGTGTTCGAGGATTTCGCCTATCACCGCGAGTTGGCCAGTGCGGATGGCCTTAGCGTGGTGCTGGAATTCAGCGCTCGCGTCGGCGAGCACGAGCTGAAGGGCATTGACATGATTCGCTTCGATGAGGCTGGCAAGATCGTCGAGTTCGAGGTGATCGTGCGGCCTATGTCCGGCCTACAGGCCCTCGGCGAGGAAATGAGTCAGCGGCTGACAGCCGCCAGGGTCGCAGGCTGAGACAATGCATTGGTCAGAGGCTGAATGCCGAACAGCTAGCAGGCTAAGCGCACGAACTACGAACTGCAGGGGTGAAGAAATGACGACTGCGACGGTAGTGGATTTGCTGATTGATCGTGCCGACCTGGCTCATGTCGAGCTGCGTAAAACGACACTCGGAAGTAACGCCCTGGCAGCCGGCCAGGTGTTGCTCAAGGTGGATCATTTCGGCCTGACTGCGAACAACATTACCTATGCCGCCTTGGGCGATGCGCTGCATTACTGGAAGTTCTTTCCTGCTCCACCGGGCTGGGGAGTCATTCCCGTGTGGGGGTTTGCCGAGGTGCAGGCGTCGCATTGCCCGGGCATCGAGCCGGGAGATCGTTTCTATGGCTATTACCCCATGTCTAGCCACCTGTTGGTGGAGCCGACGCAGATAAAAGAGGGCAGCTTCATCGATGCTGCAGAGCATCGGCGATCACTGCCGATGATCTACAACCAGTACCTGCGGACATCCCGTGACCCTCTCTACACAGCTGCCAGCGAGGCTGTGCAGATGCTGCTGCGGCCACTCTTTACCACATCGTTCCTGCTCGATGACTTCATCGCTGAGCACGGATGCTTCGGCGCCCGCCGCCTGCTGTTGACTAGTGCCTCCAGCAAGACGGCCATAGGTACGGCCTACCTGCTGAGCAAAGAGCGAGGCAGTCGCGAGCAGGGCTACGAGATTGTTGGCCTCACCTCACCGGGAAATCAGGCTTTCGTCGAGCAGCTGGGCTGCTATGACCGGGTACTGGGGTACGACGAGTTTGCTGAACTCGACGCCGACACGCCAACTCTGATCGTCGACTTCGCCGGCAATGGCGAACTGCTCGGTCGACTACATGGTCACTTCGGCCAGCAGCTGCAGCACAGCTGCCTGGTAGGGGCTGCACACTGGGATCAGCGTGGCGGCTTGCCGATCGATCTGCCCGGGCCTGCACCGAAGCTGTTCTTCGCTCCTGCACAAGCACAGCGGCGTCTGCAAGACTGGGGCGGAGAGCATTTTCAGCGGTGTCTGACCGAGCACTGGTATGCCTTCGGAATCTTCGCCGAGCAGTGGCTGGATATCGAATATGGCGCAGGGCCGGCGGCGGTCGAGCAGGTGTACGGGGCGGTATTGCGCGGCGATGCCAGTCCGCGAGCCGGCCATATTCTGTCCCTGCTGGATAACGCATAGCCCGTCTGGCGGGTAGGAATCCCGGGAAATCATTCGATTGGGCGTCAGCACCGTTCACTCGATTTTCCGGCTTTGCGGGATGGTCGGGGCCACAGCCGACCATCCCGTTTTTTTCGGTACTGAGTGAGCACCCATGAGCCTTGCACGTCCATTGATGGATTGAGGAAGTTAGATGTCGATCTGGTCCACCGTCGTGCCCTTGCTGCCAGTCGCCGGGCTTGGTGCTTATTACCTGCGTACGGCGGCACAACGCCCCGAACTGATCTACCAAAACAATGCGGACAACCAGGCACTAGTCGACCGGGTGCCGCGCCTGACCCAGCGCTTCTGGGCCACCCCATGGTTGTTCAACGGCCACCTGCAACTGCTCGGGCTAGGGCTGAAGAAGGCCTTCGCGCCACGCTTGCGTTACGACCGGGAGGATACCCTGCGCATGGCCGATGGCGGCACCACGGCGCTGCATTGGCTGGGCGCGGATCTACCGGCCGATGTGCCGACCCTGGTGGTACTGCACACCATCACCGGTTCGCCGCACAGCATGCGTAGCTTCGTGCGCGACCTGCAGCGCCTGACTGGCTGGCGCATCGTGCTGTGTCAGCGCCGTGGCCACGGCGAGCTGGCGCTGACCAGCCCCAGGTTCAACACCATGGGCGACACCAACGACCTGCGCGAGCAACTGCGTATGATCGCCGCGCGCTATCCGCAGTCCGCGCTCTATGCCGCCGGCGTCTCGGCCGGCACCGGCCTGCTGATCCGCTATCTGGGCGAGCAGGGCGGCGATACGCCCCTGCGTGGCGCCTTCGCCTATTGCCCGGGCTACGACATCCGCGTCGCTTTCGCTCGTTCGCAGGCGCCTTATACCCGGCTGATGGCGAGGAAGCTGGTGCGCCAGTTCGTTACCCCGAACCGCGAACAACTGGCCCATCTGCCCAGCCTGGCGGCCCTGGAGGATGCGCAGAGCCTGGAAGAGTTCCACCGGCATCTGTACGAGTGCGCCGGCTATCCCAGTCAGCAGGCGTTTCTCGATAGCTGCAACCCGGTGGCGGTGATGGAACAGGTGGCCATCCCGCTGCTGGTACTCAATGCCAAGGATGATCCGGTCTGCGTGTTGGGCAATGTGCGTGACCATCAGCAGGCCATGGCACGCATGCCGCGTACGATACTGGCCGTGACCGCGCGTGGCAGTCACTGTGCTTACCTGTCCGGCCTTGGCGCTCGATCTTGGGCGCATTGGCTGGCTGCTGACTACCTGCAGGCGCTGCATCGCGGTACCTAGCGGTAGTCTTGGCTTAGTTGAAGCGTGCCACCCAGCGCAGTGGCAGAACCTTCATCACCACACCCATCAGCGCCCAGGGCCAGCCCGGCACGCAGGCTTCGGCGGGCTGGCGCTCGATGGCCTTGACCAGGTACTGGCAGCCCAGCTCTTCAGGAATCTCGAAGGGCGAACACGCCTGACGTGCTCTGGATATCTGCCGTTCAGCCAGGCTGGCGGTGCGTTGCTGTTTCACCTGCTGTCCAAGCTGTACGAACACACCAGCGTGGTGATCACCACCAACCTGAGCTTCGCCGAATGGTCGAGCGTGTTCGGCGACGCCAAGATGACCACCGCCCTGCTGGATCGGCTGACCCACCACTGCCACATCGTCGAAACCGGTAACGAGTCCTATCGCCTGCAACACAGTAGCTTGGCGGCCCAGGCCAAGATCAAATCACGGGAGCGAAAGCGTAAGGGCGGCCAGGAACCGGAGGACGATGAGCCGTTCTGATTTCATGGCGACGACGGCCTGCTGCATGGCTGCATGTGGCAGGTCTTCAACAGCTGAACTGGGCTAGCGAAGGAGTGGGGGCAACAGCAGCTGCGCTGGTAGACTTATCCACAGTTGCTGGTAACAAAATCAGCAATCCGCCCTGGGTCAAATTTCAATCGGCAGGGTGGGTCAATTTTCCATCAGCGCCAACACACCGCTCCGCTCATGGTTCATCCTTTTCGGCTCCGGATACATTCTCGGGCACTCGGCCGCCCGGCTTCGACCGCGCCCTGAGTCACGCCATCCCGCTACGCCCCGACATCGAGCCCGGCCGATCGAGAGCCGTCTGCGTTTCGCATGCGAAACGCAGACGGCAACTATTGCTCGCGCGTCAGGAGCGCCCCCGGCGCTTCAACGAGGATCAGAGGCAGGCGTCGCCGATCTCCAAGCAATACCAACCCCAGCGGTCAGCTGCATGTACGGAGAATCCAACTCGTTCCCGCCCGCTCTGACGATGGCGATGCGGCTTGGCGCCACATCGGGCCCGAGAAGCTTGAACAAGTTCTGAAGCGCCGTGTAGTGCTTGAAGCCTTGTTCCTGGGCGGCGATGTCCAGGCGCTTCATGTAGCCAAGGTCTGGACGATCTGCCTTGATCTGACGTGCGCGGCGCTTACAAGTGTCGAGATGCTGTTGCATGTTCATAACAGTTCCTGATGCCTTGGGCACCACATTCCACTCGCTGCGGTTCCCGGGAAGGAGAACTGTCATGCGGTACAGCGTTGAAGCGATTTGCCAGCGGCTTTGCAGTGGACGCAGGACATTCCAGCCCTTGAACTGCAGCTTGGCTTGAACGCCGGCGGCCGTCAACCGCCGAAACGGGCAGCGTTAGCGCCGGGAGTCCATGCCCTCGCGCCGATGCAGGCGTCGCCGGGATTCATCGTTGAGCAACCGGTGCTGTTGATCTTTTCGTAGTACTCGGAAAAATGCCGGCGTCCGCGGAATGCGACGCTACTTCCAATCCCGTCGACCCCTGATCGGCCGTTTCGCATGCGAAACGGCCGAGAACGATCTACCTACAGTCTATTGCTCTATGTCAATCAAGGTGCCCCAGAGTCAATATAGTTGACAAACCCGCGAGGGCTCGTTCAAGATTATCTGCATAGGGCGCCGGCTACCCGGCGTTCGCGCTCTTTCAAATTCAGGCGTTTGAAGACCTTAAGCGGTGCCACGTGAACTGGTGCCGGAGTCTGGGGCTTGCCCCACTCAATGGCCCGTGCGCTTTGTCGCGGGCCGCGTGCCGTGAGGTACGCATGCTGTCACGCACTCCCGAGGGCTGGGCGACTGAGCCTGGACTGGCGGAGTGATCGGTGGTGGCGAGGAGCGCTATGCGCGCTACTGGAGTCTGAATCACCCGGTCCGTCTCGGGCCTTTCTCGGGGTCTTGCTCAACGGCGAGGGGGCATCCGCCCCAGCAAGAGAGGCAAACGTCATGAAATCGAAAGAGCTTCAAGAGGCACTGCGGTTGATCACCAAGGTGCTGAATGACCCGAGACTTGGACCTGGTCGAGGAGATCGACTGCGGGTTGCAAAGCGGGAGTTGGAGATGGCAGCACGGTCAGGGAAGTTGGATCGCCAGAAGTTGTTCCTGGCAACTGAGATCGTAATGGCTGTTCTCGCCGAACTCGTTGAGCAGCAGGCAGGCTGAAGACCGGGGTGATTCAGATCTAATGGAACAGCACGACTACGCAAAAGCATTTCGCATCATCCGCGCGGCCTTCGGACTCAAGCAGTCCGAGTTGGCCAAGCGAATGCGCGTTTCAACGAGCCAGCTTTCGCTGATCGAGGCTGGCAAACGGCAGCCCAGTCTGCGCGTCATTAACGGTCTTGCCGGCGCAGTAGGAGTGCCGGCGGCGATGGTGACGGTGCTGGCTTCGACTTCGCGGGCCATCGAGTCCGAGGACGATCGCAACGTCACCGATCTTGCACGAACCTTGTTGCGACTGCTCGTCTCTGCAACACCGGATGCGCCGCGTCAGCTGGCACTGGATGCCTGAATGGTAGCCGCAGCGATTCTGTCGATTCGCGATCTCGCTGCCCGCGTCGGGACGCCGATCGAGCGCATGACGGAAATCGCCGACGACATCGACGCACACTACCGTCCCACCGCTCTGTATGACGAGAAGCGCGGACGCTCTCGCATGCTCAACGTGCCTCGAAAGGAACTCAAGGCGCTTCAGCAGCGCATTCACCGCGTCATTCTTGATCCGATCGAGTTGTCGGCATGCGTTCACGGGGCAGTACGTGGTCGCTCTCCGCGGACCAATGCCGAACAGCATCTCGGAAAGCCTTGCGTAATCTGCGTGGACGTGAAGTCGTTCTTCGACAGTGTGAGGCACTATGTCGTCTACAGGATGTTCCGGAACGACCTTGGCTTTGGGCGCGACGTGGCGCGGTTGCTGACCCGACTCACGACATACGACAGCCAGCTTCCGCAGGGCGCGCCGACCAGTCCTGTGATCGCGAACCTTGTGCTGGCGTTTCAGGTCGACAAGCCGCTTGAAGCGGTCGCTGCTTCGCTCGACCTTACCTACACCCGATTCGTCGACGACATTGCGATTTCTGGCGGCGATCCGAGACCACTGATCAACGTGGCTGCGAAGCTGCTCTCAGCACGGCGCCTGAAGGTGCATCGCGCAACGGGCCGCGGGCGGCTGAAGCCGAAGCTCAAGATCATGTCTGGCGGAGCTCAGCAGAAGATCACTGGCCTCGTAGTCAATTCGGCCTCCGCACCGACAATACCTCGCCGTTACCGCGATCAGGTCCGTGCGGCAATCCACCAGCTGCGCGAGATGCAGCCGGGTGCGTCCTTCAACCGGTCGGTGGATTCGATTCGCGGGCGAATTGCTCATGTCCGGAGGTTGCATCCCTCGGGAGCTGCTCGGCTAGCGGGCGAGCTTGCGCGGGTCATCGAGAACCGACGTGAGTGCGGCTGATCATCGGATTCAGTTCTCGATGGAGGGGAGGTTGTGGCCTTAGGACGCGACGATGCGCTGGTGTTTGCACTCGATGCTGAGTCGGGTGCCGTCAGGCACGTTCGCGAGGGGGCGACCGGACAACGCTGCAATTGCGTCTGTCCTGGCTGCGGGCAGGCCCTGGAAGCGGTGAACGCCGAAGCGAAGATCTATAAGAGGCGCCCGCACTTTCGACACCTCGATGGCCAGACCGTAGAGCGCTGCGCTGGCCAAGCCCTCGCGGCCGCGATCGAGTCCGCGATGCGAACGGTCGATGCGATCCCTCTACCGCCAATCCTCCCGGGCGCTCCTCTATTGGACGTTCGTGCTGAGACTGTCGACGCGGTCGCTATCGAGCGCTTCGAAATCGTCGACTACACCGAGGGGTTACTTGTCTTGCCCGATGGGCGTGAGTTCCGTGTCTCGATCAGCGCGCATGATGTGGGTCACGAGGACGGCGAGCGCACGTTCGATTTGGTGCTTCATCTTCCGGAGCACCAGATCGAGGGCTTGGAGTCAGTAGAAGGGCTTCGGAGCTACCTGACTCTGGACAAGGCCGCTTGGCGATGGTGCCGCCGGCAAACGACCCCCAGTCTCGTGGAACGATCTGAAGGCGCTGAGCCAATTGAAGCGCAGCTGGCGGCAGCAGGCATCGACATGCCAGACGAGTCAGGAGAGGCAGTTGAAGTCGTCGGGGCTGTGCAGTCCTCTCCCGTTCCGCCTCATCAAGAAGATCGGCCAGTACATGAATGGACCGTTCGGATTCCGGGGCTGGACGGATCTGTCACGCTTTTGCACCGCCAGCGTTGGCCGAATGGCGCGATGACGGAACGAGTAGAGCGTCTCTCGCCAGCGGGCTCCTGCAGGTTGATGTAGCTAAGCGAACCGATCTTAGTATGGGCAGAAACACATGCCGCCAATCACTTTACAGTTCGCCATTTCGCTGACCGCGATCAGCATTTCAACGGCTGCGCTGGTCATCAGCCTGCGCAACTACCTCAGGAAGTCTGGCGTCTTCGTCCGCGGATCCTTCTCGCTCGCCTCCAGTCGCGACTGCAATGATCGCTTCGTTTCGAACATCGTCCTTGAAAACCTCAAGGATCGTGCCGTCACGATATTTGGCATCTACTTGCGCGTCGGGCATTCCTACTACGTCGAGCTCGAAGAGCTCGAAGAGAAGCCCTTAGTGTTACGCGCCTTCGAAACCTATCGCAAGGAACTCGGTCCGATCGAGTTCTATGCGGCGAGCACAAATAAGGTCGATCTCAACGACTTGCTCGCCGATGACAAGGTCCGAAAGCACCTTGTGTTGTCGACTTCGGATGGCAAGTACGTCGTGCCACACAACCGTAATCGATGGCACCCGGTCGGCGAGTACTTCCGAAACCATTTCGCCGCCGTAATCCACGTCGTCCCATCTCAATACAAGGGGCGGGCACTCGGGAGCAACATCCGATATGTCGTTGAGGTCGTCTCCGACAACGGCGCCATCGAGATTGTCCCGATCCATCCTGCGGACTTCCGCATCAAGCGTTTCCGCGCCTTCCCGCTGACGCAAGCGTCGCTGGAGACACGAGAAGCACTCGAAGAGTATCTCTTGGAGCAGAAGGAGGCCGGCAGATTGCAGTGCAGCAAGCTTGCCGTTCATGACGTTGAACAGTGGCGTCAAACGACGGACGAGCACTACAGCAAGGAACGGATTAAAGTGCCATACGTAGGGGCGCTTCAGCACTATGCCCTCGGCCCGGTGCTGACGAAGTACAGTGACTGGCGAATGAGAAGAGGCAATCGGCCTTTGGCCGAAGTGCGCAACCAGTCATCTGAGGAAGACGCTGCTCGGGGCAACGGATGCGTAGACGCGTACCTCAAGGGCGCCATGACCACCGACAAAACCCAGTTTGATACCTATCTCAAGCAAGCACTCCATCGCGATATCGTCTTCAGGGTCGCAGTCTCGGCCGCGATTGCGGTCGCCGCCTCTACTCTTGCGAGTTCCAGCGTGGACTACGACGCCGTCGCGTTCTTCAATGACACAGCGCGCAAACTCGGTCCGCTGATCAATATAGTTGGTGTGGCGTCGCTGGTCCTGTCACTACTCGCATGCGTGCTCAAGGATCTCGAACACGTGTCGCCGGAACGCTGGGGGCTACAGTCCAGCGCTAGCTGGTGGGGAGGAGCCGTCAGACGAACGGCGGGGGATCTTACGCTCTGGTTGCTCAGTTCGCTCGTTGCATTCTTTTTCGCCATGTTTGGCGCGACCTTCTACGCGATATTCAGTGAGACGATCAGCCTGAAAGAAGGCCTCGCGATGGTTGTCTCCTACGTTGTACTTCTGGCCTTCACCCTCGTAGTGAGCGTCGTGAACATCTGCGTCCGCCGCGAAGCGCCGCCACTTGCCACTGCACGGCACTTTTCCCACTGGATGCGATCGCCAGCGCGGGTTCTCTTTGCTTATGCAGCGCTATTGTCAATGGCGATCACAATCATGTCCCTTATATTCCGCTTCGGGCCGTAGCGCTTCAGTGGCCGCTGCAGCACGACTACTGATCTCTGGTGAAATGGTTGTCTGTAGACGGACTTATATGGTGTTGCCGCTCGCTCAAAGCTGACCAGAAAATCGAGGATCTGCTCGCTGAAGATTGACCAGGGTGTTCCGACCTAGCCTGCGGGGTTTAAGGCCCAGCAGAAAGAAGAAGCGCACGTCGTGGCGACAAACGCGAAAGTCCGCAGGATGCGGCTGGGGGACGGGGGTATCTTGGCGGGAACATGTGCTTCCGCTTCAACAGCGCGGCTCGCTTAGCTTGCCATGATAGGCTTGGTGCTCTTGTGCGCGGGTGCATTTGGCGAGCAGGCTCCCCCACCTTCGGACGATGTGGCATTAGTACAAGCCGGGAATGCGTACCATGAATGTCTTTCGCCGCTGTTCGGGAGGCGGTTGTTGGATTCACAGCGCTTAGCTTCGTGGCGGTTTTGCAATCTAGTTGCTCCCACTGCGTGTGACCGCGGCCTAGCTCGACGTGCCGCATGGGAGACATGCTCGTGCCTGTTATGATCCTTGCGCGGGCAGAGAAAGCTGCTCGACCATGTCGAAGGACATGATGACAACGCTCTCCGAGATCGACGACCAAGACGCGAGTACGCTGATCTGCGACTTCATGATCTGCGCGCGTTGTGGGATCGTCGACCGCGAACGCTCGCGAATTCGAGCGGACAGCCTCTGTCCGGCATGCGGCCAGCGAGCGGGCGTCGCGCGTCTTTACTATCCGGTGAGTATCCACATCCTCGTTGATCTCGTGCAGGAGTCCTATCACTCGTATGCGAGAGTAGGTCCAATCTCCGGACCTCAGACTTCGACGATTGGTCCCATCCTGTTCTTCTGTACGCTTCGCGAGGCGCTGATCAATCACCTGCTGCTCGAGAACCTGCGCGCGGAGGGCACCAAGCAATCGCTGATCGAAAGGCTGCTAGATGACAACAAGCTGGCACACCAAAAGTTCGGGGCGCTATTCAGAGCGGTAGTCGGTACCAGCTGGGCCGACGGTGTGCGCGAGGCGTCGCTCTACGACGGAACCGACTATCAGGCAGTCTCCAACCTGATGAAGCTAACGGCGAGCATCCGCAACGACTTCCTGCACGATGGCGCGGGATGGTCCGCGTCGCGCGAGCTTGCGACCGAATGCGTGGACCGGCTACCGCAGCTGTTTGACCTGTTCGTCGCCCTGCATAACGTATACATTCACCCGTTGCTGACCGCGCAGCATTGACTCGACGGCGCGCATGAGAACAATCACTGTAGAGGATCTCCGCCAGGTTCCTTTTTTGGATCACGCCAATATCAATGGGCGCACCATTCGAAGTCTCAGTTTCTACTCGGATGGCGAGTGGCATTTCTGGCTGACTACCGAGCGCGGCCTGTTCAAGTCGAAAGGAACGCCCGGTGAAGCGCTGTACTTCGGCAAGGATCCCGAACGCGAAGATGACATCCATCTTCATTTCATCGACTTCATCTGCCAGCGCGCGTACTGGTCATCCGTCGAAAAGCCAGTGGAAGGACTGATCAGCGATGTCTACAACCTCGCAGCATCGCTCGCCAAACTCTCTTTGCTTGCGACTCATGCGCGCGACCAAGACAGGATGCGGCTACGCCGGATGGTCAACACAGAACTGGAGTACCTATTCAGCACCTGTAGGAGCATGTTTGATCTGCTGCAGGAAACTATCGCTGCCTTGTGGAAGACCGTTAGGTTGCTCGACGAGAGCGTTGTCAAGCGCCCGTTGCCGCTAGCGTTTTCGGATGTCCTCCTAAAGTCGGGACGCCCGCTGACCGTTGCCGAAATCCAGCAGCGCTACGGGTTGCCTCAGGAACTTGCCCTTTTCTACGAGGAAAGCGCGCCGTTCTTTACACAGCTGCGGTCGTTTCGAGACAACATCATTCACAGGGGCTCGACCTTCGACATGGTCTACGTGACCGAGAACGGCTTTGCGGTGCACGAGAGACTCCGCCCGTTTTGCGATTTCGGCGTATGGAATGAGCCGCACAAGCTGCCGAACGGCCTGTGCTCATTGCGGCCCGTCGCCAGCTATGTCGTGCTGCGCACGCTGGAGGCCTGCGACCGCTTTTCGCGGCTTCTGGAGTCCTGCATCCAGTTTCCGCCGCCGATTGCGCCGGGGTTCCGCGTGTTTGTGCGTGGGTTTTGCAACGGCGAGCTCGCTTCGGTCGACGCGGTAGTCAAGCAGTGCCTGTGGTGGAATACGACTGTTGCTCCGCCTGCTCTTGATCGCGAGTCGGCTTCGTCGGAGGGCGCAAAGCCGATTGATTCTTAGTCCCCGATGACTCCCAGGAGAGGGGTCAAGTCGAAAGCTGGCGGTGAGACTATTCCTGTTTGTCGGGCTTCCTACGGTTTCTGCGCGTTTGACCTGCGAATCGAGAAGCGCCGAAACGGCGCGACAAGCCATTCACCTCAGAGCCCTACAATCTCCGTGGAGAGCCGGCCATCCGGATCGACGATTCCGAACCGGTTGCCTGCTGCTTGAGCGCCAACCGCAACCTCATACAGCGCCAGCCCGCGCCGCAGGATGTCGGCCTTGCTCATGGAGCGGTCCTGCGCCAGTGCTTCAAGGCGACTGTCGAGGTCTGCCGAGATCACCAAGCTGTACCGAACGTCCGGCGCTGTATCCGTAGTCATCGTCGCTCCAAGGGGGCGCCTCAGTTTCGCATGCGAAACGTCGCCGATGTCCCACGTGAAACATTAGCTATTTTAGCTCTTTTAGCTATTTCTCAGATCTCTTATCTTGCGAACCGGCGCCGCGCCGTGCAGCCGACGCCAGAAGCCACATCCTTCAAGGGTGAAGTCGTCCTAGCTGACGATTCTGAAAAATGCGCTGATCAGAGAACACTCGCTATGGGCATGAGTGAGTTCCTATCACGTCGCGTTCGGAACGGCAGTAGAATGGCGAGCAGCCCCGGTTGCTTTCCCTCCCTTTGACCGGGGTCGACTCGGGCGGCGGCCCCTCGCGGCAGTCGCCTTTTTCTGTTCTGGTCCGTTTCGCATGCGAAACGTCGATGCGCAGTTTCGGACGTGGAAGCGACGATAGCCCGCGTCGCGTTATCGTATGTCTTCGCGGCAACCATTCGAGACGCGTGAGGCCTTGAGATGGTTCCGCATCCTGGGCCGCCACCGCGCTTCGTATCGTATTTCGTAACTACGATACGAAATACGATACGGAATCCCACACTGCACCGGGAGCCGGCATGACGCAGAACTCGAACATCAATCCCGAAGGCGCACGCGCCGCCGCTCTGGCCGCGGCCGAGCGCAGCAACCTCCGCGAGGGGCTACCACCCGCGAGCCCGGTCGCGCGGGTGCTCGACGCCAAGCTGATTCGTGGCGAACTGAACTACGATCAGGCGATCGAGTTGCTGGGCAAGCACTACCGTGATGGCGTGCCGGCGATCGAACTGGGCCTGGGCTCAACCCTGGCCGCGATCGGCGAGAAGCACGGCGGTGTTGATCTGGAGCCGATGCGCCGCGACGAACCGATGCGGATCTCAGACTTGTCGTGACGCACGTCGACCCGGCCGATTGAGCCCCTGCCTCCAATCGCTGGTCATGAATGGCCGAATCCGAGCTGGGACCACCGAAGCGGGCAATTCAAAAGCTCAGGTAGATTAAGCGGCGCGCCGCCTGGCGCGGTAGGATCGCGGACAGGGCGGCGGGATCGGACTTGCAGGAGCAAGCCCGATGCTCACGATTTCACGCCTGCGCGACAGCGCGGCTGCAGTCTCGTACTACGAGAAAGACGACTACTACACCGCAGGCACCGATTCGTCCGCGTCCGGTGCACAAGGTCAGTGGTGGGGCGCCGCAGCGCGGCGCCTGGGCCTGTCCGGCGCCGTCGACCCCGACACCTTCAAGAATCTTCTCGACGGCAAGCTCCCGGACGGGACTGAGCTGAAGACCACCCAGCCGGGCTGGGATCTGACTTTCAGCGCGCCGAAGTCCGTCTCGATCATGGTGGAAGCCTTCGGCGACGGCCGTCTGCGCGAAGCGCACGAACGCGCCGTCGAAAAGGCGCTGACCTACCTCCAGGAGCACAGTACCGCTTACCGTCAGCGCGGCGGCTGGGCCTGGGAAGGACGCCAGCGTCAGGGGGACAACCTGGTCGCGGCACTGTTCGAGCACCACACCAGCCGCAACATGGACCCGCAGCTGCACACGCACGCGGTCGTCGCCAACGTCACGCAGCGCGCCGATAGCCGCTGGGTTGCGCTCGAGTCCAAGCCGTTTTACGAGGACCAGAAGCTGGGCGGCATGATCTATCGGGCGGAACTCGCCGCCGACGCGCAGCGCCTCGGCTATGCCGTCGAGAAGACGGCACGCGATGGCAGCTTTGAGTTGGCCACCGTGCCCAGGCCGCTGATCGAAACCTTCTCGACGCGACGGGAAGACATCGAGCGCGCGATGGCCGAGCGTGGCCTGACCGGCGCCAAGGCTGCGGAACAGGCTGCACTGCGAACGCGCTCCAGCAAGCAGCCGTACTCCCGCGAAGCGATCGCGGAGCACTGGAAGGCACAAGCCCAAGAGCACGGTTTCGAGGGCGATCGCGTGCTCGCCGATGCACTCAAGGCCGGCGACGTGACACCGACGGAACGCTTCGACGACACCCGAGCAATCCTCGATGCCTCGGACCGGCTATCCGAGAGCGAGGCCGTCTTCCTCCAAGGCGACCTGTTGCGCGAGACCTTGGCCAACGGCGTCGGCCGCCTGCGCCTGGCAGACGCCTTGGCCGCCGTGCGTCGCTACGCAGCCGGCGGTGCGCTGCGAGAAACGCGCCTGGGCGCGCGGGACGGGTGGACCACGCCGAAGGCCCTGGAACAAGAGAAACGCACCTTGGAGGCTGTCCACCGCGGCGAGAATGCCGTGTCGCCAGTGATGAGCCCGCGAGAGGCCGCGGCCGCCCTGGCGCGCACCGAGCTCAACGATGGCCAGCGCAAGGCCGCAACACTGATCACCACTAGCCACAACCGCTTCATCGGCGTGCTCGGCCGCCCCGGCACCGGCAAAACCTACATGCTTGGGACGGCCCGGCAACTGCTCGAAGGGCGCGGTTATGCGTTGAAGGGCCTGGCCGGCAATGCCGACGCCGCCCGCCAGCTCGCGCGTGAAAGCGGCATCGAATCCAGCACGCTGCGAAAGCATCTGAACGCGGCGGAACGTGCCTGGTCGGCCCTGAAGAATGCTGACCCGCACGAGGCAGCGAAGCTGCGCGCCGAGCACGAGAAGGAAGCCTGGGTGCTCGATGAAGCCTCGCAGATCGGCAGCGCCGACATGCGCAAACTGAGCTTTCTCGCCGAGCGCCTGGGCGCCCGCGTGATCCTGATCGGCGATCCGCTGCAGCTTCCCGCCATCGGGGCCGGCAAGCCTTTCGCGCAGATGCTGCCCCTCATGAAGCACGTCGAATTGGACGAATTGCGGCGGCAGACACGTGACGAGCACAAGGAGGCCGTTCGAGCCGCAATCCAGGGCGACATCCCGGCTGCAATGGCGCGCCTCAAGCCCGACACCCGTGAGATCCCGGACCGCGATCAGCGGCTCAAGGCCATTCTTGAGCACTGGCGCGCCGCCGGCGACGATCGCGCGCAGACGCTGATGCTGACCGCGCGCAACGTCGACAAGACTGCTCTCAACGACGGCGCGCGCGACATCCTGCGCGCCGAGGGCGCTCTGAAGGACGAAACCGCGCAGCGGCAGCTGTTCCGGGTGTTCGCCAGCCGCGCCGACAAGACGCACGCCGAGGTCTACCAGGTGGGCGATGTCGTGGTGTTCGGCCGCGGTGTCCAGCAGCTCGGCATCGCACGCGGCGCCTATCTGACCGTCGCCGAAGCCGACCGCAAAAGCAACACGGTGACCTTGCTCGCGACCGACGAAAATGGCGCCGAGCGACGCGTCGACTGGAATCCGAAGCGCGTCGCCGGCGGCGCCAAGAATGGCGTTGAACTGTACCGGCCGCGCGATACCGCGCTCGCCGTCGGCGACCGCATCCAGTGGAACCGCAACAGCCGCGACGGCTTCACTAACGGTCAGTTGCTGACCGTCACGGCCTGCGCGCCGGACCGTGTCGAGGTGCAGACCGAGACCGGCGAGCGCCGCACGCTCGATCCCCGGACGCACGCCGGTCAGCACTGGGAGCATGCCTACGCAAGCACGGTCTACAAGTCGCAGGGCGCGACACGCAGCCACGTCCTGGTCAACGCGGAAAGCACCGAGCGCACGCTGTTTTCGCAGAAGGCGTTCCTGGTTGCCATCAGCCGGCAGAAGGACACCATCAAGCTCCTCACCGACTGCACCGAGGATTTCACACGCAACGTGGCGCACTACCTGGGTGACAAAACCAGCGCGATCGAGGGTCGCGAGGAGTCGCGCCTGCACAAGGTCGGCGGCTACCTCGATGAACTGCTCAGGAGCTTCCGATCCGAGTCCGTTAAGGACGCTGGTAGGTCTGCCGATGGCCAGGCGCAGCACGCACCGCCGTTCGGTGCGGGGCGCCTATAGATGTCCGGAGCCTCGGCCCACAGCGTTATAGTTGGACAAGGAGGACAATCGGTGACCCAGCCCAAGCACCCGCCCGAATCGAAGATCGCGCACGACCTCAATGAGCCCTACTTCATCGAACAGGGCGACAACGATCCGCTGCACGGCCAGCTTCCGCCGCATCCCACGCTCTACCGCGCCCGTGAACTGTATGACGTTCGCGACGGCGAGAGCTTGAGGGAAGCAATGGATCGCGCCTCCCGCGAATCCGAAGAGTCGGCTGCGGCCAAGGCAGCAGCACAACGAGCCCACAAAAGCTGATCGGCAAGCCTCAGCTGGTCGCCGGGCAACGCCTTAGAAATCAAGCGTGTCACGCGCGTGCCACACGGCGCATCGACCGTGTATGACGGCAAAGCCTAGACAAGTCAAAGACTTGGCTAGGCCTGTATGCCCAAACCTTGGGCGTGGGGTGTGTGAAGCGTCATCCCGGCATCGCCGGGGGACTTCTTTGCTCGACTCATATACAGATGATCGAAGGGTTTGGCGCTTTTGGGTCGTTGCTGCAGTTCTGATTCGGACGATGCTGGTGTCCGATCGCGGTCAAGCGCTTCTTCCGTATCGACGCCGCGAGCTTTGTATCGACGAACAGTACCGCGACGCCTGGCGCCGACTCGTCAGTGGTCCCAGTTTCCGATATCTGCGGCCGCGCCGTCGCCGCCGGACTGACCGTCGGAGCCGAACGAAAACAGATCAAACTCGCTGCGCATGCCCGGGCTGACGTACTGGTAGGGATTGCCCCAAGGATCGTTCCGCACGGACTTCATGTACCCACCTGGCTTGTAGTGCGTCGGTCTGGGCTCGCTGTCCGGCGGGCTGACCAGCGCCGCCAATCCTTGCTGAGTGCTGGGATAGTTGCCGTTGTCCAGCTTGTACAGTTGCAGCGTGGCATCGAAGGTCCGGATGTCCTGCCTGGCGCGAGTGACGTTCGCTCGGTTGGCGATGTCCTCTTCGCGCCGCAGGGCGGCTTGGCGCTGCTGCTCAGTCTGGCCGCTGACGCTGGCGACATTCCAGCCGCGCTCGGTGCGGACAAAGCTGATCGTGCCGGGCACCTCTTCGCTTCCGTGCTCGGGCCGCTCGACGACCGCGACGTACTCCATCTCGTAAGCCTTCACGCCATTTTTCTGGTAAGCGAGGCCGTCCGTTTTCTCGAACGATCGCACCCTTGCTGCGTCGCCCCAATCGGTGCGAACCTGCTGCAGAAATGCCGCATCGCCGTCGGCCACGGTCGGACGGTCGTCGCATGCAGAAAGGGCAGCGGCCAGAATACCGACGAGCAGCCCCCGCCACCGTTTCGATCGTTCGCTCGAAGTCATCGTGATCCTCCCTGTTATGCACTCCACCAACGTCCGAGAGCGTACAACGCCGCACGTGACGGTAGCGACCAGTCCTATCAGCTGGGAGGCAATGAGGGCTGGCGTCGTTCTGGCTACTTGGAGCGGTCCTGCCGAGTGTGCTGATGAGCGGGGGAGTCCGCCGTGGTCGACCGAATCAGCAACCGTCAAATCGTGCCGTCTCGGGCCATCTGATCGAACGCGCTGCGCGCGTTGTGCTGCGCCTTCTGGACGATCTCCGGCTTCATCAAGGCCGCGATCTGGCGCGTCAGCATCACGTCCTCCAGCAGCGTGATGAGCATCGCGCGGAAGTAGTCACTGTTCGCCGGAATACGGCCATCGAGTGCCGCGATGCGGGCATGAACCTGCTGCGCCAGCGCAGCCGCGTCGATCGTCTCGCCGGACGAAGCATCGAGCCCGCGCGCCAGAAGCTCCCGCACGGCCTCCGAAACCGTCTTGCCGCTCCGCCGGGCGTACTCAAGAACCCGACCATGCACCAGGTCGTCCGGGTCGCGGGCGTGGATGTCAGGCATCGAACGACACCGACGGTGGCCAGCCTGCGTTTCGCATGCGAAACGCGTTCAAGCGGAGCAACCCTCGTCAGAGTGCCCATCCTCGCCGTACCGGTCGTAGTACAGCTCACGACCGATTCGGCGCTGCTGCGCGGCGTAGTACAGCCCGTAGGACTCCAGCAGCGCGTTCAGCTCGTCGCCATCGATCACGCCCCAGGTGTGGACTTCCGCCTGGCCGAAATGGTCGTAGCGCAGGACATCGAGACAGGCCGACGCCAGTTCACCGTCCAGTGAGCGCAGCTCGGTCAGATCGAACAGAAACCGCGGCCCGTTGTAGAGCCCGCCGAGGAACGCGACGAGCCGACGCACCTGGCCGGTGCCCGGATGCTGCCGGATGGCTGCGATGATCGTGCGCAGGCCCTCCATCGCCGGCGCCTTCGCTGCGTCACGCGCCGCCGCAAATGCCGCTTGCCGGGCGACGAACTCCGCCACCACCTGATCACGGTCCCGATCTGGCGCTTGTCCAGATCGGCCATCGCTCCCGCCAGACGTCCGCGACCCTGCAATGGCTTCGGTCATGCCTCGCAGCGCCTTCGATGCCGCCGCGACCCGCTGCCTTGTCTCGGGCGCGTCGTGGTCGCCGTCTCGATCCTTCCCGGTCGTCATCACGCGCTCCGAAGTTGGCACGGCACACGCTCGATCAGGTCCTGCTCGAACAGCACCGGCAGTTCCCGGATCAGCCTCAGCGCAGCCGCATCCAGTGCTGCCGAGCGCGTGATGTACGTCCGGTCCGTCTCGAACATGCCGGCGTTGTCCACGTCGACGAAGTACATCCACCCCGTCTTGTGCCGCTGCGTCCGAATCTCGATTCGATGCACCTGCAAGTCACGCACGTTGCTCATGGCTGTCTCCAGGGTCCTGGTCGCAAGTGCGGCAGAGGTCCGCCGCGCTTGCGATCGGGGACCGATCGGCCGCGTGTCGAGCACGGGTCAATGACCGCCCTGCAGGGGCCGCGCAGCGGCTCATCGGCTCGCGTTCGCGGGCGAGGCGTTGAGCGGTCATTGACGCGCGCACAGCGCGTGGCACCCAACTCACCCGCGGAGCGACCGAACCAGGACACGGCGGCGACCGCGCCGCGGTGTCCCGGCTGGGGTGACAGACGAAGCCGCAGGCTTGGTCTGACGATGCTTCCGGACAAGGGATTGAAGCCCGCAGGGTCGAGACGCCAAGCGGCTCGATGCGCAGCACGAAAGCCCGGCGCGCACCGCGCGTGGCCCAGACCGATCGCTCGACCTGCGACACGCGCAAGCCGCAGCGGCATCGCTGTCATGCCGACCGAATGCACGGCGATATCAGATCGAGTGCCTGGTCACGCGCTACCGCGCGAAGTTCCACCATCAAATTCCGAAGACGAACCAGCGGCTCGGCCGCTACACCGTTCGCCTCGATGTAATCGTTGAACTCGGGGTACTCGTCCGGCCCAAGACGCGGCTGCCGGGGAAGACGGTGACCCATCCGATCCCCCACAAGCTCAAGCCCGCGAAACAGCGCAACAAGATCATCGGGAGCAAGCTGCAAAGTCAGCGAGCAGCGACCGTCCTGCCAGTGATGAGAAGTGATCGAATTCATAGGCGTGACCCTCGGAGTGAAGTAAAATGGTGCTCACAACGTTTCGCATGCGAAACGGGAGGCCCGTCATGGAACAGACCGAACAGATCACCGCACCGAAGCCGTGGAAGCACCTCGCGGCGATCGCTGTCGTTGCCGGTCTCATTGCTCCGACTGCGGCCGTGCTCGCGCTCAATTTCCCGCTGCAGCTGATCGGACTGTTGTTCCTGGTGCCGCCGGCGTTCGTCATCGCGCTTTTTGCGGGTCTGCATGCCTTTGCGCGAGCCAAGCATCTCTCGCTCGTCGCCAGTGGCTTCGATCCGCACGATCCGATTCATGGCTCCGACTTTCACCGTTGGGGTCCGGGCAGCCCGTGGCACATGCGCACGTCGCGTAGCCCCTAACGTCACGGCAGTCTCCAGTTCCGCCCGAAGTCGGGATTCCCTGGCTTCGGGCTTTGCTCATCCGGCTTGCTGAACTTCTCGGAGCGTTCAAGTAGCTTCTCAGCGTCTTCGAGAATTTCGTTGCCTTTACGTGCCCACTCTGTGTTCTCCTTGCCGGAAGCCGCCAGCGTCTCGAAGTCGCCGCGGAACAGCTCGCCGGCACGGCCGTAGACATCCTGCGCGGCCAAGCGGTACTCGGGAGCATCAGTCGCCGGGAGTGAACCGTGCTCCTGGATGTACTCCTGCTTGGCTTGCTCGACCGCATTGGCGCCCAGCGCCTGCGTTAGCAGCAGGCCCTCGTTCGTCCCGATCGTGTTCGTGTCCGACCAGCCCTTGGCAACGTCCAGGCTCCCACGCAGACCGCCGACGACCTTGGCCTCGATCGATGCGGGTAGGATCGATGGCGTCTTTAGTGACCCGCCGGCGCTCGCGTCGCCGTAAGCCTGCCCCGAGATTCCATAGCGGAAATCCTCAGCCGACTGCCCGCTGATCGTGAAGCCACGCGCTTCGAGCGCACCGCTGTAGCCTTGGCCAAAGGCCGCGAGCGCTGCCTGGTCCGTGCTGCCATCGAGGCGAAAGGCGCGCTGCATGAGCGCTTCCACGTGACCGGGGTCAAGGAGCGCCGCGCCCCCCTGCGCTGATTCGAGCGCCGTGTAGGCGTGCCCAGCCTCCACGCTGTCCATCCGCCGGTAGCGCGTGTCCACCGTCGAGCCGAAGTCTCCGGACGCAATACCGCTCATGCTCCAGTTCACCGGATCGCCGTGCTGATCGAAGGTCGCCGCCAGGCCGACGCTGCCGCGCTCGTCGAGCTGCCGGCGTAACACGTCGGCCTGTGCATCGTCGATGGCGCCACGCTCGAGCGCGCCCGAAATCATCCGGTCCGCAGCCGCGCCGCTGACCGACCCGTTCCACAAGCCCGCGTGCTTCATCTCCGCTTCGCGCAGGCCCTCGATGCCCGCGCCAGGCGCGAAGTAGTCCGCGATCTTCTGGCGCATCTCGGTGCGTGCCGCCTGGCCTGTCGTGTCGACTTGGGCGATGCGCCCTCCGATCTCGTCCACACCACCCAAGCGCTGCGCCGTCGTGCCGGCGACTGCGGTCTGCGTCATGCGGAACTGGTCGCCGGCCGTCATCGCATCGAAGCCACGGTTGTCCGCCACCCGCTCGGTGGCCACCGCGTGCGCCGCACCGCTGGTGCCCTCGGCATGGCCCAGCCGCTCCGGCGACACACCGAGATCGTCCGCCGTCTCGCGATAGGCGAACCCGCGAGCGAAGTCGAACGCATAGAAGTCCTGCGCGCGCGAAGGCTCGAACCCCGATTCGGCGCTCATCGCCGCCGTCGACGATTCTCGCTGCCGTGTCAGCGCCTTGAGGCGATCGCCTTCTGTGGCGCCGGCAAAGCCGGCCGACAGATCGCGCTCGACCTGGGTGCGCGCCACACCGGCCGTACCCTCGGTCTTGCCGATGCCGAACAGCTCTTCGCCGGCGCGCTCGCGCGAACCGATGGCGCTGCCGCCTGACCGCGACGTGTTGGCGGCCGTCACGGCCGCGCTGGCCGCACCCAGCGGCGCTTGCAGGCCACCGGCGATCTCCTGATGCCCGACGACGCTGCCCAGCGTCTGACCGGCGGAAATCTCGCCGGCTTGATAGGCGAGCCTGCCGGTGTCGCCACCGGACACGCCGGCCAGGTAATCGAATTGCGCAAGGTTCTGCTGCGCGCCGAAACTCGACGCCCCGACGTTGGCGTCATAGCCGAACTGCTGCAGGCGCCCCATCGTGCCAGGGGCGCTGTTGAGCTGTTCCTGCAGGGCAGCCTGCTGCTCGATCTGCAGGCGCTGCTTGCCGGCGGCTTCGCCGCCCTGGTTGAAGTCGCCCTGCCACTGCTGGCCCATCGACGTGAAGGCGTAGCTGCTGGCCAGCTTGAACAGACCCCCGGTCAGCACTGTGGCCAGCACCATCGCCATCGTGCGCGCCTTGCCAAACACGCCCAGCGCAGCGACAGCGCCTTCGGGCGCATTCATGATCGCCTGGTAGCCGAGCGCATGGCGCTTGACCTCGGTGAAGGCGTCGAAGGCCGCGTCCTGCTGCATCTGGACCGCGATCACATCACAGATGCCCCAAAGGGCCAGCCAGATGAACAGCCCGGCGACGACGGACAGCGCTCGCATCACCATCGGCGTCGCCACGAACAGCAGACAGATCGGCGCGACGCCGACGGCGATCGCGATCATGATGCCGCGCAGGCGCGGTATCCATTGGTTCATCGCCTCGCTGGCACCGAAGGCTTCAGACATCATCTGGCGATCGACCAGTGTGTTGATGCCCGTACTGAAGTCCGGATCGTTGAGCGCCAGCGAAATCGACTTGCCCATCGCGATCGAGCGCAGCCAAGTCTCCGATGTCGCGATCCCCGGATCGAACATCTGCGCCCCTCGGATCATGGCGGCATCGCAGGCAGCGCGCTCCGTCGCGTCCGACCAGGTGAAGCCCGCCTGTTCGCAGGCCGATTGCTTCATCGGCTGCATGGTCGACGTGATCGAGCCGTTGAGCTTGCTTTCGAGGTAGTTCCACGCCTCGCCGCAGGTGCCCGGCACGCCGCCTTCGTTGCCGTCCGGGAACCACACCGTCGGCCACGACGGGTGATTCCAGTTCGCGTACTCGCTGTACAGATCCCAGCCCGGTGCGCCACGCATCACGCGTTCCATCGACGCACCGTTGTAGCCGGACCCGATCGCGGTCATGCCGCAGTCCTTGAAGTATTGCGCCAGGCTGCGATCGAGGTTGATGCTCGGCGTCGACGCCTTGATCGCCGAAAAGATCATCGAGTAGGAGATCCCGCCGACATCGTCCTTGTACGGCGTGGCGCTGGCGGTATCGACCATCTGCACCATGCCCTTCTCGACAGCTGACAGGCCGCCGGCAAGCAGCACCAGGACGGCGGGAACGTCCGGCACTGCCTCGGTCTTGTTGCGCACGGGGTCGTAGATTTGCAGCGCACCTTTCGGCAGGACCATGCCCCAGAACAGCATGATCCCGATCAGGAACGGCGTGATCAGTGACATCGGGTTGCCACCTCGGCCGCCGAGCGCCTGTGTGCCGAAGAAGATCGAGCCGCCGATGCATGTCACCGCCACAAAGCAGGCGGCCAGGATGACAAAGCCCGGATCGGAAACGATCAGCCCGAGGCGCTTGAACGCCGCGACCGTTTCGTCGAAGGCGTTGTAGGTGATGTACTCCATCGTGAGGGCATAGGCCCACGACGGCACGAACAGCAGCAGAACGGGGCTGCACCGCAGGAACGTGCGCATGGGGATCACTTCGACGCGCTGGTTTTCATCTGCAGGTCTCGCTGCCGCTGACTCAGCATCTCGTGCGCGAGCGCGATGTTCGTCGACAGATCGGCAACCTGCGCCGCGTAGTTCGCCTTCGCCATCTCTCGATATCGAAGGGAGCGCTCTTCCATCGCCGCCACGCGCCCGTAGGCGCCGGCGATGTGGGCGACGTTGCACTTCTGTGGGATGCCGGCGCTGTACCGCTGGAGCTCGTGGACCTCGCGCGCCTTCGACAGGACGAGGCGCGTCATCTTGTGCAAATCGTCGAACATGCGCGCCGCATACGCGGTCGACAGCGGAAGCACCAGTGCGTCGATCGTCTCCGGAACTGTCTGCTGTGCCGTCGCGTCGCGCAGCAGGTTGTAAAGCGGGAACGGTGCGCGGCTCAGGAACTCGCGGTCGTCGGCCGAAAGCAGCTGTGCGCCGCCGACCGACATCTTCGCGGCGATGCCGGTCAGCCGGTCCGCGATCGAGTCGGCGATGTTCGACGAGCTGGCGACGCTGCACGCGCCGGCCGTTCCACCGGCGACCGGCGCACGTTTCTCCATCTGCCCGACGATCAGATCGAAGCCGTCAATCTGGTCATTGCCGGCGCACGATTCAACCGGCATCACAATCCAGGTTCGTGTGGCGTCGCTGTAGCCGACGTGCACGTCGCCAATCAGGCCGCGCGCCAGGTCGGCGTACTCGTCCAGGTCCAGCAACTCGGCCGCGTTGCCGACCACGCTCCCGTTCGTGAAGACGGTCTTGAAGGCCGCCGGACACTCGGACATTGCATCGGCCTGGCTCACCGGCGAGGCACCATTGCCTGCAGCCGTCTGATCGTTGAAGTCCTGGGTATTCTTCAGCACCCCATCGAGGATGCCTTTGCCCTGGGCGGCCTTCTCGCGCATACCGTCGAATACGGACGTGTCCCCAGATACCGCGAGTGCCGCTACCTGCTTCGACATCCGGCAGTCATTCACCTGAATCGAGTTCAGGTAGTCCGTGATCTGCTCCATCGTCTGCATCGCGGAGCTACACGGTTTGCAGTACTCCTGCATCGCGAGATCGAACGCGAAAGCCGGCGCAGCCTGGATGATGCGCTGGAACTTCTCGACCAGGTATTCCGTATCGAGATAGCTCATCGCACCGCCGAACAGATCGATCCCGCCGCAGCCGGCCTGAATGCGCGGCGGCTGCACGGTCAGCAGGTAGTCGTTGGTCATGCGCCAGCGCCCGGAGAAGCTGCCAGCGTTGTAGTAGCCGCGCTGTTGTGTGTTCAGCGAGCTGGGGCCGCCGCTGATCGACTGGTCGAACCAGTCCTCGACCCAATCGTCGGCATGTGCGCTGCCGGTCCAGAGCGCAAGCGGGATCATCGCCATGGCGAAGATGGTGAAGCGCTTGGCCAACTGATGGAGGGTGAGAGCGTTCATCGGATACCTCCTGCCGGACTTGCGCCCGGTGTGCTGTGAAGACTGGGCGGCGTTTCGCATGCGAAACGTTTATCCACAGGTGCGCTGGGTCGCTTTCGCGTTAAGAGCTTTTTATTTGAGTTAAGAACGCGCGCGCGCGTTACGGGCTGCGGAAACGCAGCGGCGGCGCAGGTTTGCGGCCTGCGGTTGTTCCCGATCAGCCATGGCCGGCCGTTCGCGATCAGCCATGATCGTGACGGCGCGCGCGTTCCCGATAAGCCATGCCCGATCACAGAATGTCCCCATATCTACGCGCCATCCCGGAATCGCCGGAAGTAGTGGCTCTTCGGGAACGCTGGATGTCTGTGAGCAGGGCAGACGTGCCTCGCGAGTCCCGGCTGTAGGCTCGGAAATAGTCGTCCTGAACCTGCAAAATGAATCGGTCGAGCGGCGGCGCGAGGCTGCGTGCTACCAAGTGGTGAATCTCGAACCGAAACCGCCGCAGCGAGCTTTCGCTGCCGGACTTTCGGTGCAGATTTTCAAGGCGGATCGACCAGGCCGGTTGGTTGCCCAGGTGCTTCCTGAGGATCAGGTAGAGGCGGCGCTCGAGGCCACTTGTCAGGCCAAAGTACGCCGGATCAAGCGTCAGAACTTCGCGCGCCTGGACCGCACGAAACAGCCAGTCCGACAGTGTGATGCTCAGCCTTGGGTCGTGGACGCTGGTTCGGTCGAGTAGTCTGTAGCCGTCGACCAGCCCGAAACTTTCAACGGCCTGCAGTCCATCGGTGCAGATGTTTGTCTTGATGCGAGCGCCGGTCAGCCGATCGAGCGCTTGGATAAGCCGCCGCATGGGGCCGCCGCCAAGGCCGCGCTGCGTGCTCTTGAGGAGATCGTACGTGCGTACGTGCAGCGTTCTACCGAGCGCGCGTCCGCGGTTTGCGGCTTCAGTGAGCTGGCCACTGCAGTAGTACAGAACATCCGCGTCATAGATGGTGGGCGCGCCACGCGCGCTGGGGATGATTTCGATGCGGACGCCGGCGAACTCGTAGCAGCGAACGTAGCTTCCCGGCCTCTTGGAAAGCGAAAAGAATGGGAACTCGAGCGTTGCGCGGTCACCCTTCAGCGGCGCATCCGAGATGTCTGCGAGGAAGAGCTCCAACTGCTCGAAGGTGCTTTGCGTTTCGCATGCGAAACGCGGTCCTGGCCGAGCCCCGCCGTCCACTGGGCTCAGCTCCCCGTGCGCAGCACGCGTGTCCGCACCGGTCGTGCTCGCTTCGCTGCGTCGGCTTCGCGCAGCGCCTCGCGCTGCGCGATCCACCGCAGCACCGTTTCTCGCCGCCATCGAGCCGGGCGATCCCAATACGACGGCGGCAATTCATCGGGTGCTCTGCTGCGCAGGCTGTAGACCGTGGCGGGCGAGATGCCCAGCATGCACGCCAAACCATCGATGCCGATGATTTGGCCATCGGCGCTGGCAGGTGCGGAGTCGTGCTCTTTATTGCGCTTCATTGCGCGCCCACGGTACGTGGGCGCGTGCAACTAGGGCAGATGCAAAAAACTGTAGGTTTGTGACCTGGACTAATGCAGTCGGGCGCGACCAATCAGTCCGATCGAGGTAGCACGGGAGATCGCCTCATCCGTTGTACGTGCCCCCAGCTTTCGTCTGGCGGTCGCGAGATGCATGTCTACCGTGCGGATCGCGACGCCCATCTGGTCCGCCACCTGCTTCCTCGCGTAGCCCTCCGCGAGCAAAGACAGCACCTTGGTGGGTTGTCGACCGAGGCGAGGAATGGCGGGCGTAGGCGCCCCTAGATCGGTCATCGCATGTGCACTTTCGCATATGCGGCAGAGCAGCTTTGTCGCTCTGGCGACGGTGAAATCACGCTCTGCGCCGGACATCGGCGCAGGCATGCCCGACAACAGCACATACCCGTGCTCGCCATGTAAGTTATGGACGTGTATGCACAGCCCCTGGTGCAGGCCATACCTCTCAGTCTCCGTCCACAGCTGCGGCGGCGCTACTTCGCTCAACTGCACCTCTTCGAGTGCAAACGACGCAAAGCGGCGCTTGATCGCCTGCCGAATTGGGTCGATTCCGATCCTATGGCTTCGCACATAAGCATGGAGCCAGTCCCGCGGGTAGTTGGTGATGCGGAATGTAATGTCCTTCCTCCGCGACTTTCGGACTTCGACGCGACAGAAGTAATAGGGGAACCCGGATTCTTCCGCGAGCTGGAGCAGATCCGCTCCAAGTACGGCCTGGATGTCGGTCGCCCTTGTGGGTTCCGAAGCCTCCGTCATCACCTCAGTCAGATCATCGCCAACAGAGCTCATCTCCGTTCCCTCGTCGCCTGATCGCCGCCGCGAAGGCAGCGACAGAGTTGCTTGGAAGAATGGTGCCCCGGGTAGGAATCGAACCTACGACCCTCTTCTTAGGAGGAAGATGCTCTATCCACTGAGCTACCGAGGCGCAGATCATTGCATCTGCCGGAGCAGCCGTAGCTCCTTGAGGACGGCGGCGAGCTGGACCTCCAGCGACGCATTGTCGGCCGACTGAAGAGCAAGCCGATCCATTTTAAGGGCAATCTGTTCGGCACGCAGCTGCGTGTACCGCTTCAGCATGTCCAGTGTCTTGTGGCCGGTGATCGCCGAGACTTCCATCATGTCCAATCCGAGCTCGAAGAGCCGTGACGTGGCTTCGTGTCGGAGGTCGTGGAAACGTAGACCATCGATCGAGGCTCGCCGGCACGCTCTGTCGAAAGCCTGGCTCAGGGAGTCGGCTTTGAAGCCGAGCACTGCCTCGTCGGGCTTGATTCGCTTGGGCTTGGCCGCCGTCAGTGCATCAATGGCCCGCTGGCTGAGTGGGGCGGTACGCTTCGTGCCGGTCTTGGCGGCGCCGGCATCCTCCGCCCTGATCTGCAAGGTACGCCGTTCGAAATCGATGTCTGCCCAGATCAATGCGCATAGCTCACCGCGGCGGGCAGCGGTTTCGATCGCCAGGATGATCGCCAATTTCAAGCTCGCATTAAATGCGCAGGCGCCAAGTAGCCGGTCCTCTTCCCCCGGGAGAAGCCGGCGGTCGCGCCCATCTCCCTCCGGCGGTCGATCTACTCCGCGTGCGGGATTGCCGAACGGTAGCCGATATCCCCAGCTCTTGATCGCCACATCGATAACCCGGGCGAGGAAGGCCATCTCCTTCTTCACCGTCGGCGGCTTCACGTAGCGGTCCAGTTCGACCAGGGGCAGATCGCGCCTCCCGCCGCTGCGCACGCAGCGTTGCCGCAGGCGGTCGTCTCGATAGTGGCCGATCCGCTCCGGCGTCAAGGCCGCGAGTGGGATGTCTCCGAGTTCTCGCCGGAGCGGAGCAGCACAGCTTTTCGCAGCTCCAGGCGAGCGCAGGCGAGGGACGACTTCTTCCATGTAACGGTCGATGATCTTGCCGAGCGTTGATTTCTTCGCGCGCTCCACACCGGCGAGGTCTGCGCCCAGCTCGACTAGGCGTTCCTGCTCGGCTACCCAGCGCTGGCCCGCGTCCTTGGTCTTGAACGACCTGGTGACTCTGCGGCCGTCAGGCAGCGTTATGCGAAAATCGTGGCGGACCTGCTTCAGCGTGCGCTTGCGCCCGTCGGCGTATTCGCGCTCTACTTCCCAGCGGCGCTCCTTGTAGTAGGCCATGGTGTCGAAAGGCAGATATAGAGCAGATGAGCGAGCGGCGCCAAGTGAAAAAGTCGAGGCATGACAACGGCCTACAGTCTAACGTGCTTCCGCCTCCTAAGCGGTAGGTCGCAGGTTCGATTCCCGCTCGGGGCACCAAAACAGCCAATCCGCGTTTCCTCGGCGGATGGTCCTAGCTGACGCACGGCATGAAGAAGCCGAGCTATGTGCTTGCCGCAGCAATAAATGCTGGCTAGCATCGACTGCATGCCCTGGCTCTGGGGCGCTGGCTTTGCGGGGGAGTTGTCATGACGTGTTCGACCGGTTTGCGCGCAGCCCTGGTGGGGCTGTTGGTGGGCAGCCTTGCGGCATGTAGCGGCGATGCCGGATTTGGCGGTGGCGGCGGTGGGGGAACCGGGCCGGATGTGGATGTCGACGTTGAGGCGGTGACGCTCCAGTCCGACAGCGCGGAGCTGCCATCGGATGCGGACAGTGTCGAGGAAGGCGTGACGCTGACGCTGGTCGCGACCAACGCCGATAACAACGTTGTTGTGGGTGCGCCGGTGTCCTTCTCGGCGACCTCGGGACAGATTCAGGTGGTCGATGCCGTTACTGATGCGAGCGGGCGTGCCCGCGCGATCCTCACGACGGCGGGGAACAGTCAGCTACGTACAATCACAGTGGCCGCCAACGCCGGTGGTATTGGCGCTACCCGGGATATCGCGGTCGTGCCTCCCAGTACCAGCAATCCCCCGGTCTATCGCGCCGGGACGTTGGAGGGTGGCACCTTCAGCAATGGCCAGATTCTGGTAACGGCTGCCGAGCCGTTGTCGGCGGGCGGCAGCACCGGTCTGCGCCTGGACATTGTGGACTCGGCCAACAACAACGCGCCCTTCACGGGGACGGCGCAAGTGGCCTTCAGTTCGCAGTGCATCTCGCAGGGTATTGCCCGCATTGATCCCAATCCGGCGCAGGTTTTCAATGGCACGGTGAGCGCCACTTATGTCGCGCTTGGCTGCAGCGGCCAGGACCGCGTCACCGCACAGGTGAGCGTCGAAGGGACTCCGTTGACCGCCAGCGGCACCGTGACGGTACTCGCGGCCAACATCGGCAGTATCGAGTTCGTGTCTGCAACCCCGACCAGCATCGGTATTGCCGGCAGTGGGCAGCCGGAGACCTCAACGGTGGTATTCCGAGTGCTCAATGCCTCCGGAGGTCCGGTGGTCAATCAGCTGGTTTCGTTCAGCCTGAACACCAGCGCCGGCGGGATCGCGCTGACGCCATCCCAGGGCACGACCGACACCCAGGGGCGGGTTCAGACAGTCGTCAAATCTGGCACGGTCAATACGGCGGTACGTGTGACGGCGCGGACGACGCAGGGCGCGACAACCCTGACTTCGCAATCCGAGCAGCTGGTCGTGTCGACCGGCCTGCCGGATCAGAACAGTTTTTCGGTATCCGCAGGCTGCTTCAACATCGAGGGGGGGGATTACGACAACGAAATCACCAACATCACCTTGCTTGCAGCCGACCGCTTCAATAACCCGGTGCCGGACGGAACCGCGATTTCTTTCGTGACCGAAGGGGGCGCAGTACAGCCCAGCTGCCTGACCGCGGGCGGTGAGTGCACCGTCAACTGGCGGAGTCAGGATCCCCGTCCACCCTCCTTCGTGGGGTTCCTGCCGGGGGCACCGGTGGATGACGGCTACGACATCGTGGGTGGGCAGTTCGTCGCCAATGGCCCCCGTGGCGGGCGCAGCACGGTGCTGGTGACCGCTGTCGGGGAAGAGTCCTTCGTCGATCTCGATGGCGATGGCCGCTACGATGACGGCGAGCCCTTCGGAGACCTCGCTGAGGCCTTCCGCGACGACAACGGCAACGGCGTTTACGAGCCCATCAATGGGGCAACCGGATTTCCCGGCGAAGAGTTCGTGGACTTCAATACCAACGGGCAGCGCGACGCCGGCAGTGGCAATTTCACGGGCTTCCTCTGCGATGGCCCCGCTGATTGCGATCCCGCCAGCCGCTCGCTGACCGTGCGTGGCGGGGTGACCATCATCATGAGCGGGTCCACGCCGCAGTTTGATGAAACGCGCGATTTCCATGTCAGCAATGCGGCGTATGACGAGGGAGCAGTCGATATCGCGGCGGGTTCGGTCGGCATTTTCAGCTTTGTGCTGCGGGATCGAAACTTCCAGCCGATGCCCGCACAAACCTCCATATCGGTGTCGCAGGACGGTGATGCCGGCGACTTTGTCGGAACCTCCAACTTCGTCGTGCCCTGCCAGACCGACGACAGTCTGGCCGGGAACCGCTATGGCTTCGCCTACAAGACCGAGCCGATTGACGACCCGGCGGTTTCAGGGGCCAACAGTGCTGTCGAGCTCTCGGTTTCAACCCCCCGCGGCGTGAACTCGATCCGCTCCTTCTCGGTCAATGCGCTCAATGCGCCGTTCACCTCGCTTCGTGGGGTGAACCGGAATGCCCGTTCAGGGGAGCGTGTGAGGTTGAGCTGGACCTCGGTGATTCCGGGCGGCGGAAGCTGCGTGGCGTCGGGCGCCTGGTCCGGGGCGCGCCCCGATGCCGGAACCTTCGAGTTCATTGCCCCGACCGTCGCGTCGCAAACCACGCAGACCTACACGCTGACCTGCGCCAATGGTGATGCCAGTGTGTCGCGTCAGGATTCCGTGATCGTCACCATCAGCCCCTGATCCAACCTTGTCTCACCCGCCGGAAAACCGGCGGGTGAGCAGGTGACTGAGGCCGACCACCACGCACAGCAGTCCGATACCGAAGCGGAGCTGCACCGTATCCGTTTCGCGCTGAAGGCTGCCCTCGATCTCGGCGCGCAGCTGACGACGCAGCCGCTCCATGCCTTCCTCGTCGGGCTGCAGGTGCGGCCCGCGACGTGCCAGATCCATGGCGAGGTTCAGTTCCACCGAGGCATCGATTTCGGCCGGGCTGTACTCGGGAAGATCCCACCAGGCCTGGCCGTAGTAGCCGCACAGGGCGACGCCGATGGCGAAGATGGCGTGGAACAGCGAGAAGCGGGGCCGGGATGGCGGCATGTCATGGGCACTCTTCAGGGGGCGCCCAGCATATCGGCTTGGCGCGGGCGTGGTCAGTCGTCGGTCTTGCCGCGATATTCGCAGAGGTCGTAGATCGGGCACCGCGGGCAGTCCGGCTTGCGGGCCTTGCAGATGTACCGGCCGTGCAGGATCAGCCAGTGGTGGGCATCCCGGGCGAACTCGGACGGCGTGAACTTCACCAGTCGATCCTCTACCTGACGGACATCCTTGCCGCGCGCCAGACCGGTGCGGTTGGCAACCCGGAAGATGTGCGTGTCGACCGCAATGGTGGGTTGGCCGAACGCGGTGTTCAGCACCACGTTGGCGGTCTTGCGACCCACACCCGGAAGGGCTTCCAATGCCTCGCGATCCGCCGGCACCCGGCTCTCGTGCAGGTCGACCAGCCTGTGGCACAGGCCGATCACGTTGCGCGCCTTGGTTTGATAGAGACCGATCGTGCGGATGTGCTCACGCACGCCGGCTTCACCGAGTGCCAGCATCGCCTCCGGCGTGTTGGCAACCGGGAACAACCGTGCCGTTGCCTTGTTGACGCCGACATCGGTGGCCTGGGCGGACAGCACCACGGCCACCAGCAGCTCGAACGGTGTGGTGTAGTGCAGCTCGGTGGTTGGGGCGGGATTGCCGTCGCGCAGCCGACGGTAGATTTCCGCGCGCTTGGCAGGGTTCATGCCGCCTGCGTCTGCGCCACCGCGGCCACGGGGCTGGCCCTTCGTTTGCTGCGGGCGTCGATCACGTTCTTCACCGCGATCAGCAGGCCCAGGCCGATGAAGGCGCCGGGGGGCAGGGCTGCCAGCAGGAGGCCCTGCATGTCGGGAATCACGGTGAGATATACGCCTTCCAGCGCCGGCCCCAGCAGCAGGTGCATGCCATTGCCGAGTGTGCCGTCCGCCAGCACCTCGCGCAGGCCGCCCAGGGCCACCAGCACCAGCAGGAACCCCAGCCCCATCATGAAGCCATCGACGGTGGCGGGCAGTACGCGATTCTTGGCAGCAAAGGCCTCGGCACGCCCGATGATGACGCAGTTGGTGGTGATGATCGGCAGAAAGATGCCGAGGATGTCGTAGAGGGTCTGGACATAGGCGTTCATCACCAGCTCGACGATCGTGACAAGCGAGGCAATCACCATGACGTAGACCGGGATGCGAATCTCGGGCCGCACCACCCCCCGGATCGCCGACACAGTGAGGTTGGACATGGTCAGCACGAACAGCGTCGCCAGCCCCAGCGACAGGGCGTTGACCAGGTTGTTGCTGACCGCGAGCAAGGGGCACAGTCCCAGCAACTGCACCAGTCCGGGATTGTTGGTCCACAGTCCGTCGCGGATCAGCTTTCGGTAATTCATGCGGGGGGCTCCACGAGGCGTTCCCGGGCCGGTGGCGGCGCGGATTCAGGGGTCTCGGCAAACAGCTGGGCCTGATGTTCGGTTGCCCAGGACAGGGCGTTGTGGACCGCCGCCACCACGGCGCGGGGGGTGATGGTGGCGCCGGCGAACTGATCGAAGATGCCGCCGTCCTTGCGTACCGCCCAACCCGCGTCACCGGGATCATCGAGGCTGCGGCCGTCGAAGGCCAGCACCCAGTCACTCTTGCGGCGCTCGACCTTGTCGCCCAGACCGGGGGTTTCGCGGTGCTGGGTCACCCGGACGCCGGTGATGCGGCCTTCCAGGTCAATGCCGATCAGCAGCTGGATCGGGCCGCTGTACCCTTCGCTGGCGGTCGCAGTGAGAATCAGCGCCGCGGGCTGGCCTCCAAGGCGGGCGCGGTAGACCGTCTGTGCGCCGCCGAGGCGGGGGTCCTCGACGCGCACCGTGTCCTTCGAAAGGGCGTTGTCGTAGCGTTCGGGTGGCAGTACCGCATTGAGCTCGCGCAACAGCCGCGCTTGGGCGGAGGCTTCGATCGGGCCGCGCGTGAGCCAGTAGGTGCCGGCCAGCAGTCCGGCCCCGACGGCGGCGAATCCGGCCAGCAGGGCGCCCGCCCGGAGCATGGTGACGGCGGTTTTCACGCCCGATCCTGCCGGGTGCGCGTGCCATAGACGCGGGTCGGAGTGTAGCGGTCAATGGTGGGGGCGCACAGGTTCATCAGCAAAACCGCAAAGGCGACCGCATCGGGATAGCCGCCCCAGGTGCGAATCACGTAGGTGAGCACGCCAATACCGGCGCCGTAGAGCAGTCGGCCGCGTGGCGTGGTGGCGGCGGACACCGGATCGGTGGCGATGAAGAAGGCGCCCAGCATCGTGGCGCCGGCGGTCCAGTGAAACAGCGGCGAGGCGTATCGGTCCGGGTCGAGTCCCCAGAACACCAGCGCAATCAGGCCCATGCCACCCAGCATGCCCAACGGGATCTGCCAGCGGATGGTGCGTTGCTGCAGCATCCACAGCCCGCCGAGCAGGTAGGCCAGCCCCACGAGTGCCCATCCGCGTGCCAGTCCGTAGGCGTAGCCGGGTTCGGCGAAAATCTCGCTCAGGGTGTGGGACTGGGTCAATTCGGTACGCAGATGATCCAGCGCGGTGGCCTGGCTGACCGCATCGGGGGGGACCAGCAACGAGGGCGCGGTCCATGCCGTCATCGCGACCGGGAAACTCACCAGCAACACCACATAGCCCACCATCGCGGGGTTGAACGGGTTGTAGCCCAGCCCGCCATAAGCATGCTTGCCGAGCCCGACGGCAAATAGCGCGCCCACCAGCGGCATCCACCAGGGCAATGAGGGGGGCAGTGCCAGTGCCAGCAGCACGCCGGTCAGCAGGGCGCTGCCATCCCGCAGGGGAGCCAGCGTCCGCCCCCGCAGCTTCAGGGCCACGGCCTCGAACACCAGCGCGCCGGTGCCGGCCAGCGCCAGGTTCTGCAGCACGCCCCAGCCGAACAGCAGGGTGAACACAACGATGCCGGGTACCAGCGCCAGCAGCACCCGGCGCATCACCCGATCAACGCTGGGCGTGACGGGCAGGTGGGGAGAACTCCGTGCGCTCACGACTGGCCCTCGTCCGGTGACGCGGCAGCGGCCTTGGCGGCTTTGCGGGCGCGTGCCGCCGCCAGCGCTCTGGCCACCGGGTCGTCGTCCGCTGGCGGCCCTTCGCCTGATTCGGGGGGCGCCCCGGCTTTGGCTGCCTTGCGGGCCTTGGCGGCCGCGATGGCGGTGGCGACCGGGTCGTCCTGGACGGGGGCGGACTGATCTTCGGGAGGTGGCGCGGTCGCTTTGGCCGCCTTGCGTGCTTGCGCTGCGGCAAGGGCCTTGGCCACCGGGTCTTCCGCCGATGATGGCGCTTCGGCCGGCACGGCGGTTCCTGCTTTGGCCGCCTTGCGTGCCTTGGCGGCGGCGATGGCTCTGGCGACGGGGTCGTCCGCGGCGGGGTCGGACTGATCGTTGCCGGGGGGCGCGGTGGCTTTGGCCGCCTTGCGCGCCTGCGCTGCGGCGAGGGCCTTGGCCACCGGATCCTCCGCCGTTGAGGGGCGTTCGGCCGGCACATCGGCCTTGGCCTTCGCGGCCTTGCGGGCCTGGGCGGCCGCCAGGGCCTTGGCGACCGGGTCTTCGGGTTCCGCGTCTACCGAAGCGGGCTGCGGCACTGCCGATCCAGCGGCCTTGCGCGCCTGGGCCCGTGCCAACGCTTTGGCGACGGGGTCTTCGGCAGCAGGTGCAGCAGGTCGGCTGTCGGCGGCCGTCTGGGCCTCCGGCGCTGCTGGCGTGCTGTCGCCCCCTTTGCGTGCGGCCAGCGCGGCCTTGCGGCGGGCACGGGCGGCTTCCTTCTCGGCCTCCTCGCGTTCCAGGCGGGCCTGCCGTGCTTCATGCCGCACGCGCGCGGCATCGGCCTGTCGCTTGTCGGCCTCAGCGGTCCAGATCTCGGTCTTGGCAAAGCGGTAGTACTGCACCAGCGGGATGTGGCTGGGGCAGACCAGGGCACAGCATCCGCACTCGATGCAGTCGAACAGGTTCAGCGCCTCGGCGCGATCAAACTCGCGGGCGCGGGCATGCCAGTACAACTGCTGCGGCAGCAACTGCGCCGGGCAGACCGTTGCACATTCCCCGCAGCGGATACAGGGTTGGGCTGGGGCCGCGTCGCGCACCTGTTCGGCGGGTAAGGCCAGCAGACAGTTGCTGGCCTTGACCACGGGTACCGAAAGGTCCGGCAGCCGGAACCCCATCATGGGGCCGCCCATCAGCACGCTGGCGGGCGCCTGCTGGAAGCCACCGGCGAGATCCACCAGGAACTGCATCGGGGTGCCGAGGCGCACGCGGAAGTTCTGCGGGTGGGCAATGGCCTCACCGGTGACGGTGATCACGCGCTCGATCAGTGGTTCGCCGCGCGTCACCGCCTGGCCGATGGCGCGCAGGGTGCCCGGGTTGTGGCAGACGATGCCGAGATCCAGCGGCAAGCCCTCGCTGGGGACTTCGCGACCGGTGAGGGTCTGGATCAGTTGTTTCTCGCCCCCCTGCGGATAGCGCGTCGGCACCACCACGACATGGATGCGGGGGTCCTGGTGGGCGGCATCGGAGAGGGCGCGAATGGCATCGGGCTTGTTGTCCTCGATGCCGATCAGGCAGCGCGGGGCCTCGAGGGCGTGCAGTGCCACCTGGATGCCCAGCACGATCTCGGCGGCATCGGTCTGCATCAGCATCTGATCGCAGGTGATGTAGGGCTCGCACTCGGCACCGTTGACGATCAGCGTGTCGACGGCCCGTCCCGGCGTCAGCTTGATGGCGGCCGGAAAGCCGGCGCCACCGAGCCCGACGATGCCGGCGCGGCGGACGATCGTACGCAGGGCATCGGGAGCGGCCTGGTGATAGTCCGGCAGCGGGGTCCACTCGGGAGCGTCCAGTGGGCGATCCTGACCATCCGGCGTGAGGATGATGCAGGGCGCCATCAGTCCGGAAGGGTGGGGGACCACGCGCATCTCGATGGCCGAGATCGTGCCCGACGTTGGTGCATGCACGGGCGCCGAAACCGCGCCCTGTGCTTCGGCGATGGTCTGGCCTCGACGCACCTGATCGCCGATGGCCACGCAGGGCTTGGCAGCCCCCCCGATGTGTTGGGACAGTGGCAGGATCAATGCCGGCGGCAGCGGTGCGGCGGTGATGGGTTGCCGGGCCGACAGCGCCTTGTGACCGTCCAGGTGCAGGCCGCCGGGAAAACGGAACACGCGCAGCGGCGCGTTCATGCGGCCTCCTGCACGGCATCGGCCGTGTCCGGCTGGGGCCAGCGCCAGGTGCGAACGGTGTCGGCCACCGGTTCCATCGTGATGCAGTCCACCGGGCAGGGGGGCAGGCAGAGTTCACACCCGGTGCAGTGGCTTTCGATGATCGTGTGCATCTGGCTGGCGGCGCCGACGATGGCATCCACCGGACAGGCCTGGATGCACTTGGTGCAGCCGATGCAGGTTTCCTCGTCGATCAGTGCCACCGTCTTCACGGTCTTGGCCACGCCGTTGTCGGGGTTCAGCGGGAGCGGATCACGGCCGAGCAGCTCCGCCAGCTTGAGGACGCCGTCCTCGCCCCCGGGGGGGCACTGGTTGATTTCCGCTTCGCCGCCGGCAATGGCGGTGGCGTAGGGCTTGCAGCCCGGAAATCCGCACTGCCCGCACTGGGTTTGCGGCAGGATCTTGTCGATCTGGTCGACCAGCGGATCGCCTTCCACCTTGAAGCGGATGGCGGCATATCCCAGCACCAGCCCGAAGGCGGCCGCCAGCAGCGTCAGGGCAAGGATGGCGCTGATCATCGGATGCCGGCCTACACCAGTCCGCTGAAGCCGAGGAAGGCCAGACTCATGATGCCGGCGGTGATCAGCGCCGACGGTGCGCCCTTGAAGGCCGCCGGCAGGTCGGCCACGGTGAGGCGCTCACGAATGCCGGCAAACAGCAGCAGCACCAGCGAAAAGCCGAGGCCGGCGCCCAGCCCCATGAGGGCCGATTCCATGAACCCCTGGGCCTGTCGCACGTTCAGCAGTGCCACGCCCAGCACGATGCAGTTGGTGGTGATCAGCGGCAGATAGATGCCCAGCACCTGATAGAGCAACGGGCTGGTTTTCTGCACCACCATTTCGACGAACTGCACCACGCTCGCGATCACCACGATGAAGCTGACGGTACGCAGGTAGGTGAGTTCCAGCGGGATCAGCACCCAGGCGTCCACCAGGTAGGTGGCGATCGCGGTCAGTGTCAATACGAAGGTGGTCGCCAGTGCCAGGCCGGCGGAGGTGTCGACCTTCTTCGAGGTGCCCATGAACGGGCACAGCCCGAGGAACTGCACCAACACGAAGTTGTGCACCAGTACGGCGCCGACCAGGATGAGCAGGTATTCCGTCATGAGACGGCGTTACTTTATGCGCATGCCGGGGCGCGCGCCTTCATCCGGCCAGAGTAGGCAGGGGCCGCCCTGATCGTCGCTGGCGGCGAGCACCATGCCCTCGGACAGCCCGAACTTCATCTTGCGGGGTGCCAGGTTGGCGACGCACACCGTCAGCTTGCCGACCAGGGTGTCCGGCGCGTAGGCCTTCTTGATGCCGGCGAACACCTGGCGGTTGCCCAGCGGGCCGAGATCGAGCTGCAGGCGCAGCAGCTTGTCGGCACCTTCCACCGCCTCGGCCGTAGCGATGCGGGCGATGCGCAGGTCCACCTTGGTGAAGTCGTCGATGCCGATGGTGTCGGTCGCCGGTGTCGGCGCCGCAGCGTTGGCGGCGGGCGGGGCGGGGGCGTCAGCCTTTTCGGCGTCGATCATGGCGTCAATCCGGGCTTTTTCGATACGGGTCATCAGCGCGGTGTAGGGCGCGATACGGTGGTTCAGCAGCGGCGTCGCCGCATCGGCCCAGCGCAGCGGGGCAATGCCGAGAAAGGCTTCCGCCTCGGCTGCGATGCGCGGCAGGATCGGCTTGAGGTAGACCGTGAGCTGGCGAAACACGTTGAGGAAGGTGGTGCAGACGGCATGCAGTTCGGCATCCCGTCCGTCTTCCTTGGCCATCTTCCACGGCGCCTGCTGCTGAATCTCGGCGTTGGCACGGTCGGCCAGGGCCATGATCTCGCGGACGGCGGCGGCCAGTTCACCGGCCTCGAACGCGGCTTCGAGGCGCGGCGCGGCTTCGGCGACCGCCGCGACCAGTGCAGGGTCGCTGAGGCGGTCCCCCAGCCGTCCTTCAAAGCGTTTTTCGATGAAGCCCGCGCAGCGGCTGGCGATATTCACGTACTTGCCCACCAGGTCGCTGTTGACCCGGGCGGCGAAGTCCTCGAGGTTGAGGTCGAGGTCTTCCGGTCCGCTGCCGAGTTTGGCAGCGAAGTAATAGCGCAGGGCTTCCGGGTCGAGATGGTCAAGGTAGGTACGGGCACGGATGAAGGTGCCGCGGCTCTTGCTCATCTTCTGGCCGTTGATGGTCAGATAGCCATTCACGTGCAGCTGCGTGGGGGTGCGGAAGCCGGCGCCCTGCAGCATGGCAGGCCAGAACAGGCCATGGAAATTGACGATGTCCTTGCCGATGAAGTGGTGCAGCTCGGTTTCGCTGCCGGCCTGCCAGTAGTCATTGAACGCCGCCTCGGGGTCGTCGATGCCGGCATCCGGACGGGCGAGGTGGGCGGCAAAGCTCGCCATGTAGCCGATCGGGGCGTCCAGCCAGACATAGAAGAACTTGCCGGGCGCATCCGGGATCGCAAAGCCGAAATAGGGGGCGTCACGGGAGATGTCCCAGTCCTTCAGCCCCGCCTCGAACCACTCGCGCAGCTTGGCGCGGATGGCACTGTGGGCCACCTTGCCGTCCAGCCAGCCCTGCAGAAAGCCCTGGAAGTCCCCCAACTTGAAGAAATAGTGCTCGGAATCACGCAGCTCGGGGACGGCACCGCTCACCACCGAACGCGGATTCTTGAGGTCGGTCGGAGCATAGGCGGCGCCGCAGACCTCGCAGTTGTCGCCGTACTGGTCGGTCGCCCCACACTTGGGGCACTCGCCCTTGATGTACCGGTCCGGCAGAAACATCTGCCGCTCCGGGTCGAACAGCTGCCGCACGGTGCGTTGTGCAATGTGCCCGCCGGCCTTCAGGCGGGTGTAGATGGTCTCGGCCAGCCGCTGGTTTTCCGGGCTGTGGGTGGAGTGATAGTGATCGAAGGCGATGCCGACATCGGCGAAGTCGCGCATGTGGGCCTGACGCACATCCTCAATGTATGCCTCGGGTGCCAGTCCGGCCTTCTCGGCCGCCAGCATGATGGGGGTGCCGTGGGCGTCGTCGGCGCAGACGTAGGCCACCTGGTGGCCCCGCAGGCGTTGGTAACGCACCCAGATGTCCGCCTGGATATAGCCGACCAGGTGACCGAGATGGATGGCCCCGTTGGCGTAGGGCAGGGCATTGGTAACGAGGATTCTGCGCATGAGAAGGTAAAGCGGGCGGCAAGCACGCAATTATGCCACCGTCGGACGTTCAGCCCGGTGACGCGGGCATCCAGTCGAGCAGGCCGCTGTCGCGCGGCCAGTTGCGCAGGTCCAGCCATTGGCGCAGCCGGTCGGGGTCACGGTCCTGCTGCAGTCGTGCTTCCACCAGCTGCTGGTAGGCCGGTAGCGTGAGGCTGGCCAGCCCGGTGTCGATGCTGAGTTTGCGTTCGACGAAGGCGCGCCAGGCATCCTGTTCACCGGGCGTCAGCGTGTGCGGGGCATGACGCGCCCGCCAACGGAACAGCAGCTCGTTGAGGCGGGGATCCTCGAACCGGCCATCGTGTGGAGCGGCGCCGCCCGGGCCATCGGCGCGCACCTGCGCACAGCGGGCGCGATCGGCGTCCGGGATGAACCCGCTGTACAGCGCCACCTCCGGATCGTCCGCGCTGCGGTCCTCATCGGCATAGAGCGCCTGCACCTTTTCCACCAGCGCCGGCCCTGCACGCATCAGCAGTTCGTGGTGCTCGCGCAACTGCTCGAGGTCGAGTTGCCAGCGCTGCGCCTGCGCCGGCTGCAGCGTGCTCATCGGGGCCAACATCGGCGACTTGTTGAGGTGGATGCCCTTGAGCGCCAGGCGCTCAACGTCCTCGGGCAGATCCTCGCGTGGGGTGAACAGGCGGTCATGCAGCTCGTCGATCGGGGCGCTGAGCAGGGCCTCCGGGTCCTGCCGCAGGTCGAAGCAGAGGACGCAGTTGCGGTTGCGGGGGTGCGGTGCCACCGCCACCACGGCCGTGATGCAGCCCAGCGCCGCCGGAATCCGGGACGATACATGCAACACGGGCGCCTGGGTGCTGCCGGTCAGCAGGGCGGCGGCGACCTTCTTGTCACGCAGGGTGAGGGCGTGAGCAAACAGTCGGGGTTGTGCCGCCTTGAGGCGCCGGGCCAGGGCCAGCGTGGCGTGGACGTCGGACAGGGCATCGTGGGCACGTTCGTGCTGCAGTCCGTTGGCGGCTGACAGGTGCTCCAGCTTGAAGCTGGTGGCGCCGTGCTCGCCCTGCGGCCAGGTGAGGCCTTCGGGGCGCAGCGCGTGCCACAGCCGCACCACGTCGATCAGATCCCATCGACTGTTGCCGCCGGACCACTCCCGCAGGTAGGGATCGTGAAAATTGCGGTACAGCAGATTGCGCGTGACCTCGTCGTCGAATCGCAGCGAGTTGTAGCCCACGCCGCAGGTGCCCGGTCGACTGAAGGCCTCGAACACCCGCTGAGCGAACGCCGGTTCGTCGAGGCCCTCGCGTTCGGCGATCTGCGGCGTGATGCCGGTGATTGCCACGGCGTCGGGGTGCGGCAGTACGTCCATCACCGGCCGGCAGTAGAACATCAGGGGCTCGCCGACCGGCTGCAACTCGGCATCGGTATAGAGGCCGGCGAACTGGGCGGGGCGATCACGTGCGGGATCGGCGCCGAAGGTTTCGTAGTCGTGCCAGAGAAAGCGCTTGAGCGTCATGCGGAGCGGTCGGTCGGGCCAGGCAGGAGGATACGCGATTGCGGCGCTGACCCCGTCGGGAGGGCGGATTGCCGCACAATAGGCGCCCGCCTCCGTTCTCCCGACACTTCAAATGTCCGACGCTCCCCGTCCTCCTGCGCTTCCCGGCATCCGTCAGATCGTCGCCGTTGCCAGCGGCAAGGGCGGTGTCGGCAAGTCCACCGTGGCGGCCAACCTTGCGCTGGCGCTGCTGGCCGAAGGGCGGCGGGTGGGCATGCTCGATGCCGACATCTACGGCCCCAGTCAGCCCCGCATGCTGGGGGTCGCGAATGCGCGGCCCGACTCTCCTGATGGCAAGACCATGCACCCGGTGATGGCTCTGGGCTTGCAGACCATGAGCATCGGCTACCTCATCGACGAGGAGCAACCGATGATCTGGCGCGGGCCGATGGTGTCGCAAGCTCTGCAGCAGCTGGTCAACGAAACCCGTTGGGACGACCTGGATATCCTGGTCGTCGACCTGCCGCCGGGGACGGGTGACGTGCAGCTGACGCTGTCGCAGCGCATTCCCGTGTCCGGTGCGGTGATTGTCACCACGCCGCAGGACATTGCCCTGCTCGATGCCCGCAAGGCGCTTCGCATGTTCGAGAAGGTGAAAGTGCCGGTGCTCGGCGTGGTGGAGAACATGAGCACGCACATCTGCAGCCACTGTGGCCATGAGGAAGCCATTTTCGGGCAGGGTGGCGGCGCCCGAATGGCGGCCGATCACGGCCTGCAGGTGCTCGGTAACCTGCCACTGGACCTACGCATCCGCGAACAGGCCGATGGTGGCTGCCCCACGGTGGCAGCGACGCCCGAGGGGGAGCTGGCTGCCGCCTACCGGGCCATTGCCCGCGCGGTGATCGCGGGGCTGGCGGCCGAGGGTGGCGACCGCTTTCCCGAGATCGCAATGAGTGATGACTGAGGCGCTGGCCGTCCGCGCATGCAGCGGCTCGCGCAAGCGTCGATAATCCCCCGCTGCTGTCCGCTCCCAAGCCCACCTGGAACGTTTCCGATGAGCATCAAATCCGACCGTTGGATCACCCGCATGGCCCGCGAAGGCATGATCGAGCCGTTCGAGCCGCAGCAGGTCCGTCACGTCGATGGGCAACGGGTGATCAGTTACGGCGTCTCCAGCTATGGGTACGACGTGCGCTGTGCCGACGAGTTCAAGATCTTCACCAACATCAACAGCACCATCGTCGACCCCAAGAACTTCGATGCCCGCGGGTTCGTCGACTTCAAGGGCGACTGCTGCATCATCCCGCCCAACTCTTTCGCGCTGGCGAGCACGGTGGAGTACTTCCGCATCCCGCGTTCGACCCTGGTGGTGTGCCTGGGCAAGAGCACCTACGCGCGCTGCGGCATCATCGTCAACGTCACGCCGCTGGAGCCGGAATGGGAGGGCCATGTGACGCTTGAGTTTTCCAATACCACGCCCCTGCCGGCCAAGATCTACGCCAACGAGGGTGTGGCGCAGATGCTCTTCTTCGAGAGCGACGAGATCTGCGAAACCAGCTACGGCGACCGCGGCGGCAAGTACCAGGGCCAGCGCGGCGTCACCCTGCCACGCACCTGACCGGGACCGCCATGTACCCCCTTCCCAACGACAAGACCCTGCTCGGTGCCCTCGGCATCGAGATCACCGAGTGCACCCGCGAGCGCGTGGTGGCGACCATGCCGGTGCATGCCCCCACTCATCAGCCCTACGGGCTGCTCCATGGCGGCGCCTCGGTGGCGCTGGCGGAGACCGTGGCGTCCACCGCAGCATGGATGAACATCGATCAGGCCACCGAAATGGCGGTGGGCCTGGAGATCAATGCCAACCACCTGCGCGGCAAGCGTGAGGGGATGGTGACGGCCACCGCGTTGCCCGTGCATATCGGGCGCCGCACCCAGGTGTGGCAGATCGAGATCGTCGACGAGGCCGGCAAGGCCGTGTGCAGCTCGCGTTGCACCATCGCGGTGGTGCAACGCGGCTGACCTTTCAGCAGCGCGCCAACAGCAGACGGTTGCGAAACATGGTGCGCCGGGCGAGGCGGTCGTAGTCCGGGTGCAGGCTGGCGACATCGCGGACCGGCAGCACGGCTGCGGATGCCGCTTCGCCACCCCGTCGTTCCAGCGTGAAGGTATCGACCACGTGGGTGTCCCCGGTTTCGCTGTCCACGCCATGGGTGATGGCGTCGATACGCCCCCGACTCACCACATACTCGACGAACAGGGGTTCCGCCAGTTCCTTCGCTGACCAGTTCTGGATGCGGGGCTCGAAGCCGCGGATGCCGACGCCGCCACAGCCGCTGGTGATCTGTACGTACCCCAGGGGATTGCGCAGGCCGAAACTCATGGGATGACTGCGCTGGTAGATGTGGTCATGCCCAACGGCCAGCAGGTCCACGCCGTAACGGACGAAGATGTTCTCCTGCAGCGCCACCAGCGCAAAGTTGGCCGGTCCACGGCCTTCCTGGTCGGTCCAGATGGTGAAATGCTGGCTGACCACGATGAAGTCGAGCTCGCCGGCGGCGCGCCGCAGGGCCGCACGGGCCAGCTGTGTTTCCAGGAACAGAATCTCCGTCACCAGGGTGCCGTCGGTGGCGAAGGCGCCGCCGGTGGAGATGATGAACTGCACCCGCCCCAGCTGAAAGGTATAGAAGGTGCCGTCCGGGCTGACGGTACTGGTGGGCATTGCCATCCGGTTGCGGTACGCGACGCCGTTGTTGCCCTCGTTTTCGTGGTTGCCGGCAGCGGTCATGAGGATGGTCTCTGCCCCCAACTCGGCCTCCACCAGATCGAACCATTCATCCCAGACCTCCTGCGGCCCCAGGCTGGAGGAGCCCGAGGCGTAGGACAGGTCGCCGGCCAGCAGGGCGAAATCCGGCGCCATGCGCCGAATCGCCCGCGCCACGTTGCGCGAATCCTGGGTGCGACCGTGATCGCCGAAATGCACGAAGCGGAAGTGATCTCCGGTGGGGGTGGGCGGGACCACGCGCACGGGTGACCAACCGGCATCCGAGCCCACGCGGTAGCGCATCGGCAGGTCCGTCTGCAGGTCGCGGGCAGTGGCCTGATGGGTGAAGGCCTCAACGAACGGCGTTTCCGATGTATCGGCGGTCACCGACGCCGGAAAGGGGGCGCTCTGGATCATGGCGTCGCTCATGTCCGACGTGACCGGCCCGAAATCCAGACGTTGTGCGGGCGTGGCCGGGTCGTCGGTGAACCAGGTGACAGTTCGGCTGGTCAGCGGGTCCTCACGCCATGAAAGGTGAACCCCACGCGGGTCCGCGGGGCCGCGCGGCACCGGAGTGCCAGGGGCGGGCGCGCTGAGCGGCGCGGTGCTGTTGCCGCAGCCGGCCAGCAGCAGGCCGCTGGCATAGAGGCCGCCTTGCAGCAGGCGGCGGCGCAGAAGATCGTCGGGGGTCATGGTCAGGTTCGCGGAGAAAGCCGGCGAACGTACGGAGGCCGCGTTACAGTGGCGTGTCAGGCCGCCAGATGGGCTGTTGACCCCTGAGAAGTTTTGCTACACTCCGCGCCCTTGATGGTGGCCGTAGCTCAGTTGGTAGAGTCCCAGATTGTGATTCTGGTTGTCGCGGGTTCGAGCCCCGTCGGTCACCCCAGTTACGCCAGTATCTTCGGGCTGCTAGCTCAATGGTAGAGCAGCTGACTCTTAATCAGTAGGTTCGGGGTTCGAGTCCCTGGCAGCCCACCACTCGATACGTCAGCCCGGCTCATGCCGGGCTTTTCGTATCAGCCAACGTGAACAGTTACAGTCGCATACCCGCCGTAAAGGATAACGAGAGGGGCAACACATGCTGCAGTCGATCCGCGACAGCCTGACCGGCTGGGTGGTGTGGTTCATCGTCGGGTTGATCTCGATCCCGTTCGTCTTCGTGGGCATCGAGTCGTTCCGGACCGGCTCTCGTGATCCGGTGGTCGCCGAAGTTGGCGATGTCGAGATTACCCAAGGGCAGTTCCGCGCCGCGTATGAGCAGCGCTACCAGCAGCTGCGCAACATGCTTGGCGAGAACTTCCGTGCGGATCTGTTCGATACCGCGCAGTTCCGGCAGTCGGTGCTGGACGACATGGCCCAGGAGGCTCTGCTGCGGCAGTACGCCGACCAGGAAGGCCTGCGCGCGACGGATGCCGCCGTATTTACCTATATCAGCACCGTGCCCAGCTTCCAGCGTGAAGGGCGGTTCTCGGCGGAGGCGTACCGTGAGGTTCTGGCCCGGCAGGGTTACACGCCGGACCGTTTCGAAGCCCAGCTTCGCAATGCGCTGGCGATCGAGCAGCTGCGGTTGGGCGTGCTCGAATCCGGTTTCGTTACCGAAGGGTTGGCCCGAAGCACCTATGCCCTGACCGAGCAGCGCCGGTCATTGGCGTATGTCGAGGTGCCAGCGGCGCGCTATCGCCCCGAGATCGATGCACAGCTCGATGAGGCGGCGATCGCGGCACGTTATGAGGAAACGCTGGCGCAGTATCGTGCGCCGGAGCGGCTGAAGCTTGCCTACGTCGTGCTTGATCGCGAGGCACTGCCAGCCGGCGAGGCGCCGGAGGATGACGTCCTGAAAGTGCTCTACGACGCCGAGAAGGCCCGTTTCGTCACTCCGGGGGAGCGCAAGGCGCGGCACATCCTGATCAACTTCGGTGCCGACAAGGCCAAGGCGCGCGAGCGAGCCGACGCGCTGAAACAGCAGCTGGATGATGGCGGCGACTTCGCCGCGCTGGCCCAAGCGGAATCCGACGATGTCGGCAGCCGTGATGCCGGTGGCGATCTCGGATGGGTCAGCAGAGGCCAGATGGTGGAAGGTTTTGAACAGGCGCTGTTCGGGCTGGAAGAGGGCGAGGTGGCCGGGCCGGTGGAAACCGAATTCGGCTATCACCTGATTCGTGCTGATGAAGTAAAGGACGAAGTCACGCGCACGCTGGAGGACCCCGAGGTGCGGGAATCGCTGGTGGCCCTGTTCCAGAATCGTGAGCGTGATCGTCGTTTCCAGGCGCAGCAGGAGCAGCTCGAACAGATTGCCTTCGAGAGCCCCGGCAGCCTGGCACCGGTCGCCGAAGCCTTGGCGGTGCCGGTGCAGGAAACCGGGTGGTTCACCCGCGAGGGCGGGGAGGGCCTGTCGGCCGAGCCCCAGGTGCTGGAAGCCGCTTTTTCGCCCGAGGTGTTGCAGGACGACGAGAACAGCCCGCCGTTGTCGTTGCCGGACGGGCGACTGCTGGTGATTCGCAAGGCCGCCTACGAGGCGCCGCGTCAGAAGCCGCTGGACGAAGTGCGGGCTGAGGTACGGGAGGCGCTGGTGGCCGAGCGTGCGCAGGCCAAGGCGCTGGAAGAGGCGGAAGCATTGCTGGAAAGCGCCCGCAGCCGGGAGCGCTCGCTCGCCGACGTCGCCGCCGAGCTCGGACTCAGTGTCCGCGCGACCGGGCTGGTGACGCGCAGTCAGGAGAATGTTCCCGCGGCCGTTCTCTCGGCACTGTTCCGGCTTCCGCGCCCGACAGGAGATCAGGCCAGCCTGGGGCTGGCGGCCCTGGAAAATGGGGACCAGGCGGTCGTTGCGCTGTCTGCGGTGGAAAACCCGGAGCCGAACCCGGTGGTGCTCGACGAGCAGCGCCGTCAGTTGGCAGAGCTCACAGCGGGCCGTGAGTTCTCGGCCTTGCAGCGCGCCATGCGGGAGATGATCTCGGTTGAAACCCGGCTGCCGGAAGAGGACGTTCCGGCCGAGGAAGCCTTCATCAACTGATCGCGCCCGCGGTACAGACCGGGCCGCAGCGGTTTCCGCTGCGGCCTTTTTCGTGTCGGGTTATCGTCTCGGTATGAAACTACACTGGCAAATCCTGATCGCCCTGGTCGCGGCGGCCTTCGCCGGCGCGCTGTTGGGTGACGTCGATGGCTTTATCCGTCTCTGCGACCTGCTGGGGACCATCTTCCTCAACGCCCTGAAAATGCTGATCGTGCCGCTGATCGTTTCGGCGATGGTCTGCGCCATGCTGGGGATGGGAGATGGTGAAGGCCTGTCGCGTCTGGGGGGGCGTACTGCGCTGTATTTCGTCGGGACCACCCTGCTGTCGGTGCTGACCGCGCTGGTGATTCTCAACACGCTGCAGCCCGGCATCATCGATGGTCAGCCTGCCGGGGAACGCCTGGGGCTCTCGGCGGATACCGCCCAGGTACTCGATACCGTGCAGGACCGGGGCAGCGGCGATCTGCTCGATATCTTCGTACGCATGGTGCCTGCCAACCTGTTTCAGGCTGCGGCCCAGGCAGAGATGCTGGGGCTGATCTTCTTCTCCATCCTGTTCGGCTTTTTCGCCTCCCGCCTGCCGGGCGCCCTGGGGCAGACCCAGCGTCAGTTCTGGCAGGGGCTCTACGAGATCATGATCGGCATCACCGGGCTCATCATGCGGGCAGCGCCGGTCGGGGTGTTCGCGTTGGTCACGGAAACCGTGGCACAGACCGGGTGGGGGGCGTTGAAGCCCCTGTCGCTGTTCTTCTTTGCGGTGGTGCTGGGCCTGGTGGTGCAGATCGCGGTGTGGTTGCCGCTGCTGTTGCGGGCGTTCGGGCTTTCACCGCGTGCGCACTACCGGGCAACGCTGCCGGCCCTGCTGACGGCTTTCTCCACCAGCAGTTCCGCAGCCACCCTGCCCGTCACCTTCGATCGTTTGCAGAACCATGCCGGGGTGTCGCCCCGGGTTGCAGGGTTCGTGCTGCCATTGGGCGCTACCGTGAACATGAACGGCACGGCACTCTATGAGTGCGCGGCTGCGCTGTTCATCGCGCAGGCCTATGGCTTGGAGCTGAGTTTCACATCCCAGTTCGTGGTGGTGAGCCTGGCCCTGCTGACCTCCATCGGGGTCGCGGGCATTCCGTCCGCCAGTCTCGTCGCGATCGCGGTCATCCTCACCGCCATCGGCCTGCCGCTGGAGGGGGTGGGGCTGATCCTGGCGGTGGACCGTGTGCTCGACATGTGCCGAACCGCCGTCAACGTGTTCGGCGATACCGTTGCCGCAGTGCTGGTGGCCAAGCTGGAAGGCGAGCGTGTGCTCAGCCCTCCGGAAAACTCATCCCCATGATGCGATAGCCGGCGTCCACGTAGAGAATTTCCCCGGTGATGCCTGCCGCCAGATCCGAACTGAGGAAGGCGGCGGTGTTGCCGACGTCCTCGATGGTGACGTTGCGCTTGAGGGGGCTGGCCTGTGCGGCGTGGCCCAGCATTTCGCGGAAGCCCGAGATACCGGCGGCCGCCAGCGTCTTGATCGGGCCGGCAGAGATACCGTTGACGCGAATGCCTTCCTCGCCGAGATCGGCCGCCATGAAGCGGACGTTGGCCTCGAGGCTGGCCTTGGCGGGCCCCATGACGTTGTACTTGGGCACCGCGCGCACGGCGCCGAGGTAAGTCAGTGTCAGCAGGGACGCAGCGCGTCCCTGCATCAGCGGGCGAGCCGCCTTGCCGAGGGCAGCGAAGGAGTAGGCCGAGATATCGTGCGAGATGCGGAAACCCTCACGGGTGACGGCATCGAGATAGCGGCCCTGCAACTGTTCACGCGGGGCAAAGCCGATGGAATGGACCAGGATATCGAGCCCGCCCCATTGGGCGCGCAGCTCCTGCATCACCTCGTCGATCTGCGCATCCTCGGTGACATCCAGTGGCAGCACGAGCTTGCTGCCCAGGCTGGCGGCGAAAGATTCGACGCGGCCCTTGAGGCGATCGCCCTGATAGCTGAAGGCCAGTTCCGCACCCTCGCGGTGAAAGGCCTCGGCGATGCCGGTGGCGATCGAGCGATCACTGGCAACGCCCGTGATCAGCGCTTTTTTCCCCTGCAGAAAGCCCATGAATCGGTACTCCGTTGATGTCGTTATAGGAGGACGATCGGGTAGTCCTTCACCTCGAACGGCGGCACGTCCTTGGCGCCGAAATTGATCAGTCCGATCCGCGCAAGCACCTTCTGCTCGACGTCAGCATCCCCCAGTTCACTGCGCACCAGCGTGAGATTGCTCATGGCGCCGTTGGGCAGCACCGTGAAGCTCACGACGATCTTGCCGCGCAGGTTGGGGTTGGCGCGCAGAGCCCGGTTGATGATGGCGGTGATGGCGCCTTTGTTGCGGTCGAAGGCCAGCTGGATCTCCTGGAGGCTGCGGCCGGCGATCAACTTGTCTCCACCCTGTCCCGGGCGCGTGCGGTCCTCGCCGAAACCCACCGGGCTCTCGATCACGGTTGTCGTGCGCTGTCCCAGGCCGGTGCCGGCATCGGTGCGACGGACGGTTCCAGCGCCCTGGCCGGAGATGCCGCCCGAGCTGCGAGCGGAGCTTGCGATGCTGTCGGGGCTGGCGGTACGGCCGGCGCCTGCGCCGCTGCCGCCCGAAGTGCCGACCACGGAGGATGAGGTCAGGGGCTGGGCGGCATCCATGGCGCTGAGAGTCTCGCTACGAAGTGACTGCAGCTGGTCAAACACCTTGGCCTGCTCCTGGGCCCGCTGGCGCGCTGCAGCCTCCTGCTGGGCACGGACCACGGCGGGATCCGGCGTGGGGGCCGGGGTTGCCCGGGGAACCGGTGTTGCCGCCGGAACTGGCTGTGGCTCGGGCTCGGGTACCGTTTCAGCTTCAGCCGGTTCAGGTTCCACCGGATCGGGCTGCTCTTCCTCGGCGGGCGCGGCCTCTTCGGCCACTTCCGCGACTTCGGCATCCTCCCGATCGTTGATCAGCTCGACGTATTGCTGGCCGGTGAGCGTGCCCCCCCCGCGGGTGAGGCCGACGATATCGAGGAAGGGGATGATCAGGGCAATGATCAGCGCTGGCAGGGCGAACAGCATCAACAGGCGGTTGAAGCGACGGTCCGCAGCTTCCTGAAGCTCCCAGGTATGCCATTGGATAACCTGCGCGCTCATGAACCGTTACCTCCCGGCTTGCTGACGACGGCCAGCGAGATGCGCGAGAACTTGGCATCGGTGCAGGTCGCCATCACCTTCTTGATGAGCTCGAACGGGGTGTCCTTGTCCGCCATGATGTTGACGTCGCCGCGCGAGGTCTGGCCGGGCGTGCCGCCAACCACCGGGACCAGCGGCATCTGCAGCAGCTCCGACTTGAGGGTGGGAATGACGGGGCTGCTGGCGTTGCGGACGGCGTCCAGGCCGCTGACGCGACGACCGTTCACCAGCACCGCATCGCGGGTGACCATCAGCAGGACCTGCTCGGCCGGCTTGTCGGTGCTCAGCGACTCTGGAAGCTCGAGGTCCTTCGCGTTCGGCAGCACTTCCACTTGTGCCGAGTTCACCAGCAGGAAGAACACCAGGATGGTGAAGATATCCATCAGCGACACGAGGTTCAGCCCGCTGGCCTTGCGACCACGGCTGACCCGGCGCTGGATGCGCTGACTGCGGATAGAAGCGCTGCGAATCATGGCGCGGACTCCAGCGTCGGGGCCTGACCGACGGCAATGCGCGGGAACATGTCCACTTGCACGCCTTCCCGCGCTGCGGGGAGGTAGTGCACGGCATCCATGGCCTGGATCAGCACGTCGTATGCGATGTCGGACTCCAGCAACAGGCTGATGTTGTCCTCTGCCGGGCGGCGGTTCTTGATTTCCGCCAGCGCGGTGTTGAGGGCACGGAAGTCGTAACCGTCCTCCGTACGCGGCCAGCTCTTCTGGACGTTGCCACCGTCGAACAGGCTGAGTCCGGTGTCACGGATCACCACTTCGAGCCCTGGCGGCGGCGGCTCATCCGGAGCGGGGGCGGAATTGTCCGGCAGGTTCAGCTGTTTGACGGCGAGCTGGGTGAACACTGCGGTGATCAGCAGGAACGGCACCAGCGCCACCATCAGATTCATGAAGGCGGTGATGTTGAGTTCCGCCACATCATTGCGGCGGGCGCGGCGCAGGCGACCAATCATGTGAGACGTTCCGGCGTGATCAGTGCTTGAAGCCGAAGCTGTTCAGGAACTTGATCGCTGCCATTTCCACGCTATCGATCAGGTCGTTGGCGGTGGACTGCAGCACCGCGTGCAGCAGCAATAGCGGGATGGCCACGATCAGACCGAAGGCGGTGGTGTTCATCGCCACGGAGATCGAGGCGGACAGCAGGTCGGCCTTTTCCGCGGGGTTGACGTTGGCGACCGCGGTGAAGCCCTGGATCAGGCCGATGATGGTGCCCAGCAGGCCCATCAGCGTGGCGATGTTGGCGAAGGTGGCGAGGTAGTGGGTCCGGCGCTCCAGCAGCGGCGTGACTTCCATCAGCGACTCTTCCATGGCCATTTCGACTTCGGCGCGATTGGCCGCCGTCTTGGAGCGCGACAGGCCGTAGCCCAGCACACGGCCAATCGCGGTCTGTGAATCGGTGGCCAGTTGCTCGGCACCGCTGTAGTCGCCCTGGTTGAGCAGGGGCAGCATGCGGGCCCACAACTGGCGGTTCTCGCTGCGCGCGCGCTTGAGATACAGCCAGCGTTCGGCGGCGATGGCCAGGCCGATCACCATCACGATCAACAGCGGGTACATGAACGGGCCGCCTTCCTGGAAGAAGCGAAGCACGGAGGTGAACACTTGCATGGATGAAGTCCTCGGGATGATGAACTCGGCCGCGCCGAGAAAACTACGGTGAGGCTGCCGGCGGCAGCTCAGGGGTGACCAGGTTGCGTGACGTCAGGGTATCGGTCAGCGCGTTGTGGTATTCGATCTGGCGGACGAAAACCGCTTCGTCCAGGGGCAGTACTTCCGCTTCCAAAAGTCGTGCCGGGCGGTCCATGTCGGCCTGCGCGGCGCTGTTGCGCCAGGGCATGATGTACAGCCCGATCGGGGATTCCCGGTCGCCGACGATGACCGTGCCCCCGTCGGCTTCGACCGAGGCGGCGGGTTCGCTCGCTGCGGTGGAAGGGCTGGACGACACCGCCGGGAGGTCGGCGCTGGTGCTGACACCAGGGCCCTCATCCTGGGCCGCCGCGGCGCCGGACAACGTCAGGCCCAGCAGCAGCATACGTAGGGTCTTGCTCATGGCGTTCCCTCGTCGTCGCGCGCGTCATCGGCGCTCAGTGCCTGCTCGATTTCGGCGATCCACACCTGCACCCGGAGGTCTTCGCTGCCATTGAGCGACAGATAGCGGCGATAGTGTTCCAGTGCCGCGCGGTCGCTGCCCGCGAGGTGGTTGTCGAGCAGGAGGCCGAGATTGAGGTGGGCTTCGGCGAAGTCCGGACGTGCTGCCAGTGCGGCCTCGTAGGCCTGACGGGCCCCAGCGTAGTCGCCCCCCTCGCGCAGCAGAATGCCGAGCTGGTTCTGGGCGGTGGCGTTGTCCGGGTTGAGCCGGACCGCAGTGGCGAAGGCCTGTCGGGCCTCGGCCTTGCGGTTCGCACGCTGGTGGATCAGGCCGAGGTTGGTCCAGGGGCCCGACTTTTCAGGGACCTCCTGGCTCAGCGCCTCAAAGGCCTGCTGGGCATCGCTGAACTGATTCGTTTCCAATAGCGCCACCGCCTCGGCATAGCGCTCCTCGGGCGTTTTCACCACCTCGGGTGCCGTTTCGGTCTCCGTGTCGGATGTCGGCTCGGGGGTGCCCTTGCGATCCAGGCCGGCGCAGGCGCTCAGTGCCAGCCCGAGGGCCAGTGCCAGCGAGAGGCGCAGGTGCTCAGTTGAACGGTTCATAGACGGCCTCCCCACGTTCGACGCGCCCATACAGGCCCGGAGCGATGGTCACCAACTGCTGGTAGCTGTTGCGGATCCATTCGTCGTAGATGCCCTGCGAGATACGCTTGAGGTTGGTTTCGAAGGTTTCGATGGCCCGTTCCTCGAAGGGGAAGGCCTGCTCTTCCAGCAGCAGTTCGAACTGCTCCAGCGCCAGCGCATCGAGGTTGCGCGGGCGCTCAGAGGCCATCAGCGCCTTGGCGAAGTCGTAATAGACCTTGCCCAGCTCGAAGGTGGCGGCAGTGGTGACTTCGGCAAAACCGAAGCCCGCGGCCTGGGTGAGCGACTGGATGGCGGTCTCCATCGATTGCCGTCGGGGCGGCAGGGAGTTTTCCAGCGGCAGGGTCAGCGCCAGTTTCGCGGTATCGGCCGCGAGCATGCGGCCGATCGCCAGAGAGGACTCTGCGGCTGCCAGACGGGTGGCATCGCTGCGCTCGGCACCGGCGCCGGCGTCCGCGCTGACGATCTGGCGCAGCCAGAACAGCTGTCGCTCGCGATCACCGGCCGTCGTGGTCAGTTCGACCAGACGGCTGCGCGCGGTCATGGCGCGATCGACCGGTCGCGGATAGGCTGTGACGTAACGTTCGTAGGCCTGTGTCATCTCCGCACCCGCGTCCGCCTCGTCAAACAGCGTGGCGGACAGCCAGGCGGCGTCCTGACGGATCTCGGCAGACTCCGTCTCGCGTGTGAAGATGCGGCTGAACACCTCGGCGGCCTGGAACGGCTGCCCGTTGCGCTGATAGGCAACGGCCAGCTTCTTGTCGATATCGGCGAGCAGTGCGTGCTGCGGGTAGCGGCTGCGGAAGCCCTCCAGTTCGCGTGAGGCCTCCGGCCAGTCTTCAAGCTCGAACAGCATCGATGCGCCGTCGTAGTCGGCGGTGGCGAGAATGCCCGCGTTCGGTGCGACCGTCTTCACCCGCAGGAAGTGGAAGGCCGCCTGTCGCAGGGCGCCCTCGTCGCGGGACCGCTCGCCCTGACGGTAGACCGCCTCGGCGAGGCGCTCGATGATCTCCGGCCGCTCGGTGGCCTTTTCGGACACCAGCTCCAGCTCCTGCACAAAGGCTTGCTCAGCTTCGGCAAAGCGTTCCTGCGCGAAATGACTGTTGCCGGTCACGCTCCAGGCATTGCGGCGCAGGCGGTAATCGACCGGTGGTGGGTAATCGAGCACGCGTTTGGCCACCGTGATGGCGCGATCGTAGTCCTGCAGTTCGTACAGGTCTTCGGCGGCACGGGTCAGCACCGGCAGCAGTTGTCCGTGGCCGGGGTAGGTATCGGCGAAGCGCAGCGCGGCATCAATGGCCTGTCGCAGGGCCGGCTCGCGCTGCGTGTCGACCTGTGCTTCGGCATAGGCGTGGTACGCCAGCACCGAGGCATGTGCGGCGTCGGCCGAGCGGACATGGCGCGGATAGTCATAGGCCGTGCGGGCGTACTCCTCCGCTGCGGTCAGCAGTTCGCCGCCATTGAGCAGCGATTCCGCCAGCAGGAAGTTGATCTCGGCGATCTCGCCGTCGTTGGGGTAGACCTCCAGGATCCGGCGGAAATAACCCGCCGCCGTGAGGAAGTCGGTCTTGGCAGCGGCCTGTTCCTCCTCGGGCATCTGCTGTCCCTTGGCATAGAAGTGCCGGGCCAGATCCGCAAGGTGGATGCGCAGAGTGCCCAGCACCGCGTTGCTGGGGCGGTTGCCTGCCCAATACGGCGCAGCGGGATCATAGGTTTCCGCGTAGCGCGCCTTCTCGCGCACCACCAGATCGTTGAAGCCGCCGTCGTCGTAGGCACTGATCACACGCGACTGGAAATCCGGGGCCAGGGCGTGCTGGGGATAGCGGGTGACAAAGGCGGCGGAGGCCTCGGCGGCGTCGGTGAAGCGCTGACGTTCCAGCAACTGGTCGCCCAGCGACACATAGACGAGGGGGAAGAAGCGTGGATCGCCGGCCTGGGCAAAGTAGTCGTTGGCGGCGGTGCCGCCGCCCAGGTTGGCGAACGACAGGCTGATCACCCGCAGGGCATCCTTGGCGTAGTCGGCCTGGGTGCCGCGGACCTGGGCAAGCACCAGGGTCGGGTCGAAGAAGCTGGCGTCCTGGGGCAGCACGCGGTCAAGAATGGCGACGAACACGTCCACCGCCTCGGTGTACTTGCCCTGCTTGTAGCGCGACCAGCCGTACTTGTACTGCGCCGGTTCGAAGAACGGCGTCTCGGCCCCTTGAGCCAGGACGATGCCGTACTCGCTCTCGGCCTCCGCATAGCGGGCCTCGAAGAACAGCAGCTCGGCACGACGGAAGCGCGCATCGTTGACCAGCCGGGAGTCCGGGTGACGCGCGGTCATCGTGGCAAGGGTGTCGATCGCTGCCGGGGTGTCGCCGAGGTTCTGCAGGGCGCGTGCGCGCTGATAATAGATACGGTCGTTGTCGGGGCTGTCAGGGTTGTCCTTCAGCAGCCGGTCGTATTGCTTGATCGAGTCGCGCAGGTCACCTTCGACTGCCTCGGTATTGCCCTCGGCATCAGCCACCTGGACCTGCAGGTCGGCCAGACGGCGACGCGACTCATCGCGGGTGGCGTCGTCGGCGGACTGGAGTTCCAGCAGCTTGCGGTAGTTCTCGATGGCCTTGCCGGGGTCGGCGGCGATCGGCTCGGAGCGGATGATCGGCAGCACCTCTTCCGGTGGCGCCTCCCGTTTGCCGAGGGTTTCGCCGATATCCGGCGTGGGGTCGATCTTGGCGGCCATAGGGCTGACGCAGCCCGCGATCGCCAGCGGGATCAGGGCCAGGGCCAGCCCGCGCAGAGGCAGGGCACTCATTGCAGTTCACCCTTGAGTTGGCGGTCGTAGAGGCGCGCCAGCGCGAAGCGGGCCTCGACCAGATAGCGCTCGATGGTTTTCTGTTGCCCGGTCAACTCCTCACGGGCCATTTCGTTGAGGATGCCCGATTGCGCGTCGGCGGCGGCCTCGACCTGCAGGCGCAGGGTGCGCACGTTTTCCAGCAGCTGCTGGCTGCGCTCGTAGGGGCCATTGAAACGCGCAGGCGGTGCGCTGGGCTTCAGGCGTGGGGGCGGTGCCGTTGTGTCGTTGGGCAGCGCGGCATCGTAGCGCCCAGGTGGCGCCAGTTGCTGCGCCATGACCAGGGAGGACAGGTCGAGGGTGTCGTCCGGCGGTGTCCAGCCGTCGCGGGCCCGTGCGAGCAGATCTTCCACCGCGACTGGGTCGCGGGGGTTGTCGCGATAGGTACGGCCAACCGCCGCCAGGCGCTCCCGCCAGCTTTCCAGGTTCCGCGCCATCAGCCGCAGGTCACGGTAGCGTTTCAGGGCCTCCTGAAAACGGTGCTCTGCGAGCAGACTCTGCAGGTAATAGGTTTCCGGTGCGTCGGGGAGGTCCTTCAGGCGCCATGCCACGCCGGATTCGGCGTTGGCGTCGCGACGGACGATGGTCTCGATCATGCGACCACCGTTGATGGAGTCCATCGCCGTGTTCATGCGCACCCGGTTCTGCTCCAGTTCCTCAATGGCCCGCTCGTAGTACTGCAGGGCCTGGGTATGGGCGCCGAGCTTGTCGAGGGAGTAGGGAATGGCCAGCCAGCCCTCCTGAACAGCGGGATCCAGCGGATCGCGGCTGATCAGTTCGATCCAGGCCGCGAGCGCGCGCCGCAGCGCTTCCTCCTGATCTTCCGAGATGCTGCTGAGGCGGAAGTTGCGGAAGCCGGCCCGATAGTAGACATCGCGCTCGAGGAAGCCGGGGCGCAGCAGGCCGCCGATGGTAGAGAAGTTTGAGAAGGGATCCTCATCCTCGATGTTGGCAGCGCGTCGCTGGCGCTCGCCGCGGGGGCTCAGTTCGGCCCAGCCGAGGCCCAGCAGGGCGCGGTTGGAGAATGGCCCCTTGACCCGGATACGCTGAAAAATGGCCTTGGCCGAGCCGCCCAGCTCCTCCGACAGAAAGTGCCAGCCCAGCGTGAGGTTGGCCTTGTCGCGCAGCGCCTGATCTTCCAGAGACGCGATGGTCATGCGGCCGACGCGATCCAGCTGGGCGCGGCCGGTATCCTCTTCCCCACTGTTGATGAGCGCCACCCCGAGGTTGTAGCGGGTGTAGGCGGTGCCGCGCTCGCGGTCTTCGAGGTCCTGCAGCAGGGGCAGAGCGTCTTCGTAGCGGGATTCGGCCAGGTAGACCTGAGCCAACTGACTCTGCCAGCGGGGGCGCAGATGGTCCGGCACCTGATCATCGATCGCCTTGAGGCGGCCGACGGCGTCGGCATAGCGCGCCCGCTGATAGTCGAACTCGGCGACGCGCAGCTGCGCATCGATCCAGCGGTCGCTGTCATCGGTGATCACCGCGAGATGACGGTAGATCTCGACCGCTCGATCCCGCAGTGCAAAGGCCAGCAGGGTGTCGGCGAGCTGCCACTGATAAGCCTCGGGGAAGGTTTCCGGCTGGGCATCGCCGGCCAGCGCCTCGAGGAGAATGGCAGCACTGAAATGGCGCGCGTCGGCGCCCAGGGTCATGGCCTGGCGCAACTGGGGGTCGGCAGCGCTGCCGGGCGCGTAGGCGACTGGCTCCGCAGAGGCAAGAGCCGGGACGATCAGGAGCGAGGCGGCAAAACGGGCAATGGAACTCACGGTTGCGAGGCCTTCAGGCTGCGCAGCACCAGTGTCGGCTTGCTGCTGCGGGGTGGCCGGGTCAGGTTCAGTTCGATTTCACCACTGGTCAGGCCGCGCTCGAATGTGGCCTCGTAGAAGCCTTCGAACGGCGGCTTTTCCTCTCCACGGACCGCATAGCTGCCGCGGAGTTCGACCTGAATCCGGTGGCTGCCACTGCCAAGGTTGGTCCTGGCGACCCGCTGCAGCCCGCCGGTGGTCAGCAGGGCGGTGGCCTCGCTTTCGCTCAGGTGGTGGGTGATCGGCGGGCGGTCGTCGACGGTCAGCACCACCGACTCGATCAACAGCGGGCTGATGTCGACACCGAGATAGAAATCGGTGCGGGTGGCGGCGGGATACAGCAGGTCATCCTCGGTCCGTGTGGCCTCGACGTTGAGCTGCAGTACCTCCGCCCTGAGCTGCTCGATACTGCGGTCCAGGGCCTGGACGTCGGGGGTCTCCGCGCGCGCAGCCGCCACCGCAAGCAGGGCGGATACAGCCGTGATGACACCAGCGGATGAAGCCTGGAACGCGGGGCGGAAGGTCATATATAAGCGGACTCTGGGAGCCCGGCGAGTGTAACAAAGGCGCCGTGGCTGCGGCGTCAGCCAAATGACGATTACCCCAGCGGTACTGTCCGACCCCTCAAACGGCTCAACATGCCCATCAGGCGGCCGGCGACGCCGGATTCCTCCGCGTCGCGGATCGGTTCCACGGCATGCGCGGCATGCAGGGTGGGCGCCTGCTGCAGGGCCTGATGGTGACGCAGCGCGCTGGTCAGGCTCATGCCCAGGGGGCCGCGGCGGACCGGCTTGGGCAGCAGCCGGTAGACCTGGCCCTGATTGATCAGGCCGATGAACACCGAGACGTCCTGAAAGGGGGTCAGGACCACTGTGACGATGTCCGGATGCTCGGCTTTCAGCAGTTTGAGGAAGGCCCCCATGCTGTGGCCACCGACCCGCAGTTCCGAGACGATGACCCCGACCGGGTGGGACGCCATCAGCGGAAACGCTTCGTCCACGGACCGGGCCCAGTGCACCGGAACGCTGGGCCCGAGAATCTCCTGAACACCTTGCACTACCGCAGCATCATCTTCGATGACCAGCACTGCCGGTCCGGCCGGACCGGCGGACGAGGGCATGGCGCGGGTGGGGAGCGCCGCAGCGGTTTCGCGCGGCGGCGCGCTCCGCAATGAGCGCGAGATGCGCGCAGCCTGCGCCACCGTTTCCCGCAGGTTCTGGGCATCCCAGGGCTTTTGCACGAAACGGAAGATCTCGCCCTCATTGACGCTGGCCACCACGGCGTCCAGTTCCGCGTAACCGGTCAGCAGCAGCCGCATGGTGTCCGGTGCCCGCTGGCGGACTTCCCGCAGCAGCTGGGCTCCTGTCATCAGCGGCATGCGCTGGTCGGAGACGATCACATCAGGGGGAGATGCCTCGACCCAGGCGAGGGCCTGGCGGGCGTCGGTGGTCATACGGACGTCGTACTGACTGCGGAACAGCATGCCCAGCGAGCGCAGGATGCGTTCCTCGTCATCGACCAGGATCAGGGAAGGTTTCGGGTTCATGCCGCCAGACTCTCAACCGGTTCGGGTTCCGCGCCGTGGGCGCGCAAGGGCAGGCTCAGCACGAAGCGGGTGCCGATGCCGGGTTTGGACGCCACCTGCAGACGACCGCCGTGCGCCTCGACGATCTGGAAACTGATCGACAGACCGAGGCCGGTTCCCTGGCCTACTGGCTTGGTGGTGAAGAAGGGATCAAAGATCTTCGCCAGGTGCTCGGGGGCGATGCCCTTGCCGTTGTCCTGGACGCTGACGTGGACCCAGTCGCCGTCGGCTTCGGTCTTGAGCAGCAGCTTGCCGCCGCTGTCGGGTACCGCCTGTGCGGCGTTGGTGACGAGGTTCAGCAGCACCTGGTTGATCTGTGAGGGTGAGCAGCTGACCGCAGGGACATCGCCATATCGTTTGACCACGGCCAGGCGGTCCTTGATCACGTTATTGGCGATCATCAGGGTCTGATCCAGGCAGTCATTGAGACTGATCTGCGCAACCCGGGCCTGATCAAGGCGGGAGAAGTTGCGCAGGTTCACGACCAGATCGCGAATCTGGTCGACACCGAACAGCGTGTCTTCAAACAGGCTTCGGGTGTCGTCGAGCACGCCGTCCCCCAGCGCACCCACCTGGGTGGTGACCGTCTGGATCTGCGTGGTGAGACGGGCTTCATCGGCCTCCGGGTCGGCGAACAGCTCGACCAGGTGATGCATCTGCCGGGCTGCTTCTGACAGTTCCGTGAACACGTCACGCACCATCTCGACGTTGTTGCGGACGTACCCCAGGGGCGTGTTGATCTCATGCGCCACGCCCGCCACCATCTGCCCGAGCGAGGCCATCTTTTCGCTTTGCACCAACGCAGCTTGCGATTGCTTGAGGTCGACGAAGGCGCTCGCCAGCTGGGCGGCACTCTGGTCCGCACGCGCGCGCAGTGCCGCCAGCAGGTCGAGTACCACGCCCATGCCCTGATAGCGGTTGCCATCGACGATGACGAAGTCCTCCGTCAGTGGCGAGCCGATACGGGCAGTGACGTCGGCGGCGGCCTGTTCCAAAGGCAGATCGAGCGGCACGATCAGCGGCTGCTCGTTCATCAGGGCGGTGACGGGACGGCTGCCATAAAGCTCCCGGCCGAAACGCCGCAGGAAGACCCCGTTGAGGGTGTGCCGTGACAGCGTGCCCACCACCACCTCGCCGATGACCACCGGCAGACACAGCAGTCCCGCGTTCTCTGGAGCCAGCAGACGTTCGGCAGCCGTATCAATGGTCATGTCCGGGCGCAAGGGCACGACCGGCATGCACAGGGCGGCGATATCGCCGAGCGGTGGGGGAGTGGGGGCGGGCACCATAGCCCCGCGCTTTTACGCCTGCGCTGTTGCGGGCAGATTAAAGCTTTAAATGAGAACGATTGCTAATCGCAATGAGTGCCGTTAGGCTAGCCCTGCGAGCACGCCGCCAGCATCCGCCCCACCTCTGATCAAGGAGACTCTCATGGAATGGCTGGTCTTTATCAGTGTCGACCTTGCCGTCACCGGCGCGCTGGCCTGGACCCTGAACCGCTGGCTGCCCGGAACGCCGCCAGCAGCAGAAGCATCCACAATGTCGGCACCGCCCAGGCTCCGCCGCCGCCGCCATCCACCAGTGCCGGCAGGCCGCGCGACGGCGCATTGAGACACTGCGCCCGCACGTCCTCCTCCAGCGCGCGTCCCCCGCGTCGCAGCGGGAAGTCACGTGCGGAGCGGAAGTGGAAGCTGTAGCGGTCGCACCAGTCGCGGTCGGCCAGCAGGCGGGCATCGGCATCGGCATGGCCTGGTTCGCCAGCCTCCTTGAGCCAGCGGTCCATCCAGGCCACCGAATAGTGTTCGGCCATGGGTTGGCCCCAGCCACCGGCGCAGGAGCCGCTGCTGAGGTCGGCGCACCAGGAGCTGCTCGGAAACACCGGAATCAGGCTCCAGTCGAAATGGGTACTGCCCTGAATGGTGAACTGCGACACCGGTACCCCGGCTGCCTGATAGGCGCGGAAGGCACTCAGGTGACCGTCTGGGTCGGGGGGCGTCAGGAAGGGCGTGCCGCCGATGCCGTACTCGCTGGTCTGGCCCATCGCGGGGACGCGCGGCGGGAAGTCAGGGTCGGCGCGCAGGCTGTCCCAGGCCACGATCACGTCCACCGGGTTGCCGCCCTGGCGGTCCGGGAACTGGAAGCGGTCGCCGGGATAACCTGCCACCGTCGAAACCCCCGAGGCACCCAGCGAGTGCCCTGCCAGTCCCAGCCGTTCAGCGTCAATGCGGGCGTGGAACGGATTGTGCGGTGCCACGTCGGTCGGATAGGTGCCCGCGCAACTGAGATTGTGCCCGTAGGGCTGGCCGGGGGTGGAGCGGAAGAAGTCCACCGCATCCACCAGCCCTTCAAAGAACACCGCGGAGTTGAAGTTGCTTCCCTGCTCGAAGTTGGGCGTCTGCAGATCTGAGCGCCCCTGGCCGCGGGGGTCGAAGGTGAGGACCACATAGCCCGCCCGCACCATGGCCTGGGCGAACCACCAGTAGAGGGGCTCCGGCGCCTGGATGGACCCGTTTTCGATGACCACGCCGGGCAGTCGGCCGTTGGCGCCCCGGGGCGCCCACACGCGGCCGGAGATACGGGCGCATCCGGCATCGTAGAACACCACCGGCGCGACATCGGCCTCCTCGGCATAGAACGTTGCGCCGTTGGGCCCCGGTACATGCGGATACCGCGTGGGATCGCCGCTGCAGGGTTGCGACCAGGAGGTGCACAAGGGGGTCAGCGGGGTGTTGAGGTTGGGGGTGATCAGTTCCTGAGGGTCTGACAGCAGATCATCCACCAGGGCCTGCAGCAGCGCCGGCGACAGTGGCAGCGTCAACAGCGTTTCCACAGGGGTGATCCCGGCAATCAGCCAGCTGGGGTCTTCCAGATTGCGCGCCAGCAGGCTGGCGATGTTGAGTGTGCTGGTGCCCTGCCACACCGTCAGGAATCCGGGGGTGGTCACCTGCTCCAGCGGCGCCTCCAGGGTGCGGGCGTAATTGCGTGCCTCGCGTTCGAACCATTCGGCCGTGTTGGGTTCGGGCCCTTCCGGAACGGCCAGTGCCGAAAATGCCGACAGCAGGCCGGCCGCCACCATCGCGGATCGAATCATTGTGTGCTCCTCCCATTGTGCGCGCGCCACTCTGCGGTGGGGCGGTTTGGGAGGATGCTAACGCGAAGGCCCGCGTCCGGGCGGGCTTGGGGCAAATTTACGGATCAGGCCCAACACACCGCCACCCGCCGCGGCCCACGGTAGGGCAGCCGCCCGTGGCCGACCGCGTGGTTGTCGATGGCGACCACATCGCCGCGTGACCAGGGCAGCACCACCAGGTTGCGCCAGATGAGGTCGCGCAGGTGCTCCAGGTCGGCGTCGGGAATTTCCTGGCCGTCGCGGTAGGTGCAGTGCATGGCCTGTTCCTCTGACGGGACTTTGCGCTTGCGCGCGGTGAGCAGGCTGGCGGCCAGCCACCAGAACAGACCACGGGCGCTGGGGCGGTGGCGGAACACACGCTTCAGCTCGGCCGAGCCGGTGGACAGGTGAAACACCTGGGCATGGTTGAACCAGGTGGGTTCGCCGGTTTCCGGATGGTTGCGGGTGGCGTCGTGCTCGCTCACCAGGGCCAGGCGGTCACCGTCTTTCCAGATCGGCGTGAATCCCTCGCGGCGCGCCATGCGATTGACCTCGTCGCGGTCTTCGGTGCGGAACATCTCGTCCCAGCGCTTGAGCTGGAACAGGTCGCGGTTGGTGGTACCGGGGCCGCTGTAGTTGCGGATGATGCGCAGGCCGTTGCGGGCAAAGCGTTCGCGCACGCCGTCATCGAGCTGGCTCCACACGCGGCGGAAATCCACCAGCGGCGTTTCGCCGCTGTCGCGTGCCGGCGCGATGTCGCACCAGAAGAAGATGCGGTTGGGCGGCGTGCGGGTGAAGGTCATCTCGCAGTGTTGCGGGATCGGGTAGTACCCCGGCAGCTCGCTGGCGGAGAACACGTAGTCAGTCATCGCGTCGCGCGGGCTGGTGCCGAGATATTCGTTCTTCAGATCGTCGTCGATGCCGCGGGCCACCGCTTCGAAGGCGGCGGCGTCGTGGATGCCGAAGCCGTGAAAGCGCAGAGCGCCGTGGGCCCGGAGCAGGTCCTGCGCCTGGTCGCGATGGTCCTGCAGCCAACGGGCCAGGCCGTCCGGAGAGGCGTCCCCCTGCGGTTCGATCTGCAGCGGCAGACGCTCCCGTGCGCCCTCAGGAATGGATGTCTTGTACGGCAGCATGGTGGTTCTCCTCCAACCTTGGGCGACGACGCGCCCAGGCCCATGATACGAGGGCGCCCGAGATCAGGTGCCAGATGCCCCACAGCGAGACCACCACGACGATGCCGCCGGCACCTCCGAAGTGGGTGAAGGCCACCACCAGACCCAGGCCGGCGTTCTGCAGGCCGGTCTCCAGTGCCAGCGTGCGCCGCTCCGGCTCGGCCAGGCCGCCCAGGGCCCCCAGCGCGTAGCCGCCCGCCAGGGCCAGCCCGTTGTGCAGGATCACCAGTCCCAACAGGGGCAGCAGCTGCGGACCCAGCGCCGTCAGCGTGGCCCGCTGATCGAGCAGCGCCAGCACGATGAACAGCACCAGCAGTGCGCCGGCGGCACGTCGCAGGGGTGTGCGCATCCGTCGCGCCGCCCGGGGCAGGCGGGTTTGCATGAGCAGGCCCAGCAGCAGGGGCAGCAGCAGAATCACGGCGAGGTCGCGCAGCAGTGGCAGAAAGGCCACCTGCGGGACCTCGGCCGTGGTGGACAGCGCCGGCAGCAGCGCCGTGCCCAGGCTGAAAATAACGGGCAGGGTCAGCGCGGCCATGGCGGTGGACACGGTGGTGAGCGCCACCGAGAGCAGTACGTTGCCATGTGCCTGCAGGCAGAAGTAGTTGGACATGCTGCCGCCGGGGCAGGCGGCCACCAGCAGCATGCCCGCAGCGATGCCGGGTGGGGGCGACAGCAGGGCGATCAGGCCCACGCTCAGCAGGGGAAGCAGCAACCACTGACCGGTCAGCCCCAGCGCTGCCGCACGGGGTTGGCGCCGTAGCTGCGCCAGGTCGCGCCGGTCCAGATGCAGGGCCACCGCGAACACGATGAAGCCCAGCGCCACGCCCAACAGCCAACGGCCTTCGGCGCGAAAGGGAATGACCAGGGTGTCCAGGTTCTCGATCATGTCCGGACCCTATCAGTGCAGCAGCCGGTCGGGAACGGCATCATGCGCTCCACCTGCTGCATCTCAGCCGCGTGCCTTCGCCTCGTCGGGGGCCTGCGCCGCGAATTCGTTCGACCTTTCGGGAGTCTTCATGTCCGCTGTTGCAATACTGTCCGCCCCCCTGACGCTGCCCTGCGGCGTGACGATCAAGAACCGGCTCCTGAAGTCTGCCATGAGCGAAGCGCTGGGTAGCGCCGACGGCGCGCCCCGCGACGCTCTGGCGCGACTCTACGGGGCCTGGGCCGACGGCGGCATCGGGCTGTGTGTCACCGGCAACGTCATGATCGACGCACGGGCGCTCGGTGAGCCAGGCAATGTGTTCATCGAGAATGACCGTCATCTTGCGAGCCTGCGTGCCTGGGCGGCGGCCGGCACGCGCAACGGCACGGCGCTGTGGATGCAGCTCAATCATCCCGGCAAGCAGTGCCCGAAGGGCCTCAACCGCGAAACCGTGTCGCCCTCGGCGGTGCCCTTCAAGAAGGACATGGCCGCTCTGTTCGCCACCCCTCGGGCCTTGCGCGAGGATGAGATTCACGACCTGATCCGCCGCTTCGGCGAGGCCGCCGCGCAGGCGCAGGCGGCCGGCTTCACCGGCGTCCAGATCCACGGCGCGCACGGGTACCTGGTGAGCCAGTTCCTCAGTCCGCACCACAACCGGCGTGACGACGACTGGGGCGGCACGCCCGAGAAGCGCCGCCGTTTCGTGCTGGCGGTGCTGGCTGAAATCCGTCGCCGGGTCGGGCCGGCGTTCCCCATCGGCATCAAACTCAACTCAGCGGACTTCCAGCGTGGCGGCTTCACCGAAGACGAGTCGCTGGACACCATCCGCGCGCTGTCGGTGGCCGGTATCGACCTGATCGAGGTGTCCGGCGGCACCTACGAGGCGCCAGCCATGACCGGCATCAAGCAGAAGGACAGCACCCGCGCCCGCGAGGCGTATTTCATCGACTTCGCCGCCAAGGCGCGCGAGGCGACCTCGGTGCCGCTGGTGGTCACCGGCGGCTTCCGCAGCGCGGAAGGCATGGCCGAGGCCATCCACAGTGGCGCTGTCGACATGGTCGGCCTGGCGCGCGGACTGGCGCTGGAAACCGATCTGCCGAACCGCCTGCTGGCCGGTCAGGCGCCGCGCTTCCAGGTCCGCCCCATCCGCACCCGCATCCCCATGGTGGACCGCATGGCGATCATGGAAGTGGTCTGGTACACGCGCCAGCTGCACCGCATCGGTCGTGGCCAACGGCCGCAACCCAATGCCTCCGGCCTCAAGGTGTTTCTCGGCTATGCCGCCAAGAGCCTCTGGCACGGCGCGCGGCAGCAGCGCTTGCGGGCGGCGTCGTAGCGCTCACTTCACAAGCGACCGGCTGCGGGCAACAATGTCCGCATGTTGAACCGAACTCAGACGCTGTCCTGCCTGCGCGAGCGCCGCGCCTACCTCGCCGAAGCCTTCGGCGTGGAGGGCTTGGCGCTGTTCGGTTCATTTGCCCGGGACACCCTGACGCCGCAGAGTGATATTGATGTGCTGGTGCGCTTTGATGGCCCCGCGACGTCGAAACGATACTTCGGCCTCCAGTTCTATCTGGAAGATCTGTTGGGGCGGCCGGTTGATCTGGTGACCGAGAAGGCACTGCGGCCCGAATTGCGGCCCTATGTGGAGCAGGACGCGATTCGTGTCTGAATTGTCATGACACGTGAATGGCGGTTCTACCTTTCCGACATGCTGGACTTTGCGGAGAAGGCGCGTCGATACACCCGTGGTCTGACGCAGACGGCTTTCGTCGAGAACGCGATGATTTACGACGCCACGTTGCGCAACCTGGAACTGATCGGTGAGGCCGCCACGCATGTGCCGGCCGAGGTTCGGGGCCAGTGTCCTGAGGTGCCGTGGCGGCAGGTCATCGCGACGCGAAACCGGTTGATCCATGCCTATCTGGGCATCGACGACGACACGCTGTGGAGCATCATCGAGACGGACCTTCCGGTCCTGATGTCAGCCTTGACGGCGTTGCTCGACCGCGTTGACCGACTGCCCTAGGACGTTGGTGTCTGGAACCGATCCGGCCGGATAGCGTTGATCAGCTCGCGCGGCAATGGTGACGGCTGGTCACACAGCTGCGCCGCCAGTGCGTCGCCCAGCAGTCCCGCCCAGGTGACGCCGCGCGAGGCGTAGCCGGTGGCGACGGCGATGCGGGGCTGATCCGGCAGGCGTCCCAGGGCGGGCAGCCGGCCCGGGAGTACGGCGCGGAAAGCGGCGCGGCCGGCGAGTTCGGCGGGGTCGAGGCGTGGCGCATCGGCCAGCAACTGTTGCAGGCGGTCGAGGTTGGCACGGTGACCGTCGAGATCCGGCAGCGGGTCATCGTGGCGGTCGTAGGTGGCGCCCACCAGTGCCGCACCATCGGCCAGCGGCAGCACATACCCGTCCCGCGCGATGCCGCAGCGCAGGCCCGGCAGGCTGCCGGGCGGCAACTGGCTGAGCTGGCCGCGCACGCGGCTGAGCGGCAGGGCCCGATTGGGCAGCAGGCTGCCCACCTCGTGGGCGGCGGCCAGTACCACCTGATCAAAGCCGTCGAGTTCGGACAGGTCTTCCACGGCGCGCCCCAGCCGCAGCGTGATGCCGGGTGACGCCAGCCAGCCGGCGCAGCGGCCGGCCGGGTCGAGGTGGCCGCCCTGCGGAAAGTACAGGCCGCCCTCGTGCAGGCGCAGGCCACAGACGGCACGGGCCTGCTCGGCTTCCACCCACTGCATCAGGGCCGGCGGTGGCTGTTGTTCCGCCAGCGCGGTCTGCCAGCGGTCACGGTCGCGGGGGTCCTTGGGCAGGTGCAGCAGGCCGCAGGCCTGCCAGTCGGCCTGGGGCTCGTTGGGCAGGGTGCGCAGGGCGTGCAGAAAGGCGCTGCGGGTCAGGACGGTGGTGGGCGGATCACCGCGATTCAGCCAGGGCCGCACCGCCGCGCGCGGGTTGCCGGAGGCGCCGCTGGCCACCCGCGGGGCGCGGTCGAACACGGTCACCGTCACACCCTGGGCGGCCAGGGCCTGGGCCGTCATCGCGATGGCCGTCATCGTGTTCCTGCTGGCGCTGTGGCGCACGCTGCAGATCCCGGTGCTGTCCGGCCGGCGCGCCACCATCGCGCATGCCGTCGTCGCGGTCCCGGTGCTGGCGGTGCTGGTGCGCTGCGTGGCGCTGGCGGACGACTGGCAGAACAGCATCCGCCTGCGCATGGACATGCCTTTGGTCG
>CAKZHZ010000079.1 GCA_936928855.1 uncultured Polycyclovorans sp.
GCGGTGTAGGTGCGCGCCGGGTTGTACTTGGAGGTGAGCAGGCGGTGACGCGGGTCCACCGGCACCGCACAGGGTGCGCCGAGGTACACGTCGCCCAGCCCCAGCACCATGTAGCGGGTGTCGAAGACGGTCTGCCGGACCGTGTCCACCGACGCCAGCCCGTTGATGCGGCGCATGAACTCGACGTTGCTGGGGAGCCAGGGCGCGGTATCGCGCACCGACTGGCGATAGCGCGCCACCGCGTCGAGCGTGGCACTGTCCTGCCAGGCCATGGGCAGGCGCACCACCCGCGTGGGGATGCGCAGGGTGCCGACATCCGGCAGCCGCGTTTCGATGTCCAGCAGCACCTTCAGCAAGGCCGCCTGCGGGATCACCCGGCTGTCATAGTGGATCTGCAGCGAGCGCACGCCGGGCGACAGTTCGAGGATGCCCGGCACCGGATCGGCCTTCAGCGCCTGCATCAGGGCATGGATGCGCAGTCGCAGGCGCAGGTCCAGCACCATCGGGCCGTATTCGAGCAGGATGTAGCCGTCGCCGGCCTGACGATAGGCCACCTCGGGACGGTCGCCCTCGGCCGGCAGGGCCGCCAACACGCATTCCGACACGGTGCCCTTCGGCACCGTCAACACCGCGGGCGCGGCCGGCACATCGACGGCGCCCAGCGTCTCGATGGCGCGATCCTGCGCCTGCTGCATCGCCAGCGCGGTGTCGAAATCGATGCGCTCGAAACGGATGCGGTCGCCCGGCTTGACCTGCCCGATCTTCCACAGCTCCGCCTGGGCGATGGTGACCGGACAGACGAACCCCCCCAGACTGGGGCCGTCGCGGGTGAGGATGACCGGCATGTCGCCGGTGAAGTTCACCGCCCCGATGGCGTATTCGCAGTCGTGGATATTGGACGGATGCAGGCCGGCTTCGCCGCCATCACTGCGGGCCCACGTGGGTTTGGGCCCCATCAGGCGCACACCCAGGCGGTTGGAGTTGTAGTGCACTTCCCAGTCGGTATCGAAGAAGCTTGCGATGGCCTCTTCGGTGAAGAAGTCCGGCGCCCCGTGCGGCCCGTAGAGCACCCCGACACGCCAGTGATGCCCGTAAGCGGGGATGAGCGCCGCCGGCGCCGGCGCGGCGGCCGGCCCCTTGCCAGGCTCGGCGATGCGCAGCAGGTCGCCACCACGCAAGGGGCGCCCGGCATGTCCGCCGAACTGGCCCAGCGCGAAGGTGGCGCGCGAGCCGAGATACACCGGCACATCGATCCCGCCCGCCACCGCCAGGTAGGTGCGGCACCCGCTGTCCGCCTTGCCCACGGTCAACACCTGCCCCGCCCCCACCGCTACCGGCGTCCAGAACGGCACCGGCTCGCCGTCGAGATGCGCATCGGTGATCGCGCCGGTCAGGGTGATCCGGGTCGGCTGGTGAAAGCGCAGGCGCGGGCCGACGATGGTGCATTCCAGTCCGGCCGCATCGGCCGGATTTCCGACGATGCGGTTGGCCAGGCGGAAGGCGTAGTCGTCCATCGGCCCGGAAGGCGGCACGCCCACATCCCAGTAGCCGGCGCGACCGGGGTAGTCCTGCACGGTGGTGTAGGTCCCCGGCTCCAGCACTTCCATCGCCGGTGCATGGAAGGCAAAGCCGTTGAGGAACGCGGTGGAAACCTCACCGGCTGCGAAGGCGGGGTCATCGATGATCTGTCGCAGGTAGTCGAGGTTGGTGGCGATGCCGGCGAGGCGGGTGGCCGCGAGTGCCGCCCGCAGGCGCGCCATGGCATCGGCGCGATCGGTGCCGTGGACGATCAGCTTGGCGATCATCGGGTCGTAGTGCGGACTCACCTCGGTGCCGGTGGCCACCCAGCCATCGATCCGAGCGTCGTCAGGGAACACCACTTCCGTCAGCACACCGGGGGAGGGCTGGAAGTTGCGCACCGGATCCTCGGCGTAGATCCGCACCTCCATCGCCGCCCCGGTCGGCTGCGCGGTGAAGCCCGCCAGATCGGGGGGCTCGCCGGCGGCGGTGCGGATCATCCAGTCGACCAGGTCCACCCCGGTGCAGGCCTCGGTGATCGGGTGCTCGACCTGCAGCCGTGTGTTCACCTCCAGGAAGTAGAAGGCATCGCGGGCACCGTCGTAGATGAACTCCACGGTGCCGGCATTGGCATAGGCCACCGACTCACCCAGGCGCACGGCGGCGGCCAGCAGGGCCTCGCGCGTGGCCGCCGGCAGATTCGGCGCAGGGGTTTCCTCCACCACTTTCTGGTTGCGCCGCTGCAGCGAGCAATCGCGTTCGCCCAGCGCCACCACCCGGCCACGGCCATCGCCGAAGATCTGCACCTCGACATGCCGCGCGGCCTCGACGAAGCGTTCGATGAACACGCCGCTGTCGCTGAAGAAGTTCTGCCCCAGGCGCTGCACCGATGCGAACGCGGCGACCAGCTCTGCTTCGCTGTTGCAGCGGGTCAGGCCGATGCCACCGCCGCCGGCGGTGGACTTGAGCATGATCGGGTAGCCGATGTCGGCGGCGGCCGCCACGGCGTCCTCCACCTGCTGCAGCAGGTCGGTGCCCGGGGTCAGCGGTACGCCGGCAGCGGCGGCCAGTGCGCGGGATTCGTGCTTGAGCCCGAAGCGGCGGATCTGGTCGGGGGTCGGTCCGACGAACACGATGCCGGCGGCGGCGCAGGCATCGGCAAAGGCCGTGTTCTCAGAGAGAAAGCCGTAGCCGGGAATGATGGCCTCGGCCCCGGTCGCCTGGGCGGCGGCGATGATGGCATCGCCGCGCAGATAGCTTTCCGCCGGCGCGTTACCCCCCAGGGCCACCGCTTCGTCGGCCACCTGCACGTGCAGGCTGTTGCGGTCTGCATCCGAGTAGACGGCGACGCTGCCCACGCCCATGGCCTTCAGCGTGCGGGCGATACGGACGGCGATTTCGCCACGGTTCGCGATGAGGACTTTACGGAACATGCGGGAGCATCCTGTTCAGGCAGCGCGGGCGCGCTCGTGGGCCATGTAGGCCCGCCAGCCGCCGAAGTGGGTGATGTCGAGGGCGCCGGTCGCCGCCCAGCTTTCGCAGATGAAGCCCTTCACTTCGCGGCCATCCGCCAGTTGCAGGGTGCCGATGCCCAGCGGCGCGGGAATCAGGGCGACAAAGCTGCCGAAAGCCTCGACCGGCATGTCCCACAGCTCCACCTGGATGGCGGCACCGTCGGCACCGCGGATCAGCCCGGGCTTGGGCGGCACCGTGCCGGGCAGCGCGTAGAGCCTGTAGTCGTCGGCGGTCTGCGTGGCCTCGACAAACACGGCCGCACGTTCGGTCAGCTGATAGTTCAGCGGCATGCCGCTGAGGTGGGCCCCGACCACGGCCAGTCTCACGGTGGCCGGCCCCGGTGCAGCGGCACGCTGCGGCGGTGGCGATGGCAGACGTCCCGAAACCCCCAGCGGCCAGGGATGCGCCCGTTGCCAGCGCCGGCCGAAGTCGAGCAGCGCGATGTCGTGCCAGGCGGGTGCGATGAGGGTGACACCGGTCGGCAGGCCATCGCCCCGGAACCCGGTGGGCAGCGCCAGGGCACACCCGTCCATCAGATTGACGAAGTTGGTGTAGGTGCCGAGTTGGGTGTTCAGCAGCACCGGCTCGGCCGCCACCGCTGCCTGCGTGTGGATGGTCGGCGTGCTGGGCACCACCAGCGCGTCCACCGACGCCATCTGCTGTTCGGCGGCGCGGACCAGTTCGGCGCGGTGGTAGTCGGCGCGGAAGGCATCGGCCGCGGAGAAATCATCGGCGCGTCCGATGATGGCCTGCACCACCGGGTGCATGGTGACGCCGGGCCGCGACAGGAAGGCGCTGATCGCCGCCTGGCGCTCGGCCACCCAGGGGCCTTCGTAGAGCAGGTCGGCGAGTGCATGCAGGGGGGCGAAATCGAGCGGCACCAGCGTCGCCCCGAGGGCCTCAAGGCGGCTGCAGGCCTCGCCAAATGCAGCCTCGGCGGCGGCATCCCCGCAGAACCGCGGGGCGGCGGGCACACCCAGCCGCGGCGCCGGCGGCAGGCGTCGGGTCCCCATCACCGCCGGCGCGGGCCGGGCGAAGGGATCTTCGGCGTCGAAACGGCCCAGCACCGCCGCTACCACTTCGGCGTCTTCCAGGGTGTGCGCGAACACCGACACACAATCCAGGCTGCGGCAGGCGGGCACCACACCGCGCGTGCTGAACCAGCCCCGCGTCGGCTTCAGGCCCACCAGGTTGTTGAACGCGGCCGGGACACGCCCCGAACCGGCGGTGTCGGTGCCCAGCGAAAAGGCGGCGATGCCGCGCGCCACCAGCGTCGCCGAGCCGGAGCTGGAGCCGCCGCTGACATAGTCCGGATTGAAAGCATTGGGCACCGCACCGTAGGGGCTGCGGGTGCCCACCAGACCGGTGGCGAACTGATCCAGATTGGCCTTGCCCAACAGCAGGGCCCCCGCCTCGATCAGCCGCGCCACCACCGGCGCGGAGGCCGTCGGGACATAGGCGAAATCGGGACAGGCCGCAGTGGTGGCGACGCCGGCCACGTCGAGGTTGTCCTTCACCACGAACGGCACGCCGAACAGCGGGAAGGCGGCCCAGTCCCGCCCGGCCGCCTCGAAGCGGGTCAGCAGCGCCTGCGCCTGCGCCTGCAGCGCGGCGGCATCAAAACAGAGGATCCAGTCCGGCTCACTGGCGACACAGCGTGCGGCCAGCGTCGTCATCGCCGTCAGCGGCGACAGCCCGCCTCGATAGGCGGCGGTCCATTCAGCGATTGTCCAGGCGTCTGCCACGTCTTGCGCACCAACTTGTGTACAAGATGGTGTGCAGCAAGGCCCGTGCCAGCGGCTCGCCGCGGCCGGTCACCTGGGCGGAATTGTCAATGCTTCAACAACTTAGCCGTCTTGGAGGGCGCCGCAGCGGCGCGTACCGTCATGGCGCAGGCCCGGTGCACGGCACCATTGCCGTGCAGGCCATGCGCCATCAGGACGCAGGCGCACAGGCGGAACCGGGCATCGGCTGCGCCCAGATCGGGTCCGCGATGTCGTAGACACGGGGCTTCAGGTAATCCACCGGATCGTGCAGATAATCGAGCACCGGCGGATGCGGCAGCGCGGCCATCTCGGCCCGCCATTCGGCCTCGTAGGCCGCCGCGCCGCCGCCGATCACCGGTGCCCAGGCGTCGTGATGGGTCGGCAGGAACAGCCGCGGGTGCGCGTGCTCCACATACAGGCGCGGATCGCGCAGCCCGGACAGCGGTTGGTCGAAGCCGACAATGGCCCCGACCTGCACGTCCACGCACTCGGGCAGCGCATTCAAGGCAGCGCGCACTTCGGGGCCGCCCGGCTCGGCGTCGGTGATCGGCCCGGTGGAGTCGTGCCAGAACAGGCTGAAATCGCCAAACCGCAGGTGATAGGCCCAGGTGCCGCCCTGGCCGTCACGCAGGGTGGTCAGGAATCGCAGCAGCTCCTGTGGGTCGCTGTTGAGATACCCGAGAAACGGCAGCAGGTTGGGGACGTGGATGAACGGGGTGTCACCCAGCTCGAAGGTCTGCGGCGCCAGTGCACTGTGGATGTGCTGAAGCACGGCTACCGGCGGCAGATCCTGCCACAGCTTCACCATCTGCACCGTGCCGGGCGGCGGCGTGTCTTCGGTGCCGGTGATCAGGCAGGTGAAGTTGGCGGCGTTGCCGTCGCGTGCGGCATCCGCCTTGGCGGTGTCGCAGATGGTGTCGGAGCCCACCACCACGGCGCCGCTGCGGCCGGCGATGAAGCCGGCGTCGGCGGCATGATCGAAATGCCCGTGCCCGATGAAGATGGCTTCCGGCGCTAGCGCCGCCAACTCATCGCGCCCGATGGGCACGTAGTCCTTCTGCAGACCGATGGGCTCCCAGGCATCGAACAGCCACAGATGGCCGCCGCCCGTCGCCACGAAACTGGAAACGCCCACCCACCAGAGCTTCACCTTGCCGGGCTCGATGGCATTCGGACCCAGAATCTGCTCGCGGGCCAGCATCACCTCCAGGCTTGGCGTGGGCGCCGGTGGCAGCGGGTCCCATGACGACAGCGGCACGCGGTCCGCCGGGGTGCCAGGACCCGGGGCCGACCCGACACCCTCCCCGGCAGGCGCCGACAACGGCGAGCCACCACAGGCGGCGAGCGTCAGGACGACGCCCAGCTTCAACGCGCTGCACAGGCAGCGGGACACAGGATCGCGCATCAGATTCACTCCTCACCCGTCTGGCCGGCCCTGCATGGGAGCCGGCACACAATGGCTCGCGATGCGACCGTGGGTCGCATGCCGCTCGAATGCCGTCAGTGTGCCGCAGACGCGCTGTGGGCGCAGCGGTTCCGGAACCGGCGCCTGCGACGATCAGGCACCAAGCCGTGCCATCGACTGCGCATATCCGGCTTCGACCCGGGGCAGCGTCAGCGCCGGACGTTCGGCGCCAAGGCCCAACTTGTTCATCGCGGGAAGCCAGTCGAGGTCCGCCTGGATGGCCGGCAGCGCCGCGGGCGAATAGGCCTCGAACTGCAAGCGCGCAACGATCACCAGGTCGGTGTAGTCGGCGGGGCCCCGGGTGTCCCGTCGCGGATTCTCGGAGGCCAGCGGCACTTCCTGCAGCTGCGGGGAGAAACCCCAGTGCCGCAGCAACTGGGCACCGATGCGCGGCTGCAGACGCTCCAGCAGCGGCAGCCACCCCTGACGCGGACCTGCCGCATCCGGATTGGCCTCGATCTGCCGGATCAGCGGCAGCATGCCGATGCGGAACATCAGTCCGGCCAGCATGGCCACCTCGGGACGGAGCGGGGTGCGGTGCGCCGCCAGCGCCTCACTGAGCGCCGCCACTTCCAGGCTGCGCGCCCAGGTCTGACGCATGAGCTCGGCCAGCGCGGGCTGCCGGGTGAAGAACATCTGCTCCACCACCAGGCGGTTGACCAGCGCGCGGGTGTATTGAAGCCCAAGGCGGGTGATGGCAGCCGGCAGGCTCTGCACCCGCACGCGGCTGCCGGCGGCCGCGCTGTTGGCCGCCTGGATCAGCCGTGCCGCCAGCGCCGGGTCGCGTCCGATCGCCGCCGCCACCTGGGCGGCGGTACCGCGTTCGCTCTGGGTGAGTTCGTTGACCTGCAGGGCCAGGTCCGGCAATGAGGGCAGCCGCATGCGCCCGCCTGCAAGCGCGTCCTCGACATCGGTTTCCAGCCGAATGGCAGCGGCACAGCCCATGGGTCAATTTCCCTGCGCGCGAAGCACATGCTCCGTGGCCGCAGAATGACCGAGCTGCCGCCGCATGCGTCAGGCCGGCGCCCTCAAAGGCGGGCACCGGCCGACGAATGCGCAGCCCCGGGATCAGGCCGCCTTGCGGGCGGGCTCCGGCGCCGCCTGGCGGATCAGGTGATCGAAGGCGCTGAGTGCCGCCTTGGAACCCTCGCCCATGGCGATGATGATCTGCTTGTAGGGCGCGGTGGTGACATCCCCGGCCGCAAACACGCCCGGGATCGAGGTCTGCCCGCGGGCATCGACCACCACCTCGCCCCGCGAACTCAGCTCCACCGTGCCTTTCAGCCAGTCGCTGTTCGGCAGCAGTCCGATCTGCACGAAGATGCCTTCCAGCGCCACCTGGTGACTGTCCCCGCTCTTGCGATCGGTGTACTGCAAGCCGTTGACGCGCTGACCATCGCCCAGCACTTCAGTGGTCTGTGCAGCGGTAATGACGGTCACGTTGGGCAGGCTGTTGAGCTTGCGCTGCAACACCGCGTCGGCACGCAGCTGGTGGTCGAACTCGATGAGCGTGACATGGCTGACGATGCCGGCGAGGTCGATCGCCGCCTCGACGCCGGAGTTGCCGCCACCGATCACCGCCACCCGCTTGCCCTTGAACAGCGGGCCGTCGCAGTGCGGGCAGTAGGCCACGCCCTTGTTGCGGTACTCGTCCTCGCCGGGCACGTTCATCTGCCGCCAGCGGGCGCCGGTGGCGATCACCAGCGACTTCGCCTTCAGGGTGGCGCCACTCTCCAGCGTCAGTTCCAGGCCTTCGGCGCCCGACGTCAGCGCGGCCGCGCGCTGGAGCTTCATGACATCCACGTCGTACTGGCGCACGTGTTCTTCCAGCGCCGCCACCAGCTTCGGCCCTTCGGTTTCCTTCACCGAGATGAAGTTCTCGATGCCCAGGGTGTCGGCCACCTGGCCGCCGAAACGCTCGGCCACCACGCCGGTACGAATCCCCTTGCGGGCCGCATAGATGGCAGCCGCGGCGCCGGCCGGCCCGCCACCGACGATCAGCACGT
>CAKZHZ010000080.1 GCA_936928855.1 uncultured Polycyclovorans sp.
GCATGCGAGCTCGCGGGTCTTTTTCGCGCCTGGCCGCGTTGCTCCTCCTCGCCATAGTTCGACTATGACTCGTCGTCGCGCCTTGCCAGACGCGAAAAATCCTGGCGCGATTTCATCAAGGAATTTCTGGGACAGGACGCTAGGGCCGGTTACCGCTATGGTCATCGCTGTGATGCCACCGGATTTCAGGGGGCAAGGCGCCAAGCGCAGCCAACCGTGGTTCTGCTGGCAAGCCTGGCGACGCCGCCCACTGGCATCCGGGGGCGTCGCAACTCAGGCCTCGGGTTGAATGCCCATGATCTCCTGCATCTTGTGCCGGTCGATCTCCAGCACATCGCCGCCCTTGCGTTCGTAACGGCGCCAGGCGATCTGAATGGGGTTTTGCCGCTGCGTCACGAACGGGTGACGCCGCGGGTGATAGGACCGACTGAAGACCGGTAGCGCCGCCCGCACAAATCGGCACAGCATCAAGACACAGAAACCGGTTTTCCAGAGGCCACGAAAGGGATTGCGGAACCAGCCCTCGACCTTGGCCATGTGCACGTAGGCCCTGAGGGTCTCCTTGGCAATATGCAGCAGCGCCGTGAGTACGTTCCACTTGCGATACAGCTCCTGCCGGCCGTACAGGTGCTGATAGACCTCGAACGCCACTGCCCCGTGCTCCACCTCCTCGACCTGATGCCAGACCCAGAGGGCCTTGACCGTGGGGTCGGCGTCCTCGAACCAGCGGGCATGGTTGTCGAGCACGATCATGCCGCCGAGAAATGTGAAGGTTTCGTACCCCGCCGAGAAAGCCACCATCTGCTTGAGCGAATCCCGCTTGGCGCGATCCGAAAAATAGGTGCGGGCCTCTGCCTCAAACGCTGCGACCCTCGGATACTGGGTCGCCAGGTACTGGTTGTAGGCAATGAAGTTCTTGGCGTGGTGGGCCTCCTGGCCGCTGATGGCCACCATGTCGCGCCGCAGGGACGGCGACTCGATCACCGCCTTGGCCCGGGTCATGGTCCGCACCAGATAGCGTTCGAAGTACGGAACATGAATGCCCAGTGCGTTCACGAACATCGAGAACTCCGGACAGGTGCGGCTCCAGAGACGGCTGGACGCGTCCAGCTTGGACACCTCGAACTGCAACGGGCGGACGGGAAAGTCGTCCATCGGGTGGCTCAGATCGTCTGCCATTTTGGGTCTCCTGCTAAGCGTCGCAGGAGTATCAAACCCGATCTCCGTACCGGCCCCTATCTTTGGTTATGGTCGTACCGTCACCGGCCCCGGCACCTACTCCACCGTCACGCTCTTGGCCAGGTTGCGCGGCTGGTCCACATCCGTGCCCTTCAGGACCGCCACGTGATAGGCCAGAAGCTGCAGCGGCACCGTGTAGACGATGGGATCGGTCAGCTCGGCCCCATGCGGCATCCCCACCACAGTGACACCCGGTTCATCGCGGAAACCAGCCTCGGCGTCAGCCAGAACCAACAGCGCGCCACCGCGGGCACGTACTTCCTGCAGGTTGGACTTCACCTTGTCGAGCAGGTCACCGCGGGGAGCCACTGCGATCACCGGCATGTCCTCGTCCACCAATGCCAACGGTCCATGCTTGAGTTCGCCAGCAGCATAGGCCTCGGCGTGGACATAACTGATTTCCTTGAGCTTGAGCGCACCTTCCATGGCCACCGGCCACATCGGCCCACGCCCGAGAAACAGGGCATGCTGCTTGGCCAGCAGTGTTTCGGCGATCACACGGATGCGGTCGTCCTGCGCCAGCACTTGCTCCACCAACCGCGGGGTGGCCTCGAGCTGGGCGACCAACTGCGCTTCGCGCGCCGCGTCGATGCCACCATTGCGTCGTGCCAACAGCAACATCACCAGCGCCAGCGCCATCAGCTGGGTGGTGAAGGCCTTGGTGGAGGCCACACTGCGCTCAGGGCCCGCGTGGGTCATCAGGGCGATATCGGACTCGCGCACCAGCGATGATTCAGGTGCGTTGCAGATCACCAGGGCGGCCGCCACGTTGGCGCTCTGCCGCGCATGTCGCAGCGCTTCCAGCGTGTCGGCGGTTTCACCACTCTGGGAAATGGTGATGAACAGGGTGTCGGCGGCGATCACCGGCGCGCGGTAGCGGAACTCGCTGGCCAGTTCGACCTGGCAGGGCATGCCGGCGATCTGCTCGAACCAGTAGCGGGCCACCATGCCGGCATGCGCCGAGGTGCCGCAGGCAACAATATGCACATGCTTGACGCGGGCCAGCAGGCTGTCAGCCTGCGGCCCCAGACAGGCCTCCAGCACGCGCCCACCGGCAATGCGGCCCTGCAGGGTCTGCGCCAACGCTACCGGCTGCTCGAAGATCTCCTTGGTCATGAAGTGGCGGTAGGGCCCCTTGTCGACCGCATCTGGTGACAGTGTGGAGGTTCGCACGGGTCGGCTCTGAGATCGCCCGGCCGCGTCGAATACCTCGAAGCCATCCGTCCGCAGCTCGGCGAGATCCCCCTCTTCGAGATACACGAAACGGTTGGTGACCGGCAGCAGGGCCAGGGCGTCACTGGCGGCAAAATGCTCGCCGATGCCGACGCCGATCACCAGCGGGCTGCCTTTGCGCGCCAACAGCAGCCGCCCCGGACTGCCGCTGTCGACCACGGCAAGCGCGTAGGCGCCCTGCAACCTCGGAAGGACGGTACGCAGGGCCTCGCGCAGGCTGTCACCCGAATCCACGCGCTGCTGCAGCAGGTGCGCCACCACCTCGGTATCGGTCTCCGACTGGAAGTCGAATCCGGCAGTCCGCAGTTCCTCGCGCAGGGCCTCATGGTTCTCGATGATGCCGTTGTGGACCACCGCCACCGTCCGCGACGTGTGCGGGTGAGAATTGCGCTCCGCGGGAACCCCGTGCGTGGCCCAACGGGTGTGCGCGATCCCGAGCGCGCTGTCGAGCGGCGCCTGGTCCAGCGTGGCCGCCAGCGCCGCAACCTTGCCCACGGCACGGCGACGGGCGATGGCACCATCGACCACCAGCGCCACGCCTGCCGAGTCATAGCCGCGGTATTCGAGCCGTCGCAGGCCCTCCACCAGAATGGGACTGACATTGCGTTGAGCGATGGCGCCGACGATGCCGCACATGGCGATTTATCCGGATGAGGTGGGAGGAAGCAGCTTCACCGACAGCGGCTGCTGGGGCAATTGCAGGCGGTGGCCGGGCGGGGGGCGGGCCAGATGGAATTCATCGAGGGCATCGGCGAGGGCCGCCAGATAAGCCGCATGGGCTGCAGACGGCCGCTCGATGCCACTGCGCCCGATCCAGACAACCAGTTCACAGGCCAAGTAGTCACTGTGCAGCTCGGTCAGCCAACACTCGGGCGCCAGCCGGGGGTCCGGTACGGTTACCGCCACCCGGCTGGCCGCGGCCAGCACGGCAAGGCGCAGTTGTTCGCGATCGACGTCTGGCGCCACGCGGAACGGCACGTGCAAGCGGCGCCGGGCGGTCTGCAGCGTCCAGTGCGTCACCTGCCGCAGCACCAGCTCACTGTTGGGCACCATCACTTCGCCCCCGTCGACGGTCTGAATACGGGTGTGCCGCAGGCCGATTTCGCGCAGGGTGCCGGCAACTCCCGATTCCAGCGTCACGACATCGCCGATTCGCAGTGCCTTTTCGCCAAGCAGGAACAGGCCGCCGATCAGGTTGTTGAACAGACCCTGCATGCCCAGTCCGATACCGATGCCGATGGCCCCGGTCAGCAGTGCGATGGCCGACAGGTCGACACCGATGATATGGAGCGCCAGCAAGGTGCCGACGATCCACAGCAGATAACGGGTGATCCGCGACAGGGTGTAGAAGGTGGACCGGTTCAGGCCAGGCCGACGCGCCGCGACACGCTGCAGACCACGTTCGACCTGCGCTGCCACCCAGGCTGCACTGAACAACAGCACCAATCCCAGCAGCAACCGTCCAGGCGTAACCGGGGCATCGCCGAGCGAGAACAGGGGGGCGTCCGCGAGGCCACTGAACCCCTGAAAGGCGGACTGCATCCAGCCGGTTGCCATGTCAGGGCTTCTTGGTGGGGCGCTGCCAGGCCGGCAGACTGAGCTGCTTGCCCCGCGCCACAGTAAGCTGACCTTCCGGCGCATCCTTGGTGATCACAGAGCCGGCCCCGATAGTGGCGCCGCTGCCGATGGTCACGGGCGCCACCAGGGCGCTGTTGGAGCCGATGAAGGCCCCGTCGCCGATCACCGTCTGGTGCTTGTTTACACCGTCGTAGTTGCAGGTGATGGTGCCGGCGCCGACATTCACGCCCGCGCCCAGCTGGCTGTCGCCAACGTAGCTGAGGTGGTTGATCTTGCTGCCAGGTCCCACATCGGTCTTTTTGGTCTCGACGAAGTTGCCGATACGGGCCTGATCCGACAGGCGCGTGCCGGGACGCAACCGCGCGAACGGGCCAATATGGACGCCCGCACCGGCAACCACGCCTTCCAGTATGGAATGGGCCTCAACCACAGCCCCTGCCCCCAGACTGACATTCTTCAGCAGACAGTAGGCACCAATCTTGACCCCGTCCGCCAACCGCACCTCGCCTTCGACAATACAGCCGATGTCGACCTCCACGTCACGCCCGACCTGAAGGTCACCACGCAGCTCAAACCGACTGGGGTCGGCGAGCGACAGGCCTTCCCGCATCAGGCGCTCGGCCTGACGGCGCTGGTAGACGCGCTCTGCTCGCGCCAGTTGCAACCGATCATTGACCCCCTCCACTTCGTCGGGGTCGGTAGCCGTCACCGCCGCTACGGACTGCCCGTCGGCGACTGCAAAGCCGACCACATCCGTGAGGTAGTACTCCCCCTTCCTGTTGGCGTTGTCGATCCGGGCCAGCCAGGGCTTGAACCACTTCGCAGGCGCGCCCATCAGGCCGGTATTGATTTCCCGGATGGCGCGCTGTGCCGGGTCGGCATCCCCTTCCTCGACGATGGCGCGGACCGCCCCCTGCGCGTCCCGGACGATACGGCCGTAACCATGCGGATTCGGCACCTCGACCGTCACCACGGCAAGCCCCGATCGCGCAGCGCTGGCAAGCGCCTGCAAGGTCTCGACACGAATCAAGGGGACATCCCCGTACGCCACCAGTACCACCGCATCATCGGGAATGCCGGGAGTCGCCTCGCGCACGGCGTGTCCGGTGCCAAGCTGCTCGCGCTGGTGCACCCAGTGCAGCCGCGCGGCTCCGCCGGCTCGGGTTTGCGCCCAGTGACGAACTGCCTCGCCGCCATGACCATGCACCACATGCAGGCCGGCAGCGCCAATGGCCTCGGCCGCATTCAGCACATGTCCGAGCATGGGGGTGCCCCCTACCGGATGCAGCACCTTGGGGCGGTCGGATTTCATACGTGTCCCCTGGCCTGCAGCCAGGATGACGAGGTGGAGCGGCGCGACGTCGGTCATGGAGCGAAAGTGTACGGGGCCCGCAGGATCATGGAAACGAAAAAGGCCGGGCAAGCCCGGCCTTTTCAACTTTGGAACACACTCAGCGGGACGCTTTCTTGAGGTTCTGCACGAACTGCAGTCGCGCCGCAGCCTCGACCAGTTCCGCCTGCGCTCGCGCCACATCCATGTCGCTCGCAGCGTTGGAAAGCGCATCCTCCGCGGCCTGTTTGGCGGCGGCGGCGGCGGCTTCATCGGCATCCTTGGCCCGCAACGCGGTATCGGCCATCACTGTCACCAGCTTGGGCTGAACCTCCAGCAAGCCCCCCCCGACGAAGAACGGCAACTCTTCGCCACCGGCCAGCTTCACCCGCACCGCACCCGGCTTGAGCCGGGTCAGCAGCGGCGCGTGGCCCGGGGTGATCCCCACTTCGCCCATCTCGGCCGGGGCGAACACCATGGCGGCGGTGCCGGCATGGATGTGGCCTTCGGCGGAGACGATTTCAATCTGCAGTTCGGACATTGGGGTCCTCACATCTTCTGGGCTTTTTCCACGGCCTCATCAATGGAACCGACCATGTAGAACGCCTGCTCCGGCAGGTGGTCGTATTCACCATCGACGATGCCGCGGAAACCACGAATGGTTTCCTTCAGCGAAACGTACTTGCCGGGCGCGCCGGTGAACACTTCGGCAACATGGAACGGCTGCGACAGGAAGCGCTGGATCTTGCGCGCACGGGCGACGACCTGCTTGTCTTCCTCGGACAGTTCATCCATCCCGAGGATGGCGATGATGTCCTTCAGTTCCTTGTAGCGCTGCAGCACGCCCTGCACGTCACGGGCCACCTGGTAGTGCTCATCACCAATCACGTTGGGATCGAGCTGACGGCTGGTCGAGTCCAGCGGGTCCACGGCGGGGTAGATCCCCAGGGCGGCGATGTCGCGCGACAGCACCACGGTGGCGTCCAAGTGGGCGAAGGTGGTGGCCGG
>CAKZHZ010000081.1 GCA_936928855.1 uncultured Polycyclovorans sp.
AGTGATACAGCGTTGCACCCAGAAACAGGATCAGCACCACGGCCACGCTGGGCGCCGACACCCAGTGCTCGACCGCGGCGTAGTCGCCGCCGGCCAGCCGGGCAACCGAAAACACGAACCACAGGCTGAGCGGCACCAGCGCAACGGCAGACACCCGCTGCATCCAGAAATGATGGACCCCCGACTTGGCCGAACCCAGACCCTTTGCGCGTGACAATGGCGAACGTAAGCTCATGGATCTGCCCTCAAACAAGGTAGGCCGCGACCCAGATCGCGGCCGTGATGACGAAAGACGCGGCGACCGCGATGTAACCGCTGCGGTAGGCGGCGTCCATTTCCAGCGCGTGGCCGGCATCCCACACCAGATGGCGGATGCCGTTGCACAGGTGGTACATCAGCGCCCAGGTCCAGCAGAACAGCAACGTCTGGCCATACCAGGCCGTCAGATGCAGCTGGAAAGCCCCATACAACTCGGGGCCACTGGCGAGGGTGATCAACCAGGCGGCGACCAGCAGGGTCCCCAGCGACAGTCCGATGCCCGTGATGCGGTGGACAAAGGACAGCACCGAGGTCAACTGAAATCGGTAGTACTGCCCCAGCATGAAGGGGGACAGTGGCCGCGCAGGCACTTGCGGTTTGGAGGCGCTCATTCCGGCTCCCGGAGGGACGTGAAAGGATGACGGCAGCGGCGCGAACCGGCTGCTCGCTTAAAAGTCGATGCAGCGGCCGTTCTTTTCCCAGTCCCCATACCGGGTCGGATCGAGGCCATTCTGGCGCCCTCCGATTTCCGGTACGGCGGGCGTTTCCCGCCGCGGCAACGCGGACAGCGGGATCGACCCGGGCGCCACGTCCTGCGGATTCGCAGTGTCGGGCGTGCGGGGTGGGATGTCAGAATCGGTGCTCACAGCCCGCATAGTGTGACAAATCTCCCAAAGCACTGGCAATCAAACGTATGGAAGACCTCTACCTCGCCCCCCTTCCCGACCTCGGCCTGATCACCGTCGCCGGTAGCGATGCGGCCACACTGCTGCAAGGGCAACTCTGCGGCGACGTTGCCACCATCACCGCAACGCAGAGCCTGTACACCGCGCTCAACAGCCCCAAGGGCCGAATGCTCGCCACGCTGGACCTCTGGCAACAGCCTCCGGGCTACTGGCTGGGCCTCCACCGCGACATGGTAAAGACCACCGCCGACCGGTTGCGCCTGTTCGTCTTGCGCTCCGACGTCCGCATCGACACGCTGGACAGCGCCCCTCACGTTCGCGCACTGATGGGCGCTCAGGCCCTCGACTGGCTGGGGGGTCGCGGCTGGCCGATTCCCGCAGCGCCGTTTGCCGTCACCGAGGTGGCCGGGCTGCGGATCGCGCGACGCCCCGGTGACACCCCGCGGTTCCTCCTGCTCGGCGACCCCTCGCTTATCGCGGCCCTGCCGGTGCGCCGGGCCGACAGCCTTGCCACGGCCTGGCAGCGGGCCGACATCGAAGCCGGCGTGGCGACGGTCTACCCCGCCACCCGCGACCATTTCATCCCGCAGATGGCGGGACTCGACCGCCTGGGCGGAATCAGCTTCACCAAGGGCTGCTACACCGGACAGGAAGTGATCGCCCGCCTGCACTACCTTGGGCAGGCCAAACGTTCCGCCTATCGGGCCAGTTGCACCGCCGTCGCCTCCCCGGGTGATCCTGTTCATCTGGCGGATGGTGGTACTGCGGGCGAAGTGGTGGATGCCTGCGAGGACGGCCCGCACCACCGCCTGCTGCTGGTGCTGCAGGACGCCATGGCCGGGGCTGCCCTACAGGTGAACGGGCAGTCACTTTTTGATCTTCAGCCTGTTTCCGGGCAGGCTCCAGGTTGACGCGACGCCCGTCGTCAGCAGTAAGGAATCTGTCATGAAGTTGATGCGCGCTGTGGTGGTCTCGGCCGGTCTCTGGTTCGGGGGATTCGCGCAAGCGATGCCCATCGTCGATCTGGACGGCGTACCGATGCTGACCACCGACACCGCCGCAATCCAGGCCGCCATAACCCGCGCCAGCGACAACCCCCGCGTGTTTGCCGTTCCCCAGCACGTTACCCGGACGATCGCAGACGGCCGCTGGAGCCAGGAGGGCGATATGGCCGTCTGGCGCCTGCGCGTGTTCTCGGCCGGCGCCGCCCAACTGGCATTGCAATTGGAGGCCATCGCCCTACCGGAAGGCAGCCGCCTGGGCTGGCACGCGCCGGATGGCAGCGTGACTCACCGCTACCCCAACCACACCGACGGTCTGTGGTGGTCCCCCTTCCTGCCCGGCGAGTGGGGCGTGCTGGAACTTCGCGTGCCGGTCAACCACATGTCGAGCGCGCAGCTTGAGGTGGTCGCCGTCAATCACGCCTTTCAGGACACCGAGACCGTCTCTGCCAAGGCCGCCGACCCCTGCAACATCGACGCCGCCTGCCCGCAAGGCAATGACTGGACCGTTCAGGCGCGCGCCACCGTGCGGCTGACCATTGCCAACAGTGCGCTCTGCAGCGGCACATTGATGGACAACACGGCACACGACCGACGCCCCCTCATCCTGACCGCCAATCACTGCGGCATCACCACCAACAACGCCCGCTCGGTCACGGCCCTGTTCAACTACGCGCGCAGCGGATGCGACAGCGGCACGGCAAGCCTCAACGATATCGTCGAGGGTGCACGCCGCCTGGGCGTGTCCACCGAGGCCGACACCACCCTGATCGAGCTGACCAGCACCATTCCCCCTGCATTCGGCGCCCGATATGCCGCCTGGAACGCCCGCCCGCCTTCGGAAGCCATCCCGCAACAGGGCGCAGCGCTTCATCATCCGGATGGCGATGTCAGGAAGATCAGCCTCTATGTCACCCCGGCGCGGACACGGGAGAATGTCTCGGTCAGCAGCGGCCTGCTCAGCGGCTTCGATGTGGACGCCTGGGTAGTGAACTGGCAGCAGGGCACCACCCAGCAGGGTTCCTCGGGTGGCGGCTTGTTCAACGAAAGCGGCGCGCTGGTCGGCGTGCTGTCGGGCGGCACCGCGAGCTGCCAGAACCCGAATGGTGACGACTTCTTCGGCCGCCTGGAGCGGGCCTTCAGCACCAGCACGGCCATTGCCAACAATCTCGATCCGGTCAACGGTGGCACCGCCCGCCTGTCCAGCGCCACGGGCGGCAGCGGCGATGGCTTGCCACCCCTGGCCGATGGCGGCGGCGGCGGCAGCGGCCTCAGCCTCCTGGCATTGATGACGGCGTTACTGGCTGGGCGTCGCGTCCTCGCGGGCCCAGCGCGAGCGCAATGATCCAGAGCACCAGAGCGCTGATCAGCCCCAGCGCCATGAAACCGGTGAACACATCGGCATAGTGAGCACGTTGGGAGGCAAGATCCAAGGGCGGACCCGCCGGCATCGACGCCAGCGTGCCCAGTCGGCCTGCCATCATTTCGCCGAAGGCCGACGCCAGAAACCACACGCCCATCATCAGCCCCGCCACCCGCGGCACCGACAGCCGCGTCACGGCAGACAGGCCGATGGGCGACAGCAGCATTTCACCGGTGGTCAGCACGCCGTAGGCAAGCACCAGTCCCCAGACGCTGACCCGACCGTCCGATAACGGCCACCGCGCCCCCAGGGCAAGCACTCCCATGGCCAGACCGGCACAGGCCAGGGCCAGCGCGAACAGTCGCAGATCGCCGGGATGGCAGCCGCGTTGCGCCAACGCCGGCCACAACCGTGCGAACAGCGGTGCCATCAGAAAGATGAAGAAGGCGCCCAGCGCCGTGAGCTGGCTGGCCCGCCAATCCACCCCCAGGGCCTGGCGGTCGACCACACGGTCGACAAATGCGTTCCAGCTTCCATAGCTCTGTTCGTACAAACCCCAGAACACCGTGCTGAAGGCGATCAGCACCATCAAACGGATCATTCGGGCGCGCTCCGGGCCATCGCAATGCCGCAGCACGAAGCGCCCCCACCACAGCAGCAGTATCGCCGCCGCCAGCAGGGCAACCGCTTCGGTCGCCGTCAGCGATACCGCATCCAACACCTGCAGGTGCGCCTGCATCAGCGGCCAGACCAGCAAGGCAACGGCCAGCGGCACGATCACCGCAAGCCCCCTGCTCACGCCCGTCAACGGCACCGGCGGAAGCCCGAGGTCGCCAAAGTGCCGGCGCCCGCCGACAAAGCAGACGAGTCCGACCGCCATGCCCACACCGGCCAACCCGAAACCCCAGCGCCAGCCCCAGGTCTCCCCCAGCCAGCCGCACAGCAGCGCAGCGGCAAATGCCCCGAGATTGATGCCCATGTAGAACCAGGTGAACCCGGCATCGCGGCGAGGATCGTCCTGCGCATACAGCGCCCCCACCAGCGTCGAAATGTTGGGTTTGAGCAGCCCGACGCCGGTGATGATCAGCGCCAGCGCGAGATAGAACACCTGCAGTGCCCCGGTGTCCTGCTGGCGCACACCGTCGATGAGGGTCGCCGGCACCCCTTCCCAGGCCATCGCGAAGTGGCCGGCGCACAGCAGCACGCCGCCCAGGATCACCGCCAGGCGGCTGCCCAGCCATCGGTCGGCCGCCAGGCCACCGAGCACCGGCAGGGCGTAGGCCAGCCCGCCGTAGGTGCCGAGCAGCAGATACGCCTCGTCGTCGGAGAAAAGGTGATGCTTGGTGATGTAGAAGAACAGCAGCGCCTTCATGCCGTAGAACGAGAAGCGCTCCCACATCTCGGTGAGAAAGCACACCACCAGACCCGGCGGGTGTGCGGACAACGCGGCGGGGCGGGAGGGAGACGGCGACATGGCAAGGGGCAAGCGTCAGACCGCCGCAGTATAGGTGTCGCGGAGGCCCTGGCAATTCAACATACCCTCCGGTATGTTCGCTGCGCTCATCACAGGGGAATCGCATGGAAGCACGTCTCGCACGCGGATTGGTCGATCACCGCTGGAAAGTACTGGCGCTCGGCATCGGCCTCTTGCTGGCGCTCGCCGTCGGCGCCCGCCAGCTCTGGTTCGAAGCCAGCTACAAGGTCTTTTTTGACGCTGAAGACCCCCAGCTGATTGCGCATGAAGCCATGGAGGATGCCTACACCAAGGCCGACAACGTCGCCTTCGTGGTCGGCGCGCCGACCGGACAGACCGTCTTCACCCCCCGCACGCTGAGCGCGCTCCACGCCCTGACCGCAGACGGGTGGACCCTGCCGCGGGCGATCCGGGTCGACTCCATCACCAACTTCCAGTACACGCGCGCCGAAGGTGACGACCTGATCGTCAACGACCTGGTGCCCGACCCCACGCTGCTGACACCCGAGCGCGCCGCCGCACTGCAGGACATTGCGCTCGACGAACCGGCCCTGATCGGCATGCTGCTGGCGGACGACGCCGAGGTGGCGAGCGTCAACGTCCGTATCGAATTGCCGCAGGACAGCCGGGAGATCACCCCGGCCAACGCCGAGATCATGGCGGCGGCGCGTGCGCTTCTGGCGGAATATCAGGCTGCCTATCCCGAACTCACGATTCACCTCATGGGGCAGGTGGTGGTCAACCATGCCTTCAACGAGAGCGCCGAACGGGATGCCGCATCCCTGGTGCCGCTCATGTTCGTGGCGGTAATCGTGTTGCTCGGCGCCTTCCTGCGGTCGGCAACGGCCACCCTGGTCACCACCCTGGTGGTGGTCGCCGGCATTCTCATCACCGTGGGCGTCGCCGGCTGGCTGGGCTACCAACTCAATCAGGTCAATATCTCGGGCCCGATCATCATTCTCACCTTGGGCGTGTCGGATTGCGTCCACATCCTGGTGCACTACCTGCGCGACCTGCGGCAGGGGATGTCCAAGCCCGATGCCATGGCCCATGCCCTGCGCATCAACCTGATGCCGGTGTTCCTCACCACCGTCACTACCGCGATCGGCTTCTTCTCGCTCAACGCGAGCGACTCGCCGCTGTTCCGCGAGCTGGGCACGATGGTGGGTCTGGGCGTCATCGGGGTGATGGTGATGACCCTGACGATGGTGCCGGCGCTGATGCTCAGCCTGCCACTACGGGTGAAAGTGACGGGGGACGCCGCCACGTCAACCCTGTCGCTGTCGACCCTGGCCAACCACATCCTGCGTCATCAGACCCGGTACTTCTATGGCGCCCTCGGGCTGGGCGTGCTGATGCTGGCCTTTGTGCCCCGCAACGATCTCAACGACGACACCGTCGAGTACTTCCATCCCGAACTGCCGGTGCGCCAAGCCTTCGATTTCGTACAGGAGGAACTGACCGGCATCGACTCCATTGCGTATTCGCTGCCATCCGGCGAACCCGGCGGCATCTACGACCCGGACTACCTCCACGATGTCGAGCGCTTTGTCACCTGGCTGCGGGCACAGCCGGAAATCACGCATGTCTCCAGCTTTACCGACGTGCTCAAACGACTGAGTCAGAACATGCACGGCGGCGATCCGGCGTGGTACCGACTGCCGGACCAGCGCGACCTGGCGGCGCAGTACATCCTGCTTTACGAACTGTCGCTGCCGCAGGGCCTCGACCTCGCCACGCAGCTCACCTTCGACAAGTCGGCGACCAAGGTGGTCGCGCAGATCGCCAACGTCAAGGCCAAGCAGATCATCGCCATCGAGGACCGCGCCCAGGCCTGGCTCTCCGAGAACGCCCCGGCGCTGCAGACACCCGGCACCGGCCTGTCGCTGATGTTCGCGCACATCGGTCAGAACAACATCAACAGCATGATCAAGGGCTCGCTGATCGCCCTGCTGCTGATCTCCCTGACACTGGTGATCGCACTTCGCTCCTGGAAATTCGGCCTGCTGTCGATGCTGCCGAACGCGTTCCCGTCAATGATCGCCTTCGGCATCTGGGGCTTGACCGTCAGCAACGTCAATCTGGCAGTGGCTGCGGTGTTTTCGATCACCCTGGGCATCGTCGTGGACAACACCATCCACTTCTTCAGCAAGTATCTGGTAGCGCGCCGCGAGCGTGGCGACAGTCCGTCCGACGCCGTGCGCTATGCCATCTCGACGGTTGGATCGGCGCTGCTGGTGACCACCGCATCGCTGGCGCTCGGCTTCTTCATCCTGGCCCAGTCCAACTTCGACGTGAACGCCTCGATGGGGCTGATGACCGCCATGGTGATCGGCTTGGCCGTGCTGTTTGACCTGCTATTCTTGCCCGGCCTGCTGCTGCGCTTCGACCGCGCGCCGCGTCTGATGCCGGACGCCCGGGCGCCCGAGGCCACGCAGCCCCCGACTGCCTCCGGATGATGCCCATGTCCCTCGCCGAACAGTTTCAGACGCATACCGTCGACAATCAGGCGACGCCCTTCGTCGACGTCAACCTGTATGACACCGATCTCGCCCTGCGCGAGGCCATCGTCCGCGAAGGTGGCGCCTGGGGTGAGGCCGCCCTGCGGGACTACGGCGCGGTAACCGGCGGCGAGATGATGCGCCTGGGCTTCGAAGCCAATGAGCACAAGCCGCGACTCAAGCTGTTCGATCGCTACGGCCACCGCCTGGACGAAGTCGAGTTCCATCCCGCCTACCACCGGGTCATGGCACTGGGCATGGCGCACGGTGTGCATGCGTTTGGCTGGAACCATGCGCAGTCGGGGGCGCACGTGGTGCGCGCCGGTCTCACCTTCCTGCACAACCAGGCCGAGCAGGGGACCAGCTGCCCGCTGACCATGACCTACGCTGCGGTGGCAGCGCTCAAGCACCAGCCCGATCTGGCCGCCGACTGGCTGCCCCGGATCACCGGTACCGAGTACGACCCGAGGGTGTTGCCGGCCGCCGAGAAATCCGCCTGCACCATGGGCATGGGCATGACCGAGAAGCAGGGCGGTTCGGATGTTCGCGCCAACTCCACGCGGGCCCTGCGCCAAACCGACGGCAGCTACGCCCTGATCGGTCACAAGTGGTTCTTCTCGGCGCCCATGTGCGACGCCTGGCTGGTGCTGGCGCAGGCCGAAGGCGGCATGACCTGCTTTCTCGCCCCGAAGATCAGTCCTGACGGCAGCCGCAACGCCATTCGCATCCAGCGCCTCAAGGACAAGCTGGGCAATTGGAGCAACGCCTCGTCCGAGGTTGAGTTCGAAGGCGCCTACGCCCAGCGCGTGGGCGATGAAGGTCGGGGTGTCGCCACCATCCTGGAAATGGTGCGACTGACGCGCCTCGACTGCATGATCGGCTCCTCCGCAATCATGCGGCAGGCGCTGGCGCAGGCGGTTCATCACTGTCGGCAGCGCAGGGCCTTCGGCAAGGCGCTGGTGGATCAGCCGCTGATGCGCAATGTGCTCGCCGACCTGGCCCTCGAAAGCGAGGCGGCGACCGCTCTCACCCTGCGCGTTGCCCGCGCCGTCGATGCCAGCGAACGCACCCCGGGCGAAGCGGCCATGGCACGGCTGGCCACCGCCGTCGGCAAGTACTGGATCTGCAAGCGCACCCCCGCCGCCGTCAACGAGGCCCAGGAATGCCTGGGCGGCGCCGGGTACGTGGAAGAGACCCTGCTGCCCCGCCTCTACCGCGAGGCCCCGCTGAATTCGATCTGGGAGGGCAGCGGCAACATCCAGTGCCTCGACGTACTGCGCGCCATGGCGCGCGACCCCGAGACCCGCGAGGCGCTGAGCGCCGAGCTTCTGGACGCCCGTGGCGCACACCCGGACCTCGACCGGGCCATGCAGGATCTGCAGGGCGCCCTTGAGAACCACGACGACCTCGAGTTGCGCTCACGCCGCATCGTCGAACACATGGCCCTGACCCTGCAGGGTGCGCTGCTGGCGCGGGCCGGCAACGATGCCGTCACGGACGCCTTCTGCCGCAGCCGACTGGGTGGCCATCACGGCCTCGCCTTCGGCACCCTGCCCCCCGATGCACCGCTGGTGGCGCTGATCGACCGCGCCCTGCCCGCCTGACCTCACCGAGCCCACGCCCTTGGCCTTCCTGCAACTTCGCGTCGAAAGCGAACACCCCGGCTTCGTTGACGAGACCCTGATGGCTGCTGGCGCGCTGTCGGTCAGTTACCTCGACGGCGAGGACCACCCCGTACTGGAACCGCTGCCGGGCGAAACCCCGCTGTGGCCGAACACGGTGGTGCTGGGGCTGTTCCCCGACGGCCATGATGCCGCGCCCACCCTCGCGCTCCTGCGCGCGCTGGTGCCGGACGGGGACCGGCTGCGGGTCAGCAGTGGTCTGGTCGAAGACCAGGACTGGGTACGTGCCTGGCTGGAACACTGGCAGCCGCTGCGCTTTGGACAGCGTCTGTGGGTGACGCCCGCAGAGAAGCGCCAGCAGATCGACGCCGCCGACGCGGTGGTGATGACCCTCGACCCCGGCCTCGCCTTCGGCACCGGCACCCATCCCACCACCGCCCTGTGCCTGGAATGGCTGGAAGGCCAGCCCCTGCAGGGTTGCACCGTGCTCGACTACGGCTGTGGTTCCGGCATCCTCGCCATCGCCGCCCTGCTGCTGGGCGCGCGCCACGCGGTCTGCGTCGATATCGACCCGCAGGCGCTATTGGCCACCCGGCAGAATGCGGCCACCAATGGGGTCGCCGATCGCATCGAGACCTGTTTGCCGCAGGACTTCCAACCCACTCAGTACGACCGGGTGCTTGCCAACATCCTGTCCGGACCCCTGGTCCAGCTGGCGCCACGACTCGGCACCTGTCTGGCCGACCACGGCCGGCTGGTGCTGGCCGGATTGCTGGAACGCCAGGCCGCAGAGGTGCGTACGGCCTACGCTGCATTCCTGGATTTCGAACCCGACGGTGAACGCGAGGGCTGGACCCGCATCGCCGGACGCCGCCGCTGAACGACTGGAGGGACGGCATGTTCACCCGACTGACGTATTTCGATCACTGCCGGAACACCGCGCGCCCGCAGGACGCCATTGACCGAATCCGGACCGCCGCAGAAGGCTTTCGCCGAGACTTTATGGCCGGTGGCCAGGTGCGGGGATACCGCTCCATGGAGCTGGTGCGGGTGCCCTACCCCAGCAAGTACGCCTACCTCAATGGCTTTGCCTGGCTGCCGCCGTTCGTGCAGCTCTGCAACCGGGTGTTCATCATCCAGTTCGACAGCGCCGAGGGCCGCAAGACCCTGCTGGCCGGGCCGTCCGACTGGGAGCACCAGCGGTCCACGCCGTTCTTCGCCCGACTCGACGCCCGCATGGGGCCGCTGGCCGGCCTCGGCGAACAGCTGATGGTGCGCAAGACCCGGACCGTGCTGCAGGCACTGGCCGAGGCAGGCCTGCAACCGGAAGACGTCGACTACATCACCTACGACCACCTGCACACCCAGAACCTCACCCGTTGGCTGGGCGCCCACGGGCAACCAGCACTGCTGCCGAATGCGCGGCTGCTGGTGATGCGCGAGGAGTGGGAATCGGCCCAGGGGCTGGTGCCGTGGCAGGCCCAGTGGTACTGCCCCGGGGGCACAGCCGGAATTCCGGCGGACCGGGTCATCCTGCTCGATCACGATGTCCAGCTCGGCGCCGGTTTGGCGCTGGTGAGAACCCGCGGCCATACCCTGGGCAATCACTCCATCGTCGCCCACACACCTGACGGCGTGCTGGTGACCAGTGAGAATGGCGTCAGCCTGGATGCCTACGCGCCCGAGCACTCGCGGGTGCGCGGCGTCGCCGCCTACGCACGCGAAACCGGCTCCGAGGTGATCCTCAACGGCAACACGCTGGAATACGGTGTCGACCAGTACCTGTCGATGATCCAGGAGAAAGCGATGGCCGGCCCTTCACCACACGACCCGCGCTTTCCCAACGTGGTGCCGTCCTCGGAGACCGTTCCGTTCTGGCTCAGCCCGGGCACCGCGCCGACCGCCCAGGTCGGCGAGCGTCAGTATGGTCGCCTGCAACGGCCGGACCACCGCTCCGCCCTGTCACAGGCCGCCTGAGGCATTGCTCAGGCGGGCACCGGCTTGGCAATGGCCCGCCACAGCATCTCGAACAGCACGTTGGCCTGCCCGGTGAGCGGCTCCTTCTGCCCCCGGTGAATATGCATCTGCACCAAGCGGCCCATCACGCCCATGATGATGTCGAGCAGGTATTTCTCCTCCACCTCGTCATTGAGAATCCCGCGTGAGCGCCCTTCGCCCAATACCTTGAGGAAGGTGCCGAACAGGACCGGGTTCTGGTAGTGCTCCTGCTTGCGCCAAGTGTTCACGTAGACGCTGGACATGATGATCTGGGCCACCTTCGGATTGCGGTCGAAGAAGTCCAGATTGACCCAGAACACCTTGCGCAACCGTTCCTTGAAGTCCTCGATGCCCTGCAGATGATCGATCATCCGCGACGCCAGCTGCCCCAGCCAGGTATCAAGACTGGAAAAAAGTAGGGCTTCCTTGCTCCCGTAATACTTGTAGATTGTCTGCAACGAGACATTGGCGGCGCGTGCGATCTCGATCAGCCCGACGCGGTGGAACTCACGCTCGGAAAAGATATCCAGCACGGCGTGCTCGATACGGGCACGGGTTTGCGGATCGAGCCGGCGCCGCTCCGAGGCAGCGCTCTGCGCTTCCGATTCAGTCTTTTTGATCTGCTTTCGCATCTTTGGAAATCCCTGTTACTGAACCACCGAACATCATCGGCTCACGATTGACCCATCGTAGTGCTCGATAATATGCTCGAACGGCTTTGACCTTCCAAGGCGTCCCAGGGCATGGATGCCCGGGAAACCCATCACCCCCAAAGCGTAAGGTAATTTACCTTACCTTTACAACGGATCCGAGAAACTCATGACCGAAGCGTATATTTACGACGCCGTGCGGACGCCGCGCGGCAAGGGCAAGAAGGACGGCAGCCTGCACCAGGTAACGCCGATCCATCTCGTGGCGAACCTGCTGTGGGCGCTGGAGGAGCGCAATGGGCTGGACACCTCCCTGGTGGACGACCTGGTGCTCGGCTGCGTCACCCCCGTGGGCGAACAGGGCGCCGATATTGCCCGTGTGGCGGCGATCTACGCCAACTGGGCCGAGACCGTCGCCGGTGTCACCCAGTCCCGCTTCTGCGCCTCCGGCCTGGAGTCGGTCAATCTGGCCGCGATGAAGGTCATGTCCGGCTTCGAGGACCTGGTGGTCGCGGGCGGCGTTGAAAGCATGTCACGCTGGGCCATGGGCTCCGATGGTGGCGCCTGGGCGATGGACCCCCGCGTCAACCAGTCCACCGGCTTCGCACCGCAGGGTGTGGGCGCCGATACCATCGCCACGCTCGAAGGCTTCTCGCGTCAGGACGTGGATCAGTTCGCCATCAACTCGCAACGCAAGGCCGCCGCCGCACGCGAGAAGGGCTACTTCAACAAGTCGCTGGTGCCGGTGAAGGACATCAACGGCATGACCGTGCTTGACCACGACGAGTACATCCGCGCCGACGCCAGCCTGGAAGGCCTGAGCGGCCTCAAGCCCAGCTTCGAACAGATGGGCCTGATGGGCTTTGATGCCACCGTGCTGCGCAAGTACACGACGCTGGAAAAGATCAACCACGTCCACCATGCCGGCAACAGCTCGGGCATCGTCGACGGCGCCGGCCTGATGTTGATCGGCAACAAGAAGATGGGCCGCAAGCTGGGCCTGAAGCCGCGTGCACGCATCCGCCAGACCGCCGTGATCGGCTCGGAGCCGACCATCATGCTGACCGGCATCGGCCCGGCCTCGAAGAAAGCGCTGGGCAAAGCCAAGATGAGCGCCCAGGACATTGACCTGTTCGAGATCAACGAAGCCTTCGCCGCCGTGGTGATGCGCGCGCAGCGCGACCTCGACATCGACCCTGCCAAGGTCAACGTCAATGGCGGCTCGATCGCCCTGGGGCACCCGCTGGGCGCCACCGGATGCATCATTCTCGGCACCCTGCTCGATGAGCTGGAGCGTCAGGACAAGCAAACCGGTCTCGCCTCGCTGTGCGTCGGCGCCGGCATGGGCATCGCCACCATCATCGAACGCGTCTGAGGGCCCGCGCCCCGCCCGGTCACCCGGCGGCAGGGGCATCGCAACCCTCCACGCTACAGAACAGGACAGTCACTATGTCATCCGTCACCTTTGAAAAAGACGCCAACGGCGTCGTCACTCTCACGCTGGACATGCCGGGCCGTTCCATGAACGTGCTCAACGAAGCGCTGACCGGCCCGTTCCTCGACGCCATCGGCCGCATCGAAAGCGACGCCTCGATCACCGGCGTGATCATCACCTCCGGCAAGAAGGAGTTCCTCGCCGGCGCCGATATCGAGGGCTTGTTCAAGATCACCGATCCGCGCGATGCCTTCGAGCTTGCGGAGCAGTTCAAGGCGCTGCTGCGGCGCCTGGAAAAATGCGGCCGGCCGGTGGTGGCCGCCCTCAACGGCACCGCACTTGGCGGCGGTCTGGAGCTGGCGCTGGCCTGCCACTATCGCGTGGCCCTGAACAACCCCAAGGCCAAGTTCGGCCTGCCGGAAGTGAAGCTGGGCGTGCTGCCCGGCGGCGGCGGCACCCAGCGTCTGCCGCGTCTGATCGGTATCCAGCCGGCCCTGCCGCTGATGCTGGAAGGCAAGGAACTTCGCGTCGACGCCGCCGTGAAACAGGGCATCATCCATGAGCTGGCGGATACACCCGAGGACATGATCGCCAAGGCCAAGGCCTGGATTGCCGCCAACCCGAAGGCGGTTCAGCCCTGGGACGACAAGAAGTTCCGCTGGCCGGGCGGCGACTCCAAGTCACCCGCCAATGCGCAGGTGTGGGCCATCGCGCCGTCCATGGCCAGCGCCAAGAGCTATGGCAACTATCCGGCCGTCACCAACATCATGAGCTGCGTGTTCGAGGGCGGCATCACCGACTTCGATACCGGTTGCCGCGTTGAAAGTCGTTACTTCGCAGAGCTCGTGGTGGGGCAGGTCAGCAAGAACATGATCGGCACCCTGTGGTTCCAGCTCAACGGCATCAACAAGGGCGGCTCCCGGCCGGAAGGCGTGGAACGCTCGACGGTGAAGAAACTCGGCATCCTCGGCGCCGGCATGATGGGCGCGGGAATCGCCTATGTTTCGGCGCGCGTCGGCATCGAGGTGGTCCTGCTGGATACCACCCAAGAGGCCGCCGACAAGGGCAAGGCTTACTCCGAAGGGCTGCTCGACAAGGCCATGAAGAAGGGGCGCGAGACCGCCGACGGCAAGGCGGCATTGCTGGCGCGCATCACGCCCACCACGTCCTATGAACAGCTCAAGGGCTGCGACCTGATCATCGAGGCCGTGTTCGAGGACCGGGGCATCAAGGCCGACGTCACCCGCAAGGCGGAAGCCATGCTGGGCAAGGACGCGGTCTTCGCTTCCAACACCTCCACCCTGCCGATCACCGGCCTGGCTGAAGCCAGCGAGCGCCCGAAGAACTTCATCGGCCTGCATTTCTTCTCGCCGGTGGACAAGATGCCGCTGGTCGAAATCATCAAGGGCAAGAAGACCAGCAAGGAAACCCTGGCCAAGGGCTTCGACTTCGTCCAGCAGATCAAGAAGACGCCGATCGTGGTCAACGATTCGCGCGGCTTCTACACCAGCCGCTGTTTCGCCACCTACCCGATGGAAGGGCTGACCCTGCTGGCCGAAGGTCAGCATCCCCGCTCGATCGAGGTGGCCGGTCTGCAGGCCGGAATGCCGGTGGGTCCGCTGGCGGTGCAGGACGAGGTCTCGATGTCGCTGTCCATGCACATCCTCGAACAGACCCGCAAGGACCTCGCGGCAGAAGGCAAAACCGCCGTCGAGCACCCGGGCGTGGCGGTGATCGAAAAGATGGTCAAGCAGCTCGACCGCCCCGGCAAGAAGGCCGGCAAAGGGCTCTACGACTACCCCGCCGGCGGTCAGAAGCATCTGTGGGCCGGTCTCACCGAGCAGTTCCCGTTGGCGGAGACCCAGTTGCCCCAGCAGGAGCTGATCGATCGCCTGCTGTTCGCCCAGGCCAACGAGGCCGCCAAGTGTCATGCCGAGAAGGTGGTCGAAACCGTGGCCGACACCAACATCGGCTCGATCTTCGGGTGGGGCTTCGCCCCCTTCCAGGGCGGCGCCCTGCAGTTCATCAACGCCTACGGCGTGGAGAACTTCGTAAAACGCTCGCGGGAACTGGCCCGCAAGTACGGCGATCGCTTCAAGCCGGCTTCCATCCTGGTCAAGATGGCCAAGGAAGGACGCCGCTTCGAGTAGCCGCCTGCCGCACCGAAGAACAGAAACGCCCGCGAAAGCGGGCGTTTCTGTTTGGAACTTCCCCCAACGACGCGCAACGTCCCACCAGAGTTCAACACCGGCCGTCCCGCGAACAGATGACCGTTTTGCATCCCTTGTTGCACTGCGGTATGAGTGAGAAAGTCAAATCACTTTCTGGAGGGCCCCGCCCATGTTTGCCACCCTGATGAACTGGATGAAGGCGCAGAAGATGCTGCCCCGCATTTCCGATACCGAGCGCCAGGCGCTGGAAGCCGGAACGGTCTGGATCGATGGCGAGTACTTCCGCGGCAACCCCGACTTCGGCCGCATGCTGACCAGCCCCTACGGCGGACTCACCGACGAGGAACGCGCGTTCCTCGACGGCCCGGTGGAAACCCTGCTGCGCATGATCGACGCCTACCAGATCAGCCGTAGCCGTCGGATTCCCGATGAGGTGATCGAGTTCATCAAGCGGGAAGGCTTCATGAGCTTCCTGATCCCGCGCGAGTACGGCGGCAAGCAGTTTTCCACGCTCGCGATCAGCACCATCCTGGCCAAGATCGGCGCGGTCAATTCCGCGGTGGGCACGCTGGTGGTGATCCCCAACTCCCTCGGCGCCGCCGAGTTGATCAAACACTACGGCACCGAGGCGCAGAAAACCGGCTATCTGCCCAAGCTCGCCAACGGCGAATACGTTCCCTGCTTCGGCCTCACCGAGCCCACTGCAGGCTCGGATGCCGCCAGCATCAAGGCCGAGGGCGAGGTGTTCCGCGACGGTGACACTGTCCGCATCCGGCTGAACTTCCGCAAGCGCTACATCACCCTGGCACCGATCGCCAACCTCGCCACGATCGCCTGTGCCCTGCACGACCCCGACGACCTGCTCGGCAAGGGTGAATATCCGGGGATCACCTGCGTTCTGGTGGAGCGCGGCACACCGGGGTTCGAGAATGGGGACCATCACCTTCCCATCGGCGACGCCTTCTACAACGGTCCGCTGGTGGGCCGTGACGTGGTCGTGCCCGCCGACAACATCATCGGCGGCCCGGAAAAAGCCGGTCAGGGCTGGCGCATGCTGATGGAGCAGCTGGCCGGCGGCCGCGCCATCTCCCTGCCCGCTGGTGCCGTCGGCGGCGCCCGCATGCTGTCGGCGGTGACCGGTCCCTACTCGATGATCCGACAGCAGTTCGGCATCTCCATCGGGCGCATGGAGGGCATTGAGGACAAGGTCGGCCGCATCGCCGCCCTCAGCTATCTCATGGAGGGCGCGCGTATTCACGCCTGTTCCGCCATCGACGCTGGTGAGCAGCCGCCCGTGGTGTCGGCGGTACTCAAGGCCTACACCACCGAGCTGTCGCGCCAGCTCATTATCGACGGCATGGATGTGTTTGCCGGCGCCGGGGTCATGCAGGGCCCCAACAATATCGTGGGCAATGCCTACACCAGCGCACCGGTGGGGGTCACCGTCGAGGGCGCCAACATCATGACCCGCACGCTCATCATCTTTGGTCAGGGCGCCACCCGCTGCCATCCCTACGCGCTCAAGGTGGTCAACGCGGTGGAGCAGGACGACGCCGCCGCATTCCGCGAAAACCTGCTGGGGTGGATCCGCCACTTCTTCATCAACATGGGGCGCAGCCTGGTGCGCGGCGTCACGCGCGGCTGGACGGTGAAGGTTCCCGACGTGCATCCGCAGACCCGCCGCTACTACCGGCGCCTGGGCTGGTCCGCCAGCCGCTTCGCGCTGCTGACCGATCTCGCCATGTTCGCCATTGGCGGCAAGCTCAAGGCCCGCGGCGCGCTGACCGGCCGCTACGCCGACGCCCTGGCGTGGATGGTGCTGGCCACCAGCGCCCTGCGCCGGTTCGAAGCCGAAGGCGCCCGCCGCGAGGACCTGCCCCTGCTGCACTATGCGGTGCAATACGCGATGGCCGAGGTGCAACGCGCCTTCGAAGGCATCGTCGCCAATTTCGACGGCATCCTTGGCATGGCCATGCGCGGCCTCACCGGGTGGTGGATCCGGGTCAACCCGGTGGGCAGCCTGCCCGATGACCACCTCGCCCACCGTGCCGCCCTCACCATTCAGAGCGACGGTGAGCAGTATCGGCGGCTGCATGCCGATGTCTTCACTCCGGAGGCGGACCGTGAGGGCGCCGGACGGCTGCTCGACAGCTTCCGCCAGCTCAGTGCCGTTCAGCCGATCCTGAACAAGATTGCGGTCGCACAGCGTCAGCGCAAGCTGCCGCGCGAGGCGGTCGAATCAGTGATCGATCAGGCCCGCGAACACCACGTCATCAGCGAAGCCGAGGCGGAGGCGCTGGCAGCGGCGCTGGCGGCACGGCGGGCCGTCATCGAGGTCGACGTCTTCACGCCGTCCCAGTACTTTGATGATGACAAGGGCCGCGACGGCATCTACCACGGCGCTCCCCCCGAGTCGGCCCCCACCACCGACAAGGACCGCAAGGCCGCCTGAGAACACGGTCCTGCCGCACCGCTCCCGAGGGTCGGTGCGGCAGGTCGATCAGGGCAGCTCGCCGAGTGCGCGCAAGCGCTCCTGCACAAAAACTGCGTGTGGCACGAAGAGCAGTTCCGACAGTTTGCGGATCAGCGCTTCTTCATGGGGGTCCAGCACACCGTCGGCCAGCGCGACGCGCCATAGACGCGCCAGCAGCTCGCGCTTGCCTTCGACGTCGAGCGACTGATTGAGGGTTTCCACCAGCTTGTAGAGCGAGACCGTACGATCCGCTGTGTCGGCGGCATCGTTGCGCAGCCGCTCCGCTTCCTCACGACTGAGCCCGAACGACTGGCTCAGCTCCTGCATCACCTGATCGAGTTCAAGCGCATTTTCCTGCAGGTCGGCATGCGCCACCTCATGCAGCAACACCGCCACGGCCTCCTGCTGCCGTTGCGCGGGGGACATCGTCGGCGCACCGAGGTCGGCCTTGAACTTCTGCCAGACACTGGAAAACATCGTTACACGCACTCCGTTGAAAAATCGGGAACCGGATACCACAGCACGGCGGCGAGGATAGCAGGGGGGGCTGCCGGGACTGCGTCCGTCAGGCGAGAAAGTCGCCCACGGTGCGCTGCACCACCGACAGTTCCCCGTGAAAGAAGTGCCCGACACCGGACACTGGAATCAGGCGAGGTGGCGGTGCGTAGGCGGCCAAGGCGTCGCGGGTCTCCTCGTAATCCACCACTTCATCAGCAGTCCCATGCAGTACCCACCACCGTCCACGAGGACGGGGCGGCGGCGGCAGTGACACGTACTTTCGCAATGGTGGTGCAACGGTCAGCACATCCACCTCGCCCACCTCGACGGCGGCCCGCAGCAGCACGAACCCGCCGAACGAAAACCCGGCGAATGCCAATGGCAGCGTCGGCGCCAATGCGGACAGCCGGCGGGCCAGCAGCACCGCGTCATCGGTCTCGCCACGCCCCTCGTCGTGCACGCCCTCGCTGTCACCGACCCCCCGGAAATTGAAGCGCAGCGCGGCGTATCCGACCGCTGCTGCCGCGCGGGCCAGCGTGTGCGTGACCTTGTTGTCCATGGTGCCGCCGAACAGCGGGTGCGGATGGGCCACCAGAAGCAGCCCGCGCAGCGCCTCGCGCGGCATGCTGAGCGCAACCTGCAAGCGCCCGGCTGGGCCGGCGACAGGATATTCCCGGGTCTGGCCGGGCTCAGGAAAACGTAAATCGGCGGGGGAATCGGTGGTGTTCGGCATGCGGCATGACAGCGGTGTCGGCTTGCTTGCAAGCCTATCAGGGCATGCCTATAGTCACCTCGCGGTTTCACGACATAACAAGGGGATCACACATGAAATCTACGTGGCTCGCCGGCCTTTGCCTGGCTGCCCTCGGCGCTTCCGGCACGCTGCACGCGGCCGACGCGCGCGACCGCGCTCCGGTTGCCAGCGCCTTCCTCACGCTGTCCTTTGGCGGCGACAAGGCCTCAGCCGCCGACCAGCGCCTTCGCTACGGCATGATGATCGATCATGACCGCCGTTTCGCCGACGCCCCGCCGGCACCGATGTTCACCTTGACGATGTCCCCGCAGGGCTTCGACAGCGCCGCCCTCAACGGCCTGCCCTTCGCCTACCGGATGACCCAGGTCAACCAGGCGGGCGAGGCGCTGGAATACAGCGTGTTCGACTATGGCCTGGTCGCCCTGGGCGTGGTCGGACTCGGCTTTGCCGTGGCCGAGATCGCGGATGCCGAGGACGAAACACCGGACCCGACCGCGGCGCCGGACAGCAGCGGCAGCTCCGGCGAAGACAGCGCGCTGGGCGGGCTGCTGGATGGCGTGGGCGATATCGTCGACGGCATTCTCGGCGGCGGCGGCTTCCGCGATCAGCCGCTGATCACTACGGATGTCACCGTCCGCCCGTTCAGCGCCGACCCGATGCGGGGCGACATGGGTGATCTCCACGCCCGCTGAGACACATCACGTTAGACTCTGGGGGGCGCGCCAGCGCCCCCTTTTTTATGCACCGCAAGGAATGCCGATGACGCCGGAGAAAGTGCCTGCCGATCGCTGGCCCGCGTTGTATGCGCTGTTCGGCATCGACCTGCGCAGCCTGGCACTGCTGCGGGTCATGCTCGGTCTCATGCTGCTGGCCATGGTGCCCGCCCAATGGTTCGGGCTCGGCGCGCTCTATGGCGATTCGGGCGTGGCGCCAAGGCACTGGATCCTGCAGGCCGGTGAGGCCAGCCGGCTGTCCCTGCACATGATCAGTGGCAGCGGACTGTTCGAATGCCTGCTGATCGCCCTGCAGACCGTGGCAGCCCTGTGCCTGCTGCTGGGCCGCGCCAGCCGTCGCGCCGCGCTGCTCAGTTTTCTGTTGTGGGTGTCCTGGCTCAACCGGTATCCGCTGGTGGTTGGCGGTGGCGACCTGGTGCTGGCCTGGCTACTGTTCTGGGCCGCCTGGCAGCCGCTGGGCGCCCGCTTCGGCTTCGACGCCGCCCTCAGCGACCCGCCTCCGCCATCGGATCCCCGTCATCTCAGCGTGGCGGGCGCCGCCCTGCGCATCACCGGGCTGATGGTGCTGGCGATGACCGCCGTACTGACGCTCGAAGCGCCCTGGCGATGGCCGGCCCTGGGAGTACTGGCGGTGCTGGCACTGGCACCACTGGCCGGGCGTGTCGGCGGATTGCTGCGAGGCCTGCTGGTGGGCGTGGCAGCCCTTGCCGTGCTGGCAGCCGCGCTGGGCCTGCCGGCCAGCGGCGCCCTGTATCCCGCCCTGCTCGCCACCCTGACGGTCTGGGTCGGTGGTGGGGCATGGCAGTGGCTGGCGCAGCGCCCGCGTGCACGGCAGCCGCTGACCATCTACTACGACGAGCATTGCGGGTTCTGCCTGAAGGCGGTGCAACTGCTGCGCACGATGCTGGCCCTGCAGGCCACCGAGCTGCGCCCCGCCCAATCCCGGGCACGCACCGCCACCCTGATGGAGCGGTACACCTCCTGGATCGTCATCGACGCCCAGGATCAGGCCCACCTGAAATGGGCGGCCATGGTGGCCCTGTTGCGGGCCTCGCCGCTGATGCCCGGCCTCCACCACCTGTTTGCCCTGCGCCTGTGGCAGCGACCAGGCGATGCCCTGTACGACTGGGTTGCCCGCCACCGGTCACGGCTGGGCAATGTCACGGCCTGGCTGTGGCCGCGGCCACCCGGCCATCCGGAGTTGCCACGGAGCTGTGAAACGCTGGCCGGCGTCGCGCTGCTGTTGAGCCTGGCCTGGGCGGCCCACCAGACCCTGCCGGGCGCGCCGCTGCGTGGTCTGATGCAACCGGCGCTGATGCCCTGGCACCTGGACACCGACTGGCGTGAAGCCCTGCAGCCGCGCCGCGACGACGCGACCCGCCTGGTGGTCAGCGGCGAAATGGCCGACGGCAGACCGCGCAATCTGCTGGCCCCCGGCACCCCGGTGGACTTCCGCAATCCCCCGGACCCCGCGGACGCCTCCTACCGGTGGCAACAGTACTGGTCGCAGCTGGCGACACCGGCGCACCGGGGTCACCGCCGCTGGTACGCCCGCTCGCTGTGCACCGCCGCCAATGGCGCCGAGGTGACGATACCCGGCCCCAATGCCCTGTTGACGGTGCAGATCGATCGCGTCAGCGCCGGTGAGCACGACGACGAGCTGGAGCGGGTCACGCTGTGGCGTCAGGATTGCTTCGGACCGGACCGCGGCCGCCCATGATCGATATCGGCGCCAATCTGGCGCACGAGAGCTTCGACGCCGACCGCGACGCCGTGCTGGCGCGCGCGCGCAGTGCCGGCATCACGCACATCGTGCTGACCGGCAGCTGTCGGGACAGCAATCGGCGCGCCGCCGAGCTGGCCGCGGCCCACCCCGGGTTTCTTTCCGCGACCGCCGGAGTGCACCCGCACCATGCGGCCGAATGGCACGCCAATGATGCCGCCCTGATCGAACAGCTGGCAGCCGATGGCCGCATCGTCAGCCTTGGCGAATGCGGCCTGGACTACTACCGCGACATCGCCCCACGGGCACAGCAGCAGGCGGCCTTCGAGGCACAGCTGGCGCTGGCGGCAGCCTTGCGCCTGCCCCTGTTTCTGCACCAGCGGGACGCGCACCCCGACTTCGTCACCATCCTGCGCCGCTGGCGCGACCGGCTGGGCCCGGTGGTGGTGCATTGCTTCACCGACACGGCAGAAGCGCTGGCGGACTACCTCGCGCTCGACTGCCACATCGGGCTGACCGGCTGGGCCTGCGACGAGCGCCGCGGGGGGCACCTGCTGGCGATGGCGCCCCGGATTCCGCGTGGGCGGCTGATGGTGGAAACCGATGCCCCCTACCTGTTGCCGCGCACCCTGCCGAAACCGATGCAGAAAAGCGCCGGCCGCCGCAACGAACCCGCCTTCCTGCCATGGGTGGTGGCGGCGCTGGCCGCCGCCCGTGACGAGACGCCGGAAACCCTGGCGGCCCATACCGAGGACACCGCGCGCGCCTTTTTCCGGCTGCCGGCGCCCTGACTTCTCAGAGCTTGTGAAAAAAACGAACGCCGCAGGCGGGCGATTTTTTCACATGCTCTCAGCCGTCGGTCACCGCCCCTTTTGAGGCGGTCGACACCAGCCGGGCGAACTTGCCGAGCACGCCACGCGTGTAGCGCGGCGCCGGCTGCGACCAGCGCGCCCGCCGTTCCGCCAACACGGCCTCGTCGACATTGAGCTGAATCAGCAGTTGGTGCGCATCGATGGTGATGGCGTCGCCCTCCTCCACCAGGGCGATGACGCCGCCTTCGAATGCCTCCGGCGCCACATGGCCGACCACCATGCCCCAGGTGCCCCCCGAGAAACGGCCATCGGTGATGAGTCCGACGCTCTCGCCCAGGCCCTTGCCGATCAGCGCGCTGGTGGGGGCCAGCATCTCGCGCATGCCGGGGCCACCCTTGGGCCCTTCGTAGCGGATCACCAGGACATCGCCGGCCTGGATGCGGTCATCGAGGATGGCCGCCATGCACTCGTCCTCGGAGTTGAAGACCCGCGCGGGGCCGGTGATGGAGGGGTTCTTGAGGCCGGTGATCTTCGCCACCGCGCCCTCGGGTGACAGGTTGCCCTTGAGCACCGCCAGATGTCCCTGCGCGTACAGCGGCTTGTCGAACGGGCGGATCACGTCCTGATCGGCGCGCGGTTCGTCCGGCACCGACGCCAGCGCCTCCGCCATGGTTTCGCCGGTGATGGTGAGGGTATCGCCATGGAGCAGCCCCTTCACCAGCAGCATTTTCAGCACCTGCGGTACACCGCCGGCGTGGTGGAAATCCACCGCCACATACTTGCCGGAAGGCTTGAGGTCGCAGATGACCGGCGTCTTGCGCCGGATGGCCTCGACATCATCAATGGTGAACGCCACCCCGGCAGCATGGGCGATGGCGAGGAAGTGCAGCACGGCATTGGTGGAGCCACCGGTGGCCATCACCAGGGTCATGGCGTTCTCGATGGCCTTGCGGGTGACGATATCCCGCGGCTTGATGTCCTTGCGGATGGCCTCGACCAGTACGCGCGCGGAATCTGCGGCGGAATCGGCCTTCTCGGGGTCCGGCGAGGCCATTTGCGAGGAGCCGAGCAGGCTCATGCCCAGCGCCTCGAAAGCGCTGGACATGGTGTTGGCGGTGTACATGCCGCCACAGGCCCCCACCGACGGACAGGCGTTCTTCTCGATACCGACGAAGTCCTCCTCGCTCATCTTGCCGGCGCGGTAGGCCCCCACCGCCTCGAACGAGGACACCACCGTCAGCGCCACTCCCTTCCAGTTGCCCGGCTTGATGGTGCCGGCGTAAACGAAGATGCCAGGAATGTTGAGCCGCAGCATGCCGATCATGGCCCCCGGCATGTTCTTGTCACAGCCGCCGACCACCACCACGCCATCCATGCACTGGGAGGCACAGGAGGTTTCGATGGCGTCGGCGATCACCTCGCGCGACACCAGTGAAAACTTCATGCCCTCGGTCCCCATGGAGATGCCATCGGTTACGGTGGGAATGCCGAACACCTGCGGCATGCCGCCGTTCTGCTGGATCGCCGCGCAGGCACGATCCGCCAGCGGGGCAATGCCGGCATTGCAGGGGTTCATGGTCGAGTGGCCGCTGGCGACACCGACGATGGGCTTCTCGAAGTCGCTGTCGCCGAAACCGACCGCACGCAACATGGCGCGGTTGGGCGAGCGCTCCAGGCCAGCGGTGATGGTGCGGGATTTCTTGTTGAGAACGTCGGTCATGGCGGGCGTACAGGCTGCGGGCTGGAAATCAGGGCCGCGAGCATAGCCGACTCGGCGCCCCGGATCACGACGCAGCCCCCGCGCTACAGACGGTCGGGGATATAGTCGCGCAGGAAGCTATCGGCACCGATCCGCAACAGCTGCTCGTCACTCAGGGCGCAGGGATCGCTGTCGTAGGCAATGGAACGGATCACCCAGTCGCCGTTGTCGGGGTCGCGGGTCAGCTCACAGCCGCGCTCTGCAGCCAGGCGCATGGCCTCGGCCACCAGCATCAGGCCACCAGGCCGCTCATACGGCCTTCGTGGCGGCGGGCATAACTGCGCAGGAACGCCATCTGGTCGGCCAGGATGCGGCGGTTCTGCAGGATCAGATACTCGGCGAGATTGGGCGTGTAGGGCACTGCCAGCAGCTTCATGCTCGCCTCCTCAGGGGTGCGATCGTCCTTGCGCTGGTTGCAGTGCCGGCAGGCGGTCACGCAGTTCTCCCAGGTGCTGAGGCCGCCGCGCGAGGCCGGAATCACATGGTCGCGGGTCAGCTGGCCATGCGCGAACTGCAGGCCACAGTAGAGGCAGATGTTCTGGTCGCGGTGAAACAGGGTCCGGTTGGTGAGCAGGGGGACGCCCTTCTCGAACCGCTTCGAGCGGTCCGCCACGGCGATGATGCTGCCGATCTCGATCCGCGAGGTCCGGCCGGTGGCTGCACAGGTCCCGCCCCGAATCACGAAGCGCTCGTCCCCGGCCTCCCAGCGCACGCGTTCCCGCGCATAGAGCACGACCGCGGTCTGCCACCGGATCCATCCCACCGGCAGCCCGCCCGCGTCCAGCTTGAGAATGGCAGGTATCGCGTTCATGGCATGTCGTTCCGAAAACTGCGCCGAAGGGCGACGCACCTTTGCTGCAACGTCATCGCACCATCATGACGTGACAAACGCTTGAATGCCAGTCGTCAACCTTTCCAGGATCAAGCGCTTAAGGGATTGTCCCTGCGGTTTCACGCCGGTCGGCGGCCGCTGCCGACGTGCAGCACGCCGCTTGAATTCGCGCCCGCCCCCCACATCTTATCCACAGACCTGATCCCCCTCTCGAGGAGCCCGGACCATGCGAATGGACCAACTCACGTCCCGCTTCCAACAGGCGCTGGCCGACGCCCAGAGCCTCGCCATCGGCCGCGACCACCCGGCCATCGAACCCGTCCACGTAGCGCTGGCGCTGCTTGGCAGCGCGGACACCGGTGCCGCCGCCCTGCTGCAGTCGGCAGGCGTCGACAGCAGCCGCCTGCACCGCGAGCTGGAGGCGGTGCTGGCGCGCCAGCCCACGCTCGGGCAGGCCGATGGCACGCTGCAGGGGTCGCCGGCCCTTGCCCGCATCCTCAATCTCTGCGACCGCCTGGCGCAGCAACGTCAGGACCCCTTCATCGCCAGCGAACTGTTCTGGTTGGCGGCGGTGGACGACAAGGATGCACTGGGCGACACCCTGCGCAAGGCCGGCCTCGACAAGGCCCGCCTCGAACAGGCCATCGAGCGCCTGCGTGGCGGGCAGAAGGTGGATTCGGCCGGCGCCGAGGACCAGCGTCAGGCCTTGAGCAAGTACACCATCGACCTCACCGAACGCGCCCGCAACGGCAAGCTCGACCCGGTCATCGGCCGCGACGAGGAGATCCGCCGGGTGATCCAGGTGCTGTCGCGTCGCACCAAGAACAATCCCGCCCTGATCGGCGAGCCCGGCGTCGGCAAGACCGCCATCGTCGAAGGTCTGGCCCAGCGCATCGTCAACGGCGAGGTACCGGAAAGCCTGAAGAACCGGCAGCTGCTGTCGCTGGATCTCGGTGCGCTGATCGCCGGCGCCAAGTTCCGCGGCGAATTCGAGGAGCGTCTGAAGGCGGTACTGACCGATCTCGGTAAGCAGGAAGGCAACATCATCCTGTTCATCGACGAAATCCACACCCTGGTGGGGGCTGGCAAGGCCGATGGCGCGATGGATGCCGGAAACATGCTCAAGCCGGCGCTGGCACGCGGAGAACTCCACTGCATCGGTGCCACCACCCTCGACGAATACCGCAAGTACATCGAAAAGGACGCCGCGCTGGAGCGACGCTTCCAGAAGGTGCTGGTGGGTGAGCCGAGCGTCGAAGACACCATTGCCATTCTGCGTGGCCTGAAGGAGCGGTACGAAGTCCACCACGGCGTCGACATCACCGATGGCGCGCTGATCGCCGCGGCACAGCTCAGCCACCGCTACATCACTGACCGCAACCTGCCCGACAAGGCCATTGACCTGGTCGACGAGGCGGCGTCCCGGATCCGCATCGAGATCGACTCCAAACCGGAAGCGCTGGACCGCCTGTACCGGCGCCTGATCCAGCTCAAGATCGAACGCGAGGCACTGAAGAAGGAGCGCGACGAGGGGGCGAAACGCTCGCTGGCCGAGTTGGAGAAGACCATCTCCGAGCTGGAGCGCGAATACGCCGACCTGGAAGAAAAATGGAAGGCGGAAAAAGCCACCGTTGCCGGATCCGCCAACGTCAAAGAGTCGCTGGAGCGCGCCCGCCTGGATCTCGAGGCGGCACGCCGCAGCGGCGATCTGACCCGGATGGCGGAGCTGCAGTACGGCACCATTCCGGCGCTCGAAAAGCAGCTGCAGTCCGCTCAGAGCAGCGACGAAGCCGCGCCGGTGCCGGAAGGCGGCCGGCTGTTGCGTACTTCGGTTAGCGAGGACGAGATCGCTGATATCGTCGCCCGTTGGACCGGCATCCCGGTCAGCAAGCTGCTCGAAGGCGAGCGCGACAAGCTGCTGCGTATGGAGACCGCCATCGGCGACCGCGTGGTCAGCCAGGCGGAAGCCATTGCCGCGGTGTCCAATGCCATCCGCCGCTCGCGGGCCGGGCTGTCGGACCCCAACCGCCCGATCGGCTCTTTCCTGTTCCTGGGCCCCACGGGCGTGGGCAAGACCGAACTCTGCAAGGCACTCGCCGCCTTCCTGTTCGATACCGAGGAGGCCATGGTGCGGGTCGACATGAGCGAGTTCATGGAACGCCATAGCGTCAGCCGCCTGATCGGCGCACCGCCGGGCTATGTGGGCTATGACGAGGGCGGCATGCTCACCGAGGCCGTGCGGCGGCACCCTTATTCCGTGATCCTGCTCGACGAAGTCGAAAAGGCCCACCCGGACGTGTTCAACGTGCTGCTGCAAGTGCTCGATGATGGCCGTCTCACCGACGGCCAGGGCCGAACCGTGGATTTCCGCAACACCGTGGTGGTGATGACCTCCAACCTCGGCTCCTCGCTCATCCAGGACATGATGGGCAAGTCCGGCGACGGCAGCGACTATGCAGCCATCAAGGAGGCGGTGATGGCCGTGGTCGGCAGCCACTTCCGGCCGGAGTTCATCAATCGCATCGACGAGGCGGTGGTGTTCCATCCGCTGGGGGGCGCCCAGATTCGCGCCATTGCCGCCATCCAGACCCGTCGCGTGGTCGAGCGCCTGGCCAGCCGCGGGCTGACGCTGACCTTCACCGAAGCCGCACTGGATCAGCTGGCTGAAGTCGGATTCGACCCCGTCTACGGCGCCCGTCCGCTGAAACGGGCGATCCAGACCGCCGTCGAGAATCCCCTGGCACGCGCCGTGCTGGCGGGCGACTTTGCCAGCGGCGACACCATCCAGGTGGATCGCGGCGATAACGGAGCACTGCGCTTCCAGCGCCAGCCCGCCGGCTGAACCGGCCATCCCCACCGTCCGGCGGGCAGGATGCCCGTCCGGACGTGAACCGGCGCACGGTACACTCGGGACCATTCGTGGATGCTGGTGCGGCACGGGGCTAGGTGCCGTCATCAATCACCGCTAGGATACGGCCCGGGCATTCGCTGCCGGAGGGGGTGGAATCATGGATGTTGCGCGCTGTCGCGGACCGTCGGGCTTCACGCTGATTGAACTGCTGGTGACCATCGCCGTGGTGGCCATTCTGGCCACGCTCGCGGTGCCCTCGTTCCAAGGCGTGATGATGCGCAACCGGGCAGCCTCCGAGGCCAATCAAGTGCTGAGCCTGTTGATGCTGGCGCGCAGTGAAGCGATCAAACGCAATACCTCGGTCAGCCTTTGTCCGTCGCCGGATGGCGTCAAGTGTGATCCCGACCAGGCCTGGGCCGACGGTGTCATGTTGTTCGTTGACGACGACGAGGATGACGAAGTCGGCAACGGCGTTCGAGACTCCGACGCCGAGCGGGTCATCGAAGTCGTGGTGCCCCTGTCGACCGTCAGCACCATCAGTCCAGACAAGAAGATCGCCGAGGGCTTCACCTATAACGCTCGCGGGCGACTGGCGGGTACCGGCGTCGGCGCCGCAGTCATTACCGTCCGCCCCAAGAGCGGCGACAGCGACTACGACCGGAAAGTCACCATTGATGCGGGTGGTCGGGTCCAGATCCAGTCATGAAACGCCAGCACCCTCAGCGACCATCGCCCCAAGGCGCACGAGGTATCAGCCTCATTGAGGTGCTGGTCACGCTGCTGCTACTCGGCGTCGGCCTGCTGGGCATTGCCGGCCTCCAGCTCATCGGAGTTCAGAACACCTATCTCGGCCAGCAGTACACCCAGGCCGCCACGCTGGCCCAGAACATGGCGGAGCTGATGCGCACCAACCGGCCCGGGCTGCTCGACAATGCCTATGCGCTCGCCGCCGGCAGCGCGCCGCCGGACCCCGCCACCGACTGCCAGAGCGACACCTGCACACCCGCGGAACTGGCGGCCTGGCAGCTCGCGAGCTGGTACAGCATGCTGGTACCGGCCGACGACCTGGAGTACGAAAACGTGGCCAGCTCGTTGGAAGCGGCGCTACCCCAGGCGCAGGCAGAGATTCGCTGTGCCGACAGCCCCTGCACCGATACCAGCTACCGGCTGATTACGGTGTTCTGGGATGCCAACCGCAGCGGCGCCAGCGGCACCGGCTGCGACCCGGACGACGAGGACGACCTGCAGTGCATGCAAGTGGTGGTGCGCCCATGACTCACCCGACCCGACGACAGCAGGGGCTGTCCCTGGTGGAGCTGATGGTGGCACTGACACTCGGGCTGCTGCTGGTGGCAGGCGTTACCCGCCTGTTCCTGTCAGCGCGCCAGGGCTACCGCATTCAGGAGAGCCATGCCCGGCAGCAGGACAACGCCCGCTTCGTCATGGAAATCCTTTCCCGGGAAATTCGTCATGCCGACTTCTGGGGCGGCGCCAGTCCGGACGGATTGACGGTGCTGAGCAGCCTTGGCACCGCCACTGCCTGCTCCGAGGCCTGGATGGCCGATGTCGCCTTTCCGCTGCGGGCCTACGCCGGCGACGCCGCGTCGCCGCTGGGCGGGTGCACCGTTACGGACTATGTGGCGAACAGCGATGTCCTGGTGGTTCGCTACGCCGACCCCAACGCCTTCTATACCAACGCGGAACTCAACGGCCCTCCGGCGGACGTAACCGACAACGGTCGCCTGCTGGTGCGCGCCAGTGTCGGCGCCAGTGGCAGCATCTATCTCATCGATGATCTGGCCGCCGCCCGTGCGGCCCAGCCCGGCGACGAAAGTGATGGCGTGGTGAACTACAAGTATGTTGCCAACGTGCTGTTCGTGCGTGCCAACAACCAGTCTCAGCCGACGCTCTATCAACGCTCACTCGACTCCTCCGGTGTCAGCAACTCTCAACAGCTCGCCGAAGGGGTGGAGATGCTGCGCTACAGCTTCGGCATCGACCAGGACGGTGACCTCGCGGTGGACCGCTATATCGGTACGGCCGACATGCTGGAAAGCGACTGGCCTCGAGTGCTGACCGTGCGCGTGGGACTGTTGATGCGCGGCGACGCCCTTGATGAATTCTCGGACGACCGCAGCTACACGTTCCCGGACGGCTACACCTATACACCCGCGAGCAACGCCCGACGCTATCAGCGACGCCTCTACGTTCAGGACCTTCAGGTCCGCAACCGGATGACTCGATGAAACCGACGCGACACCATCAGGGCTTCGCCCTCATCGTCTCGCTGCTGCTGCTGCTGGTGCTCACCACCGTGGCCCTGATCGCCGTGCGTGGCTCTGGCATGGAGACCCAGATGGCAGCCAACACGGTGATGCGCACGGAATCGTTTCAGGTATCGGAGGCTGGACGGGTGGAGCTGGCCACGCTGGTGGATGTACACGCCTTCAACCGGGGATGGCCGGCGCAGATCGGCGGCACCGTACAGAACGCCGAGTTCAACCTCCCCATTCCTTCCGGACTGACCATCTGTGCGATCAGCTCAGACGCGTCCGTTAACGAGTGCGTTGCCCCAGATCCCGCCACCTGCGTCGAAGGGTCCGAGTTGGGACCCCAGCAGGGAGATTGCCCCCGCGCCTGGTACGTCGGCAATACCGAACTGGATACCTTCCGTCCCACCGGTCGCCACCTTGATGCGCAGCTTCGGACGCTCGCTGACAACGAGATTCCCTTGCGGGTCGACCTCAGCGTCTGGAAGCTGGCAACAGCGCTCAACACGGGTTCCGGCGCAGCCATGGTGGCAGGCTATGAAGGGACCGGAAAGGCTGCCGCCGCCAGTGGCGGCCTGCTTTTCTTCTATGTCAACAGCCGCGGATTCGACCAGACCCGCGCCAATGGCGGAACCGATGTCGGTGTTACTGCATCCCGCACCGACACCGGTGCCGATGTTCGCCACGTCATCCGCAACTGATGTGCCCGAGGAGACCCCCATGTCGCTGAGAACCACTCTCAACCAATGGGCCCGCCCCCCCGCCCTGGCGGCTGGCCTGATCCTCGCCCTTGGTGCCCAAGCGGCTGGACTGCAGACCTACAGTGAGCAGTCCATGGCGGATTACACCAGCAACCCCATTACCAGCGTCAACTCGGCCACCCCGTTGGTCATGCTCACCCTGTCACGCGATCACCAGCTCTTCTACAAGGCCTACAACGACTACTCCGATCTGGATGGCGACGGGGCCCCCGAAACGACCTACAAGCACAGCGTCGACTACTACGGCTACTTCGACTCTTACAAGTGCTACAACTATGACACCGGGGACGACCGCTTCGAACCGGCCAGCACCAACACCGACAAGTATTGCAATGGCCAATGGAGCGGCAATTTCCTCAACTGGGCCAGCACCACGCGGATGGATGCGGTCCGAAAGCTGCTCTACGGCGGCAAACGCGTCGTCGACAACGCCAACACCACCGTACTCGAACGCGCCAGCCTGCCCACCGATGCACACTCCTTTGCCAAGTACTATGCAGGCAGCGATCTCGACAAGCTGACCCCGTTTGCAGCGGTGGCAACACCTGCGTTTGGCCCGGTTTCGGGTGATCTCGACTACTTCACCAACAAACGGGGCATTTCCGGTATCTCCCGCTCAGGAAACACCGCAACCGTTACCACCTCGGACGATCACGGCTTCGAGAATGGCCAATGGGTTGAGATCTCGGATGGCAACCGCAGTGAGTACCGAGGCCGCTATCAGATATTCGATGTCAGTGCCCGCCGATTCAGCTACAGCACGGGCCTTTGGCGCAACCCTTCGGGCAACTATCAGATCCGGGCCCTGATCTACGCGGAACTCACCGATCAGACCCCCATGGCGATCGGCGATCAACTCCTCCTGCAGAACTCCGAGGGGACGCAGATCTCCTCCGTAGTCGATAGTCAGACCATTCACAACGGCAGCAACTTTGTCGATGCCGTGGGGGACGACAAGGTGTTCATCTATCTCAATGGATCGAGCATTGTCACCCAGAATGGCAACGGCATCGCCAAGGACATGCGTCTGATCCACGCCTCCGCGGGAGGCATCTCGTTCTGCAACCTAACACCCAGCGCCAACAACAACACCGACCGCTACTCGCACACCAACCGTGAAGAGCCGCTGATGCGGGTGGCCAGGGGCAACTTTGAACTGTGGGGCGCCAACGAAAAGCGGCAATGCCAATGGTTTGGGGGCAATGACAGCTACTCCGCCACCTACTCCGACCAACAGTCGGGCTTTGGCGGCGGACTCCGCAGCAACGGGAACCGGGCGGCACTGTCGGGGCTCAATGCAGCGTCGGAGAACCCGCGACAGAATCTGCATGGACTGGGCAGCGGCACCGGTCACGGCAGCACCAGCGCCGACGGTCAGTTTGTGATGCGCGTGCAAGCCTGCGTAACCGGACTGATCGGACGGGAAAGCTGCAAAGCCTACCCTGACGTTGCGCGAGGAACCGCGAGCCCCAAGCCCATCGGTCTGCTGCAGGTCTACGGGGACGAGCGGCGTATCAAGTTCGGGCTGGTCACGCCCTCCTACCAGAAGAACGTTTCCGGCGGTGTGGTACGCAAGAACCTCGGCCCTCCCGGAGACGACGTCGGCATGTCTGACGAGGTCCGCGTGGAGACCAACGGCACCTTCACCGGCGCCAACGGCATTATCCAGAACCTCGATTCCCTGCGCGTCTATGGGTATCGGTACGACGTCAACGACAACTACGGATCGGGCAACGGCTGCAGTTATCAGCGTACCGGGATCGCACCTGGCAACACCGGCGGGGGCAACGTCGTCAACGAAAGCAATTGTGCCAGCTGGGGAAACCCCATCAGCGAGGCCTATACCGAAACTCTCCGCTACCTCGCCGGCAAATCGCCTGACAATCGCTTTCGATACAGCAATGGGCACGACGCCACACTGGGGCTGTCCCTGGTCAGCAACTGGGTCGACCCCCTGGATGAGCGCAACTACTGCTCCTCCCTCAACGTCATCACTTTCAACGCTTCGGTCTCTTCGTACGATGCGGATCAGGCCACACTGGCCGATCTTCCCGGGTCACCGGATGTCGCCAAAATCACCGGGGTGGTGGGCGACCTGGAGAAGCTGACCGGCAAGAACTTCTTCATCGGTCAGACCGCCGCCGATCAAAACCAGCTGTGTACCGCAAAACAGGTCAACGACCTGGGCGCGGTGGCGGGAATCTGCCCGGAAGCAGGCCCGCTCCGAGGCTCCTACCTGATGGCCGGAGCCGCCTATCACGCCAAGACGCAGCGGATTCGCAGCGACCTCGATGCCGCACTGCCAGCGGGCGACGAGAGCTCCCTGAAGGTTGACACCTACGCCATTCAGCTCGCCACCAATACGCCGAAGATCCTGGTACGCGATCCGGATACCCCCTCGAAGATCCTTGCCACCTTGCTGCCCCTGTACCGCCTCGATCTCGGCAATGCGGGCTATGGCGGCGGCGCCATCGTGGACTTCCGCATCGTGGATCAGGACGTCGCCAACGGCAGAGGGCGGTTCTACATCAACTGGGAAGACAGCTCACAGGGGGGCGACTACGATCAGGATGTCTGGGGCACCATCACCTACCAGCTGTCGGCGGACAAGAAGACTCTGGCAATCACCACTGACACCGTTTCCGCATCCACCAACAATCCTCAGGGATTCGGCTACATCGTCAGTGGCACCACCCAGGATGGCCCCCACTTTCACTCCGGCATTTATGACTTCGACTTCACGGACCCCACCAAAGTCACGGTGCGGACTGGCGGTGCAGGCGGCAGCGTGGTCAACGGCAACAACAACATCGGTGGCGGTGGCGGCATCAACGACAGCGGTGGCTGCCGCGACTGTGAGTTGCTTGATCCAGCCACAACTGTCGTATACACCTTGGGCAGTACCGCAGCCGAACTGCTTCAAGATCCGCTGTACTACGCCGCGAAATACGGCGGGTTTGACGACGCCAACGGGGATGGCACCCCCGATCTCCAGGCGGAATGGGACTCCCGCAATGCGGATGGTACGGTCGGGTCAGATGGGCTTCCCGACAACTACTTTTTCGTGTCCAACCCGAGCGCACTGGAAGGCGCCCTGCAGGCCGCTTTCAGTGCAATTCTCGCCAAGGTGTCATCGGGCACCGCGGCTGCTGTCGTAGCCAACGCACGAGAAGGAACCGGCGCCGTCTATCAAGCACTCTACGAGCCCAGTCGTACCGACAACCGCGGGAGGGAGGTCAAGTGGATCGGCACGCTGCACGGGCTCTTCGTTGACGAAGATGGCCTGTTGCGCGAAGACGGCAACGGCGACAAGCGCCTGTCACCCGACTACGCGGTCGATCCCCCGATCGAACTGTTCTTCGACAACGGCGACCGGGTTACCAAGATCCGGCGTTACAACGGTGATCCCGATGTGGTGACGCCTGAGATCGATCGTCTCGACAACCTTGGTACCCTCTGGAACGCGCGTGAACAGTTGAGCAAGGTTAGCAACGTCACCACGCAACGAAACTACAGTTCCGCAGCTGGGACCGGGCGTCACATCAAGACCTGGCTTGATCGCAATCTCAATGGGCGGGTGGACAATGGCGAAGTCGTCGACTTCACCGCGTCCACCTTCACCTCCAACCCGGCATCTGGCAACTTCGGAATCCTCAATACCCGTACGCTGGCCGAGGCTCGGCGCCTCGTGAACTATGTCCGTGGTGACGAGGACGCTGACTTGCGCAACCGCACCCTGAACTACGACAACGACGCCGCCAACATCAGTGAGGTGCAGCGGCTAGGCGACATTGTGCAGTCCACCCCCACCGTCGTCGGCACTCCTGCCGAAGCCTTTGACCTGCTATACGATGACGAGACTTACGCGGTCTACCGCGACCGCTACCGAAATCGTCGGAACGTGGTTTATGTAGGGAGCAACGGTGGCCTGCTGCATGCGTTCAATGCCGGCTTCTACGATCCTTCCACCAAACGGTTCTCGGAATCTCCTCTGGGGGGTGCGACCGGCACCGCACACCCCCTCGGCAGTGAACTGTGGGCCTACGCGCCGTTCAACCTGCTACCCCACCTGCCCTGGATGGCCGACCCGGACTACACCCACGTGTGGTACGTCGATGGCAAGCCTCGCGCCTTCGATGCCCGCATCTTTTCCCCCGATGCAGAGCATCCCTACGGCTGGGGCACAGTCCTTGTCGTGGGCATGCGTTTCGGCGGCAAGCCGATCACCCTGCGTAGCGAAGCACTGGTCACGGCTTCCAACCCGGACGGCGATGATGATGCCTGGTCTGCGTTTGGAACCCCCGCCTCATTCACCGCACGCTCGGCCTTCCTGGTTTTCGACGTCACCAACCCGGAAGCTGCGCCGCGGCTGATCGCGGAAATCACCGATGCCAACCTGGGGCTGACCACCTCCTATCCGACCGTGGTCGCGGTTAGCGAAAAAGGCATCAGCATTCCGCGGAATGGCAGTGGAGGCATTACCAACAATGGCGCGGGCGCCTTCAACCCGGGCGACAAGTGGTACCTTGCGTTCGGCAGCGGGCCGCGCGATCTCGAAGGTGCTCCGCCATCAGCAGCCGGTCGCCTGTACATGTACGATTTGGGGGCACGTCAATTCCTAGGCGGATGGGCCCCCAAGACCATTCCAGGAGCAGGCAACAGTTTCGTTGGCGATCCGGTCACGGTCGACTGGGATCTGGACTTCAAGGCCGATGCCCTCTACTTCGGAACCATTGGCGGCTCCGTGGCCAACCCGGATGGCGGTCTCTACAAGGTCGATTTCAACGAATCCGATGCAGACCGACTACCGGCCGGCTGGATCGGTCCGGGCCTGCTTACCGATCCCGGCAAACCGGTCGTGAGCACTCCCAGCGTGACCTTCGGAGATCGCAATGAGCGGTGGGTGCTCGCCGGCACCGGTCGCCTATTCGCCAACACCGAAGCCGACAAGGGCAGCACCCCGCGCCAGGCCTTGTTCGGAATTGTCGACGACCCCGATACCACCCTGCCCACCAACGGTATCGACGAGCAGGTGGACTACGCCGACCTCGTCAACGTGACGGATGCGGTGGTCACACTGTCCGGCAATGTTTCAGGCACCGACCCCGCAGTCGACACCGAAGCGGAGCTGGTTCAGGAAGCGCTAGATCAGAGCGGTTGGCGTCTCGACCTCGACGTGTCGATCACAGCAGAGCGCAGCCTGTCGCAGTTCTCGGTACTCGGCAACGTCCTGTTCGCCTCCGTATTCACGCCGAGCAACGATGTGTGTGGTGGCGAGGGTGAGAGCCGTCTGTTCGGGCTCAGCTACAAGACCGGCACGCCACCATCGGGTATCCCGGTCTTCGGCACTCAGCAGGGGAGCTTTGACGGCGAACCCGCTGACATCATTCGCAGCTCGGTCGCCCTCGGTGCAGGTCAGGCGGCCTCACCCAGCCTGCATGTCGGTGGCGCTCGTGATCAGCGCGGGCTGACCATCTTCACCCAGACCTCGGTCGGCTCCATCGAAGTACGGGAAGGTCAGGCAAGCAGTAGCCTGCGCAGCGGCGAGGTCGACTGGCGGGAGCCGCGCGAATGAAACGGTACGTACGTGGTGCCACGCTGATCGAACTGATGGTGGCGGTCGTCATCATCGGCATATTGGCTGCCGTCGCCGTCCCCAGTTATCGGAGCTACGTCGAACGATCGGTGCGGTCGGACGCGCAGGGCTGTCTGATTGAGGCGTTGGCACGCGCCGAGCGCTTCTTCGGACGCAACAACCGGTATCCGGACACCATCGGCGCGCTGTACGGCACCAGCGAGAAGACCCGTGCCTGCACCGACGACGACGACTTTTCGGCAAGCATCAACGACAGCGTCGCCTGCCCCACCTCCCGCTGTATTGAACTGGTCGCTTCCCCGGAAAGTGACCGTGCTGCCGCCAGCGGCAGCCTGCACTTGCGATACGACCCCCGCGAACCCGCCACGACGCGTGAGTCGCGGTGGCGCCTCTATCAGGAAACCAGGCTGGACTGGTAGCCCATCTGCTGGCACAGCACCTCGGCGCAGGCAGGGGCCAGCGTGATGCCATTGCGGTAGTGCCCCAGGTTGAGCCACAGCCCTGGCGTTGCCGCAGACGCGACCACGGGGAGCGTTTCGCGCGAACCAGGGCGCAAACCTGCCCATTGCCCCAGCACCGGGGCCGCGGCCTGCCAGGGCGCAAGCCGGTCGGCGGCGCCCAGCAGTTGGTGGCGCGCTGAGGCGGTAACCCGGATGTCGAAGCCCGCATGTTCCACCGTGCTGCCAATCACTACATGATCATCGGCGCGCGGTATCACATACACCTCCGCTCCGATGCTCACGGGTCGAACGGCTGCACCCGGCACCCGCTTCAGCAGCATCTGCCCCTTGACCGGAAAAATCGCGGGCGGCTGCGCGGGCCACGTCTCGCTGGCCCAGGCTCCGGCTGCCAGCACGACGGCATCTGCGGCGACCGGACCTTCCGGGGCGATCACACCGCACACTCGCCCTGCGTCCAGCCACGGACGGACCGAAGCACTGCAATGCAACACGCCCCCACGCCGTTCGAAGGCACGTGCCAGCGCTCTTCCGAGCCGAGGGTTGCGGACCTGACCCAGATCGGGGCAGAACAGGCGGTCTTCGCGATCCAATACTGTCAGTCCGCGTGACCGCAGCCACCGTTCGGCACGTGAGCGCTCACTGTCGTTCAACTGCCACTCGATGCCACTGAGACGATACTCGACGTCGATCCCGGTCTCGCGTGCCAGCTGCGCGGCCAGTACGGGATAGAGGGCACGGGATCGTTCCACCAGTGCCCAGAGCCCCTCCGGCTCCCGCCAGGGCCACAGAGGGCACACGATGCCGCCGCCGGCCCAGCTGCTGTGACGGGCGGGTCGAGCATCCCGCTCGAACACGATCACTCTTCGCTGAGGGCCCAGCAGGGCGAGCGCCGAGCTCAGCCCCACCACGCCGCCGCCGATCACCACTACCGTCTGTCCATGCATGGGCGCGAAGGATACCCGCTCAGCGGCCCAGCTGACGTAGAGTAGACCCCTCAAGGGAGAACAGCGCGATGTCCAAACACTCTGATGGCTTCACCTTGATCGAACTGATCGTGGCTCTGGTGATTGCCGCCCTCATCGCGGTGATCGCGATACCGTCCTACCAGGGGTTCATTGATCGGGGCCGCCGGGCCGTGGCGCTTTCCACGCTGTCCGAGCTGAGTGCCCAGCAACAGGCATTCCGCCTCAAGCAACGCCGCTTTGCCACTGACTTCGAATCGCTGGTATCGATCAAGGCCGATACGCTCTACGTCGGCAAGGACCGCCGCCTCACCAGCAGCAAGGCCGGCACCCCGCTTTACGCCATCACGCTCGACACCGAAGACGACGAGTGGACCGGCTTTACCGCCGAGGCCGTCGGCGTCCAGTCGCGGGACGACGACTGCGCCACTATCGCCATCAGTGCCCTGGGCCTGCAGTCTGCCGAGAACGCCGCGGGTGCCGGCACCACCGCAGAATGCTGGCGCTGAACCGCCCTCATTCCATTGCCATCGACCGCCTGTCGGGTTTTCGACACATGATTGACGGGCCCGTGCCAAGGTGCGGTCAGGAGGTGGTCCGGTGAACCGAGGTTTCACGCTCATCGAAGTGCTGGTGGTGATCGCCATATTGGGCATCGCCGCAGCGTTGGCGATGCCGGGCTACCGCGCGCTGATCAGCGGCAGTCAGCGCAGTGAGGCGGCCTCGGAGCTGTACGTCAGCCTGATGCAGGCCCGCAGTGAAGCGGTTGCCCGTAACAGTGCCATCGCCCTGGTTCCGATTAACGACGACTGGGCCTTCGGCTGGCAGGTCATGGTGGATGCCGATGGCGACGGCGCCGCCGATGCCCTCGATACCGACGGCGATGGCGAAACCGAAGCCGGCAGCGGGTTGCTGGCAGAGGTGCAGCTGGCGGCCTTCGACCTCGACTGGCGCACCCAGCCCGCTCCCCTGCCCCGCATCCGGGTCAACGCCAGTGGGCGGGTTACCGAGTCGGTCGAAGTGTTGATCTGCGGCCCGGACGCCCGCCGCTCCCGGGCGGTCAGCGCCACCCCGGCCGGCCAGATCCGCCTGCGTGACCTGCACGATGACGAAGCGGGCTTCACAGCGGGGTGCAGCTCATGAGCCGCCGACCGCTCGGGTTTACCCTGATCGAGATTCTGATCACCGTGTTCGTGATCGGCATCGGCCTGCTGGGCATGGCCGGACTGCAGGTCATCGCCAAGAAGGCCACCTATGACGCCACCCAGCGAACCCTCGCCAGTCAGGCGGCGCAGAGCATTGTCACCCGCATGCGGGCCAATGCCGGTGTTGCCGGCGCCTATGTCACCGACGACGCTGTCGCGCTGGATATTCCGGGCACCGCCTGCGAATCGACCGACTGCACGCCGGAGGCTCTCGCTGCCTGGGACCTGTATCGCTGGGGGCGCACCCTGGCCGAGGGCGGCGAGGTGGACGATGAAGGCGTTGCCAGCGGCGGGCTGGTATCACCGACCGGCTGCGTGCTGAGCGGGGCCACCGCCGGGCACTATCGCGTCGCCATCGCCTGGCGCGGCATCACCCCCCTGCCGCCGCCCGAGGACCCGGACGACGTCACCGATCCCGCCAATGTTGCCTGTGGCTCAGATGCCTATCTTGATGCCGAAGGCATCGACGACTTTCGTCGGGTCTTGGTCCTGGATGCTTTTGTGGCGGATCCGACACCATGAAACGCCACCTCCGCCAGCAGGGTTTCACCCTGATCGAATTGATGATCGCCGGCACACTGGGCTTGATTCTGGTGCTGGCCCTGGCCCAGCTGTTTCTCGACAACAAACGCAATCGCGAGCAGAACCGTCAGCTCGCCGAACTGCAGGACCAGGGCCGATACGCCCTGGCGGAGCTTGGCCGGGATCTCAGCATGGCGGGCTTCTGGGGCGGTATCTATCAGGGCCGCCAGATCACCCTGGCCAGCTCGGCCGAAAATGCGCTCAGCGGTGCCAATGACTGCGGTCCGGGCGACGCCGCCGGCTGGGCCTTCCGTACCACCGAGCGGGTGGATTTCTGGGACGACGCCAGCGAGGCGGCGGTCACCACCCGCTTCGGCTGCCTCGACAACCTGCGCAGCGGCACCGACGTGGTCGCGATCCGGCGGGTGGCAGGTGAGGTCGCGTTACAGGCCACCACCTGCACCAACGCGGTCCTGGAACCCTTTCACGTCTACCTGAAGACCAATGGGGTGCTGGGCACCCTGCTGCGCCTCAGCGACCCCGCATTGGACGTCTGCACCGGCGATGCCCCGCTGCAGGCGCCGGTGCAGTTCTTCACCTATCTGCCGCGGGTGTACTACATCCGGGACTTCGCCCAGGTCGCCGGAGACGGCATCCCGACCCTGTGCCGAAAAACCCTGTCACAGGCCGACCCTGCCGCCATGGTCGACGAATGCGTCGCCGAAGGTGTGGAGGATCTGCAGATTGTCTGGGGCATTGACCGTGACAACGACCTCACTCAGTCCCCGGACCGATACACCAGTCAGCCGGATGCCGCAGAGCTGGCGCGCGCCGTCACCGCCCAGGTATTCCTGCGCGTGCGTGCACGAGACCCGGCTCCGGGCTACAGCGACGTCAAGACCTATGCCTATGGCGACCGCACCGGCGACCGCGCCTATGTGCCGCGCAATGCCCAGGCCGAGGCCGACGGCACCTCTCCCCGGCGCTACTATCGTCGGGTGTTCACCACCACCATTCAGCTGCGGAACCCCCTGCCATGAGCGCCTCACGCCCCTCACAGGACGGCGCCGCACTGGCCACCGCGTTGCTGTTCCTGATCGTACTGACCCTGCTCGGGATCGGTGCCATGCGTGAGGCGCGGCTGTCCCTGCGGATGGCCGCTAACGAGGCCAACCGGGTGGACGCCCTGGAGACTTCGCAGTCACTGGTGGACGCGCTGCTGGCCGACGTCGACACCCACTTTCCTGTGACGCCACAAGCCGACGAGCAACTGGCCTGCTTTCCGGGCGGCCTGACCACCGGCACCGCTCCGCTGCACGCGCCTTTCAGCTGCGGTACCGCCAATCTGACGCTACCCGAAACGCCGAACAACGTGCTGGAAACCCGCACCTACGTCGAGATCTGGCGCGAAGCGGTCAACGGCGAGGCGCTGGTCAGTGCGGCCTCCATCGGCAGCACGGAAACCACGGCACGCGTGCGCTACGCCCGGTTCCGCATCACGGCAGGAATCGACCGTTCCGGCACCGGCGAAGGCGTAGCAGAAGTGGTCGAGGGCGTACAGATCGCCGTACCCGCCGTCGACAGCGTGAACCTGTTCTGAGATGCCCATGAACACTTCCCGACTCCGCACCCTGATCATCGGCGCCTTGCTCACCCTGTGCAGCGCGGTACCGGCGCTTTCGCTGGCGGACGACCTGGAGATCTACCAGAACAGCAGCGCCAATCCGCTGACCCCGCCGACTACCGTGCTGGTGCTGGACCTCAACCTGCTCGGCATCTGCAACAACGTGCTGCTCAGCGGCAGCGACCCCGAAAACCCCGAGCTCTGTCTCAACGTCAGCAGCGACATGCTGCTGGGGGAACTACTCGGCGGTCTCACCGAAGACCCGGCCGGACTGCTGAGCAGCCTGCTGCTGGGCACCGGTGGCAGCAACGCTGATCGCGCCCGTGCGTTGTGCAACCTCTACGGCATCCTGGGCATCGACTCGCCCCTGGTACAGCTGCCGCTGGTCGGGGGGCTCCTGGGCATCCTGTTGGGGGGCGTTTCCGCCCTGACCTGCGGCACCCTGGAATTCCTGCTCGGTATTCCCTTGCTCAGCGCCATCCTCAACGGCCTGCTGGGAGGCTTCGTGGGGCAACTGGTGGCCGGTCTGCTCGACCCCCTGCTGACCACCACCGTGGGACAGCTGCCGGGTGCCGTCACCGGCCTCCTCAACAGCACCATTTCCGGCGTCCTCAATCTGGGGCAGGTGGGCCTGGTTGGCCTGCTGGAGTCGATCCTCAACAACCTGATCAACACCCGGGTCGCCATCATGCTGTCGCACGGCGACCGTGCCACCTTCGGCGGCGCGCCTGCAGAGGACTGCGCCTTTGGCGAGCAGGCCTCCATTCCCACGACCCGACGACAGACGCCCAACTGCAGCAACGGCGCCTACTTCGTGCTCGGCATGACCGACCTGGTGGACCAGGGCACCGTCAATCAGGTGCTCACCCGTGTGATCACCTTGCTGACCAACACCTTGTCGCCGAGCAACGTCCTCAACGCCGTCACCGCCATTGCAGGCGCCGCACTGACCACGCCGACCCGGCTGCTTCCCCCGTTCCAGGGCAAGGAGGTGTACGCCGAACTGACCCACTACCTCGCCGGCGACGAGGTCTACAACGGCCCGCTCAACCGCTGGGATGGTCTCACCGGCCTGATCACCCGCGACACCGCTATCGAAGCAGGTGGCCGTTACGTCGCGCCGGACGTCACCTGCGACGTGGTGAACGTGATCAATGTGCAGCTCTCCAACAGCATGCTTGACAGCGAGTCCGACGACACACTCGCCGCCTACTACCCGGGCGCCGGAGCCAATCCGGACTTCACCGACATCGTCCGCGAAGCACAGGAGACCGGTTTCTCTGCCGGTGGCCAGCAGATCAAGCTGAACTCCTATTTCGTGGTGCAGGACAACCTGTCGAGCCTGGGCAGTCTCACCGGGGCCGGACTCAACGTCCTCAACTACGTGGACAGCCTGGGCCTGTTGGGCATGGGGCAAACCATCGCCGAGCTGGTGGTTCCCACGCTGGAGGTCAATGCTTCGCTGCTGACGCCCAGCACCACGCTCGACCTGACGGCACCGAATCGCTTGTTGCCGCCGGTCTACTTTCCTTTGTTCCGGCCCGCCGCCGACCAACTGCCGCGCTGGGACGGCAATCTCAAACGCCTGGAGTTGATCGACGGGGTCTATCGCGACACTCGTGGCGATGATGCCGTGGATGCCGACGGGCGCTTGACCGAAACCGCACTCACTGGCTGGACCAACCCCGCCACACTGGGCACCGCCACCGGCGACGGCGACGAGGTCCGCCTCGGTGGCGCGGGCAGTCGCATCCCCCCCTCCGGCCGCAGCAATACCGATACCGGCGCCCGCAAGATCCTGTTCGACCGGGTGGTGGGCGGCAGCCTGGTGATGAGCAATTTCAATGCGGGTGACGGCACCCTGCGGACGGCGCTGCGCCCGGTGCTGGGCGCCGCTAGTGACAGCGAAACCCAGGCACTGATGCTGTATGCCCGCGGCTTTGAGGTCGGCACCACTGCGGCGCCGGTCGCCAATCTGGCCACGGTGACGCAACGCCCCTGGCGGCACGGGGCCGTGCTGCACTCGCAACCGGTGGTGATCAACTATGGCGCCCGCGGAGGACACACGGCGGCACAGCCGGACATCCGTATCCTCTACGGTGCGGCGGATGGCTTCCTGCGGCTGGTCCGCGACCGACTGCCCGACGGCACACTGTCGGGCGACGAATCCTGGGCCTTCCTGCCTCAGGCCGTGATGAGCCAGCAGAAAGTCCTTCGCGACAACAGCGCGGGCCGACCCTTCCCCTATGGCGTCGATGGCAGCCCCACGCTGATCATCCAGGATCGCGACGGCAACGGCGGCGCCGGCGATGGCGTGATCGACGACGCCGACGACCGCATCTGGGCCTTTGTGGGCCTGCGGCGTGGCGGCAAGGGCCTGTATGGCCTCAACCTCACCAACCCGGACGCTCCAAGCCTGTTGTGGCGGATCAGTCCCAGTGGTCTCACCAGCAACACCAGTGTCATCGGGCAACCGGCCAACGCCTATGCCGAACTGGGCCTGACCTTCAGTCAACCACAGGCCGCGCGGCTGCGTATCGATGGACAGGACCGTATCGTGCTGATTTTCGGCGGCGGTTATGACGGGGGTCGCAACGCCGCCAATACGCGACTCAACAAGGATGCCGAGGCCGCCAGCGACAACGTGCTGGGCACCGACGACACTGCCGGCAACGCGCTGTTCATCATCGACGCCGAAAGCGGGGCACTGCTGTGGAAGGCCACGCGGGGTACGCTCGATGTCTCCGCCCCCTACACCGCAGCCGAACGCCGCTTTCGTCATCCGCTGTTGCAGGACAGCATCGCGGCGGACGTGGAACTGGCCGACCTCGACGGCGACGGCTATGTCGACCGGCTGTATGTCGGCGACACCGGCGGCCGCCTGTGGCGCGCCGACTTCAGCGGTGATGATCGGGCGGACTGGACCTTCGGCCCGGTCGCCAGCGTTGGCCGCCACGACACCGCCAACGTTGCCAACGACCGCCGCCTGTTCCACGCCGTCGACATCGTGCCGGTACGCACCGCCAGCGAAGCCTATGATGCGGTGGTGTTCGCAACCGGCAACCGTGCCGACCCGCTGGAACGCGTCACCGCGAACACGCTATACGTGTTCCGCGACAGCAACACCTTGAGCGGCGTCGATGCCGAAGACATCACCGTGGACGAAGGTGCCCTGCCCGGCCACCTTGATTTCGCCGACCTCACCGCGGCCTGCGCAGACGCCAGCGCCGTCACCTGTACCGACGGCGCCGATCTCGATACCGGCTGGCGGATCCAGCTCAGCGACGCCGGCGAAAAGGGGTTTGCGCAGCCGCTGACCCTGGGCGGCACCATCTTCCTGAGCACCTACATCCCGCCCGACCCCAACCTGCCCAGCTGCAGCCCCAGCGAGGGCGGCGGCAAGGTCTACGCCGTATCGCTGACCGACAGCCGGCCGGTGGCCAGCAGCGTGCTGGGCGCGGTGGACGGCAACAATGGCGGCGCCGTACGGGCACGGCCTGCCCGCGCGCCGGGCCTGCCGGGTGATCTGTCGATGGCCGATGTCGGCACCGCACGCACCGGCGCCGAAGTCCTCAACGTCGACATGCCGCGCTTCTTCCCCATTTACTGGCGTGAACGCCGCGGCGAAGATGAACGCCCTGTCCCGCAACCGACTCCCACGCCATGAGTGTTCGCCCTGTGCGCGGCTTCACCCTGATCGAGATGGTCATCGTGGTCACCTTGATCGCGGTGCTGGCCTCCATCGCCATCCCCAGCTACCGCAACTACGTGGTGAGCGCCCAACGCACCATCGCCAAGAGCGCGCTGGTGGAGCTGCAGGCGCGGCAGGAGGGCTACTACGTCGACCGCAAGCGCTACGCCACCCTGTTGACCCGGCTGGCCTACCCTGCGGACCCTGCCTGGCTCAACGCCCAGGGCGAGCCCGATTCCAGCGAACAGGATGACAGCATCTACCAGATCGTCCTCGAGGACGTGACCGTCACCGGCTACACGCTCAGCGCCATTCCGGTTGGCGCGCAGGCCGACGACAGTCGCTGTGGAACGCTGACCATCGTGGCCAGCGGCCGCAAGAGCGCCAGCGGCAGCGACGGGCTGGACTGCTGGCGCTAGTGTCCTGTCCCAGAAGTTTGCATGCGAGCTCGCGGGTCTTTTTCGCGCCTGGCCGCGTTGCTCCTCCTCGCCAT
>CAKZHZ010000082.1 GCA_936928855.1 uncultured Polycyclovorans sp.
TCGCGAAGGTGGCCGCACGGTCGGCGCCGGCGTGGTGACGAAGATCGTCGAGTAAGATGTTTTGACATCGGGGGCGCGGAACACTAGAATCCGCGCCCCTTTCGTTTTTGTTGCGCGCGGCGATCCCGCTCCATCCAGAGGCGGGGGAAAGACACAGGGCAGTAGCTCAACTGGTAGAGCGGCGGTCTCCAAAACCGCAGGTTGGGGGTTCGAAACCCTCCTGCCCTGCCATTCGCGCAGCTGCTCAGGTTCGGGGCTTGGCATTCATGGATTCCCAAAACAACGAACACCAGGCCGGATCAGCCCGGGACACGGCGTTGCTCGGCCTTTCCGCGCTGCTGCTGGTCGGGGGTTTGGTGGCGTTCTACACGGTCGCAGCCACCCTTAATCCGGCGGTCAAGGCCTTGCTGCTGATCGTCGCGGTGGCGGCGTCAGCCGGTGTGCTCTATCAGACGGCCCGCGGCCGTGTGCTCTGGGGTTTCATCACCGGCTCGCGTATCGAGCTTCGCAAGGTGGTCTGGCCCAGCAAGCAGGAAAGCGTGCAGGCCACGCTGATGATCGCAGTGGTGGTGCTGATCATGGCATTGATGCTCTGGGGCCTGGACTCTCTGCTGCTGTGGGGTGTCGAACTGTTGTCCGGCCGGGGGGGCTGATCGTATGAGTATGCGTTGGTATGTCGTGCAGGCTTACTCCCAGTATGAAAACAGCGTGATGAAGGCACTGCGCGAGCGGATTGGTCGCGCGGGCCTGGAAGCCCACTTTGGCGACATTCTGGTGCCCACCGAAGAGGTGATGGAAATCAAGGATGGCGTCAAGCGCATGACCGAGCGGAAGTTCTTCCCGGGATATGTGCTGGTGCAGATGGAGATGAACGAGGACACCTGGCACCTCGTGAAGTCCACGCCGAAGGTGCTGGGTTTCATTGGTGGGACGCCTGACAAGCCGGCGCCCATCACCGACAAGGAAGCCGAGAAGATTCTCAACCGCGTGACCGAGTCGGTGGAGAAGCCGCGGCCCAAGACCCTGTTCGAGCCGGGCGAGTCCGTGCGCGTCAAGGAAGGGCCGTTTGCCGACTTCAGCGGCGTGGTGGAAGAGGTCAATTACGACAAGTCCCGCCTGCGGGTGGCGGTGCTGATCTTCGGGCGTTCGACGCCCGTCGAGCTGGAATTCTCCCAGGTGGAGAAGGGCTAAGCGCTCCTGGGGTGTCCGGCGGACAGCCCCAGAAGTGCGAGTGACCGGCCATGGAGGGTCGGCAGGGCGCGCTAGCGGCGCCAGGGTTTCGCCAGGGAGGGCGGCGCCGGTCTGGTTGCGGCGTCACTGGAATGCAGGACACCGCCGTCGGTTTGTCGATGGGCGGCTTTACACAACGGGGAGCCGCAAGGCGCTTGTACCCACTCAGGAGTTGTCATGGCAAAGAAAGTATCGGCCTATATCAAACTGCAGATTCCTGCAGGCAAGGCCAACCCGGCACCGCCGGTCGGTCCGGCGCTGGGCCAGAACGGCGTCAACATCATGGAGTTCTGCAAGCAGTTCAATGCTGCCACGCAGAAGCTTGAGCCGGGCCTGCCGACGCCGGTGGTGATCACGGTCTACTCCGACCGTTCCTTCACCTTCATCACCAAGACGCCACCCGCTGCGACGCTGATCAAGAAGGCCGCCGGGATCGAGTCGGGCAGCCCGACGCCGAACACCAAGAAGGTCGGCAAGATCACCATGGCGCAGGTCGAAGACATCGCCAAGCAGAAAATGCCGGACCTGAATGCCGGCAGCATGGAAGCGGCGTGCCGCATGATCGCCGGCTCTGCCCGTGCGATGGGTATCGAGGTGGAGGGTTAAGTCATGGCAAAGATCACCAAGCGTCAGAAGGCCCTTGAGGGCAAGGTGGCTCAGGGTCAGCTCTACCCGCTGGAGCAGGCGGTTGAACTGCTGAAGAACTGTGCGACGGCCAAGTTTCCCGAGTCCGTTGACCTGTCGGTCAACCTCGGCATCGACGCCAAGAAGTCCGACCAGAATGTGCGTGGCTCCACCGTGCTGCCGCACGGGAACGGCAAGACCGTGCGCGTGGCGGTCTTCACCCAGGGCGCCAAGGCGGAAGAGGCCAAGGCTGCCGGCGCCGACGAAGTGGGCATGGAAGATCTGGCGCAGAAGATGAAGGACGGCGACCTGAACTTCGGCGTCGTGATTGCGTCGCCGGACGCCATGCGCGTTGTCGGCAGTCTGGGTCAGGTGCTCGGCCCCCGCGGGCTGATGCCGAACCCGAAGACCGGTACGGTGACACCGGATGTGGTCACGGCGGTCAAGAACGCCAAGTCCGGTCAGGCGCGTTTCCGTACCGACAAGGCCGGAATCGTGCACTGCTCGATCGGCGCCGCTGCCTTTGACAACACCAAGATCATCGAAAACCTGACCGCCGTCATGCGCGACATCCGTCGTGCCAAGCCGGCTACCTCCAAGGGTCAGTACATCAAGAAGGTCACCCTGTCGACGACGATGGGGCCCGGTATCCGTGTGGACGTGTCCACGCTGCCGGAATGAGTGGTAGCGCCGGACGCGGGCTTCGGTCCGCTGTCCGGCGCCGATTGACTTTGCAGTATGGCCATCAGGCCATGCCGTCAAAGACCGTCAGTGACCCGAAAGGGGATTAAAGGCCGCAAGGCCGCTGTCGTTAGACGGCGAAACCGGAAGCACCCGCTTGACGGACGCCGTGGGGGTGCAGCGGTAACGGTCCCAGGACCTGAGCCGATGCACCGTGGTTAACGCATTACCAGGAGATTGTTCTTCATGGCATTGAGGCTGCAAGACAAAAAAGCCCTGGTTGCGGAAGTGAACGACGTCGCCCAGCGCGCGCTCTCGGCGGTTGCCGCCGAGTACCGCGGTCTGTCGGCGGGCAAGTTCGATGAGTTGCGTGCAAAGGCCCGTACCGAGGGCATCTACCTGCACGTGATCAAGAACACGCTCGCGCAGCGGGCGGTGGCAGGTACTGAGTTTGAGTGCCTGACGCCTGCGCTGGTCGGTCCGCTGGTGCTCGGATTCTCCATGGACGATCCGGGTGCTGTGGGACGCGTCATCAAGGACTTTGCCAAGGATAACGACAAGCTGGTTGTTAAGGCGATCGCGGTGGGCGGCACGCTGTACGGTGCAGCCGACATCGAGCGTCTGGCGTCGCTGCCCACCAAGGAGCAGGCCATCGGCATGCTCATGGGCATGCTCAACGCGCCGATCAGCACGTTTGTCCGCACCCTGGCCGAGCCCGCTGCCAAGGTCACGCGCGCCGTCAAGGCCGTGGCCGACAGCCGCGCCTGAGCGTTCACATTCGTACCGACGCTTTCCGGTTTTTAAGACTTTAGGAGTTTATTGAGATGGCAACGAAAGAAGAGATCCTTGACGCAATCGCCAGCATGTCCGTGATGGACGTGGTCGAGCTGGTCAAGATGATGGAAGACAAGTTCGGCGTGTCCGCCGCTGCGCCGGTGGCCGTTGCGGCCGCTCCGGGTGCGGGCGGTGGCGCTGCTGCGGCGGCTGAAGAGCAGACCGAGTTCACGGTTGTGCTCGCCGGCATTGATGCGGCCAAGAAGGTCGGCGTCATCAAGGTCGTGCGCGAACTGACCGGCCTGGGGCTGAAGGAAGCCAAGGACCTGGTCGAAGGTGCGCCGCAGACCGTCAAGGAAGGCGTCGACAAGGCGGCTGCCGAAGAGATGAAGAAGAAGCTGGAAGAAGGTGGCGGCAAGGTCGAACTCAAGTAAGACCCTTGTTGTCGCACTTCATTGCGACACAGCGCCTGGCCGGGCTTGTCCCGGCCAGGGCTTTGTCGTTGCTGAACCCCGGACATGGGGAATCCCGACCCGCCTGAGCGTGGTCGGGATTCCCGATGTCCGGTTCCAAGGACCGGAATGATTTCCGCTGTTTACCGAGGTTGACATGGCCTACTCGTTCACCGAGAAAAAGCGTATCCGCAAGGACTTCAGCAAGCTCAAGGAGACGCTGGAGATTCCCTTCCTCCTGGCGACGCAGATCGATTCCTATCGATCCTTCCTTCAGGCGGAGCTGCAACCGGCCAAGCGTCGGGATCTTGGCCTGCAGGCATCCTTCAAGTCGGTGTTCCCGATGGTGTCGTACAACGGCGCCGCGGCACTCGAGTTCGTCAAGTATCGCCTCGATGAGCCGGTGTTCGAGGAGAAGGAATGCCGGGTCCGCGGCCTGACCTATGCAGCGCCGTTGAAAGTGACCGTGCGTCTGGTGATCTTTGACCGCGAATCGAAGGAGAAGCGTGTCAAGGACGTCCGTGAGCAGGAGGTCTATCTCGGCGAGATCCCGCTGATGACCGACCATGGCACGTTCATCACCAACGGCACCGAACGCGTCATCGTCAGTCAGTTGCACCGTTCGCCGGGGGTGTTCTTCGACCACGACAAGGGCAAGACCCACAGCTCGGGCAAGCTGCTCTACAGCGCCCGCATCATCCCCTATCGTGGTTCCTGGCTGGATTTCGAGTTCGATCCCAAGGACAACCTGTTCGCCCGTATCGACCGCCGTCGCAAGCTGCCGGTGACGGTGGTGTTGCGCGCCCTGGGCTACTCCAACGAGGAGATGCTGGCGCTGTTCCACGAGCAGAACCAGTTCACCCTGGAGACGGACGGTGCCAGTTTCGAGGTGATCCCCGAACGGCTCAAGGGCGAGAAGGCCCAGTTCGACATCGTCGCCGACGGCAAGGTGCTGGTGGAGCAGAGCAAGCTGATCACCGCCCGGCACATCAAGCTGATCGAGCAGGCCGGCCTTGAGCGTCTGAGTGTTCCGGACAGCTACCTGGTGGGCAAGATCGTCGCCCGCGACCTGATCGACACCGATTCCGGCGAAGTGGTGGCCCCTGCCAACGCCGAAATCACCGAAGACCTGCTGCCGAAGCTGCGCAAGGCCGGCATCAGCGATCTGCCCGTGCTCTACGTCAACGACGTCGACAAGGGCCCCTACATCAGCACCACGCTGAACATCGATCCGACCAAGACCAAGCTGGAAGCGCTGGTCGAGATCTACCGCATGATGCGCCCCGGTGAGCCGCCGACCAAGGATGCGGCCGAGACCCTGTTCAACACTCTGTTCGCCAGCCCCGACAAGTACGACCTGTCGGCGGTGGGCCGCATGAAGTTCAACCGTCGTCTGCGCCGTGATTTGGTGGAAGGCCCGGCGGTGATCTACGACGGCAAGCTGTTCTCCAGCTTCTCCGACGATTTCAGCAAGGACCTGGTCAAGCAGTACGGCCCCGACCACAGCGACATCATCGAGGTGGTGCGCGAGATCATCGCTATCCGTAACGGTGAGCAGCAGACCGACGATATCGACCACCTCGGCAACCGCCGTATCCGTGCCGTCGGTGAGATGACCGAGAACGTCTTCCGCACCGGTCTGGTGCGCGTGGAACGTGCGGTGCGTGAGCGTCTGGCGCTGGCCGAAGCGGACAACCTGTTCCCGCAGGATCTGATCAACGCCAAGCCGGTGGCTGCCGCGATCAAGGAGTTCTTCGGCTCCAGCCAGCTGTCGCAGTTCATGGACCAGAACAACCCGCTGTCGGAGGTGACGCACAAGCGTCGTGTTTCCGCCCTCGGGCCCGGAGGCCTCACCCGTGAGCGCGCCGGCTTCGAAGTGCGCGACGTGCACCCGACGCACTACGGCCGTGTCTGCCCGATCGAAACGCCGGAAGGCCCGAACATCGGCCTCATCAACTCGCTGGCCTGCTATGCGCGGACCAACGATTACGGCTTCCTTGAAACGGCGTACCGCAAGGTGACGGATGGCAAGGTGAGCGATCAGGTCGAATACCTGTCGGCCATCGAGGAAGGGCGCTATGTGATCGCCCAGGCCAACGCCGAGCTGGACGACAAGGGCCGGTTCATCAACGAACTGGTGTCGGTGCGGTTCCAGAACGAATTCACCATGATGGCGCCGGACAAGATCCAGTACATGGACGTGTCGCCGCGTCAGATCGTGTCGGTGGCCGCCGCGCTGATTCCGTTCCTGGAGCACGATGACGCCAACCGTGCGTTGATGGGCTCGAACATGCAGCGTCAGGCGGTGCCGACGCTGAAGACCGAGAAGCCGCTGGTCGGCACCGGCATGGAACGTCGCGTCGCGGTGGACTCGGGCAACGCCCTGACCGCCAAGCGTGGTGGTGTGGTGGACAAGGTGGATGCCTCCCGCATCGTGATCCGTGTGCATGACGAGGAAACTGTCGCGGGCGAAGCCGGCGTCGACATCTACAACCTCGTCAAGTACACCCGTTCCAACCAGAACACCTGCATCAACCAGAAGCCGGTGGTGAAGCCGGGTGACGTGGTGGCGCGCGGCGATGTGGTGGCCGACGGCCCGTCCACCGACCTGGGTGAGCTGGCGCTGGGCCAGAACATGCTGGTCGCGTTCATGCCCTGGAACGGCTACAACTTCGAGGACTCCATCCTCATTTCCGAACGGGTGGTCGAGCAGGATCGTTTCACCACGATCCACATCGAGGAACTGACCTGTGTGGCCCGCGAAACCAAGCTGGGCTCCGAAGACATCAGCGCCGACATCCCCAACGTCAACGAAGCCGCGCTACGCAAGCTGGACGAGTCCGGCATCGTGTACATCGGCGCCGAGGTGAAGGCGGGCGACATCCTGGTCGGCAAGGTTACGCCCAAGGGCGAAACCCAGCTGACGCCGGAAGAGAAGCTGCTGCGTGCCATCTTCGGCGAGAAGGCCTCCGACGTGAAGGACACCTCGCTGCGCGTGCCCGCCGGCATGGACGGCACCGTCATCGATGTGCGTGTGTTCACCCGTGACGGCGTCAAGAAGGACAAGCGTGCCCTGGCGATCGAAGAGGCTGAACTGGCCTCGGTGCGCAAGGACCTCAACGACCAGCAGCGTATTTTCGAAGACGACATCTATGACCGTCTCGGCAAGTTGCTGGCCGGCAAGGTGGCGGACGGCGGACCGTCCAAGCTCAAGAAGGGCACCACCATTGATGACGAGTACCTGAGCACGGTCGAGCGCGACAAGTGGTTCGAAATCCGTCTGCAGGACGAGGATGCGCAGAGCCAGCTGGAGGCTGCCGCCAAGCAGCTGAAGGAGCAGCGCTCGTTCTTCGACAAGCGTTACGAGGACAAGAAGCGGAAGATCACCGCGGGTGACGAACTGTCGCCGGGCGTGCTGAAGATGGTCAAGGTCTACCTGGCGGTGCGTCGGCGCATCCAGCCGGGCGACAAGATGGCCGGCCGTCACGGCAACAAGGGCGTGATTTCGCAGATCGTGCCGGTGGAAGACATGCCGCACATGCCGGATGGCACGCCGGTGGACATTGTGCTCAACCCCCTGGGCGTGCCGTCGCGTATGAACATCGGGCAGCTGCTCGAAGTTCACCTGGGCTGGGCGGCCAAGGGCATCGGCCGCAAGATCGACGAGATGCTGGAGCAGCAGCAGGCAGTGGCCCAGCTGCGCAAGTTCCTTGATCAGGTCTACCACAGCGAGGGCAAGAACCAGACGGACCTGACCCAGCTCAACGACGCCGAAATCGTTGCCTTGGCGCAGAACCTGGTCAACGGTCTGCCGATCGCCACACCGGTGTTCGATGGCGCCAATGAGGCCGAGATCAAGCGACTGCTGGAACTCGCGGGCCTGCCCATCAACGGCCAGGCGCAGCTCACCGATGGCCGTACCGGCGAGCTGTTCAGCCGCCCGGTCACCGTTGGCTACATGTACATGCTGAAGCTGAACCACCTGGTCGACGACAAGATGCACGCGCGCTCCACCGGGCCGTACTCGCTGGTCACGCAGCAGCCGCTGGGTGGCAAGGCGCAGTTCGGCGGTCAGCGTTTCGGGGAGATGGAAGTGTGGGCGCTGGAAGCCTATGGCGCGGCCTACACGCTGCAGGAAATGCTGACGGTGAAGTCCGACGACGTGCAGGGCCGCAACGCCATGTACAAGAACATCGTCGATGGCGAACACGAAATGGTCGCGGGCATGCCGGAATCCTTCAACGTGCTGGTCAAGGAAATCCGCTCGCTCGGCATCAACATGGAGCTGGAAGAGCACTGACGCATCTGCGGCGGACGCGCGGCCTGAAGCCCGCGTCCGCCGCGACGATCCGGCAGCGACCCCTTCCAGACTCCGCGGAGACTACAAATGAAAGACTTGCTCAACCTGTTCAACCAGCAGCGCACCGTGCCGGACTTCGACGCGATCAAGATCGCGCTGGCCTCGCCCGACCTGATCCGCTCGTGGTCCTACGGCGAAGTGAAGAAGCCGGAAACCATCAACTACCGCACCTTCAAGCCGGAGCGCGACGGCCTGTTCTGCGCCAAGATCTTTGGCCCGATCAAGGACTACGAGTGCCTCTGTGGCAAGTACAAGCGCCTCAAGCATCGTGGCGTGGTCTGCGAGAAGTGCGGCGTCGAAGTCACCGTGGCCAAGGTGCGTCGCGAGCGCATGGGGCACATCGACCTGGCCAGCCCGGTCGCCCATATCTGGTTCCTGAAGTCGCTGCCGAGCCGCATCGGTCTGCTGCTGGATATGCCGCTGCGCGCCATTGAGCGCGTGCTGTACTTCGAAGCCCACATCGTGGTTGATCCCGGCATGACCCCGCTCGAGCGCGGCATGCTGCTGACCGAAGAGGACTACCTCAACGCGGTTGAGCAATACGGCGACGAGTTCGACGCCCGCATGGGCGCCGAGGCGGTGCATGACCTGCTGAAGAGCATCGACCTGCAGTCGGAAGCCAACAAGCTGCGCGAAGAGCTGGCCGGCACCACTTCCGAAACCAAGATCAAGAAGCTCGGCAAGCGCCTCAAGCTGATCGAGTACTTCATCGCCTCCAACAACCGTCCGGAATGGATGGTGATGACGGTGCTGCCGGTGCTGCCGCCGGACCTGCGTCCGCTGGTGCCACTGGACGGCGGCCGCTTCGCTACCTCCGATCTCAACGATCT
>CAKZHZ010000083.1 GCA_936928855.1 uncultured Polycyclovorans sp.
GCCGCATAGATGGCAGCCGCGGCGCCGGCCGGCCCGCCACCGACGATCAGCACGTCGTAGGGCGCCTTGTCGTTGAGCTTGGCGGCTTCGCGGGCACTGGCGCCGGTGTCGAGCTTGGCCACGATTTCCTCGACGCCCATGCGGCCCGAGGCGAACGGCTCGCCGTTGAGGAAGACACTGGGCACCGCCATCACCTGGCGACGCTCCACTTCGTCCTGGAACAGGGCGCCATCAATGGCGACGTGCTCGATGTCGGGGTTGAGCACCGCCATCAGGTTGAGCGCCTGCACCACATCCGGGCAGTTCTGGCAGGACAACGAGAAGAATGTCTCGAAGCGCAGCGGCCCCTTGAGGCTGCGCACCTGTTCGATCACCTCGTCGCTGACCTTGGGCGGGTAACCGCCCACCTGCAGCAGCGCCAGCACCAGAGAGGTGAACTCATGTCCCAGCGGCAGGCCGCCGAAGCGCAGGTGGATGTCCTCGCCCGGACTGTTGAGCGCAAACGAGGGCGTCCTCACCGCGGGGTCGGACTGCTCTGTCACGCGGATGCGGTCGGAGCACGACACCAGGTCCTCCAGCAGGCCGCGCAGATCGCGGCTGCCTTCGGAGTCGTCCACATTGGCGACGATCTCGATCGGGCGCGTGACGCGCTCCAGATAGGTCTTCAACTGTGCTTTGAGGTCAGCATCCAACATGACGAACTCCGGTCTTCAGGTCGGCCGCCGCCCGCGCACCCGGGTTCACGGGCACGTCGGCGAAGGCCGGGAATCTTTGAAAAATGTCGCGGGCCGGGAGGGGAACCGGCCCGCGACGCTCCAGGGTCGGGCGACGCGGTAGGGAGGGGAGGGACATCAAGGTCCGCGCCGCTCCGACCGTGGATTGCGGTAACGCAGGTGAAGTGAAACGCCTGCGTCAGATCTTGCCCACGAGGTCGAGGGACGGCTTCAGCGTCTTCTCGCCTTCCTTCCACTTGGCCGGGCAGACCTCGTTGGGGTTGTTGGCGACGTACTGGGCGGCCTTGAGCTTGCGCACGGTTTCCTTGATGTCGCGTGCGATAGCGTTGTCATGGATTTCCAGCGTCTTGATCACCCCATCCGGGTTGACGATGAAGGTGCCGCGCAGCGCCAGGCCTTCCTCGTCGATGTGCACACCGAACGCACGGGTCAGCTGGTGCGTCGGGTCACCCACCAGCGGGAACTGCGCCTTGCCCACTGCCGGGGAGGTTTCGTGCCACACCTTGTGGGAGAAGTGGGTGTCGGTGGTGACGATGTACACCTCGGCGCCCGCCTTCTGGAATTCCGCGTAGTTGTCCGCGGCGTCCTCGACTTCGGTCGGGCAGTTGAAGGTGAAGGCGGCCGGCATGAAAACGATCACAGACCACTTGCCCTTCAGGCTCTGATCGGACACTTCAACGAACTTGCCAGCGTGGAATGCCTGGGTTTTGAAGGGCTGGACCTGCGTGTTGATCAGCGACATGCGTAATTCCTCGTAATTGAGTGGGAGGTGGATATTGCGAGGGCCACCTTACGCGCGTGTGATTCATTAATGAAGTGAATTGTTCTTATCGCGTCGATAGCCAATGCCAATGAAAAGGCCCCGGCAATGCCGGGGCCTCAGCAGCCTGCAGCGCGGGCGGTACCTCTCAGCCGTGGGCGGCACGCAACGGGGCGGCCTCCAGATCCGGCGCGCCGCGCTGAAACTCAAGGCAATCGTCCTCGATGGCGCCGTAGCGCAACACCGGCGCATCCCGCACGTAATCCTGCCGCACCGCCCATGGCGCCCCACTGCCCTGCCGCGGCAGCCGGTCTGCCGAGCGCCGGATGTATCCGGACGACAGGGCACCGAGGATGGTGTCCTCGGTGCGATGATCACCGTGGTCCCGTGGCACGACCCGGGTGTATCCCTTGCGCGCCATGTGATTGAGCAGTCGGCACACGTATTCGGAGGCGATGTCGGCCTTCAGCGTCCAGGCGATGTTGGTGTAGCCGAATACGATCGCGGCGTTGGGCACGCCTTCTACCAGCACCCCCTTGTAGGTGAGCAGCTGATTGACGGGCACCGGCTCACCGTCAACGGTCATCTTGACCCCACCCAGCATCTGCACGTCGAGCCCGGTCGCGGTGACCACGATATCGGCGTCCAGGTGCTCGCCGGACTTGAGCTGGATGCCCGTCTCGGTGAAGCGCTCGATATGGTCGGTGGCCATGGAGGCCTTGCCGCTGCGCAGGGCCTTGAACAGGTCGCCGTTGGGGACCACACAGAGGCGTTCATCCCAGGGGTTGTAGCTGGGCGTGAAGTGGCGCATGTCCACCGATTTGCCCACCTGCTTGCGCACCAGCCCCAGCAACAGCCGCCGCACTACCTTGGGCTTGGCGCGGGACATGCGGTACAGCAGGCGGTTGATGGCGATGTTGCGCCCGCGGTTGAGACGATAGGCCAGCTTGCTCGGCAGCAGGCGCTGGAGATTGCGCGCCAGCGGATCAACCGAGGGCACCGACAGGATGTAGGTGGGTGACCGCTGCAGCATGGTGACGTGGGCGGCCTCACCGGCCATCGATGGCACCAGCGTGATGGCGGTGGCACCACTGCCGATCACCACCACCCGCTTGCCCCGGTAGTCGAGCTGCTCGGGCCAGTGCTGCGGGTGCACGATCTCGCCCTTGAAATCCTGCTCGCCCGCGAAGTCGGGGCGGTAGCCCGCATCATAGTTGTAGTAGCCGGTACAGCCGACGACGAAGCCCGCCGTGTACTTCTCCTTCTTGCCGGTGGCTTCGTTGAGCACGTTGACGGTCCACAGTCCGAGATCGCTGGACCAGGCGGCATCCAGCACTTTGCGGCCGAAACGGATATGGCGGTCCACGCCGTAGGCTTCGGCAGTCTCCTGAACGTAGCGGCGGATCGAGGGCCCGTCCGCCAACACCTTGTCGCCTGTCCAGGGGCGAAAGTGATAGCCGAAGCTGAACATGTCGGAATCCGAGCGGATGCCCGGGTAGCGGAACAGGTCCCAGGTCCCTCCGATGGCCTCGCGGCGTTCCAGCACCACGTAGCTGCGGTTCGGGCAGTCCCGCCGCAAGTGGCAGGCCATGCCGATGCCGGACAACCCGGCCCCCACGATCAATACGTCCACGTGATTGTTTTTCATTGCTAAATCCCTCTCCGGTCCAGGCGCATCGGGTGTCGTCAGGCGCCAATGCCAGCAACATGCCGCACCGCAGCATTGCGCGCATTCGCCTTCTCGACATCAATCAATGTCACATCAGTATGGCGTAAAAACGTCGGAGGGGGCGCAGCAGGCGGGCGATTGACTCACATGCGCTCAGAGCTGGTCCGCGACCGGGAACCGCATGGCAAAGCGCGGAACCTCGACCGTGACGATGTCGCGCGCCGCGCCGACATCGGGAAACTGGGCCGGATCGACCCGGGCCTCGCGCAGCCGCCCCGGACGGATCCAGCCACGCGCCTCCGGGGCATACAGAAAGGTCCGGCCATCGTAGTGCTGCCCCAGCGTCCGCCAGGACCGCGGAACCAACGCCGTGGTGAACGGCAGGCTCAGCGGCAGACGGCTGTACCGAAGATCGGCGATCGTCTGCCCGTTGCGGTGGAGGGTGACCTGATCCACCCCACCCTCGCGGTAACGGACGTCGAACTGCGCCAGCTCCTTGGGAATCCCCCAGTTGCGGCGGCCGTTGACCACACTGTCCATGCTGGACACGAAGATGCGGCTGATCGACAGCCGGGGGGCGCCCCCGTCGAACGGAAAACGCCCGGGGATGAACAGCAGCTCGTGATACGGGCCGACCGCGGAATCGGCGTAGTCGACGAACATCATCAGGGCGAAGCGCGTCGGCCGCCGCCGGCCGATCAGCTCGGGCGGCAGGAAGCCCTCCTGTGCCGGGTGGCCCGACGGGAACCGCAGCAGCGAGATATACCCCCGACCGGTGAGGTCCCAGGGCGCAGGGGCGTCAGTGACGACATGGGTTTCGGGGGCATTCATCGGAACCGCTCCAGAGGGCAACGGGGCATTGTGCCCGGATGCCCGCCACCGCGACTGCGCCCGGCGGCCAAGCGCTTGATGCCATCGGCCACCCCATACCGGGGAACGGGTCTTTGGGCCGGATCGCTTCGTATACTCGTGGGTCGGTATTGCCGGACGGCAACACCCCATCCCGAACCCGAACCGCGTGCCGGTCGTGGCGCGAACAACAAACAACTGCGAACAGAGGAACCCGATGAAACTAGCCGATCATGTCTTTATCGTCACCGGCGGCGCGTCCGGCCTGGGCGAAGCCACGGTACGCCGCTTCGTTGCGGCCGGTGCCAAGGCGGTCATTGCCGACTTCAACGCCGAGCGTGGCCAGGCGCTCGCCACCGAGCTGGGCAGCGCCGCCCGCTTCATCAAGTGCGACGTCGGCGCCTCCGACGATGCCGAAGCGGTGGTGCAGGGCGCCATCGACGCCTTCGGGCGGGTTGATGGCGTGGTCAACTGTGCGGGCATCGGCACGCCCGCCAAGGCAGTGGGCAAGGACGGCGCGCTGCCACTGGCGCAGTTCGAGCGCGTGATCCGCGTCAACCTCACCGGCACCTTCAACATGATCCGCGTGGCCGCAGCCGCCATGCAGAAGCAGGATGCCAATGAGGAAGGTGAGCGCGGCGTGATCATCAACACCGCATCGGTGGCCGCCTTTGACGGGCAGATCGGCCAGCCGGCCTACGCTGCGTCCAAGGCCGGCGTGGTGGGCATGACGCTGCCGCTGGCGCGGGAATTCGCGCGCGCGGGGATTCGCGTGTTGACCATCGCCCCCGGCCTGTTCATCACCCCGATGATGGAATCACTGCCGAAGGAAGCGCAGGATTCGCTGGGCGGTCAGGTGCCGTTCCCGTCGCGTCTCGGTCGCCCGGACGAGTTCGCCCAGCTGGCGCAATCGATTGTCGAGAACGCCATGCTCAACGGCGAAACCATCCGCCTCGATGGCGCGATTCGCATGGCGCCGAAGTAAGACGGCAGACCGGTCACCCCGGTCGGCGCCTCAGGGCGCCGACTGGGTTTCCGCCACACGGACCGGCCGGAACGCGTGCAGATCCGGCGCTTCCGTCCGCCGGCGGTATTCCCGCATCAGTCCCACCCAATTGTTGGTATTGCGGCCTTCGGCAGTCTTGTACCAACTCTGGCAGCTGCCGGTGAACGTGGTCTCGGCACTGCGCTGCTGCATTTCCGCACTGAAGGCCGCCTGCGCCTCGGGACGCACGTCCACCGCCGCCCACTGCCGCAGCTCGGCGGCCTGGATCAGCTTCACCAGATAGCGCTGCTGGCATTCCAGCATGTAGATGATGGAGCCGGAGCCGACATTGGTGTTCGGCCCGTAGAGCATGAAGAAATTGGGGAACCCCGACACCGCCATTCCGAGGTAGGCCTCGGCGCCCGACGTCCAGGTCTGGTGCAGATCGCGCCCGTCCAGGCCGGTCACGGTCATCGGCGTGAGGAACTGGGTGGCCGCAAAGCCGGTGCCGAACACGATGGCGTCCACCGGGCGCTCGCGCCCTTCGCTCGTCCGCACACCGTTGGCGGTCACGGCAGCGACCCCGTCCGTCACCACTTCAACATTGGGGCGCACCAGCGCCCGCAGCCAGTCGGTGGTGAGCAGGATGCGCTTGCAGCCGATCGGGTAGTCCGGGGTCAACTTGCGCCGCAGCGCCGGATCGCGCACCTGGACACGCAGCTGCAGCTTCGACATCCCGGTGATCAGCCGCTCCGCCCAGCGGTGGCCCTGATAGGCATAGGCCAGGGCTTCGGTGAGCCAATAGATGCGCAGACGGTCGAGGTCGTACAACCAGGGGAAGGTCTTCAGCAGCCAGTGCTCGAAACCGCTGAAACGCTTGTCGAACTTGGGCGCCACCCAGCCCGGCGTCCGCTGGAACACATGCAGCTGCGCCACCTGCCGGGCGATCTCGGGCACGAACTGGACAGCGCTGGCGCCGGTGCCGATCACCGCCACCCGCTTGCCCTTGAAATCGTATCCCGCATCCCAGGTCGCGGAGTGGAACTGCCGGCCCTGAAAATCACCCAGCCCCGGAATGTCGGGAATGGCCGGCCGGTGCAACTGACCGACCGCGCTGATCAGGGTCCGCGCCTCCAGTGACTGCCCGTCCGCCAGGGTCACCACCCAGACGGCACGGTCGGCTTCGAAGCGGGCGGCGCGCACCTGCACGCCGAAGCGGATGTGCCGCATGAGATCGTATTTGTTGGCGACAAACCGCTGGTACTCGAGGATTTCCGCCTGCTTGCCATAGCGGTGTTGCCAGGGGTAACGCCGCTCGAAGGAAAACGAATACAGGTGCGAGGGCACATCGCAGGCCGCCCCCGGATACGTGTTCTCACGCCAGGTACCGCCCAGATCATGGGCTTTTTCCAGCAGCACGAAATCGGAAATGCCCGCCTGTCGCAGTGCGTAGGCCATGCCCAGCCCGCCGAACCCGGATCCGATGATGACCACCGCATGCGGGGGTCGCGTGTTCATACCTTCCATTTCCGGTCATCCTCCACCATTTCCGCCATGGTGCGCGCAAAAGCTGGCCGAGGGGATGACGGCCACGGCCCGCTGATTGATACTTGCGGCCACGCCATGGAAAACGCCACAAGTCCCACCGCCCTCCCGCGCAGCATCGTCAGCGTCCAGCTGATGGTCCGGCTGGCCGGCGAGCATGGCCTGATGCCCGCCCCGGCGCTGGCCGGCAGCGGCATCACCGTCGAGGACCTGATGAATCCGCAGGCCGAGATCCTGCCGATCCAGGAACTGCGGGTGATCGACAACCTCGTGAAGGCACTGCCGCAGATCACCGATCTCGGCTTGCAGGCGGGACGCCGCTATCACCTCTCGCTGTATGGCGTCTGGGGCTTTGCCCTGGCCACCAGCCCCACCCCGCGCGCGATGGCACAGATCGCCACACGCTATCTCGACCTCAGCTTCGCCTTCGCCCGTTTCAGCCTTGGTCAACGGGCACAACGCCCCATGGTGGAACTGCTGGTCGATCACCTTCCCCCGGACGTGCAGCGGTTCGCGCTGGAACGCGATTTCGCGGCACTGGTCAATGTGATGGTGGAGATCCTGCCGGGCGTCCCGGTCTTTGACGCGCTCGATTTCCGCGGGCCGCCACCACCACACGCCGCGGCCTACACCGCCCTCTGCGGGGTGACACCCCGCTTTCACCAACCACAGGACCGCGTCCACCTTCGCGCCGAGATCTTCGACCTGCCGCTGCCGCAGGGCAACGCCCTGGTCTCACGTGCCTGCGAGGACTACTGCCGACGGCAGCTCGCCCGCAAACGGGGCCACCTGCGACTGTCCGAGCAGATCCGCGAGCGGCTGATGCGTGAACCCCAGTCCATGCCGGATATCGAGACCGTCGCCCGCGAACTGCACATGGCGCCGCGCAGTCTGCGGCGCCGGCTGGACGCGGAGGGCACCCGGTTCCGCAGCCTTTGCGACGAGGTCCGTCGCAGCCTGGCAGAGGACCTGCTGCGCAGCGCCGACCTCAAGCTGGAAGAGGTGGCGCAGCGCCTCGGCTATGCCGAGGCGGCCAGCTTCATCCACGCCTTCCGACGCTGGACGGGCATGACACCGAGCCAGTTCCGCGCCCGCGCTGCCGCGTCGGCAGCAGCGTAGACTGCGCAAAACGACAGGCCCGCAAACAGCGGGCGCGGAGGAAGATCATGGTCAAACTCGTCGCGGCCGTGATGGCGACGGCGCTGGGGCTGAGTGCATGCGGGGGTAGCGAGCCCGTCACCCTGGGCACGCCGACGCCGAGCGGCACCCCGGAAACCCGCCAGCTTGCGGCCAACTGCGCCTGGCTGCTGCGTAGCGATCCGGACCTGCTGAACATCGCGTTCCCGGATGAGGATGCCACCTACTGGGTGGCGGCGGTGCCGGCGCTGCCGGGGACACGTCTGCGCATCGACGCGGCGTTTCCCGCCGCCCGCTACTTTTCGTTCAACACCTATGACGTGGCGCTGCGGCCCACGGACGTTCTCACCGACTACCAACTCGATCCGGTGGACGGCCTCAACCCGTACCGGACCGCGGGGCCGGGGGGGCGCTACCGCGCCTACATCGCGCCCGGCGCCGTACCGGATGTCCGCGCAGACAACACGCTCTATGCCGGACAGATCCAGCTCCCTGGCGGCGCAGCACTGCCGAATCCAGCCTGGGCGGTGCTCTACCGCGTCTACCTCGGGGAGGGCGACGCTGCCGGCGGCGTCCCGCTGCCGCGCCTGACATTGGAGGCTGCCGGGCAGGAGACGCCGATTGCCCTGCAGGGCTGCAATCCGCTGCCTCCCGAGGGCGTGCCCAGCCTGCTCAACGACCTCATCCGCAACGCCAGCGGACCGGATGCACTGAACCTGCTCCCCTTCCCGCTGGCCCCCGACACGCCGGAGTTCGTCCGCTTTTACGGGCTGCCGGAAACCCTTCGCCTGCTGTTGTCCAACGCTGCCGGCTTCAGCCTGCCGCTGCAGGCGGTCACGGCGGCGGATACCGGCGGCGGCTTTCTCAGCAACATCGACAACGCCTACGTCACAACGATGATGAGCCGCCAGCAGGGCAACCTGTACATTCTGCGGGGGCGCGCACCGCGCCAGGCGCATCACCCCAGCGAGGCGCCACTGGGGGCCGCGCAACTGCGCTACTGGTCGCTGTGCACCAACGAGTTCCTCAGCCAACGCTATGTCGGCTGCCTGCACGACGACGAAGTGCCTCTGGACCGACATGGCTTTTTTACCGTGGTGGTATCGGATCCCGCCAACCGTCCGGACACGATCGAGGACACCCACGGCCTCGCCTGGTTACCGTGGGGTGCGGGCTATCCCGACTCGGTATTGATCTACCGCCACATGCTGCCCTCCCCTCATTTTCTGGAGGCGGTACAGAACGTGCCCTATGGCACCCCGGCGGTCGATGTCATGGGCGATGTGCTGCCGGAGATCGTCTACTGCGACCGCGCCACCATCGAGGCGGCGGGACCCGATGCCGCTGCGGTGTTCGAGGCCTGCCGGGCCGGCCTGGAACCGTAAGATCCGGGAGGCGCTATCAGTACCCGGCAGTGCGAAACACTTCACCAGCCCGCCGGCGCGGGCGGATGGTGCCGAGCCAGAAAATCCAGCACACCGTCGTTGAAGGCATCGTTGCGATCACCTGCCACCATGTGCCCGGCGCCGGCGATGTCCAGCACTTCCAGTCCCGGCAGCTGTGACTGCAGCTCGCGGACACCGGCCTCGTTGACGATGTCGCTCTTGAGCCCCCGCACCAGCAGGCTGGGAATGCGTACCTGGCGGGCGGCGTCGAGCAGGCGTTCAGCGAAGGCAGGGGGTTCGACCTGGCGGGGCTGGTTGATGAAGCGCGGATCCCAGTGCCAGTACAGGCGCCCGTCCTCACGCCGCCGCAGGTTCTTCATCAGACCGGACGGATCCTTCGGCCGCGGGCGTTCGGGGTAGTAGGCCGCCACGGCATCGGCCGCATCCTCCAGTCGTGCAAAACCGTCAGGGTGCGCACGCATGAAGGCGGCGATGCGGGCGCCACCTTCAGGGTCGATCCGGGGCACCACATCCACCAGCACCAATGCCGTGGCGACAAGACCGTCACCACCCACGGCCTGCAACGCCGTGATGCCGCCCATGGAGGCGCCCACCAGCGCCGGCGCCTGCGGAAGTGTGGCCACCACCGCTGACAGATCGGCGGCGAAGTTCTCCAACCGGTACCGGCCGTCGGGCGCCCAGTCACTGTCGCCGTGCCCCCTCGCATCGAGGTTGATCACGTGATAGCCCCGTGCCAGCAGCGCCTGCTGCGCCGTGCCCCAGGAATGTCGGGTCTGTCCACCCCCATGCAGCAGCACAACCGCCGGTGCGGTGGCATCGCCACCCACATCGGCGGTCAGCGTGAGACCGTCGGCCCCGTGGAAGCGAAGGGTCTGAAGTGAAACCTTGATCACGGCGGCGGATGAGCTGGGCATGCTGTGTTGGCGATGTGCCGGCCAGGCACCGACCTGCCCATTGTGCCCCACGGCGTCTCCAGGCCCCTCCTCCAATCACACCTAGCGGACGATCGCTTCCGGCGTTTCAGCGTCCAGTACAACAAGCCGGGCCTGATCACGCCCGCCCCGTTTGGCGGCATAGAGCTGGCGATCGGCAGCCTCGACCAGGGCATCGAGCGCATCGATGGTGGATGGCACTGCGGCGGCGATGCCGACACTGGTCGTCATCGGCAGGACTTCCGCCGGCGAACCGACCGTCATTGGCACGCTCCGCACGGTCTCCAGAAGCTGACGCGCCATCGGCGCCAGGTCTTCCGCGCCAAGGTCATACCAGACCACCACGAACTCCTCTCCCCCATAGCGGGCACGCAGGTCCAACGGGCGCCCGCCGCCGCGCATCGCCGTCAGCGCGGCGCCCACCCGACGCAGCGCTTCGTCGCCCGCGGCATGCCCGAAGCGGTCGTTGATCGACTTGAAGTGATCGAGGTCGACCAGTGCCACCGCCACCAGCCGCTGGGTCCGCCCCGCCATGCGCACCGCCCGGCGGAACAGCAGATCGAAGGCACCTCGGTTGAGCAGTCCCGTCAGGGCATCGGTCTGCGACAGGGCACGGATTCGCAGTCCGTTGAGAAAGTTGCTGCGGTTGAGGAGGTCGATGGTGATGAGCCCCCCAATGCCGATCAGCCAGAAGTAGAAGGTTTCGTAGACGAAATGGGCAACGGGATAATGCGTATGACCGCCCATCATCACCGCTGCCAAGGACAACAGGATGGCGATGCTGCCGCCGATGGCGATGAGGCGCACACGGAAACCACCAAAGAACGCCACCGCCATCACTGCAAAATTGACCACATGCAGGGGATAGCTCATATGGCCGGTCAGGTGCAGCCAGTGGAGACTGAGCGCCGCGCCCCACAGGCTCAGGTTGCCCAGAACGTTGATTGGCCCTGCCACCGACGGCTTGCGCACCAACACCGCACCGACCGCCGCCACACTCAGCGCCGGAAAGGCCCACAGCCAATCGATCAGCAGCACCCGGAACACCGCATGCGGTGCCACATCGAACAGGGAGTGGTTGAACAGCGGCCCGACCAAGAAGGAGACCGCACAGACGCTGAAGAAGATCAGCCGTGGGATGCGATACCGCCGGTCGAGATGCAACCGGTACTGCTGCTCCAGCGCCGGCTCGAACGAGAGCCGTCGGAACATCCGGTGCAGGGCGGCGCGGTGCGCCTGGCGGCTGAGGCGGTCGTGGGATGACATGCGGGCTGGCGACGCCCGCTGCCATGCCTGGCGGACGGGACGGTCTCGGACCTCCGGATGGGCACGAGCGGTGCGGGGCGGGCGACAACAATGACGAAAGTCATGTTAGCGCCAGAACACGGTGAGGCCAACGCGTGCAACCGCAGAGCCGGCCAAAGTCGCCCGCTAGCACCATGATTCCAAAGGGATTTGGGAAACGCCATTTCGGGGTGCGAAAATATTTGAAACCTAGAACGAACCCGAAACCATGAGCCAGCCTTACCGCAAGCCCCTTCCCGGCACCACTCTGGAGTACTTCGACGCCCGCGAGGCGGTGGACGCAATCCAGCCCGGCGCCTACGACAAACTGCCGTACACCGCCCGTGTGCATGCCGAGAACATCGTGCGCAAGGCCGACCCGGCCCGGCGCGATGCCTACCTGTCGCAGCTGATCGAGCGCAAGCGCGATCTCGACTTCCCCTGGTTCCCGGCGCGCGTGGTGTGCCACGACATCCTCGGTCAGACCGCGCTGGTGGATCTTGCCGGGCTGCGCGACGCCATCGCCGACAAGGGCGGCGACCCCGCGAAGGTCAATCCCGTGGTGCCGGTGCAACTGATCGTCGATCACTCGCTGGCGGTGGAACACGCCGGTTTCGAGAAGGATGCCTTCGCCAGGAACCGCGCGGTGGAAGACCGCCGCAACGACGACCGCTTCCACTTCATCAACTGGACCAAGAAGGCCTTCCGCAACGTCGATGTGATCCCGCCCGGCAACGGCATCATGCACCAGATCAACCTGGAGCGGATGAGCCCGGTGATCTACGTGCAGGACGGCATCGCCTTCCCCGACACCTGCGTTGGGACCGACAGTCACACGCCCCATGTGGACGCGCTCGGCGTGATCGCCGTCGGCGTCGGCGGGCTGGAAGCCGAGAACGTGATGCTGGGCCGCGCCTCCTGGATGCGCCTGCCGGACATCGTCGGCGTCGAGCTGAGCGGCAAGCCGCAGCCGGGCATCACCGCCACCGATGTCGTGCTGGCACTGACCGAGTTCCTGCGCAAGGAACGCGTGGTGGGCGCCTACCTGGAATTCCGCGGCGAAGGTGCGGCGGCACTGACCCTGGGCGACCGCGCCACCATCTCCAACATGGCACCGGAATATGGCGCCACCGCGGCGATGTTCTTCATCGACCAGAACACCCTGGACTACCTCACCCTCACCGGTCGCGACGACCAGCAGGTGAAACTGGTGGAGCAGTACGCCCGGCACACCGGCCTGTGGGCCGACAGCCTGGTGACGGCCGAGTACGAGCGCACCCTGCATTTCGACCTGTCCACCGTGGTGCGCAACATGGCGGGCCCCTCCAACCCGCACAAGCGCCTGCCCACCAGCGCGCTGGCCGAGCGCGGCATTGCCGCGCCCTGGGAACTGCCGGCTGACGGCAAGATGCCGGACGGTGCGGTCATCATCGCCGCCATCACCAGCTGCACCAACACTTCCAATCCGCGCAACGTGATCGCCGCCGGCCTGCTGGCGCGCAATGCCAACCGCCTCGGCCTCACCCGCAAGCCCTGGGTGAAGTCCTCGCTGGCGCCCGGCTCCAAGGCGGTGCAGCTCTACCTGGAAGAAGCGAAGCTGCTGCCGGAACTGGAGCAACTGGGCTTCGGCGTGGTGGCCTTCGCCTGCACCACCTGCAACGGCATGAGCGGCGCGCTGGACCCGAAGATCCAGCAGGAGATCATCGACCGCGACCTGTACTCGGTGGCGGTGCTCTCGGGCAACCGCAACTTTGACGGTCGCATCCACCCCTACGCCAAGCAGGCCTTCCTCGCCAGCCCGCCGCTGGTGGTGGCCTATGCCATTGCCGGCACGGTGCGCTTCGATATCGAGAAGGATGCGCTGGGGCTCGACAAGGACGGCAAGCCGGTCACGCTCAAGGACCTCTGGCCCAGCGACGAGGAGATCGATGCCATCGTCAAGGCCAGCGTCAAACCCGAGCACTTCCGCTCGGTCTACGAGCCGATGTTCAATTTCAAGATCGTCGACGAGCAGGGCATCAGTCCGCTCTACGACTGGCGCGAGATGAGCACCTACATCCGCCGTCCGCCGTACTGGGAAGGCGCACTGGCCGGCGAACGCACGCTGCGCGGAATGCGGCCGTTGGCGGTGCTGGGCGACAACATCACCACCGACCATCTTTCGCCCAGCAACGCGATCATGGGCGACAGCGCGGCCGGCGAATACCTGTTCAAGATGGCCGTGGCCGAGGAGGACTTCAACAGTTACGCCACCCACCGCGGCGACCACCTCACCGCGCAGCGCGCCACCTTTGCCAACCCCAAGCTCATCAACGAAATGGCGGTGGTCGATGGCAAGGTCAAGCAGGGTTCGCTGGCGCGCATCGAGCCGGAAGGGCAGGTCGTGCGCATGTGGGAAGCCATCGAAACCTACCTGCAGCGCAAGCAGCCGCTGATCATCGTCGCCGGGGCCGACTACGGGCAAGGCAGCTCGCGCGACTGGGCGGCGAAGGGCGTGCGTCTGGCCGGCGTTGAGGTGATCGCTGCCGAGGGCTTTGAACGCATCCACCGCACCAATCTCATCGGCATGG
>CAKZHZ010000084.1 GCA_936928855.1 uncultured Polycyclovorans sp.
ACAATCTGCAGCTTCAGCGGCTGGGTGTTGCCCAACAGCGTCATTTGCCCGTCGACACCGCTGGGCACGCCATCGGCAAAGGTGATCTTGCCGGTATAGGTGATGGTGGGGTGCTCGGCGACATTGAAAAAGTCCTCGCTCAAGGCGTGCTCATTCATCTTGTCGTGGCCAAAATCGACGCTGGCTGCATCCAGGGTGAGGTCGACCGTGCCGGTCTGCGCTTCGCGATCGAGAACCACTTTGCCCTCGCGGCTGTTGACCTTGCCACGCCACCACGAAATACCCATGTGCGGGGCCTCGAAGGACGGATAGGTGTGCGACGGATCGATGGTGTCGGTGACCGGTGCCGCGTTGGCCAGCGACACGCCAAGTCCCAAGGACACGGCGGTGAGGGTGGCGATGGATGCAATCTTCATGAATGACTCCCGTTGATCAAGCAAGGCGCGACGCTCAAGGCGCCGCGTGGGGTTGAAAAATACTGAACGTGACCAGCACGGTGTCGTCGATGACCCCGTCCCAGCCACTGCTGCCACTGTCAAAATCATGCCGCTTCAGAAGCCACGCACCGCTGAAACGACGGCCGCCGTCGACGTCGGCGGTCACCCCGCGGCCGGGGGCCGACGAGAAGTCGGTGACGGCGGATACCCGTAGGCCGCGGTCGCGGGCCGCGGCGCGGAGTGCGTCCTCGACGAGTTCGGTGCGCATGTGGTCGGCGACCTGCCAGCCCGCGAGCTTGCGGGAGCCGAGGTCGATGCACGTCGCGAGATACAGGTTCGACCCGTCTGCGATCGGGAGGTAGGTGATATCGCCGACGTACCGGCGGTTCGGCTCCCCGATCGAGAAGTCCCGGCCGATCAGGTCGGGGAACTTCCTCCCGGACTGGTCCGGGATCGTGGTCTTCACCCGGCGTCGCAGCCGGATCCCCACCAGCTGGTGCTCACGCATCACGCGGGCGACGCGCTTGTGATTCACCCGCTCGGCGGCGGTGGTGACGCCGTCGTTGAGGTCGGCGGTGATCCGGGGTGCCCCGTAGGCGCGGTCGCCGCCCTGGGCGGGGTCCTGCAGCACCCTGATCCGTGCGGCGAGGGCTGTATCTTCGGCCGCTCTCGCCGCCCGTCCCGGAGCCGCCGCGAGCCAGGCGTAGAACGACGACCTCGCGATCTCGACGATCTCGCACAACCGCTTCACGCCGTAGGCGTCCTTGTGGTCCTCGACGAACTGGAAGCGGTTCACCAGTTCGTCTCCCCGGCGAAATACTTCGCCGCCTGACGGAGGATGTCCCGCTCCGTCTCGAGCTTGCGGGCCTCGGCCTGCAAGGCTGCGAGGTCGGCCTCCAACCGGAGGACCTTCGCCGCCTGCGACTCCGGTCGCCCCGTCGCCCCCGGCGGCGACGCAGCGGCAACCGTGACCCCGGAGCCGAACTTGTCGACCCACTCTTTCAGCGCACCCCGAGAGATCCCGAGATCCCCGGCGATGCCCTTGAGCGTCGAACCCGGCGTGGACTCATACAAGTCCACCGCGCGCTGCCGGAACTCGTCCGTGTAGTTCTTCCTAGCCATCCCTTGGATTCTCGCTTCCCCAGCATCGTGCTGGAATCAGCGTGTCCAAGATCAGGGGTCAAGCGCCGCCCTGCCCTTCTCGGTTTCCCAACCTGTGTCCGGCTTTGCCGACAGCTCGGCTCCTCACGCCTCAGGTAGTGCCCGAGCGCCAGCCCTGCTTGGCGGGCGCCGATCACTAGCACGTCGGTCTCGGCCATGGTGTGGTTTCTCCTCGTTGCGGGCGCGTGGGCGGGCCGTAGTGCGGCTGGTGTGTCAGTAACCGGTGAGGGCCGGGAAGAAGGTCCAGAACACCGAGGCGGCCACGGCCACATAGGCGATGGCCACCAGGGTTCCGGCCCAGCCGGCGGAGAACCGCACCACCGCGGCGTGCGCGGGGATCACGCCGTGGGCGAGGTTGCGCACGGTGAGCAGGATGAACAGCGGGATCATCGCCGCCCACACGATCATGCAGTACAGGCACAGGATGTGGATCTCGAACAACGCCTGGGACCACAGCCAGATGGTGAACACCGTGCCGGCGGTGACCCCGGCCTGCAGGCCGGCCCAGTACCAGCGCCCGGGGCTCGCCCCGGAGAGGGTCACCATGGCGGTGGTGATGACCACGGCGAACGCCACGATGCCGATCAACGGGTTGGGGAAGCCGAACAGCTCGGACTGCCAGGTCCCCATCACCTTCCCGCAAGACACCCAGGGGTTGATGTCACAGCTGGTGATGTACCCGGCATCCTCGTACAGCTCCAGGCGTTCGAGCACCAGGATCGCCGAGGCCACCCAGCCGACCACCCCGGTGATCAACAGCACCAGGCCGAACGGACGGTGCCGGGCGACAGTCGGTATCCCCGCTACGTCGGAGGCCTGCCCGGTACCGGCAGGGCGGTCGGTGGTGGTCGTGGGGATCGTCACGGGTGAATTGGTGTCGGTGTCGGGGACACTCATGGGCCCGGTCAGTCCGTCGTGGCGGCGGCGTCGACCTCGGCGCGGAACTGCTCGAGGGTGTTCAGAGTGAGCATCTGTCCGTCCAGGAAGAAGGTCGGGGTGCCCTGCACGCCCAGCGCGGTCCCGTCGGCCACGTCGGCCTCGATGCGGTCGCGGGTGGCCGGGTCAGCCACCGCGGCATCGTAGGCGGCCATGTCCAGGCCGAGATCCTCGGCGTAACCGCGGAACACCGGGCTCCGGTCCTCAGTGGTATGGCTCCACTGCTCCTGGGTGTCGAACATCTGCTGATACATCGCCTCGTACTGTCCCTGCTGGCCGGCGGCTTCCACGGCTACGGCGGCGGTCATCGAGTTGGGATGTCCGGGCAGCGGGAAGTAGCGGTGCACAAAGGTCACCGTGTCGGCGTACTCGGCGCGCAGTTCTTCCACGACCGGGTAGGCGGCCTTGCAGCCCTCGCACTCGAAGTCCAGGAACTCCACCAGCACGGCCTGCTCGTTCGGGGCCTTGGACAGTACCCGGCTGTCTGGGCGCATCACCGGCGTGGCCTCCGAGGGGGCGCTCTGCCCGGTCCCGGAGGAGGCAGTTTGCCCGGAGCCCTGGGGGGCGGCGTCGCGGGGGCCGCTGGCGGCCACCACTCCGACGATCAGCCCGGCCAGCACCACAGCGGCCAGTACGACCCAGACGATGGTCTTGGCCTTGCGGGATGTGGTGCCCGGTGTTGACGGATCAGAGGGGGTCGGATTGCGGGTCGGTGTGCTCACGAAGGGATCCGTTTCGGTCGGTGGCGACGGCACCGTGCCGTCGGGGTGGGAATGAGCTGGGGCTGGGATGCAGGGGTGGGTCAGGGGTGGAGGGTCTCAGTGTGGGGGTGGGTGGCCGGTTCGATTTGGAAGGTGGAGTGTTCGATGGGTACTTGGAAATCCTGGGCCACGCACCGTTGCAGGTCGGTCAGCACAGTGCCCAGGTGCGCGGCGGTCAGGCAGCCGTTGTGCACGGTGACGTGCGCGGAGAGCACGGGGGTGTCGGAGTCGATGCGTGAAGCGTGCAGGTCATGGACCTCCAGCACGTGCGGCAGCTCCGATAGCCGGATGCGGACCGCCTCCAGGTCCAAGCCCTTGGGGGTGGTCTCCATGAGTACGTCGATGGTGTCGCGAAGCAGGATCAGGGCTCTGGGCACGATCAGTGCGGCGATCAACAGGGACACCACCGCATCGGCGCGATTCCAGCCGGTGGTGGCGATCACGATCGCCGAAACGATCACTGCGACCGATCCCAGGGCGTCGTTGAGTACCTCCAGGAACGCGGCCTTCATGTTCAGGTTCTCACCTCGGGAAGAGGCCAGGATCGCCAGACCGATGAGGTTGCCAGCCAAACCGATCACCCCGAACCAGAGCATCGCGGTGGATTCGACCTCGGGGGGTTCGATGAGCCGGCGTACGCCCTCCACGGCTACGAAGCCGCCCACGGCCAGCAGCACCGCGGCCTGCGCGGCCGCGGCGATGATCTCGGCGCGCTTGTACCCCCAGGTGCGCTTGTCCGTGGCCGGGCGCAGCGCCAGGGTCGTGGCGGTCAGGGCGATCAGCAACCCGGCTGAGTCAGTAAACATGTGCCCGGCGTCGGCCAGCAGGGCCAGACTGCCCGAAGCCAGCGCGCCGATGACCTCGGCGACCATGATCGTCGCGGTGATGGAGAAGACCACGGCCAGCCGGCCCCGCCGGCCCGCCGCCGGAAGAGCATGGGAATGATCGTGTCCGCTCATACCAGGGTCTCTTCCACTCGATGAATCATCAGCTGAACGTCACCATCCTGTCCGGCGATACTGAAGGCACGCTCAATGCGCACAGCAGGCGCAATCCGCCCCGCAGCCATCGCCGTCCTTCTCGTTCTGGTCCCCGGCGATCAGCGCGGAGGCGGGGGTGCAGCAGGCATCCCCGCGCCAGGCCTCCACCCGGGCCTTGGCCCTTGATCGTGGACACGGTGTCGGTTCGGTTATGCCGCTTCCGCA
>CAKZHZ010000085.1 GCA_936928855.1 uncultured Polycyclovorans sp.
CCTGATCTGGCGGGGTGATGCCGGGCGGCTGGCCGAGATCAAGCGTCAGCCCTCGGGCGACGTGCTGGACCGGGTGGGCCACTTCGGCACGACCGACGAACCGGTGGCCCGATTCAGTCTGGATCCCACGGGAGGTTCCCTGCTGGCGAGGCTGGTGGAAGCGCCACAGCTTCGGGATCGCATCGAACAGGGCGGGCTGGTCGGCTACGTCATCATTGCCCTGGGCATGGTCGCCCTGCTGGTGGCGCTGGAACGCCTGCTGCGACTGAGCCTGATCGGCGCCAAGGTCAACGCCCAGCGGCGCCAGATCGACAACCCGGACGACAACAACCCCCTGGGACGGGTGCTGTTTGCCTACCACCAGAACCGGGGTGTCGACGCCGAGACCCTGGAGATGAAACTGGGCGAAGCCATTCTCAAGGAACTGCCCAGCCTCAACCGGTTTCTCACCTTTCTCAAGATCATTGCCGTTGCCGCCCCCCTGCTGGGACTGCTGGGGACCGTGACCGGCATGATCAACACCTTTCAAGCCATCACCCTGTTCGGCACGGGCGATCCCAAGACCATGGCAGGCGGTATCTCGCAGGCACTGGTCACCACCGTACTGGGCCTGTGCGTTGCCATCCCCACCGTATTTCTGCACTCCATCTGCGCCACCCGCGCCAAGGGCGTGATCCACCTGTTGCAGGAACAAAGCGCCGGACTGATCGCCCAGTACATGGAGCGCAACAAGGGCCAGGGCTGAGACCATGGACAGCCTGCTTCTCGCGGTTTTCGACATTACCGCCCAGATTCGCAGCTTCATGGCGGCCGGGGGACCGGTGCTGGTGGCCATTGCAGGCGTGATCCTGCTGATGTGGGCGATGTCGGTGGAGCGGATGCTCTACCTGCAACGCGTGCTGCCACGACAGGAAGCGCAGGTGATTGCCGCCTGGCGTCAGCGGCCCGAGCGGACCTCGTGGCAGGCCCACCAGATCCGACGTGCCCTGATCGCCCATGTTGACCAGGACGCCAGCCACTACCTGTCGAGCATCAAGACCCTGGTCATGGTGTGTCCCCTGTTCGGACTGATGGGCACCGTCACCGGCATGATCGCGGTGTTCGACGTCATGGCCTTCTCCGGCATGGGCAACCCGCGTCTGATGGCGGCAGGGGTCAGCCAGGCCACCATTCCCACCATGGCCGGCATGGTGGGCGCGCTGTCCGGACTGTTCGTCATCTATTGGCTGGAAGCCAAGGTCAAACAACGGGTGGCCCTGCTGGGCGACCACCTCACCCTGGAGGGTTGAGATGAAACTGCTGACCCAGATCCGCCAACAGGAAGAAGACAGCGCCATTGACCTGACGCCGATGCTCGACGTCGTGTTCATCATGCTCATCTTCTTCATCGTCACCGCCTCCTTCATCAAGGAAGCCGGCATCGACATCAGCCGGCCCCAGGCGGAAACCACGGAAAAGCAGGATCGCGCCAGCATCTTCATCGCCCTGTCGCCATCGGGGGAGATCTGGATCGACCGCAGGAAAGTGGCGCCGGCCCAGCTCAAACCCACCATTGAAAAACTCAAGGCCGAGAACCCACAGGGCTCGGTGGTGATTCAGGCTGACCGTGAATCCCGCAGCCAACAACTGATGGAAACCCTGGATGCCGTACGCGATGCCGGCATCACCGAGGTTGCCATCTCCGCGGAGCCCTTCTGATGCAGGATCTCGCCCTGAGTCAACGGGGACTCACCCCGCTGCAGGACCTGCTGCGTTTGCTGAGCGGTGGTCTGATCGCCGTGGTCGTCACCTTCTGTCTGTACTGGCTGATGGCCAGCCTGGTGGCTGCCGGACGCGAAGCCCTCACCGATGCCCCGGACGGCAAGCTGGTCGACTTCGTTCGTCTCAAACGCGAACAGAACCTCGAAGTCGAACGGCCCAAACCCGAGAAACCGGACAAACCGGAAGCGCCACCACCGGATGCACCGGTGCCGCAGACCGAACTCGATGCGCCCACCGGCGATACCGTCGCCATCGGCCCCATGACCGTCGATGCCAGCCTGACCGGCGAAGGTTTTCGTCTGTCCGCCAGTGACGGCGAATACCTGCCCATCGTCAAAGTCGACCCGGTCTACCCCAGTCGCGCCCTGTCACGGGGGATCGAAGGCTGGGTGCTGCTGTCGTTCACCGTCACCGAAAACGGCTCCGTCGAAGACCCCCGCGTCCTTGATGCCGAACCGCAGGGCATCTTCGACAATGCCGCAAGCCGTGCCGTCCTGCGCTTCAAATACAAACCACGGGTGGAAAACGGCAAACCGATCCGGGTGCCCAACGTACAGCACCTGATCACCTTCAAGATCGACGACCGCAAGCGGGGGCGCTGATGAAGCGGAAAGTCATGGCGACACTGTTGATGGCAGGCCTGATCGGCCACAGCCAGCCCGGCTGGACCGAAGACGACGAAGGCGTACGCAAACCGCCCACCCGACAGACCCAATCCATCAGCGCCGGCGTATTCAAGGACCTCGATGTTGCCCAGCAGGCCTTTGACGCCAAGGACTATGCCGGCGCGCTGGCCGCGCTCGACCGGGTACGGGCCCGCGAAGACCAGATCAACGACTACGAACGGGCCACCCTGCACAACCTCTACGCCGTCATCCACTACGCCGAAGCGCGCACCGACAAGGCCATCGAACACTACCTGCTGGTCCTGCAACAGCCCAACCTGCCGGAAGGACTGCGGGATGCCACCCTGTTTGCCCTGGCACAGATGTACTTCGTGACCGAGGACTACCCCCGGGCCGTGCAGGTGCTCAACAAATGGTTCAGCCTGACGGCCGATCCCGCACCGGATGCCTACATGCTGCTGGCGCAGGCCTACTACCAGCAGCAACGCTATGCCGACGCGGAAACCCCGATCCTCACCGGTCTCAAGCGCGCACGGGACAAGGGCGTGGAGCTGCGGGAAAACTGGCTGGGACTGCTGCGGGCGGTGTACTACGAACTCGATGAGATCCCCAAGGCCGCCAAAGTCCTGGAAATCCTGGTGACCCGGTTTCCCAGTGAAAGCTACTACCTGCAACTGTCCGGCATGTACGGCCTGATGGGGAACCAGACCGCCCAGATGGCAACCCTGCACGCCGCCTACCTCGGCGGCATGCTCAGCAAGGCCAGTGACCAGCTCAACCTGGCACGGCTGTACCTGGTGGAAGGCGCCCCGTTTCCGGCCATCCAACTGCTGTCGACCGGCTTTCGGGACCAGCGGATCGAGGTCGATGCCGACAACCTGCAGCTGTATGCCCAGGCCCTGTCCTTCGCCCGCGAGTACGAAGCCCAGGTGCCGGTGCTGAAGAAACTGGCCGACATGACCAACGAGGCCGAGCACTATCTCTACCTCGGTCAGGCGCTCAACGAACTGGGGCGCTGGGACGAAGCCATCGAAGCCTTCGAAGGCGCCCTCAACGGCGAAGCCCTCGACGACATCGCAGCCGTGCGTATGCAACTCGGCACCGCCCAGTTCAATGCCGGACAGCTGCGGGCAGCGCTGAGAACCTTCATCAGCCTGCAGAACGATGATGCGATCGGTACCGCCGCCGCCAACTGGGTGAAGTTCGTCTCCGCCGAAATCGAACGACAGAAAGTCCTCGACAGTAC
>CAKZHZ010000086.1 GCA_936928855.1 uncultured Polycyclovorans sp.
AGGTCAATTTCACCGGCGTCGAGGTCAGGGCCGGCGAGCCGCTGACCGAGGCGTCGGTCCGGTCGATCCGGCCGGCCCTCGGAATGGCGCCGAAGTGGCTCGACGCGGTGCTGGGCCGGCGGGCAGCAGCGGCCTGACCGGCTTCAGACGCGGATGGCGGGCTGCGCCAGGGCGCGGTAGGTCACGGCGAACGACACCGCGTAGAGCGCGGCGAAAACCCCGTTGAGCCAGACCAGCCATTGGCCGCCGGCCCAATCGTGCGACAGAAGCAGCACCATCAGGGCCGCCTTGAGCGTGCCGACCAGCGCATAGAGCACAAGGCGTGTCACCGTCTGGCCGCGCCCGTACAGAAGCTCGGCCTGATATTCGATCAGGTTGCGCAGCGCCGGTACGAACAGGACAGCGATGACGAGCGGCGCGGCCTGGGCGACATTGTCGCCCAATATGTCCGGCTTTACGGCGACGACGGCGGCGATCGCCAGGAGGCCGCGGCGGGCGGGCGGGGTCACGAACGCGTCTCCGACAGGCCGGTCGATCCGAAGCCGCCCTCGCCACGCGGGGCGTGCAGGATGCGGCCCGGCCATTGGCCCACGGCCAGCAGCGGGACCGGATCGTCGGCGTGGCGCAGCCAGGCCAGGGCGCTGATGAAGCGGGCGCCGCGCTCGGCGTCCGGCACGCCGGCCAGGGCCTGCAGCAGTTTGGCGTTGTTGGCGGCATCACTGCTGGGTTCGCCGGCATAGCGGGCGGAGTAGACGCCGGGCGAGCCGTTGAGCGCGGCCACTTCCAGTCCGGAGTCATCGGCAATCGCCGGCAGTCCGCTGATGCGGCTGGCGTGGCGGGCCTTGATCAGGGCGTTCTCGATGAAGGTGGGCGCGGTCTCGTCCGGCGCCACGTCGGTGAACTGCGACAGCGGCAGCACCTCGCAGCCCAGCGGCGCCAGCAGGCCCTGCAGTTCGCGTGCCTTCTTGGCGTTCTGCGAGGCCAGCACGATGCGCGGCGGCAGCGGCGGGTTCATGCGGGGTCGCCCAACAGGTAGTTGAGGGTGCTGGTGACGGTCTCGCGGCCCCAGCCCTGGGTGATGAACACCAGACGGCTGCGGCGGTCCGCGTCGGGCCAGGCGTCCAGAGTCTGCGGCTCGTGAAACACGCTCTGCACGGCATGGATGGCCAGCGGGGTGTCACGGCCCTCGATGTTGAGCAGGCCTTTGACCCGTAGAAGGTCCGGCCCGGCCAGTCCGCGCAGGAAGGACAGCCAGCCCATCAGCCGCCATTCGGGCAGGGGCTGATCGACGACCACGCTGAAGCTGTCGATGGCGTCATCGGCTGGTGTCGGTGTGTCGTCGCTCAGGGGTCTGAAGTGCACGGCCGGTGCTGCCGACATCCACCGCAGGGTGGGAGTGGCCGTGGCATCGCGACGGGTACCGAACAGCTGATCCGGCCGCGCGCCGCCATGATGCAAGGCCGCCGTGGGTGCGTCCGGATTGAGTGTTCTCAGTCGCGCTTCCAAGGTTGGCAGTGTGCCGGCTTCCACCAGATCGATCTTGCTGATCAGCAGTTGGTCGGCGGCCGCCACCTGGGCGCGTGCCAGCGCCAGGGTGTCGAGGCTGTGCACGAGGTTGACGGCGTCCACTACGGTGGTGACGCCGGACAGCGAGAAGCGCTCGGCCAGTTCCGGCACGTTGAGCAGCTCCTGCACGATCGGGCCGGGTTCGGCCACGCCGGTGGTCTCGATGATGATGCGGCGGATTGGCGGCAACGCGCCGTCGCGGCTGCGGTTGACCAGATGCAGCAGGGCACTGCTGAGGCGGCCCCGGACGGTGCAGCAGAGGCAGCCGCCCTCGACCAGTTCCACATCCTCCGGTGCGGCCTGCACGAGATGGTGATCGAGCCCGACATCGCCATACTCATTGATGACCACGGCGGTGCCCACCATTGCGGGGTGACGCAGCAGGAAGTTGAGCAGGGTGGTCTTGCCGGCACCGAGAAAGCCGGTCAGCACCGCAACGGGCAGGCGTGCCCCGTCGCTCATGTGCCTGCCAGCGCCTCGCGCTGAATCGCCACCAGCTGCGCGATGCCGCCGCTGGCGAGGTCGAGCAGGCGGTCCAGCTCCTCGCGGCGAAAGGCATGGCCCTCGGCGGTACCCTGCACTTCGATGAAGTGGCCGGCCTCGTTCATCACCACGTTCATGTCGCACTCGCAGTCGGAGTCCTCCCGGTAGTCGAGGTCCAGCACCGGCGCACCGCGGTACACGCCAACGCTGACCGCAGCGATCTGGCCGAGAATGGGGTTGCGCTTGAGCTTGCCGTTCTTGCGCGCGGCAGCCACCGCGTCCACCAGCGCCACATAGGCGCCGGTGATGCTGGCGCAGCGGGTGCCGCCATCGGCCTGCAGCACGTCGCAGTCGAGGGTGATGGTCTGGGCGCCGAGGGCGTCAAGGTCCACGCAGGCGCGCAGGGAGCGGCCGATCAGGCGCTGAATTTCCTGTGTGCGGCCGCTCTGCTTGCCCTGCGCGGCTTCGCGACGGCCACGGGTGTGGGTGGCGCGCGGCAACATGCCGTATTCTGCGGTGACCCAGCCGCCGTCCTTTTTCCAGGCCGGGCCGCGCTCCTCGATGCTGGCGGTGCACAGCACGCGGGTGTCGCCGAAGCTCACCAGCACCGAGCCTTCGGCATGGCGGGTGAAGCCACGTTCGATGGTGACGGGGCGAAGCTGGTCGGCGTTGCGGCCGCTGGGGCGCTGGGTCATCGGCGGATCCGGGTCATGAAAGGGGGCGCGGAGTATACGGAAGCCGTTCCGGGTGCACAGAATAGCGGTTCGGGTGCCGACTGCCCGGTCGACGGCTTTACACTATGGGCATGACGCTACAAGAGATTGCCGATACCTTCGACATGCTGGGGGAGTGGGAGGCACGCTATGGCTACCTGCTCGACCTCGGCAAACGGCTCGAGCCCTTCCCTGATGCTGAGAAAACGGACGACAGTATTGTCCGCGGCTGCATGAGCCAGGTGTGGATGGACCACCACCTGCGCGATGGGCGCCTGCACTTTCGCGGCGACTCCGATGCCCACATCGTGCGCGGCCTGATCGCCCTGCTGTTTGCGCTGGTGCAGGATCGGACGCCGCAGGAGATTCTCGATACCGACATCCGGCAGTCGTTTGCCGATCTTGGCTTGGAAAACCATATCTCGATGAACCGTCGCAATGGCTTTTATGCCATGAGCGAGCGGGTTCGGGCGGCGGCTCAGGCGGCAGCCGGCTGAACCTCGATGATCATCTGGTGACTCCGGTCGGCGTTGAGCCGCTCGGTGATCAGCACGGTTTCGCCGAAATGCTGCCCCAGGCCCTTGATGATGCCGCGCGCGGTCGCCACCAGTTCGCGGGATGAGCGGTAGTTGAGCTGCAACCGGTTCTCGCCGATTTGCAGGATCAGCAGCTGTGGCGGGTGGGCCAGGGGATCTCGGCGCCGCACGGCGCCGTGGATCAGCGACTCGGCGTTCAACAGCACATCCAGTGTGCGCCAACCGGGCCTGATGAGGTCCTGGTGCAGTTGCAACAGTTGTGGCGCAAGGTAGACGCCGAAGGTTTCCTGCAGCGCTTCGGCGGGGGTGTCGAGCAACTGGACGGCAGTGTCGAGCAGCCGGAGCATGTCGGCGTCGTCATAGGCCTGGTCGGCGGCGAATACCTGCCCGGGAAGACCGGCACGGCCCAGCATGGCGGCCCAGACGCCGCGGCCATGGGTTTCGGAAACGAACTGCTCAAGCTGGCAGAACAGGAGGCCGTGCATCGGAGGAGCGTCTGTCGGAAAGCCCCGCCACGATGCGGGAAGGCAACCGGCGCGGCAACCGCCTTGGTCAGGCCGGAACCTCCGTTGGTCAGCTGTCGGCGTTCTCCTCGCGGAAGATCTTCCACTGCCCGTCCGCATCCTGGCGCCAGAACTGCAGCTTGACGCTTGAGGATTCAAAGTTGTTGGAGCGGTAGTGCATGCGGAACCTCGCCATCACCGTGGGCGCATCGGCACCCGGGTAGCGGAAGATATCCGGCGGGTCGATGTCGATCTCGATGAAAGTCTTGCCGGCATTGACCCAGCGCTTGTGCCGCGCGAACGCGGTGCGGTTCATTCCGGGTGCGGTGAACTCGGAATGGTAGTACCCGAGGTAGCCCTCGGTATCCACGGCTGCCCAGCGCGCCCGCCACCCTTCCAGCCGGTCCAGCCATTCCCGTTGTTCCAGCGCCGCCGCCACCGGGGTGCGCCAGCTCAGCTCGTTGCTGAAGATCACCGGTGTTTCACCGATGCGGACGTCGGGCTGCAGGCGCATGAGATCGTCGTTGGCCATCGTCACGCAGCCTTCTGACGAGCGCGGCGCCCGGGTGTAGGTATCGCGTGGCACGCCGTGCAGCCAGATGCCGTGGCCGGTACGGCGATGCAAGCGATCCCAGGCATTGGGGTAGCTCACGGGGAGAGCGCCGGCGCCGTAGAGTTCCGGCAGCGCGCGGTCTTCCATCCACGCCGTGATGCGATAGATGCCGATCGGAGTCCGCAGGTCCCCTTCGATCTCCTTGCCGCTGCCATTGCGACCGATGGCGGCGTAGTGGTGGCGCGCGATCTCCAGTACGCCGTCGCGCTGGCGCAGCAGGAAGAGGCGCGCACGTTCCAGGTCTACCGCCACCACGTGCGGATGCTCCGGCGACAACGCAATGATGGCATTGGGAACCTGGTCTGCAGCCGGGGCCTGCACTTCCGCTGCCAGTCGCAGCTGCACTTCCTCGGCGAGTTCCTGCAGGGCGGTGTCATCAGCATCGCGCAGGGGGATGGCGACCTCGCGTCCGGCGCGGGCGGCCAGCAGATCGCCGTAGAGCAACTGGGCGATGCGGAAGGTTGGTTCGCGCAGCGTCAGGGCCTGCAGCTGGCTCATCGCCTCCTGTCGCTGTCCGGCCCGAAGCGCCTGTACGACCGCGCTGAGCGATTGTTCGGGGGTCGGGCTGGGCAGGGGTTCGGCCCGCGTGACCGTCGCCAGCCCCGCAATCAGACTTGCAACGAGCGCCCGGCCAAGCGGGCCTGACCGCCGGCCGATCCGGTCGACGGAAGCCGGTGACGCGGGCATCCGGTCAGCGCGTGTATTCGCGCGCGATCTTCCAGCCGCCACCCTCGCGTACGAGGTCCAGCACCTTGGTGACCACGTCGGAGAAGTTGTCGGACTGGTAGGCCTGAACGAAGGTGGCGCGGGCGCCACTGTCGGTCGGCTCGCTGCGCAGGTCCCGAACGCCGACCGAGATGTCACCCGGGCGGCTGATCCGTTCACGCCGTTGTGCCTGCCAGGCCTCACGGGTCAGCCCGCCTTCCGGCTCGAAGTTGCTGGCATAGGCATTGAAGTAGCCTTCGAGATCCTGCGAGGCCCAGGCCTGGGCCCAGGCATCCACAAGGGTGTCCACACCGTCGACCGCCGGGGATGCGGGAGCGGCTGCGGCGGGCGTTGGGGTAAACGACGGCGGCGGCGCCTCTGCGGCCACCGGCGGCGCACTCGGGGGTGGCACTGCCGGCACGGGCCGGGCCGGCGGGCTGCGGCCATCCAGCTGGCTGATCAGCGACAGCTTGTTGCGCACGCCCTGGTTGTTCTGGTCCAGCAGCAGCGCACGGTTGTAGGCGGCACCGGCCAGGGCAGCGTAGATATCGCCGAGGTTTTCGTGCGCGGTGGCGTAACTCGGATGCGTGGCAAGTGCGGCTTCCAGGGCGGCACGGGCCTGCTCGTAGTCCCCTTTCTGGGCGTACAGCACGGCCAGGTTGTTGTACGGCTCGGGGAGCTGGGGATAGTCACGGGTCAGGTCGGTGAACACCCGGATGGCGTCATCGGTGCGGTTCAGCTGCACCATCACCAGGCCACGGGTGAAGCGAGCCTCGGCATCCTGCGGGTTGTCGCTGACCAGCACATCAAGCTGGCGCAGCGCCTTCTCATACTCGCCCTGCTGAATCAGCGACTGCAGTTCGGCGGGCACCGCAGCAGCGGTGACGAACGGTGCCAGTGCCAGGCAGGCGGCCACGGCGGTGTGACGGAAACGTTTGGGGAACACGCGCAAACCTCTGACAGGCAGGCTGAAAGACGAAACTACTATAGCAACAACCCGGCCCCGGGCGGACTCGTCTGTACCGCCCCAGCCGATCAGCGGTAGGGGTTGGGCATGCCAGGGGGGCGTGCCTTGAATCGCTTGTGCACCCAGAAGTATTCCGGCAGCGAACGGTGCGCGGCCGCCTCGATCACGGCATTGATTCGGCTGGCGTCCACGGCGTCGTCGCCGCAGGGAAAGCTGTCCAGCGCCGGGTGGATTTCCACCACGTAGCGGCCGTTCTCGACCCGGGTGAAGAACGGGACGACCTTGCATCGGCCCATCTGGGCCAGCCGTGCCGTGGCGGTAATGGTGTAGGTATCCTGACCGAACATGGGAAGGAAAAGGCCGGTCTGGCTGCGCAGGGTCTGGTCCGGCGCGTACCACACCCGACGACCCTGCCGCAGCGCACGCACCAGGGCCTTGAGGTCCTTCTTGGGCAGGGGCGGCAGGCCGGCACGTTGCTCGCGCCAGCGATACATATAGTGGTCGATCAAGGGGTTGTTGACCCGCCGGTACATGGCGTGGAACCGCCGCTGTACGGCCAAGATGCGGGCACCCAGCTCCAGGGTCGTGAAGTGCCCGGTCAGCATCAGTGCCCCGTGACCTTCCGCCTGAGCGGCATCGAGGTGCTCGACACCATCGAGCCGGCCGAGCCGCAGGATGCGTTGGTCACTGGCGAACCAGGCAAAGGCGGTCTCGAAGATTCCGGCGCCCACGGCGGCGAAATGATCGTTGGTGAGCTGTCGTCGCGCGCGTGCATCCAGCGATGGCAGGCATAGCCGGATGTTGGCATCAACGACACGGCGACGGCCGCGCATCACATGTCCAAGTCCTCGCCCCAGCACGCGACCGAAGCCCCGAAGCCAGGACAGTGGCAGCAGCACGACCAGTTGCAGGGCACCGAGCGCCGCCCACGTTGGCCAGTAGCGCGGAGCATAGAAGGCGCGACGGAAGGGCGGAACGTTCATGGGGCCGGCATCGTAACAGGTCGGTCTCCCGATTTTGACCGCCGATTCACACGGGGACGGTATGCTTTTCCCATGCGCCTGCTCTACATCGTTCTGCTCTACCTGTTGGGACCCTTTCTGTGGGTGTCGCTGTGGTTCCGTGGGCGCGGCATGCCGGCGTACCGGCACCGGCGTTTCGAGCGCTTCGGTCACGTTGAGCCGGTTGGTGGTGGTGTGGCGGTCTGGCTGCACGCCGTCAGCGTTGGCGAGGTGATGGCGGCCCTGCCCCTGATCCGGGCGTTGGTGGCAAAGCATCCACCAGGTCAGGTGTATGTCACCACCGGTACACCCACCGGCAGCGAGCGCCTGCGGGTGGCGCTCGGCGATCAGGTGCGGCACAGCTACGCCCCCTACGACCTTCCGCACGTGGTGTATCGGTTCCTGCATCGGGTACAGCCGCAGCAGGTGGTGGTGATGGAAACCGAGCTGTGGCCCTGCCTGTATCGCCAGCTACGACGGCGCGGCATTCCCCTGGTGATTGCCAATGCGCGCTTGTCACCCCGCTCGATGCGGGGGTATGCCCGGATTGGCGGTTTCACGCGTTCGGTGCTGGCCGACGTGTCGCTGGTGGCGGCCCAGAGCCCGGAGGACGCGGGTCGCTACCGCCAGCTCGGGGCACCCCGGGTGTCGACGTTGGGCAACCTCAAGTTTGATGTCGAGCCCGACGCCGATCAGCTGGCGGCGGGTCGTGCGGATCGCGCCCGCTGGGGTGGGGTCCCAGTGTGGGTGGCGGCGAGTACGCATGAAGGGGAGGACGAGGTGATGCTGGCGTCGCACCGACGGCTGCGTCAGCGCCACCCGCAGGCGGTACTCATCCTGGTGCCTCGGCATCCACAGCGGTTTGATCGCGTGGCGACCCTGATCGCCGAGCAGGGCTGGGCCTTGCAGCGTCGCAGCGACGGAGGGCCGGCATCCTCCCCACCCGCCGTGCTGCTGGGCGACAGCATGGGCGAGATGTGGCGCTACCTGGCGATGGCCGATGCCGCATTCGTGGCGGGATCGATTGCGCCCATCGGGGGGCACAACGTGCTCGAACCCGCGGTACTGGGGTGCCCAGTCCTGTTCGGGCCTCACATGCACAATTTTCTGCCGGCGCGTGACCTGCTGCGGCAGGCGGGCGGCGCGATCGAAGTGGCCGGGGCTGACGCGTTGGCGGCGCAGCTCGGGGCCTGGTTCGACGCACCTGAACACGCCCGTGCGGTCGGGGCTGCAGCAGCGGCGGCATTGGCCGGCAGCCGCGGTGCCCTCGCAGCGCACCTCAAGGTGCTGGCGCCATGAAACAGGTCACTGTGGTCTGCATGAAGTGGGGCACTTACTACGGCCCCGAGTATGTCAACCGGCTGCATGCCGGTGTGCACGCGCATCTTTCGCGGCCCTTCCGGTTTGTCTGTTTCACCGATGATGCGACGGGCCTGGTGCCGGACGTTGAGGCCCGGCCACTGCCGGACACCGGCAGTCCGGAAACGGCGGACACCCGCTGGCGCAAACTGGCCCTGTTTCGCCCGGACCTCGATCTCAGCGGTACGGTGCTGTTCCTCGATCTCGATCTGGTGGTGATGCGGTCACTCGACGATTTTCTCGAGTTTCCCGGCGAGGTCTGCGTGATTCGCGATGCCGAGCTGTTCCGGCCCCGACCGTCACGGCGACTGTTTCGTCCGCGGCGCGAGGCGTTCTATCAGCGTGTCGGCAACACCTCGGTGTTCCGCTTTCAGGCAGGGGCGCACGCGGATCTGCTGACCCGTTTCAATCGCGATCATGAGGCCGTCGTGGCGCGTTACCGCAACGAGCAGGAGTATCTCTCCGATCATCTGGGCCAGCAGGGTCGACTCCACTTCTGGCCTGCCGGCTGGTGCGCCAGCTTCAAGCATCACGCCGTACCGAGCGGGCTTCGCAGCTACCTGGCCGATCCGGTGTGTCCGCCGCAGGCGCGCATTCTGGTATTCGCGGGGCGACCGAAGATGGCCGAGGTGGTGGCGGGACAAGGCAGTCGCTGGTATCGCCGCATCGGACCGGTGCCCTGGCTGCTGGCGGCATGGCGGGGGCGCCAGCAGCCAGGACGGTAGGAACCTGGCCGGCGAGGCGAAGCCGCCGCCTGCAGGTATGCCGCACAGGCGCCTAGGGCGCCGGGTCCGAGGGCCGGCGAACATCTGATGCACACCTTCTTGCACTGTGGGCCCACAGGTATTTCAGGAACACGCCATAAGCATCGGCACTGGCCAGCGCGAAGCCGCGCCAGCCGTCGCGGAGCCCGCCCTTGAACAGCCAGCCCTGCAGAAAGCGCCAGAACGCACGCAGACTGGCCTTGAACGGCCCTCCTGCCTTGAGCGTCCCCCGTAGCTCGGGGCGGGCATAGACCCAGCGCTTGTGGAACAGCTGGCCGAGGTCGGCGTAGGGATCGTGCCCGACGAAACCGGGCAGTGGCGCCACGGCCGGGCGTCCCCCGCCGTTTCGCAAGCGCAGCTGCTCGTGGACGGCGCCCTCGAACCGTACCTGTTGCCGGTGGTAGACCCGGCGGATCCACTCCCGTCCCAGGCGACTTCGGAGTGGCGCCCCGAGCATCCAGTTGTGGCGCCAGAAGGCGTGGACGTGGTTGGGGGAGACCGGACGGAAATCGCGGAGCGCCGCCGCCAGGACGGGGTCGAGCCATTCATCACTGTCGAGTGGGCAGATCCAGTCGTAGCGTGCCAGCGCGGCTGCCCGGTTGCGGGCATCGGAAAAGTTCACGAACGGGCCTTCAACCTGCCGAACCCAGGGGCACTGGTGGGCGATGGAGAGGCTGTCGTCGGTGGATCCGGTATCCAGCAGCAGAACGTCCGGCAAGCCTTCCGTACTGGCAAGGCAGCGCTGCAGGGTACGGCCGGCATCGCGGGCGATGATCACGAGGGACACCGGTGCGATGGGGCGTTCAGGCGTCATGGGGCGGTGCATCGGCGAACCTTAGCAGGGCGCGCTCAGGCGCAGGGTGCAACCTTTTGCGGCCGCGCTTCGTCTTAATCTCCAGGCATCTGGCGATCGCCGGATGTCTGTTGGCGCAACGGCAATCGCTGCGATACCGGATCTTCGGTCAGGCAGGGCGCGATTGGCCAGATCCGGATGAGGAGGACGCAAGGCCGCATGATCGAAGCTCGGAGAGCACCCCGGTGGCCTGGGGTCGTACTGGCGCATCGCAGGGTCGGGATTCGCTTCTGGGCGGACCGCACAGCGCGCTCCGGCCTTCTGCACAGCGCCAGACCGGCCTTCGTCGTGGCGATCGACGCCGTGTGAGCAGGTCCTCGTCATGATGATCGACGATGTTCGCGCCCCTACTTTCAGCGCCCTGATCAACAACCACAACTACGGCACCTTTCTGGTCGATGCCGTCCGCTCGGCGCTCACGCAGCGGCTACCCCCCGACGAGGTCATCGTGGTCGACGATGGCTCCACGGACGATTCCGTGGCCCGTTGCCGCGCCGCGTTCGCCGACGAGTCCCGCGTGCGCATCCTGGCCCAGCCCAACGCCGGACAGCTGGCGGCGTTCATCACGGCGACGGCCGAGGCGCGGGGGGATGTACTGGCATTTCTGGACGCCGACGACGCCTGGGAGCCGGAATACCTCGCGCGGCTTGCTGCGCTCTACCAGGCGCGACCGGATGTCGATTTCGTGTTCACCAACATGCGCTACTTCGGCGCCCGGCAAGGGCTTCGATACCGGTGGCCGCACGACCATGATCATGGGCACTCGCTGCTGCTGGCAGCCTGGTTTCAGCCCTGGCTGGCGAGCGCGACCTCAGCGATCAGTCTGCGACGGCCATTGGCGCAGCGGGTGCTGGATCTGCCGGATGACCTGGTGCGGCAATGGAAAACGCACGGGGACGACTTTCTCGCCTATGGGGCGGACCTGCTCGGTGCGCACAAGTACCGCATCGCGGCGCCCCTGGTGCGCTATCGCGCGCATGCTGACAACGCTTGGCTGGACCGACGGCGCGATGCCCAGCGGCGCTACCTTCATGGCGTGGGAAGCGAGCGGATGCTGCAGCACTACCGGGCCCGCGCCGGCATCAAGCCGGGATGGGCGCGGCTGGCAAAACTGGAGTTGCGGACCAAGCCTCAACCACGTTGGTCGGAGCTGAAAGCCTACTGGGCGCTGCTGCGTTTCGCGCCGCTGGGCGCGCGTAAACGCCTCGAACACCGCTTCGCCATGCTGGGGTACTTCCTGACCCGACGGTTCGGCCCGGCGGCGCGGTCCTGAGGCGGCGCGCGTGTCCGTGGCATCGATCAACCTGTTCATCGCCACCCGTGATCGCAGCGCGCTGCTGCAGGACACCCTGGCGGATGTGGCGAGAGCCATTGATCGGGCCGGGGTGCCGGTACGGGTATATCTGGCCGATGACGGCTCGGTCGATGCGACCGCTGCCGTACTGCGTCGCCATTCCGAGCTGCCGTGGCTGCACTGTGTCGGGACCGGCGGCATCGGCAAGGGAGCCGCCTTGAACCAGCTGCGGGCGCTGGCGGCTCCGGCCGACCTTGAGGTGTTCACCGACGACGATGTGGTGCTACCGGCGGACTGGTTGGCCCTGCACCGTGGGATGGCCGATAGCGCGCCGGGGCATGCCATCTTCTGCGGCCCGATCCAGCTGGTCTTCCCGCTTTACCCGAGTCCGCTTGCCGACCTGCGGCTGCAGCGGTACTGGACGTCGCTGTTCGCCTGGTTCCAGCCACAGGCGTCGGCAGGCAGCCTTACCCGCACCCCGTTCGGCGCCAACTGGTCGGTTCGCGCCGACATGGCACGGGACTACCAGTTTGATCCGGCCTATGGACCGGGACTCGATGCGCAGCTGATGGGGGAGGAGACGGAGCTGCTGTCGCGCCTGCAGTTGGCAGGTGCGCGGATTCACTTCGATCCGCTGTGCAGTGTCGGACACCGAATCCGCCCCGACCAACTGACGACGGCATGGGCGCAAGCACGCATTCATCGCGACGCCTACGCCCACTACCGGCAGCGCTATGCAGGCCGGTCTGCGCCCGGACTGGCATTCGAGTGGAGTGCGCAGCAGCTCAAGCGTGCCCGTAACCGGTTCCGTCATGCCCAGGCGCAAAAGCGGGGAGTGGACGCGTCGGACCTGCTCCTCAGCGCCCTCAAGGTGGCGGCAGCGGAGGGCCGTATCGCTGCCATCGACTTCCATCGCGAGCGCCGTCGTCTGCGGGTCGGATGAGGGTGTTCGGGATGCGGCCAACGGAACCTTTGCACCAAAATGGACGTCTTTGGGGGACACCCCCGACGCTGCCGCAACGGCCCTCGATGCCCCCTCCCCCTGCTCCTGTGCGGTCCTTCGTCTGCGCCAAGTGGGGGACCAAGTATCCCGCCGCGGAAGTGAACCGCCTGTACCGTGCACTGGCGCGCGTGACGCAGGGCCCATTTCAGCTGATCTGCGTCACGGATGATGCGTCGGGCCTGTCATCGGACATCGAGGCGGTGCCCATCCCCGACCTGCCCGTGCTCGGGAATGCCGTGATGAACCACGGATGGCGCAAGCTCACGTTGTTCTCGCCGGCGTTGCGACAGGCGCTCGCCGGGCCGCAGCTGTTTCTCGACCTGGACGTGGTGCTGCTGGGTCGGCTGGAACGGTTCTTCACCTACGACTCCGCCTTCGCGGTCATCAAGGACTACCGCCCGGTGCGGTACCGCAACCGCTGGGCCGGCAACACCTCGGTCTTCTTTTTTGATGGTGGGCGCGACTACGGCGTCTACAACCGTTTGCAGGTCCTTGGCCACGAGGTCACCGAGCGCTATCGCAACGAGCAGGAGTTTCTCTGTGATGTGATGCGCCAGCAGCGGCTGCTGCGCTACTGGCCGCAGGGATGGTGCGCCAGCTGGAAACATGACTGCGTGCCGCTGTTCCCGCGTTCGCTCTATCAGTCCCCGGAGGCGCCGCCGGAGGCGCGGGTGTTGGTGTTTCACGGCCGGCCCAAGCCCGAGGAGGCAGTAGAGGGTGTTGGCGCCAAGTGGTATCGACCGATGCGGCCGGCTCCCTGGCTGCTGCGGTATCTCGATACCTGAAATTCGCGACACGCCGCCACGCCAATCGCTGCTTGCGCGGTGGCCGCAAGCCTGCTCTGCTGGCGGCCATGGATGCCCGTATCGTCGATGCCGGTGAACACCGGATGCTGTATGACCCTGCGCAATGGCCCTCGGCCTCGCCTGCGGATCTCGATGTCGAGCGCTGGCGCGCGCGCGGTGCGCGGCCGGCCAGTGGCGGTCGCGGCAACGCCTGGTTTCTTCCGCTTGAGGCGGGGCGCGAGTGGGTACTGCGCCATTACCTGCGTGGTGGCATGGCCCGGCATGTGTCGCGGGATGCCTATGTCTGGCTGGGCGCAGAGCGAACCCGCGCATGGCGCGAATTCCGCCTGCTGCAGGCGCTGGCCCGGCAGGGGCTTCCGGTGCCGGTGCCGGTGGCGGCCCGTATCACCCATTGCGGGCTGCGGTACCGACAAGACCTGGTGACCGAACGTGTGGCAGACAGCCAGCCCTTGTGTGACGTGTTGACCGAGCGGCCGCTGCCGGCTGCGGGGTGGCGCCAGCTCGGGCGGACCCTGGCGCGCTTTCATGCCGCAGGGCTGTTTCATGCTGACCTCAACGCGGCCAACCTGCTGCTCCAGGGGACCGATCACTTCTACCTGATCGACCTGGACCGCGGAACACTCGGCGCCCTGCCGGGGCAGCAGGCGCGCAGCGTGCGGCGACTGCGGCATTCACTGGACAAGTACACCCGTCTGCGGCCCGGCTTTCACTTTGACCAGGCCGACTGGCTGGCCCTGCAGCAGGGCCTTGCCGAACCATCATCCGAGGGGGCTTAGACGCCCTCGGCCTCCGGCGCCGCGACCGCAGCGGTGCGTCGGCGGCGCCATAGCCCATCAATGGCATACAGGGCCAGCGCGCCCCAGATCAGGCCGAATCCCAGCGCCTGGACATGGGTAAAGGCTTCGCCGAACAGCCAGACACCGATCAGCAGCTGCAGGGTTGGGCCGAGATACTGAATCAGGCCGATGGTTGCCAGCGGCACCCGTCGTACGCCAAAGGCGAACAGCATCAGCGGCACGGCGGTGAACACGCCGCTCGCCAGCAGCAGAGCATCGATCCAGCCCCCCTGGGCGCCGAAGGCACCGTCGCCACCGCGCCAGACAAGAAAGGCGATGGCCAGCGGCGCCAGCAGCAGTGTTTCCACCGTCAGGCCGGTGATCGCATCCACTTCCACGCGTTTGCGTACCAGGCCATAGAAGGCGAAGCTGAAGGCCAGCACCAAAGCGATCCAGGGCGGCCGCCCGACATTGAGGGTCAGCCATACGACGCCCGCCCCCGCAATTGCCACGGCCGTCCACTGAATGCCGTTGAGCCGCTCACGCAGCACGAACACACCCAGCAGCACGCTGACCAGCGGATTGACGAAATAGCCCAGGCTCGCTTCCACCACATGGCGGGCCGATACCGCCCAGACATAGACCAGCCAGTTGGCCGAGATGAGCAGCGCGCTCAGCAGCAGCAGCCCGGCAGTGTGCGGTTGGCGCAGGATGGCGGGCACGCGGCGCAGTTGCCCCTTCAGCAGCAGGATGGCGAGGGTGAACAGGCAGCACCACAGTAGGCGGTGCACCATGATCTCCACCGGTGGCACGCTGTCGAGCGCGCGCATGTACAGCGGCAGCAGTCCCCAGATGAGGAAGGCCGAGGTCGCGGCGATCAGGCCGCGCGAGCGATCATTGAGGCCGTTCATGCGCGTGTGGTGGTGCAACGGGCGCGCAGTGTACGCCTTGTCGATGACGGCGGCGGCACAATAGTAAAGACGTCGCATCCATTTGCCGCAGGAGCTTCCGTTTCATGTCCCAGCTTCATCGTCGTGCCGACTATCAGCCCCCAGCGTATTGGATTGAAACGGTTGATCTCCACGTGGAGGTCGATACCGAGACGCGCGTTACCGCACGGCTGTCGGTTCAGCGTGCCGAGGGCGTGCGAGCCGATACGCCATTGCGACTGGACGCCCGTGGCCTGACGGTGGTGTCGATGGCCGTTGATGGGGTACCGGTGCCGCCCGAGGCGAGGCCGCAGACCGACCTCGACGTGACGCTGGCGGGGCTGCCGTCGGCCTTCATGCTGGAAACGGTGACCCTGCTGCAGCCCGAGGCCAACGCCGCGCTGGAGGGCTTCTATCAAAGCGGGCCGATGTACTGCACCCAGTGTGAGGCGCACGGGTTCTCCCGTATCACCCCTTTCCCGGACCGTCCGGATGTGCTGTCGCGTTTCACCGTGCGGCTGGAAGCAGACGCGGTGCGGTTTCCCGTTCTGCTGGCCAACGGCAATCGCATCGAGGCGGGCTCGCTGGCCGATGGGCGCCACTACGCGGTCTGGCGGGACCCTCACGCCAAGCCCTGTTACCTGTTCGCCATGGTGGCCGGTGATCTCGCCTGCGTCGCCGATACCTTCGAGGCTGCCGATGGGCGGGCGCGGCGCCTCGAGTTCTACGTGGATGCCGGCAACGAGGGCCTGGTCGGTCATGCCATGCAGTCGCTGAAGGACGCCATGCGCTGGGACGAGCAAACCTTTGGGCTGGTGTACGACCTCGACCTCTACATGGTGGTTGCGGCACGCGCCTTCAACATGGGGGCGATGGAGAACAAGGGGCTCAACATCTTCAATGCTGCCTACGTGCTGGCCAGCCCCGAGACCGCCACCGATGACAGCTACCACGCCATCAGCGCGGTGATCGCGCACGAGTATTTCCACAACTACACCGGCAACCGCGTGACCTGTCGCGACTGGTTCCAGCTGTCGCTCAAGGAAGGCCTGACCGTTTTTCGGGACCAGCGGTTCAGTGAGGATCACCTGGGCGCCGAGACCCAGCGCATAGACCAGGTCCGCACCCTGCGTGCCCAGCAGTTTCCCGAAGATGCCGGCCCCACCGCCCACCCGGTGCGGCCCGACGCCTATCAGGAAGTGAACAATTTCTACACCGCCACCATTTACGAGAAGGGTGCCGAGATCGTGCGCATGTTGCACACCCTGATCGGACCCGAAGCGTTTCGCGCGGGGCTGCGGCGTTATCTGCAAACGCACGATGGCACCGCCGCCACCATCGAGGACTTTGTGGCGGCGCTGTCGGCGGCGTCGGCGCAGGATCTCAGCCCGCTTCTCGCCTGGTATGGGCAGGCCGGCACCCCGCGGGTGCGCCTGCGGCGCGAGTGGGATGCCGCGGCCGGGTGTCTTCGATTGACACTGACCCAGCACACGGCGCCCACGCCGGCCCAACCCGACAAGCAGCCGCTGCCGATCCCCTTCCGTCTTCAGCTGACCGATGCCGCAGGACGGCTTGTGTCCCTGCCTGAGCACCCCGCGCGGCGGGGCGAAGATCTGCTGCTGATGGACCAGGCGACCCTGGTGCTGGAGGTGTCGCATGGCAGTGCGCCACTGCCCACCTGCCTGCAGGGCTTTTCGGCGCCCGTGCGCCTGGACGCCGACTACAGCGATCATGAGTTGCGGCGTATCGCGGCGCGCGCCGAGGAGGACGGTTTCGTCCGTTGGGATGCGCTGCAGACCCTGCAGGCGCGTGCCCACAGCGGGTTGATGCGCGAGGCGCGTGACAGTCTCGACACGCTGGTGCAGGCCCTCCAGGCGATTGCGGCGCAGGCCCCCACGCCTGCACTGGCAGCGCGCTTGCTGGCAATGCCGCCTTCGGCGGTGTTGTGGGACGGGCTCGAGGCCGTGGACCCTGAGGCCTTCGTGCGGGCGCTGGATGTCCAGCACAAGGCCATTGCCGAAGCGCTGGTCGGGCCCTGTTCGGTGTGGGCCAGCTGGGAGCCGCACCAGTTGGAGCGCTGGGGCGAACGGGCCCTGGCCAATCTGGCGCTGGGCTATCTGGCGCGCTTGGGCACCCCGGTTGTGGCGCGGCTCGCCAGCGCCCGCGTCCAGGGTGCCAACATGACCCTGGCGGCCGGCGCATTGCAGGCGCTCTGTCGCGATGGTGGCCCGGATGCCGAGGCGGCGCTGTCGTTGTTTCATTCCCGCTGGCGCGAACAGCCGTTGGTGCTTGATCGCTGGTTCGCCTTGCAGGCGGGTCGGCCACAGACCGATATCCCCGCGCTGCACCGGCTGATGGCCCATGAGCAGTTCGACTGGCACAACCCCAATCGCCTGCGGGCAGTGCTCGGAGCCTTCGCCCGCGACAACCTGCTGCACTTTCATACCGAGGCGGGTTACGCGCTGTACGCCGAGGCGCTGGCGCGGCTGGACCGCAGCAATCCGCAGACCGCAGCGCGACTGTCACGCCCTCTGCTGGGCTTTCGCCAGCTGGCGGCGCCCTGGCAGCGGCTGCAGCGACAGACCGTGTCGGACCTTCGTGCGCAGGTGCGCTCACCCGACCTGATCGAGCTGCTCGATGCAGCGCTGGCCTGAGCCCCCGCGAGCCATGTCGGGCCCTCGAAGGGGCCGGAGGAGCAGTTGAAATGCGTGTCGGAAATTAAATAGACATGATGTCCTTTTAATTGCACAATGCGGCCACACAGATCACCTGGAGGGGTGTATGGGCCGCATCGACAAGCGGTATTTCAGCGACGAACAGATCGCCGCGATCCGGGCCCGATGGCCGGTGGAGGGCACCATCGATGAGTGCCTGACCTGGAAGTTGCAGCGTCGGCGCGGACCGGATTACGCCCTGCCGACGCTGCCGGAACTGGCCACCCGGCTGCAGGCCTGGCTGAAAGCCGAACACGGCGGATCGCCCCAGGTGGATGACTTGCGCCGCGTGCCCGGCGGCGGCTCCAAGGAGATGTTCTTCTTCAACGAGGTGAATGGGACGGTACGCCAGCGCCGGGTACTGCGCATGAGTCCTGGTGAATCCATCGTTGAAACCCATCGCCTGCGCGAGTACCAGGTGATGAAGGCCATGCAGGGCGTGGTGCCGGTGCCGGAGATGATCTGCTGCGATCCGGCGGGACGCCATATGGGCCAGTCGGCGCTGATCTGCGGCTATGTGGGCGGCGTTGCCAAGTCGCGGCGTCCCGCGTCGGGTGGCACGGTCAGTGGCATCGGAGCGGGATTTCCGGCGGACATCCGTGACCGGCTGTTCGATCAGTTCGTCACACACCTGGCGGCCATTCATGGCTTCGACTGGCGCCAGGCCGCGCTGAAAGCCTTTGACGTACCCCGTGCGGGCAGTCGTGAGGCGGTGCAGTGGAATCTCAACAGCTGGCGTCGCATCTGGGAGGAGGACTGCCTCGAGGAGCATCCGGTGATCACCCTGGCCAGCCAGTGGCTGGCCGCCCATGCGCCGGTATGCGACGACGTGCGAGTGGTGCACAACGATTACCGCAACGGCAACTTCCTGTTCGATGACGACAGCGCCGAGATCACCGCCATTCTCGACTGGGAGATGGCGCACCTCGCCGATGTCCATGAGGACCTCGCCTGGGTGGTGTTCCCGGGCTTTGCCGCGCCCGATGAACAGGGCCAGCCATTGGTTTGCGGACTGGCGCCGCGCGACATCTTCCTGGCCCGCTACGAGGCCGCGACCGGCATCGCGCCCGACCCTGCACGGCTGGCGTACTACGAAATCTTCAACACCTTCAAGCTGGCGGTGCTGGGTACCGCCACCAATGCGCGGGCAGCCGCCGACCGCCAGAGCCACCTCGACGTGATGATGAATTTCAGCACCGGTCTGGGCTACGTCACGCTGTCGCTGCTGGCCAGCCAACTTCGCGCCCAGGGAGCCCTGTAATGGAACCGATGGTGCAGCAACACCTGATGAGCTTGCGCAAGACGCTGGAGGAAGTGGTGGCGCCCGCGCTGGGCGACAACGCGTTCGCCGCCGAGCAGGCGGGACTGATTGCCGCTTCGCTGGCCCTGCTGGCGGAGGTGCAGCCGCACGAAGACGACCTGCTGCGGCAGGAGTACGCCGACCTCGCCGCCGCGCGCGTGCCCCTGGGGCTGCCACCGGCCCCGCCGCCGCCCGACCATCGCGTTGCACTCGCCGATGCCGTGCATGCCCTCAAGCAGGACCAGCATGAGGCCCTGCTGCGCATCACCGATGTCCACGGCGGGGAGCTGCCAGCGGATCTCAGAGCCACCCTGGCCCACTGGATCGACCGCCAGCTGCTGCGGGAGAGTGCCTGGTCGCGACTGACCGGTTTCAATCCGGCCGGCACGCAGGTGCCGGCCATCGCCGAGGTGCTGGCCACCCAACGGGAGACCCCATGAACCCCCTGCTGAGTCCCGCTGACGAATACCCCCTCCATCAGACCCCCGAGCCGGTTGCGGTGGCCGGCAGTGATCCCAACTTCTATGACCGCTTCTGGTTCAACGCCTACAGCGCGGATGGCCGGTCGCTGGTGGCGGTGGCGATGGGCCTTTACCCCAACCTCAATGTGCTGGATGCCGCGGTGTCGGTGGTGCACGGGGGGCTTCAGCGCAGCGTGTTTGCGTCGCGCCTGCTGAACCTCGACCGCCTGGCTACCCGGGTGGATCCGATCGCGGTCGACATCCTCGAACCGCTGCACAAGCTGAAGGTGACCCTGGGCGACAACCCCCACGGCCTGCGCGCCGAGCTGGTGTTCACCGGTCGCGCCGCGCCCATCCAGGAGCCCCGCTTCACCTGGCGCATGGGCACCCGCACCATCATGGACCTCACTCGCATGAGCCAGAGTTGTACCTGCGAGGGCTGGATCGAGGTGGCCGGTGAACGACTGACGGTGCAGGGCTGGCGCGGCACCCGCGACCGCTCCTGGGGCGTGCGCTCGGTGGGTGGCGCCAACCGCAATCCCTTCCCGCCCGAGATGAAGCCACAGTTCTTCTGGCTGTGGTCACCGTTCAACGGGGATGACCAGCTGTTCTACTTTCACACCAACGACAACGCTGAGGGTCAACCCTGGAACCGCGCCGCGATGTGGATTCCACTGGATGGCGGCGAACCCCAGGCGGTCACCGGGCTGCGTATGGATCTCGCGTTCAAGCCGGGCACCCGGCACTTGAAATCCGCCCGCATCGAAGGGCGTTGCGCCGCCGGGCCGGTAACAGTCGAGCTGACACCGGAGTGGAACTTCTACATGCGCGGTGTCGGCTACGGCCACGGACAGTGGGGTCACAGCGCCTACCAGGGGCCGCACGCCACGCACTACGAGGAATACCGGGTCGACGACATCGACGAGTCGCAGCCCGACACCAACCATATCCAGGCCGCGTGCTCGGCGGTGCTGACCACCCCGGACGGGCGACGTCACCCGGGGCGCGCCATGCTGGAACAGCTGATCCTCGGTGAGAGCCACCCCTACGGCTTCCGCGACCTCTTCGACATGGCACCCTGATCCGGGCGAAAGATCGTCTGGGCGCAGACATGCGCCAGGCGGTCCGCCATGGCATGCAGTCCGGCCTCGTCGAGGCCGCTGAGAAAGCGCGAGCAGTACAGTTCCACCAGCCAGGTCAGCAGATCGGCCATCGCGTCATCGGCCTGCGGATGGGCAACGCCCGCCGCTTGCGCGCGCCGGATGGCACGGCGGCTGGCGCCACACAAGCGCGCCATCATGCTCTGGTGCAGCGCTGCTACCTCGCGGTCGAACGGCGCTGTGTCGGCCACGGCGGAGAACACCGTGCAGTGGCGCTGGAAGGCCATCACGATGCCGTGCAAGGCGGTTCGCACCTGCTCCGCATCCGGCCGCCCCTGGCCGGCAAACCAGTCGCCGCCGCTGGCCACGACCTCGTCGCTGACCTGGTTGAGCCAGTGTGCCACCAGCGCGCCCTTGTCCCGGTAGTGCAGGTAGAAAGTGGCGCGGGCAATGCCCGCTTCCTGGCACAGGGCTTCCACGCTGAGCGTGCCAAAGCTCTGGCCTTGTGCGAGTAGTCGCGCCAGCGCGTCGAGCAGGGCAGCGTCGACACGGGGGCGTGGGTCGTCCTTGCGGGGGCGGCCGCGACGGCGAGGGGCAGGGCGAGCATCGGGTGTGGCGGTCATGATGTGACAAGCATGCGGGCGTCGCGGCGGCGGCACAATATCGATCCGAACAGGGTCAGCCGGCTCTGCGCCCGGACAGGTTGCGTCGATGGCGTCGCGCGGGCATGTCCGCACGTCGCGACATTCAGGGAGAAGGCCATGCATGTGCTTGTGACCGGCGGGACAGGCTTCATCGGCGGGGCGCTGATACCGGCGTTGCAGGCGGCGGGGCATCGCCTGACCGTGCTCACGCGCAGGCCGGCCACCGCCGCCCTGCCCCCCGTCGTGAAGGCGGTGAGCGACTCCGCGGCCTGTGCCGATGATCCGCCCGACGCTGTGATCAACCTGGCCGGGGAGAACCTGGGTGCCGGACGCTGGAACGATGCCCGGCGGGCCACTTTTGTCAGTAGCCGGGTGGGCACGACTGAACAATTGGTGGCGGCCTGCGCGCGCTGGCGGCGCCCGCCCACAGTGTGGCTGAACGGCTCCGCCATCGGCTGGTACGGTCCGCGCGACGAGGAAGTGCTCACCGAGGACAGCGCGCCGGGCACCGGCTTTGCCGCCGAGCTGTGCGCCCGTTGGGAGGCGGCGGCGGCTCCGGTCGAAGCGTTGGGGACCCGGCTCGCGGTGATACGCATCGGCGTCGTGCTGGGGTTGCCGGGCGGCGCCCTGGGCCAGATGTTGCCGCCGTTCCGGCTGGGCCTGGGCGGCCCGCTCGGCCATGGCCGGCAATGGATGAGCTGGATCCATCGCGACGACCTGGTGGCGATGATGCAATGGCTGCTCAACCACGAGACCGCGCAGGGCGCCTTCAACGGCACGGCGCCCGGGCCGGTGCGCAATGCCGACTTCAGCCGCCAGCTGGGACGCGCCCTGCGACGCCCGGCGGTGTTGCCCATGCCCGCTGCCGCCCTGCGGCTGCTGGTGGGGCCGATGGCTGACGAACTGCTGCTGTCCGGACAACAGGTGCTGCCGCGCCGCGCGCTGCACGGCGGTTTCACCTTCCACTATCCGACCCTGGAAGGGGCGTTACGGCAGATCCTGGCGCAGTGAAGCGGCCTGGGCGCGCAGTGCCGACAGCGACGGCGCATCAAGGCGGTCCAGGTTGCGAATCTGCATCTTCAGCCGGGGGTGGGTGGCGAACCGTGCCCGATGGCGGTCGAGGAAGTCCCAGTACAGCGTGGTGAACGGGCAGGCGCGTGGCCCGGTGCGCTGGGCGGGATCAAAGCGACAGCCCTGGCAATAGTTGCTCATGCGGTCGATGTACTTGCCGGAAGCCACGTAGGGTTTGCTCGCCATGAAGCCGCCGTCGGCGAACTGGCTCATGCCGAGGGTGTTGGGGAGTTCCACCCACTCCACCGCATCGACATACACCGCCAGATACCACTGGTGCACCTCGCGCGGCCGCACGCCCAGCAGCAGCGCGAACAGGCCCGTCACCATCAGCCGCTGGATGTGATGCGCGTAGCCATGCGCCAGCGTGTCGCCGACGGTCTCAGCCAGGCAGCGCATGTCGGTATCGCCGGTCCAGTACAGCGCCGGTAGCGGCAGGTTGGCATCCAGCGCGTTGTCGTCCAGATAGCCCGGCATGCTGTGGAAGTACAGGCCCCGCACGTACTCGCGCCAGCCGAGGATCTGACGGACAAAGCCCTCAACCGCCGCCAGCGGCGCCTCGCCTTCGCGCCAGGCACGGACGGCGGCTTCGCAGACCTCGCGCGGATGGAGCAGCTTCAGGTTGAGCGCTGCGGACAGCCGTGCGTGATAGAGCCAGGGTTCGCCGGACCACATCGCGTCCTGGTATTGGCCAAAGCGCGGCAGACGGGTAGTGATGAAGTCATCCAGCGCTTCCAGCGCCTCGTCGCGGGTTACCGGCCAGTCGAAGGCATCGAGCTGGCCCGGATGGTCGCCGTAGTGCTGCTCGACGACCGCCATGACCTGTCGTGTGAGGGCGTCCGGTGGGAAGCGCAATGGCGGGGGCACCACACCCGGGCCGTCGCGCCCGAAGCGGTCGCGATTGTCATGGTCGAAGTTCCACTGCCCGCCCTCGGGCGTGTCGCCCTGCATCAACCAGCCGGTCTGCTGGCGCATGCGGCGGTAGAAATGCTCCATGCGCGGCTGTTTGCGACCGCGCATCCAGGCGGCAAAGTCATCGAGGGCACACAGGAAGTGCCGGTCCGCCCGCTGGGTGTACGGCACGCCCGCCGCCGCGCAGATGTCGTGCAGGGTCTGCCACAGCCGCCACTCCCCCGGTTCCACAGCGATCACCGCCTGCGGCTTCAGCCGTGCAAGGTCCGCCGCCAGCGCGCCGCCCAGGTCGGCGTGCGCGTGTTCTCCGGTGGTCTGGTAGTGCACGGTCCAGCCGCGCGCCCGAAGGGCCTCGGCAAAGTGACGCATGGCGCTGAGAAACACCACCAGCCGCGCCTTGTGGCTCCAGGCGTAGGTCGCCTCGGCGGGCACTTCGGCCATCCACACGGCGTCCTGCGCCGGGTCGAAACCCTCAAGGGCGGCGCTGTCGAGGTCGAGTTGGTCCCCCAGCAGAATGATCAGGTGGCGTAGCGGCATGGGCGGCGTTTCGGCGGGTGCGGCAGGCATCGGAGCAATACCGCACCTCCTCCCATACCCGATCCCACTTTTTGCGCCAAATGAAGGGCCGATGGCAAACCGCACAGGTTTTTGTGGGCAGATTGTCCTTTCGGTGGGCCATCGGGCTGTCCTTCCGCTACAATCGCGCCCTGATGCGCCCGTAGCTCAGCTGGATAGAGTACTGCCCTCCGAAGGCAGGGGTCAGAGGTTCGAATCCTCTCGGGCGCGCCATTCTGGAACAATGGTTGGAACTCCCCCAGCGGGTTGGGGCGCAATTGCAGTTGCGTTGACGAGTGCGTCTTTGCGGCCACTGATCATGATCTGCCCGCGATTGACGCCGATCCGATCTGCGAACACCCAAATGCAGTCCTTCCGCAGCACCCGCCCGTGAGTCCTTTCTTCGGGCAGCGGTTCTGTCGGGTTGAGTACACCGGCCGCGATGCCGTCGTAGAGCTGCTTGGGTAATCCCCCCGCAGGATAGCGGCAGCCAGGAGTGGAATTTTCTCGTAACCTGA
>CAKZHZ010000087.1 GCA_936928855.1 uncultured Polycyclovorans sp.
ATTGCCCACCGAGGCCGAGTGGGAGTACGCCTGCCGCGCCGGAACGACCTCGCCCGCCTACGGGCCGCTTGAAGACATCGCCTGGACCGGCCTCGACCACCTCGAGGGCCCCCAGCCCGTCGTCCGTTCAGAGAACCCTTGACCTTCCCCCGTAGGGGAAGGTGCAGACTGAAGATCAACCACTGGAAAACCAGCCATCAGCTTCTGCCGTCACGCAATGAACCGGTGCCCGATGGCAGTGTAGGGAGATTCGCATGAACGAGGCAGTACCGCATTTCGATCTGGCGATCATCGGTTCCGGTGGTGGCGCGTTCGCTGCCGCGATCAGGGCAACGAACCTCGACAAACGGGTCGTCATGATCGAACGCGGGACCGTGGGCGGGACCTGCGTGAACACCGGATGCATCCCCTCCAAGGCTCTGCTCGCCGCAGCCGAGGCACGCCACACCGCCCAGGACGCCGGCAGGTTCCCCGGCCTCACCGCCACCGCGGGACCCGTGGACATGGAAGCACTCATCGCGGGAAAGCGCGCCTTGGTGGAGAACGTGCGCTCCGATAAGTACGTGGACCTCGTCGCGGACTACGGGTGGGAGCTGCGCCACGGCAATGCTGTATTCACCGGCACCGCCGCGGACCCTGCGCTGGAGGTCACCGCGCAGGACGGGACCAGGGAGACGATCACGGCCGCCCACTATCTGGTCGCGACCGGCTCCACCCCGTGGGCCGCACCGATCAATGGTCTGGACACGGTCGATTACCTGACATCGACCACGGCCATGGAACTCGACGAGGTACCCGAGTCCTTGCTGGTCATCGGCGGCGGGTACGTCGCCCTGGAACAGGCCCAACTCTTCGCCCGCCTCGGCTCGAAGGTCACCATGCTGGTGCGCTCTCGCCTGGCATCGGGTGAGGAACCCGAAGCATCCAGGGCATTGATGAGCGTCTTCGCCAACGAGGGCATCCGGGTCATCCGCCGCTCCACCGTCTCCTCCATCACCCAGGACACGGACGGCGGCATTGCCGCCCAGGCCGACATCGCCGGCGGGCGCGAAACCCTCCGGGCCTCCAAGGTCCTCATCGCCACGGGTCGGCGCCCGGTCACCGACGGGCTAAACCTGGCCGGGGTGAGCGTGAAGACCGGGGACAAGGGGGAAGTCGTCGTCGAGGACACCCTGGTGAGCTCTAACCCACGCGTTTGGGCTGCGGGGGACGTGACCGGGCACCCCGAATACGTGTACGTCGCCGCATCCCACGGCACCCTGATGGTCGACAACGCCTTCAGCGACGCCGGCCGCGCCGTGGACTACAGCCACCTGCCCCGCGTCACGTTCACCAGCCCTAACCTCGCGGTTGTCGGCATGACCGACAAGCAGGCAAGAGACGCCGGGATCAGGTGCGAATGCCGGGTTGTACCGCTGGAATACATACCCCGCGCCGTGGTGAACCGGGACACCCGCGGATTCATCAAGATGGTCGCAGACGCCGACACCGGCAGGATCGTCGGTATCACCGCCGTCGCGAAGGAAGCCGGCGACCTCGCTGCAACAGGCGTGTACATCCTGCAGGCCGGGATGACCGTCGATCAGGTCGCGAACCTCTGGAGCCCGTACCTGACCATGGCCGAGGGCATCAAGATCGTTGCCCAGTCCTTCAAGACGGATGTCTCCAAACTTTCCTGCTGCGCCGCCTGAACACCTGAACCACCGATCGCCGAACACTGACACACCATGCCTTGAAAGGAACGACCGCGATGAACAACATCAGCGAGGTCACTGACCGGCTTGCGTCCAACGAGACGGGGATGGAGCCCTGGCTGTGGATGCCCCTACTGAAACTCCTCGCCCTGGGCGACCCGGTCGACGTGAGCGACCTCGCCGCGGCGACCGGCCGTGCCGGGGAGGAAGTCCGCACTGCCCTCAAGGCGATGGGCGACACGGAGTACGACGGGTCCGGGCGGATCATCGGGCAGGGCCTGACGCAGCGCCCCACGCAGCACCGGTTCGAGGTAAACGGTGAGCAACTCTACACCTGGTGCGCGCTGGACACCCTGATCTTCCCGACCCTGCTGGGCGCATCCGCGCGTATCGAATCCTCACATCAGGCCACAGGCACCCCGGTACGGGTGGCTGTCACAGCGATGGGTGTCACCAGCGTGGAGCCGGCCACCGCCGTGGTGTCCCTGGTGAACCCGGAGGACATCAGCTCCGTCCGCTCATCGTTCTGCAACCAGGTCCACTTCTTCGCCTCACCCGACGACGCAGCGCCCTGGCTCGAAACCCACCCCGGCGGCACCATCATGCCTGTCAAAGAGGCCTACGAACTCGGATCCTCCATGGCTGAGAAGATGCTCACCCACACACCAGGACCCGCCACCGACCAGGTAAGCAACGGCGTCCAAAGCTGCGCCTGCTGAACCAACCGACCACCCACCACTACCCGCCGGACCACCACTGGCAACTGGAGGGCTTGCACGGGTTCAGTACCGGTGCAGGAGGCGGGCCGGGGCCGGTGCGAGATGTTGACGAAGGACCGGAAAGAGCCGGGAAAGATCCGCTGAATCTGAAGGAGAAATTCTCATGAGTGAACATTTCGATGTTGCCGTCCTCGGTCTGGGCCCAGGCGGGGAGGTCGCGGCCGACCGGCTTCTGAAAGCCGGGAAGAACGTCGTGGTCTTCGAGCGGGAACTAATCGGCGGGGAATGCGCCTACTGGGCGTGTATCCCTTCCAAGACCGTCCTGCGGCCGCCGGAAGCGCGCACGGAAGTTCAACGGGCCGCCGGTGTCTCCGGCGCCGAACTGGACTGGGCTGCCACTGCAAAGTACCGGGACTACATGATCCGGAACCTCGATGACCAGGCACAGGTCGACGGGTACATCAAAGAGGGCGCCGTGGTGATCAAGGACGAAGCTCGGATTACCGGACCGGGCCGGATCCAGGCTGGAGACCGCGAGATCACAGCCGAGCACATCATTATCGCCACCGGCTCCGACGCCGTGATCCCACCGTTGGACGGCATCGACCAGATCACGGCCTGGACGAACCGTGAAACCTACACCACCAGCACGCTCCCCGAGCGGGCGGTCATCATCGGCGGCAGCGCCGTCGGCGTGGAAACCGCGACGTTCCTGGCCCGCTTCGGAGTGGCCATCACCCTGATCCACTGCGGCGAGAGGTTACTGGACCGCGAAGGGCCCCGGGTGGGGGAACTTGCCCACCAGTACCTGCAGGAGGCCGGCATCGACATCCGGCTGGCCACCTCCGCCGTCCAGGCGCGGCGCGAGGGAGCCGACAGCATCATCGAGCTTCAGACACGCGACGGCGATCCAGCCGGTGAGGTGGCAGCAGACGTCGTGATCTTCGGTACCGGCCGCACACCACGCACCGAAGGACTCGGCTTCGAACACGCTGGCGTAACCCTCGGCGACCACGGAGAAATCCAGATCGACGACCACTGCCGCGCCGGCGAAAACACGTGGGCCATCGGCGACGTCACCGGCATCATGCCTTTCACCCACGTCGCGAAGTACCAAGGCCGGATCGCCGCCGACGCCATCCTCGGCCGACCCCACCCGGCCACCTACGACGGCATACCGCGTGTCGTATTCACCGACCCCGAAATCGCCGGCGCCGGACTAACCCAGGAACAGGCAACGAAGCAGGGCATCCGCACCATCGCCACGGAACTGGACCTCGCCGACGCCATCGCCCGACCCTGGACCTACGAGCAGGACCCCCGCGGGCACCTCGGCCTACTCGCCGACGCCGACCGGAAGATCCTCATCGGAGCCTGGGCCGTCGGCCCCATGGCCGGAGAGTGGATCCACCACGCCTCCCTCGCCATCCGCACGCAACTGCCGATCGACACGCTCCTGGACCAGGTCGCCCAATTCCCGACCTACCACGAGGCCTACCAGGTCGCCCTCGAACAACTCGACCTCACCCCCTAACCGGGTCGAGAAACGTACAGGCGGGAGCACGAAGGAATTGGCACACCACAAAGACCCCCATCACCTTCGTGATCTTCCAGCAAAATGGAAGATTACGGAGTCTTTCGAGAACGAGGTGAAGCATGCGTATCGGTGAAGTAGCGGCGGCCTCCGGCGTGACGACCAAGGCCTTGAGGTTTTACGAGGAGCGAGGGCTCCTGCCGCAGGCCGACCGAGCCACCGACGGCTACCGCGACTATCCAGAGGACACGATCGTCAGGCTTGAATTCATCCGGCGCAGCCAAGTTGCCGGCCTCACTCTGGCCGAAATCCTCGACATCCTCCAAATCCGGGATGCTGGCACGGCGCCGTGCGGCCACGTGCGTGATCAGCTTGCCGAGCACCTGACGAACCTGGACAGGCACATCGCCGAACTCACCGCGCTCAGAGAAACCGTTGCCGGCCTTCACGGAACCGCGGCGGCCGGCGACCCCGCTCAGTGCAATGCCGAAGTCATCTGGGCCTTGGCCCTTGATCGTGGACACGGTGTCGGTTCGGTTATGCCGCTTCCGCAAGCGTAGCGGAGCGTGCGGCTTCGTAGGCGTTCGGGCTGATGTTGCCGATCGCGGAGTGGCGCCGGCGAGTGTTGTAGCGGTTCGCCCACCGGAACACGGCCCGGTAGGCGGTGGCCTGGTCCGGGAACGCTGACCGGCCGGCGAGGAGTTCGCGCTTGAGCGTGGCGTTGAAGCTTTCCGCGAGTGAGTTGTCGGCACTCGTGCCGACCGCGCCCGTGGACTGGGTCACGCCCAGCTGCTCGCAGAGCGCGGCGTAGGCCTTCGAGGTGTAGACGGCGGGTTCAACCGGTCGTTGCAACACCGTGCGTTGAGAGCGAGCGTAGCTGCTCGGCGAAGACCTCCGCGGGAGTCTTCCAGTCCAGGACCTTCCTGGGCCTGTTGTTCAGCGTGTACGCGACTGCTGCGAGGTCCTCGGCCGACCATCTCGACAGGTCCGTGCCCTTGGGGAAGTACTGCCGCAGCACCCCGTTCGTGTTCTCGTTCGTCGGCCGCTGCCACGGCGAGTGGGGGTCAGCGAAGAACACCTTCGTGCCCGTGGCCATCGTGAACTGGACATGCCCGGCCAGCTCCTTGCCCCGATCCCACGTCAAGCTCTGACGCAGCTGCTCCGGCACCGTCGCCATCGCCTTGATCAGGGCCGCGGTCATCGCCTCGGCCCCGTACCCACCCAGCGACGGCCCGTTCTTCACCGGCGGCCGCTCACCCCATCCCTCCAGGCGGGGCAAGTGGACCAGGATCGTGGCCCGGCTCTTGCGCTCGGCCAGAGTCCCGATCGCTGAACGCTCGGTCCCGATGATCAGGTCCCCTTCCCAGTGCCCGGGCACAGCACGATCAGCGGCCTCGGGTGGGCGCTTGCTGAACACCACGTCCTCGGTGACGTGGCCCTGGGGCTTGTTCCGGGTACGTGCCCGCGGCTCGCGCAGAGCCCGCCCGGTACGTAGGCACCCGACGAGTTCGCGTTTGAGTGCGCCCCGTCCCTCGACGAACAGGGACTGATAGATCGCCTCGTGAGAGATCCGCATGGACACATCATCCGGGAACTCCAGGCGCAGCCGGTGGCTGATCTGCTCAGGGCTCCACGCCGTGGACCACCGCCGGTCCGCCCGGCGCGGTTTCATCTTCCGCCCCTTGAAACCGGGCCCGACCGGTCCCGGCACGGCCACGCCATCGGGGCCCAGGACCACCCCGTTCAGGCGTGCCTGGACGTAGTCGTGCAGTCGCTGGTTCGTGGCCAGCTTCGCCGGCTTGGGCCGCCTGGCAGCTTCCTGGGCCTTCCACTGCGCCACCGTGGCCCGGTACTCCTGCTTCCCGGAACGAGTGGCGCAGTTACGGCGCAGCTCACGGCTGATCGTGCCGGGATCACGTTCCAGCGTGCGTGCGATCTGACGGACCCCCTGGCCCTGGGCATGGAGGATCGCGAGCTCCTCACGCTCAGCGAAGGACAGATACCGGCCGGTGGGCTCGGCTAAGGACAGCGGGGTCATCCCGCCAGCGTGACGGAACCAGCGCGCCCCGACGGGCCAGGACACGCCCACAGTCAGGGATGCCTCGACCGTGGTGACACCGGTGGCGATCACACGCCAGAACTGGCGTTGGACCTCCCGTGAGGGCTGCGGCCTGCCAGGAGAGCGCATCGGGGCCCGCAAAGCCCGATCCGCTCTCCACTGCCGACGTGTCCCCTCGGGCACGTCACTGATCTTCCTCGCCCAGTCCTTGCTTGCCATCGCCCATACCTCCAGTGATTCCGAGAGGGTGTTGCGACGACCGATTGAATCCACCGACGCTGCCGTGGTCGGAGTGGAAGATCGCGCCGACCAGCGACCCGCGGTCGTGGTGCGCGGCACGGAGGGCGTCTTCGACGAGTTCGGTGCGCATGTGGTCGGCGACTTGCCAGCCCGCGAGCTTCCGGGAGCCGAGATCGATGCAGGACGCGAGGTAGAGGTTCGTGCCGTCGGCGATAGGCAGGTAGGTGATGTCGCCCACGTAGCGGCGGCCGGGGTCGCCGACGGAGAAGTCCCGTCCGATCAGGTCGGGGAAGCGCCTGGCGGACTGGTCCGGGATCGTGGTCTTCACCCGTCGTCGCAACCGGATCCCCGCGAGACGGTGCTCACGCATTACCCGCGCGACGCGCTTGTGATTCACCCGCTCCGCAACGGGCACACCGTCGTTGAGGTCGGCGGTGATCCTGGGCGCCCCGTAGGCGCGGTCGCCACCCTGAGCGGGGTCTTGCAGCACCCGGATCCGCGCCGCCAACACCGCGTCGTCTGTCGCCTTCGCGGCTCGCCGCCCGGCGGAGTCCAGCCAGGCGTAGAACGACGAGCGGGCGACCTCGACGACCTCACACAACCGCTTCACGCCGTAGGCGTCCTTGTGATCCTCAACAAACTGGAAGCGGTTCACCAGTTCGTCTCCCCGGCGAAATACTTCGCCGCCTGACG
>CAKZHZ010000088.1 GCA_936928855.1 uncultured Polycyclovorans sp.
GGCGAGCTGGTCACCGTGGGTGATTTCGGCATTCGGCGCTGGACGCTGAACTGATCGTCATGTGGCGGGGCGGAAAAGCAGTTTGCGGGGACAGCATGTTTGATTGACACTCCCACTTAGCGTGGGGACGGGCGAATACACGATCCAGCAGAGGTCGGTACGCCGTCTGGTGCGAAACTGGAAAGGAGAGAGCGACATGAGTGAGGGCAAGCGGGCGAGTCAGCTGCGCGCGGGCGTCTGGATGGCGGTAGGCCTTTTGCTGGCCATGCCATCGGCGATGGCGTTTGAAACCCGGTTTGACGTCATGGGCAAGAACGTCAATGCCGTCTTCAACAATACCCTGACCTTCGGCGCGTCCTGGCGATTGCAGGATCAGGCGTCCGATTTGCTGGGCAAGAGCAGCCAGGACCCGGACCTGTGCCGTGGCGTTTATCAGAGTTGCCAAGGTCTGCACCGGCTGCAGAACTTCCCGGCTGCCCGGCTGGCGAACGCGCCCGGGCAGGGGTCGGTCAATTTCGACGACGGCAACCTGAACTACGACAAGGGTGATATCACCCAGATGCCGCTGAAGTTCACGCATGACTTCCGTTTCACCTGGGACAATTACGGCATCTTCGTTCGTGGGATCGGCATCTACGATCATCACAACTATGATGATTTCGAGACTTTCAGTCCCAACAAGATCACTGCCGAAAACGCTGGCGACGTGATCATCACGGGCGATTCCCGGATCTCGAACCGATACTTCGATGGTGTGTATCAGTCGGGCGGGGTGGTCCGCGAAATCCGGAATTCCGACGAGGCAAAGGAAATTGGCCTGCGGTACGACCTGCTGGATGCCAACTTCTTCGCCAACGTTCCGCTGGACGACATCCGTACGCTGACCCTGCGTATCGGCCGTCAGACGGTGAACTGGGGCCAGAGCACGGTGGCGGTGGTCAACAGCGTCAACCAAGCACAGCCGGTGAATGCCAACGCGCTGTACCGCCTCGGCTTCGGCTTGCTGGAAGAGCTGTTCGTGCCGGTTAATATGATCCGCGCCAGCACCGAGGTATTTGCCGGGATCACCATGGAGGCCTACTACCAGCTGGAGTGGCAGCCGATCGAGATCCCCACCGCCGGCAGCTTCATGTCCTTTGTCGACATTGGCACCGACAACCAGCGCAATGTGGTGAACCTCGCCTTCGGCGGCGCCGCGGATGACCCGGACTTCGTTGGGGCCCCGCTGGACAACCCGCTCACCGCGATCACCTACACCACGCTGAGTGCGCAGCGCCTGCCGGATCGCGATGCGCGTGACTCAGGGCAGTACGGCGTCTCCTTCAAGTACTACGCCGACAACATCAACAACGGTACCGAATTTGGTGCCTACTTCATGAACTACCACTCGAAGCTGCCCTACGTCAGCTTCTTCTCCACGGACCTGAGCTGTGCGCGACAGCTGGGGGCCAATGGGCTGCCGGCACGCAATACCACCGAGCTGCTCAATCGCTGTCCCAACATGCCCATCGCTGGCAGTTCGCTGAGGGGGCAGACCAACCTGCTGCTGGATGCCGTCAACCTTAGCGCGCAGCGTCCTGGCATTGCGCTGACCGAACTCGGCTTGCTGGATGGCAACCCCTTGAGCCTTGCCAACCTGCTGTTGCCGCGGCCTGGGCTGCCGGAATCCAGCGTGGTCCCATTCGACTCTGCCCAGCTGCTGATCGAATATCCTGAAGATCTGCAGATGTTTGGGGCGGACTTCACCACCACATTCGGGGACTATTCGTTCCAGGGGGAGGTCTCGTACCGGCCGGACGTGCCATTACAGGTGGCCCTGGTTGATGTTGCGTTCTCCGCCTTTGGGCCGACCTTGGCGAGCTGCCACAACACCGAGGTCAACGGCCAGGCGCTTGATTGCGCCGGTTCGAGCGCCGGACTGGGGTTCAATGAGAGTGGCGACTACGTCCTCTACGACGGAAACGACTACACCGACGCAAGCGGCAACAACCCTCGCCCTGACACCGTCAATCTGATCGTCGGTGCGGTCCCGGGTTCTGCACGGTCTTTTCCGAGCTTCCTGATTCCCTATCTGTATGGCGACGACGCCATCGGCAATAACGCGCCAAACAGCTACATCCAGGGTTGGATTCCGGGGCGTGTCGCCCAGTACAACCTTGGCGCCACCCGCGTGCTGGGGGCTTCCGAGAACTGGATCGGCGCCGATCAGGTGATCCTGTTGTACGAAGTGGCCGCCACCCACGTGCTGAACATGCCGGACTTCGACGAGCTGCAGATCGAAGGCCCCTACACGGCTTACACGCATGCGAGCGCCGGGGCCGACGGTAGCGGCGCAGACGGTTCACGACTGGCCTGTTCGTCCAATCCCACCTGCACGATCGGGCCGGATGGTCTGCGCTTCAATCCCTATCAGAGCCCGCGCAGCGCCTACGCCGATGCATTCTCCTGGGGGTATCGTATCGTCGGCCGTATTGCCTACGAGTCGGTGCTGCCGGGCGTGAGCATCCAGCCGCTGTTCATTTGGGCGCACGATATCAACGGCAATTCGCCGGGGCCGGCGGGCAACTTCGTGGAAGGCCGCAAGGCGCTGAACTTCCTGCTGGAAACCCGCTATGGGGCGTCCTACGCGTTCACCATCTCCTACAACACCTTCTTCGGTGGAGGCAGCAACAACCTCTACCGTGACCGGGACAACCTCGGGTTCTTCTTCAAGTACCAGTTCTGAGACCATGTGAAAAAATCGCCCGCCGTCGAACGCTCCCGTCTGCGTTGTCCTACGTGAAATCCAGCGTCATTTACTTCAGTAAACTCTTTGGATTTCGCGCAGGACGCCTTGCCGGAGACGCCCGGCGAAGCGCTTGCGACGGCGTTCGATATTTTCACAAGCTCTGAGGTTTGGCGGCATCTGAATCTGCCCCGCTCCGGCGGGGCATTTTTTTGCGCTGCAACAATGATTTAGACATATGACTAAAAAATGAACCTTGATTCTTAAATGAATCAGATTCAGAATTCGCACCCTGATCATATCGATGGGAATGTGCAGGGCTCATGGGGACCCGCGAGCGACGCCAGCGCGATTTTGAGGAACGCGAACAGCAGTTCCTGGCCTGCGCGCGCGAGCTGATCGCGGAGAACGGGTTGCTCAACCTGCAGATGTCCAAGGTGGCGGAGCGTTGCGAATACGCGGTGGGCACGCTGTACCAGCATTTCAGCTCCAAGGAGGACCTGCTGCTGGGATTGGTGACCCGCGATGTGGCGGAGCACACCGCGCTGTTCCATCGTGTGGCGGATTGGCGGGCGCCCAGCCGGGAGCGGATGTTCGCCGTGGGCGTGGCGGACATGATTTTCGTCAATCGTCATCCGGATTTCTTCCGCCTGTCGCAGTATTCGCTGTGCGAGGTGGTGTGGAAGGCGGCATCGCCCGAGCGGCGGCAGTCCTTCGTGGAGGTGACCCAGCCGATTGGCGCCATCGTGGTGTCCATCGTCGAGGACGCGGTCGCCAGAGGCGATCTCCAGTTGCGGGAGCAGAGCGCCCAGGAGCTTGCCTCCGGACTCTGGGCCCTGTGTTCGGGCTACCACCAGCTGGTGCATACCGATGGCGTGCTCGAGGACTTCTCGGTCTGCTCGCCGTATCGGGCCATGTGTCGGCATATGACCCATCTGCTGGATGGCATGGGCTGGCAGCCGGTCGACCGTGATGGTTCGCCGGAAGCGCAGGATGCGCTGATCAAACGTATTTGCAATGAGGTTTTCGATGAAACGATCTGTGCGGGCTGAACGGACGATCGCGGTACTGACGCTGGCGCTGATCACGGTGCCGGCCAGTGCCGGACTGCGGATCTCCGAGGCGCTGATCAAGGGCTCCGAGTACGACCCCCAGTACCTGTCGGCAGCGGCTGACCAACGTGTGACGCGGGAGCAGGGCGAGCAGGAGCGGGCGAGCCTGCGGCCGACGCTGGCGCTGCGCGGCAGCGTGGACTATGGCTACACCGATGCCAGCTTCGCTTTCGGCTCCCAGGACGACGAGTACTACCAATGGAGTGCCGGTCTGGAACTGCGCCAGCCGCTGCTGCGGTTGGACTGGGGCGCCAGGATGGACCGTGCCGAGGCGCGGGACCGTCTTGCGGATGCCCGCTATCACGGTGCGCAGATCGACTTCGTTGCCCGGGTTTCGGAGCGCTATCTGAACGTGTTGCTGGCCGAGGACGAGCTGCGGCTCGCGGAAGCCGAGGCCAAGGCGGTACGAAAATCGCTGGAGGACACACGCAAACGGTACGAGGTCGAGCTGGTGCCCGGCACCGACCTGAAAGAGGCGCAGGCCCGGGATGACCTGATGCAGGCCCAGCTGATCTCGGCGCGGGCGGCGGTGGGCGAAGCCCGGGATCTGCTGGAGGAGATCACCGGTTACGACCGTTCGCCGCTGCCGCAGCTGAAGCCGGAATTCGAGATGCCGCCCCTGGGGTCGATGGATGAGGCCCGCTGGTATCAGATGGCGCAGGAGAACAACACCCGGCTGGTGACCGCCAGGCTGGATACCCTGATCGCCGAAACTGATCGCCAGAGCCGCAAAGCCGAGGCCTTGCCGAGCGTGGACGCCTTTGCCACTGCCGGCCGCAACGACTCCACCGATTATGCGCTCGGCCAGCAGGCCGACGATGCGCGTGTCGGGCTTGAACTGACGGTGCCCATCTACGCGGGCGGACTCAACAACAGCCGGATGCGCGAGGCCACTGCCAAGCTGGACGCAGCGCGTCTGGCACTGACGCAGGCGGAACGCGAGGTGCGCAGTGATATCCGCAAGTCGGTCCGCGACGTGGAGGCAGCGGCGGCGGCCGAGCGGGCTTATGCCCGCGCCCTGGAGTCATCCGAGGCGGCCCTGGCCGCGGTGCAGGCTGGCTATGACGCAGGGACCCGCACCATCGCGGACATTCTCGATGCCCAGAGCCGGCAGGTGCAGGCACGCCGCGATTTCAATGCATCGCGGCTTGATCGGCTCATCAAAACCCTGATCCTGCTGGCCAACGCCGGCACGCTGACGGCGGAGATGGTGGCCAGTATGGACGGCATCTTCGAGTAAGCCGGCCCTCAATCAATCATTGCAGTAGAGAAAACCCCATGACCAAGCGAATGATCATCATGCTTCTGCTGGCCGGCCTCGTGTTCGGTGCGGTGTTCGGCATGAAGTGGTTCGGCAACCAGATGATGGTGCAGTACATCGAGAACATGCCGATCCCTCCGGTGACCATCACCACCGCGAACGGGCAGGACATGACCTGGGACAACGAGACCGCTGCCGTGGGCACGCTGGTGCCGGTGCAGGGCGCCGATATCAGCACCGAAGTCGGCGGTATCGTCACGGCGATTCATTTCGAAAGCGGTGACCGCGTCGAAAAAGGTGCCCGTCTGGTGACACTGGACAGTGACACCGAGCGAGGTGAACTGCTGCGGCTGAAGGCGCAGGCCGAGCTGGCCGAGCTCAACCGCGAACGGCGCAAGAAGCTGTTCGACCTTGAGGCGATCTCCAAGGCCGACTACGACGCTGCCGTGGCCGAAGCCGATGCAGCCAAGGCTGCGGTGCAGTCCCAGAGCGCGCGGTTGGCGCAGAAGGACCTTCGGGCGCCGTTTGGCGGGCAGCTGGGCATTCGTCAGGTCAGTGTCGGGCAGTTCATCAACGCCGGCGCACCGGTGGTGACGCTGCAGTCGCTTGATCCCGTCGATGTCGATTTTGCGCTGCCGGAACAATATCTGTCGCAGATCAGCGCGGGACTGCCGGTGCGGGTGAAGGTGGAGGCGTACCCGGATGACGTGTTCGAAGGGACGGTGCTGGCCGTGGAGCCGCGTGTCGACCCCGCCACCCGCAATGTTCGCCTGCGTGCCCGGCTGCCGAACCCCGACCTCAAGCTGCGCGCCGGTCAGTACGGCGACGTGATGCTGCGACTGCCGGGCAGTCAGCAAGTGCTGGCACTGCCGCGCACGGCCATCAACTACAGCTCGTACGGTTCGTCGGTGTTCGTGGTCAAGGGAGATCGTGAAGCCGCCCAGCAGGAAGGCGGTGAGCCGCTGACCGTGACCCAGCGCTTCGTAAGGCTGGGGCCCGCGCGCGGCGATTTCGTTGCCATCGTGGACGGCCTGGAAACGACCGACGAGGTTGCGACCAGCGGTCTGCTGAAGCTGCGCAATGACCAGCCGGTCATCATCAACAACGACATCTCGATGGCACCCGAGCTGGCGCCGACGCCTCCGAATACCTGAGACGGTCAATTGATCCGTCCTCCATGTAAAGGTCTCTCATGCATCTGACCGACATCTTCATCAAGCGCCCGGTGCTGGCGACGGTGATCAGCCTGATCATCTTCTTCCTGGGCCTGCGCGCCGGTCTGGACCTCACCGTGCGTGAGTATCCGGAGCTGCAGAACGCGCAGATCACCGTCACGGTCGCCTATCCAGGCGCAGATCCGGCCCTGGTGGAAGGCTTTGTCACCACACCGCTCGAGCGCGAGATCGCCACTGCGGACGGTATCGACTTCCTCACCTCCAGCTCTGCCCAGAATGCGGCCACCATCACCGCGAACCTGCGGCTGACCAAGGACCCGAACGAGGCGCTGACCGAAATCGCCGCCAAGGTGAACAAGCTGCGCAGCCAGTTGCCCGAAGGCTCGGAGGATCCGGTGATCCAGATCGCCGAGGGGGGAGGTACGGCGGCAATGTACATCTCGTTCTACTCCGAGGTGCTCGACCAGAGCCAGATTACCGACTACCTGAGCCGCGTCATCGAGCCTCAGCTGTCGGCGATCGAGGGGATGGAGCGTGCGGAGATCATCGGCGCCCGCACCTATGCCATGCGGGTCTGGCTCAAGCCCGATCGCATGGCGGCGCACAACATCACCGCCAGCGAGGTATATGCCCGCCTGCGCAGCCAGAACGTGCTGTCGGCTGTGGGTGAAACCAAGGGTAACTATGTCCGCATCGGCCTCTCGGCCGGCACCGACGTCCGGGATCCGGAGGCGTTTCGCCAGATCGTGGTCAAGGCCGACGGCGAGAAGGTTGTGCGGCTCGAGGATATTGCCGACGTCGTGCTCGGTGCAGAGGTGTATGAAGGCGATGCCGGCTGGGATGGGACGCCGGCTCTGTTCATCGGCGTACAGGTGCGCCCCGAGGCCAATGTGCTGGAGGTCATCGACGGTGTGATGGCGATCTGGCCGGACATCCAGCAGCGGCTGCCGGAAGGCCTGAAGGCTGAAATCGGTTACGACAGCACCATCTACATCCGCGATGCCATCAGCGAAGTCCGGGCCACCCTGCTTGAGGCGTTGCTTATCGTGATCGTGGTGATCTTCCTGTTCCTCGGCTCGCTGCGGAACTCGCTGATCCCCGCAGTCACCGTGCCGCTGTCGCTGGTGGGCGTGTTGTTCTTCATGCTGGCGATGGGCTTCACCATCAACCTGCTGACCTTGCTGGCGATGGTGTTGGCGATCGGCATGGTGGTGGACGACGCCATCATCGTCATGGAGAACATCCACCGGCACATCGAAGAAGGCATGCAGCCGTTTGATGCCGCCATCAAGGGCGCGCGGGAGCTGGTGGGGCCGGTGATCGCGATGACCATCACGCTGGTGGCGGTGTATGCGCCCATCGGCTTCCTCACCGGCATCACCGGCAAGCTGTTCAGCGAATTCGCCTTCACCCTCGCGGGCGCCGTGCTGATCTCGGGGGTGATTGCGCTGACACTGACGCCGATGATGTGTGCCCGGATTCTCAAATCCTCGCACGACAATGGCGGCAACCGCCTGGCCGAGTTCCTCGACCGCCAGTTCGAGAAGTGGCGCAACAGCTACAAGGAACGCCTGCACGGTGCGCTGAACACGGTTCATGTGATTGGCGTTTTCGGCGCCATCGTGCTGGTGTCGTGCTATTTCCTGTTCGTATCGACTCCGGCTGAGCTGGCGCCAGCTGAGGATCCGGGTTTCGCGTTTTCGGTCAACGAGACCGACGGCTATTCCACTCAGGAATATCTGAACCGGTACTTCGATCAGGCCAAGGTGGTGGCGCTGGACGACCCGGATGTCGACCACATCTTCACCTTCGGCTTTCCGGGCAACAGCAACCAGGCTTTCATGGGCTTCATCATGAAGCCCTGGAGCGAGCGTGATCGCAGTGCGCAGACCATCGTCGAATCGGTCAGCGAGGGCCTGAACAACATCGCCGGGCTCCGCTCCGCCGCCATCCTGCCGCCGGCATTGCCGACGCCGGGCCAGGGGTACCCGGTGGAGTTCATCATCAAGGCCACCGCCTCGCCGGAAGATATCGCCGCCGCCAGCGACGACATCGTGGCGAAGGCGCAGGCCTCCAAGAAGTTCTTCTTCGTAGCGCCCAAGCTGCGGATCGACCGTCCCGAGACACGGCTGGTGATCGATCGTGACAAGGCCGCGTTGCTGGGCGTGGACATGCAGCAGGTCTCGGCCGATCTGGCCGCCTTGCTGGGCGGTGCCGAGGTCAACCGTTTCGCGTATGACGGCCGTTCCTACAAGGTGATCCAGCAGGTTGAGCGAGCCGACCGGGTCAACCCCGACCAGCTCGCCAACTATCACACCCGTGCCGCCAACGGCGATCTGGTGCCGCTGGCGACGCTGGTCCGGTTGGAAGACCGCACGGTGGCCCGCTCCATCGAGCACGTCCAGCAGCTCAACGCCGACACCATCATCGCCGTGCCGCGGCCCGACGTTCCGCAGGGCGAGGCACTGAAGATTCTGGAAGACATCACCAACGAAGTGGCACCGCCCGGCTTCCGTATCGACTACGGCGGGGCTTCGCGGCAGTTCAAACAGGAAGGGACGGCGCTGATCGCCACCTTCGGGTTCGCGCTGCTGGTCATCTACCTGGTGCTGTCCGCCCAGTTCGAATCCTTCCGCGATCCCATCATCATGCTGGTGACCGTGCCGATGTCGATCTGCGGGGCCTTGCTGTTCATCAACATCTTTGCCATCACCAATGGCATGCAGTTGACCAGCTTCCCGGGCATGACGCTCAACATCTATACCCAGGTGGGGCTGATCACCCTGATCGGCGTGATCTCCAAGCACGGGATCCTGATGGTGGAGTTCGCCAACAAGCTGCAGGAGCAGGGCTACGGCAAGCGGGAGGCTATCGAGGAAGCGGCCAGCATCCGCATGCGGCCCATCCTGATGACCACCGCAGCTCTGGTGGTGGCGATGTTCCCGCTGCTGATCGCCTCAGGCCCGGGCGCCGCTGCGCGCTTCTCCATGGGCCTGGTGATCGCTGCCGGGATGTCGATCGGGACCCTGTTCACCCTGTACGTGGTGCCGGCGGCCTACCTCTACCTGGGGCGCAATCTGGGGCACCAGGGTGTCCCGGCGAATGCCAACCCGCACGCTGTGGCGTGACGGCCCGTCCCCCCGGAACTGTCTCCGGGGGGCGCCCTGAGGCTCCAATCGGAGCCTCAGGGGTAGCCGGTTCGCCCGCTGCTGCGTTATAGGTCTGGAACGGCTTTCAAAAAAGCCGGAGGAGACCCCATGGCCAACGGATTCGAGGTGGACCTGCGCCCCACGGTGCTGAAGCCTCCGGCTGCCGATTTCGAGGCCTTTCTCAGGGAGCAGCAGGCTGCGCTCACCGGTTTTCTGCGCCGCCGCCTGCCCACCGAGGAGGATGCGCAGGATGTGGCGCAGGAAAGCGTGCTGCGGATGCTCCGCTATCGGGACACCGAGCCGCCCCAGGCCTGGAAGCCGTTGCTGTACCGCGTGGCCACCAATATCGCCTGTGACCATGCGCGGCGGCGCGCGGCGCATCGGGCTGCTGATCACGTGCCGATCGAGCAGCAGGAACTGATCTGCGAGGCGGCGCAACCCCAGCAGGCCATGGAGCAGGACGAGGTGCTGGGCGTGTTGGAGCATGCGCTGCTGCAGCTCAGCCCCCGGTGCCGACAGGTGTTCCTGCTGCATCGCATGGAAGGGCAGACCTACGCCCAGATTGCCCGGCACTTTGGGGTGTCGGAAAGCATGATCCACAAGTACATCTCGCGCGCTCTGGCCACGTTGACGCGGATCGGCCGCGCCTACCAGGGTTCCGGTGAGCGGCGGGAGGGCACGCCATGAACCGCGACCATGACCTTCCCGGCGATGAGATTGGTCAGGCCAGCGAGTGGTGGGTCCGCCTCAACGATCCGGCGTGTACGGAGTTGGATCGGGCCGCTTTCCGTCGCTGGCGCGGCGAATCTGCAACGCACGACCGCGCATGGCGGGAGGTGGAGACCACATGGCGGATGAGTGCGCTGTTGCAGACGCGGCCGGCGGTGCTCGACGCCACGCGGGAAGCACTGCACACGGCCGATCGCCGACGTCCTCGGAGGCGCCGCCGCTGGCGGGTTGCCGCAGCCGTTGCGGCAACGGTGGCAGCGCTCGTCATCGGCGCACCAGTGCTGCTGCCCGGCACACCCGCCACCTGGGTGCCGGTGGCATGGACCGGTGAGCGCTACATGACCGCCACGGCGCAGCAGGAGCGGATCTTGCTGCCCGACGGCTCAACCGTACTGCTCGACGCCGAATCGACCCTGCATGTGCGATACAGCCTGAGCCAGCGCGACCTCGTGCTCAACCGCGGGCAGGCGCAGTTCAAGGTGGCGCGGGATGCCCAGCGGCCCTTCGTGGTGAAGGCCGCGGATGGCAGCGTCCGTGCCATTGGCACCGAGTTTCAGGTGCGGGTGGTGGGGGACGATGTGGTGGTCACCCTCCTCGAAGGCGAGGTGGCCGTCGACATGCCTTCGGTGCTGGGGGGACTGGTGGCGGCCGCGCAAACCACCCGGCTCCAGGCGGGCGAGCAGGTACGCTACAGCAGCCCGCAACAGCCCATCGACAAGGCACCTGCCGATATCGAGGTGGCGGAGGCCTGGCCGCAGGGCGAACTGGTGTTCAAGCGGTGGAAGCTGGATGCGCTGGTGGAGGAAATGAACCGGCATACCCCGGTCAAGATCCGGATTGAGGATCCAGGTCTGCGTGCCCTGGTGGTCAATGGCCGCTTCCGGGCCGGGGACCAGCGTGCATTGATCCTGGCGCTGGAACATCAGTGGCCGATTCAGGCGCGGCGCCTGGCCGACGGTGGCATTCTGCTGGAACGCCGAATCGCGGGCTGACCGAATTTTTCGCGCGGCAGGTAGCCGATTCCGGGTTGCCTTCGTTTTAGGTAACACAAAGATCCCGCTCAGACTGAACAAGACGCGGGTTCCGGGTGCTACCGAGAAGGAAGGAGACAACACGTGGATACACCAAGCCGTCGGCCATCGGCCGGCCTGTCCAGAGCCTGTGTCAGTGTGGCACTGGCCTTGGCGATGCTCAGCCCAGGTCTTCGCGCGCAGGAGGAACTGCGGCAGCCTGCGAACGCGGAATCGGCCGAAGCTGCGGTGCTCGGGCAGGTCCATGAGTACCGGATTGCCGCGCGAGATCTCGCAGGCGCGCTCGACCAGCTGGCGCAGCAGAGCGGGCTGCAGATCATCTATGACGCCGCGCTGGTCGAGGGGCGGCAGGCTGAGGCCCTGGAAGGCCGCCACAGCGTCGGGCAGGCCATGTCGCAACTGTTGTCCGACAGCGGTCTGCGCTGGGCGGTGGTCAATGGCAACACGCTGGTGCTGGGCGCAGGGCCGGACGAGGACGACCATTCCGCCATCGATATCACCCCCGCGCCAGGCGGCACGACAAGTGTCGAGATCGCGCAACGGGGGGGTCTTGAAGAGATCATCGTTACCGGACAGAAAAAGGCTGAACGCCTGCAGGACGTGCCGATCGCGATCTCGGCATTCAGCATGGAGGACCTCGATGCCCAGAAGCTGGAAGGCGGATTCGATCTGCTGAAGGCGATTCCCAACGTCACCTTCTCCAAGACCAACTTCACCGGCTACAACTTCCAGATTCGCGGGATCGGCACCCAGGCGGTGTCGGCGGCCACCGATCCCGGTGTTGCGGTGTCCTTCAACAACACCGCGCTCATCGTCAATCGTCTGTTCGAGCAGGAATACCTCGATATCGAGCGGGTCGAAGTGCTGCGCGGCCCGCAAGGCACCCTGTACGGTCGCAATGCGACCTCGGGTGTCATCAATGTGATCTCCGCCAAACCCGCGATCGGTGAGGAGTTTGGCGAGATCAAACTGGAAGGGGGCAACTTCAGCGCCCAGCGACTGCGCGGCCACTACAACATTCCCCTGGGCGACACGCTGGCGTTGCGTGCCGCCTATGCCATGACCCAGCGTGACGGTTACGGCTTCAATCAGGCTGCAGCCGATTTCGCCAACGTGCGCAGCGATGTCGACGACCGCGACCTCTGGACCGGGCGCCTGTCGTTGGGCTGGGAGCCCACGGAGCGCCTGCGGGTCAATCTGCTGTGGGAGCGCTTCGAAGAGGATGACCAGCGCGTGCGCAGTGCCAAGCAGCTGTGTCATCGCGATGAAGGGCTCACCGACATTGGCGGATACGACGTCCTGGCCAATCCGGAGTTTCAGGCGATTCAGCGCATTGCCAACCAGGGCTGTCTGCCGAAATCGCTCTACGACCGTGGCGCCTTCGACACGCCCAATGGGGATGCCATTCCCTTCGTCAGCGGTGCGCGCGAGAACGGCCTGTTCCTGATCTCGGCATTCCCGGGGCCGATCGGTTTCAACCCCAACTTCGGCAATCCGGATGTCTGTTTCGAGGGACGCCGGGATCAGTACTGGTCGCTGGTGGACCAGTGCGTGGACGTGTTCGCCAACCGCAACCAACCGCGGGATCTCCGCACCATCTACTCGCGGATCGAGCCGGTCTATCGGGCCGATTCCGACATCTTCGAGCTAAGCCTTGACTATCACCTGTCCGACACGCTGGTGCTGTCGTCCCAGACTGTCTATGTTGATGACGACCTCTACTCCACGCAGGACTTCAACCGTTTTGAAATATCCCCGGGTCTGTTCAACGACATCAGCGGCCCCGGTGTCGATCCGATCTATGCCGACTTCGCGCCCGGTGGCATCTATTGCGATCCGCAGCTCGGCTGCTCCGATTCGCTGCTGATCCAGGATGTGTCGCAAGCCACCAGTCAGCAGTTCAACCAGGAAATCCGTCTGGTCTCCAGCTTTGCCAGCGATTTCAATTTCAGCTTCGGCGCCAACTACACCCGCTTCAAGACCCTCAACGAGTACTACGTCTTCTCGAACCTGCTGTCGGCACTGGCCCAGACGGCACCGTTCGACGGGCCTGGCGGCGTAAGCCCGACCTGCACCAGTACAGGCGGCGAACGCGGATGTATCTACATCGATCCCAACGAACTGTCCGAGATCAATGGAGACGGGCACAACTACTTCCGTAGCAGCAACCCCTATCAGCTGGACTCGGCCGCCCTGTTCGGCGAGCTGTACTGGCAGATCAGCGATACCGTCAAGCTGACGGCGGGGCTGCGCTACACCTGGGACCAGAAGGTCTTCACGCCCATCCCCAGCCAGACCCTGCTGCCGGACTATCGGGAGGGCGGCGCGTTCAACCAGGGGTTGATCAAGGAAGGCGACCCGCCGGAAGCCTGCACCATCCTCGGCTATCAATGCGGCATCGTCGGCAATGCCCCCGGCGGGCGCGGCTACCCGGCTGATCCCGACATTGTGCAGACCTGGCGCGAACCCACCGGGCGCATCGTGGTGGACTGGAAGCCCACCTTGCCGTTCACCGACGAAACCTTGCTCTACGCGTCCTACTCGCGTGGCTACAAGGGCGGCGGCGCCAACCCGCCGGGTATTGCGGCGCCGGCCGGCATCTTCATCGCCGCCGCACAAGGCGCAGTGGCCCCGCGGACGTTCAACCCGGAGTACGTCAACGCCTACGAGATCGGCACCAAGAACGCCCTGTTCAACGGCATGCTCATCGTCAACGGCGCGGCCTTCATGTACGACTACAAGGACTACCAGATCTCCAAGATCGTCGATCGCTCGGCCGCCAACGAGAACTTCGATGCCGAGATCTGGGGCTTTGAGCTGGAGACCATCTTTGCGCCCAGCTACGACTGGCAGTTCAATGCGGCGCTCGGGTTCCTCAGCACCGAAGTCGGGCAGGGCGAACGTTCCATCGACCTCATGGATCGCACGCAAGGCGGCAACCAGAGTTTCACCACTGCCGACGGGCGTACCTACGACGAATGGGTGCTGCTGAAGCCGAACCCCACCCAGACTTCCAACTGCGTGGTGCCGGCGGAACTGGTACGCAGCGCGCTGGAGAACGGCACCACCTTTGGCGGGCAGCCGGTGCCGCCATCGCTGATCGGCACCAGCATGATCCTCACCGCCTTCTGTCCGGCCGGCAACATCATCGGTGGCAACTACACCGGCATTGCAGCTCCCGGTGCCACGGACACCTTCGGGCTGGTGACGGGGGAGACCTTCAACGCTACCACCGACGCTCCCAACGGCGGAGCGGGCTTCTTCGCCGATGTCAGCGGTAACGAACTGCCCAACTCCCCGCGCTTCACGGCGGCGGTTGGCGCCCAGTACAGCTTCGACATGGGTTCGGCCTGGCGCACCACGGTGCGGATGGACCACTACATCCAGGGCAAGTCCTTTGCCCGCATCTACAACACCGAATACGACCGTCTGAAGTCGTGGCAGAACACCAACCTGTCGGTCTGGACCTCGAACGAGCAGTGGGGCGTGACGGTGGAGGGCTACGTCAAGAACCTGTTTGACGAAACACCCATCACCGGCACCTTCCTCAACTCTGACGACACCGGCCTCACCACCAACATCTTCACGCTGGATCCCCGCCTGGTCGGTGTATCCATCACCAAGCAGTTCTAAGGAGGAGACCGGCATGAAAAATTACATCACGAGGAGCATCGAGATGCGGGATTACCTCCTGCCGACGACACTGGCTGCGTTGGGGCTGCTGGTCCCCGCTGTGGCCGTGGCGGACAACGAATGCGGTGTGCAGCAGCAGCCGGGCGCGGCCGAAACGGTCACCTGTGCCCCGGGCGACTATGCCGGCGGTATCACCTACCAGGCCGATGGTGACCTCACGGTGCAGGTGCCACTGGCGGATGGCGACCTGCAGTTGAATGCGGCGGGGGCATCCGTCAGCGCTGTCGGCAGCGACGGCATGGCATGGGACAGCGGCCTCTTCACCAACGTCATTCGCGGCAGCGACGGCGCGATCCTCGATTTCACCACAGAGGCCGGTGCGATCGACGTCGTGACCAACCGTATCACCGGCAGTGGTACCGCCAGTCACGGCATCCGCGCCAGCAGTGTCAGCGGTGACATCGATATCACCGCCGGCGGCGCCATCGGCGGCGTATTGACCGGGATCGAGGCGACGTCGATTTCCGGTGACATTTCGCTTGATATTGCGGGCACCATCGACGTGCCGGGGGCGGGCACACCCAATCACGCCATCAGGGCGTCGACGCAGCAGGGTGATATCGATCTCGTTGTGCGCGGTTCGGTCAACGATCGTATCGCGCTCGACACCACCGGCGGGGCGGGTGCGATCTCGATGCGTGTGGACGGCGCCCTGATTTTCGGGGAGGCAGACTTGAGAACCGGCACTGGCGCATTGCAAGTCGATTTGCAGCCGGGTGCGTTTCTGGATCGCGCGACCCTCCGCACCGAGACGGGCGGCGATGCCGTGATCACGCTGCATCAGGGTGTGAACCTCAACCGTCCCAGCCGGCCGATGTTCGACCTGAATCCGGGTGCGGGCACCCAGACCACGCTGAATCTCGAGACTCTCATTGACTCACGGGTGCAGTCCGGGACCAGCAACACCATTGTGGTGCTGCGGGGCGGCGGAGCCGGGCGTACGGTCATCCACAATCGTGCCGGCATTCACGGCAGCATGGACTTTTCCTCCAACTCGGGGGGCGTCACCTTCCACAACTATGGCGCCAGCGCAGCCCATCCAGAGGCCGTCGGTCTGACCTTCCTGGAAACCGGCCTGCGCTTCGGCGGCGGGGACGATGTGGTCCGCAACGAGGCCGGTGCCCAGATTATCTCCGGGATCCCCAGATTCTTCGACGATCGTGATGGGGGCACACCGGAGGCAGTTATCGTGGCCGCCGCCGATTTTGGTGCGGGCAATGATCGCTGGGTCAACGACGGCGTCCTGGTGGTGGGTGAGACCACGGTGGATGACCTGTTCAATTCCGATCCACAAGCTTTTCAGCTCAATGTGATCGGACTGGAGACCTTCGAGAATAGTGGCTTGATCATCCTCGGAGGCGTTGCCCGGGCTGCGCCGCACCTGGCCGTCGTCGATGACACCCTGCTCTGCGATTACGGCGGGCCGTGCATTGATCGCTATGGCCGTACCGACGGCGAGTTCAGTGATGTGCTGTCGATGCCCGGTACCCACTATGTCGGACAGGCCGGCAGTCAGATCCTCTTGGATGCCGCCCTCGGACTGGGGCTTTCCCAGGCCAACTGCACCGACCGCGCCGGCCGTGCCGGCATGTGGCGACTGCCGGGGGCCGACTGTGTGGACCTGACCGGTGGCAGCACCGAGGGCGTCACCGAGATCGTCGTGCACGAGCGGTTCGCCACCGATGCCGGCGCCCACAACCCGGACGGCCTCGTGGTGGTGGATGTCAGCGGGGGGAGCAGCGCCGCCGGGCACTTCGTGCTGTCGCCGGAATCCGAGTTGTACAACCCGGCCCTCAATGCCCTCGACAAAGGCCTGTTCCACTTTCCGTTGGTGTACGACGAGGAAACACAGCAGCACAAGCTGCTGGGCCTGCCGGGCCACCGCGCCTATCAGATGCCCTTGCTGGTGCAGTCCACCCAGGCGATTGGACGCGCCCATTCACAGACCTGGCTGGGACGGCAGGCGGATCGCCGGACCACGGTGCGTGACCGCGGCACCGCGGCCGAGAACGCCATCTGGGGCGGTATCACCCAGTCGCGTCATTCCCGCGAGCCCGGGCAGCACAGCGGACCCACCCAGTTCCGCAACGACTACGACCAGGACATCACCACCGTGCAGGCCGGTGTCGACTGGCTGCACGGGGGCGACGGCCGCGCCTCCTGGGTCGTCGGTACCCTGTTCGGCTATGCGAACTCGCAGGTGGACTTTACCGAGATGGGCACCCAGGCCGAGTTCGATGGTGTGACCGCCGGGGTGTACGCCGGCTACCAGGGCGCCGCCTTCTTCTGGGATGCCCTGCTCACCGGCAACTGGGTGCAGATGGACTATGACGACATCGCCTTCAGCGATCCGACCGACCCGTTCGATGCCCTGAAAACGCAGGCCCAGAACATCGGTGTCGAGGCCGAGGCGGGCTGGCGCCTGTCCTGGTCCGAGGCCTACATCGAACCGCTGATCGGCCTGTCCTGGGCGCGCACCGAGTTCGACACGATGACCATTCTGTCGAAGAACGTCGGGGCCCGCCCCGGCAACCAGGTGTTCGGCGACAACACCCCCAGCAGTTTCCGGGGGGCCGTAGGTGCGCGTGCCGGCCTGCAGCAGACCCTGGGCAGCCTGCGCGCCGACTATCGGCTGACCGCGCGGTTCTGGAACGAATTCCAGGGCGAGACCGCGGTGCGAATCCGCAGTATCGGGCCGGACCTGGTGGTCGACGACACCTTCGACAGCGCGTTGAGCGAGATCGCGCTGGGCGTTGGCCTGGGCAATGCCGGCGGCACCGTCAGCGGACACCTGCAGGTCGATGGCACCTTCGGCGACGACTACGACAGCTTCGGCATGACCGCCGGATTCCGCTACCAGTGGTAAGTGCGCCCGCGACGCGCCGTGAATCGTGGTGGGTGATAGGTGATTCGTAACGGCAAAAGCGGCTTTCTCCTCGTCACCCCGGATTCGATCCGGGGACCAGTGGCCACTGCGGGTTCTGGATGCCCGATCCAGTCGGGCATGACGATAGGGAACGGTCGGGCATGACGGTGGGAAGAACGAACAACGAGGAGCAGCAACGATGACCAACAAGAT